>JBJEHA010000095.1:0-28345 GCA_051875605.1 Prevotella sp. | reverse complement strand
TTTTTCCGTTTTGTGCAAAAAACCGACAATTCACACTTATTAACATGAAAATCGCGTCCAAACGGCCTATTTTTCAAGACCCCTGAAAATCAAAATGTAAGCAAAACCGTTAAAATTCTGACACTTTGATTTTCACCGATTCAGATTCCAGAGGCAGGAAACCGTCAGGTATGCCGCTGGGGGTGTGGGTGTCCCCCCCGCACATTGCCAGGCAGCCCAGATAATATCACCACGATGCTTTGTTGCAGGTCGGCGCGAGACGTGCGGGCGAGACGCCCACACCCCCAGCGGCATTCCCGACAGTCTTTTCCACTCCGATGATTGTCTTTTTTGCAAAACAAGCAAATCAAATGCAAGCGAGCGTATTAAGCATATACTACAAGTGGAGCACTACAACCTTGATGTGAGAAAAAGTCTGGGTGGAGGATAGCTTTGTTTCAAATGTTTTTTGTACTTTTGCCACAGTTTTTTCATTCAGGAAAGGATATGACACAACGATTCCCGTCTTTGACCTTCATACCGGTTTCTTCTCCAAAGGCATTCCTTTGGGGTAGCGAATATCCTTTCAATCAAATTATCTGACTTTCCATTTCCCATCGCAAATCCGTCGGACGGAAACAGGCGTAACCCATCGTTTTCCTTGCTGGTGAGGGGAAGGGTGCGCCCTTGTGCTGTGTTTCTTCAAACAAAACAAAAAACTATATTTCCAAATGAACAAAAGAACAAGAAAGACCGTTGCCAATGTCGTTATCGTGGCAATGATCATGTGTGGCGCGGCATGGATTGCCAGCGTATTCATCCACGTGGGCGGCGAGTACACCAACAACGCCCAGGTGGAACAGGACATCGTGAACGTCAACGCCCGCGTGCAGGGTTTCGTGAAGCACATCTATGTGGACGAGTTCCAGCACGTGGAGAAAGGTGACACGCTGCTGACCATCGAAGACAGCGAGTTCCGTCTGCATCTGGCCCAGGCCCAGGCCGCAGCCCGGAATGCGCGTGCAGGGAAATGGGCTTCGGAGAAGAGTGTGCAGGGCGCGCGCAACCAGATGGGAGTCACCGATGCGGGCATCGCGGAAGTAGAGGTGCTGCTGAAGAACGCCGAGGCCGACTTCCTACGTTACAAAGCCCTGTACGAAAAGGAAGCCGTGACAAGGCAGCAGTATGAATCCGTGGCCACAAGATATGAATCGCTGAAGGCCAAGGTGGAGACCATGAGGCGGCAGAAAGCGGGAACAAGCATTGCGCACGCCGAGACCGGATTCAGGATGGAGCAGCAGAGTTCAGCCATTGAAGTGGCCGATGCTGCACTGGATCTTGCCCGCCTGAACTTCAGCTACTGTACGGTGACTGCGCCGTGCAGCGGATATACGGCCCGCAGGATAGTGCAGGAAGGCGAGCTGGCCATGCCGGGCATGCGGCTCTTCACCATAGTGAGCGACGAGAGGCGGTGGGTGACAGCCAATTTCCGTGAGACCCAGCTCGGCGGCATCCGCATCGGCAGCACTGTGGACATGCGGGTGGACGCTTTCAGCGGCAGCAGGATCGAGGGAAAGGTCGTGGCCATATCCACTGCTACTGGGGCGCAGTATTCTGCCGTGGCTCCCGACAATTCCACAGGGAATTTCGTGAAGGTGGAACAGCGCATACCCGTGAAGATCGCCTTCACTGGCAACAACGACCCGAAACTGCTCCGGCAGCTTTCCGCAGGAATGAATGTGGAGTGTACCGTAAAAAGCGAATAGCGACATGGCAGACCAGTACAATCAACAGCCGGAGAGACTGACGAACCTCAGGGAACGGGTGCCCGACAAGGTCTGCATCCTGCTCTACCTGTGCTACCTGACAGCCTTCCAGTTCTCCAACGGCTTCTATTTCACGACAATGGCACAGCTGGCCGGAGAGCGCGACCTCACGCCAAGCGACACGCACATGTTCGGGCAGACCGTACTCACAGGACTGTGTTTTTACTTTCCCCTGGCCTTCCGGCTGAAGTTCCGTTTCACCAACAAGACCTCGCTGACCATTGCCGCCTGTGGGCTGCTGGCCGTGAACCTGCTGTTTCCCCATGTCCATAGCTATGCCCTCATGCTGGCCCTGTGCTATATCGGAGGGTTCTTCAGGCTGTACGGCACGTTCGAGTGCTTTTCCAACCTGCTGCCGCGCGTAACCCCTACCTACAACTATGCGGTCTTCCTGTCGTTCGTCTTTTTTGTGGTCATAGGCTGCGTGGGACTCTTCGACTGGCTGGCCATACGCATCATCTACTATTTCGACTGGCAGCACATCCATCTGGCAGCCGCAGGACTCTGCGCGGTGGTCATAGTCCTGGTGCAGGTGTTCATGCGACCATTCCGCACTATGCCAAAGATGCCGTTGCTGGGCATAGACCTGCTGGGCATGCTGCTATGGACCGTCTTCATCCTGTCGGCACTGTTCGCCGTTTGCTATGGAGAGGAATATGACTGGATGGCCGACCGCCGCATCCGTCTTGCGACAGGCATCAGCATCCTGTCGCTGGCCGTCTGCTTTCTCCGCATGAACCACATACGCCACCCCTTCATTGAGTATGGAGCATTCAGAAGTCCGAACCTGCTGATACTCATGCTTCTGTTCCTTGCCCTCGACCTGTTCACCGGTGCCCAGAATGTGCTGCAGAACTGCTTCATGGGCAGCATAATGGGCTATGACCAGCTGACCGCATCGCAACTGAAATGGCCTGAATTCATGGGGGCAGGCGTAGCTGCACTGTTCTGCCTCGTTGCACGTAGCAAGATGGGATGGCACCTGAAGACACTCACATTCTGGTCAATGGCCGCCATGGTGGGCTACAGTCTGCTGATGGCCTGGCTTGTCTGGGCGGGAATAAGCATCAGTCAATTGTGGATACCCTCTTTCCTGTTCGGATTCGGCCACGTGGGTGTATTCATTGCCCTGACCGTCTATGCCCAGGCCTACACCAACTTCAAATACTATTTCCAGGTGCTATGCGTGCTGGGATTCATTCGCATGGGGCTGAGCGATGCCATTGGCATAGCTGTCTGGGAACACGCCCTGCAGGGGGAAACCAGGCTGCACCTGGTCAACATGGGAGTGATGAACGCACATGCCTGTGCCACGCTTACGCCAAAGGCTATGACAGCCATGGGGACGGAAGCATTGATAACCTCCATCAGGGAACTGTACGGATGGGCAACAGTGGCCGGCACAGCCATACTGACAATCATACTGGCCGCCCATTTCGACAGCCTGCGCAATCCGCTGCCCAAACTCAGACAAGCCTATATGATTATAAGGAAAAAGGAAAACAGCTAAGTGGGATGCAGCAGGCTCCCTCCTGCACTTAGGGGATGGCGGTTCGGATTCTTTTTTGTACTTTTGTGCCTGTTAGACTAAAAACATTCTCAAAACATCCAACAACTTAAAAACATCAAGAAATGAAAAGGAAATGCCACATGTTGGGAATTCTCATGGCAGGAGCATGCCTGATGGCTCCGGATGGAATGTCCGCACAGACTTCCATTGTCAGCACCTTCAATTCCCAGAACGTTATCCTTCCGTCTTCGCAGTACACGCCTGATGACACCTATGACGCGCTGGTCTGGGTGTTCAACGAGGGCAAACGTTACGAAGACCAGTATTACAACCACATCTGGGGCACTCCTCCAGCCGATGACAACGGACGGCAATGGTTTGCATACGACTATGACGGATGGACATACGACAGCACATGGAAAGATGCCACATCGCCCTTCAGCAGCGATGAATACTACAAAGGGCAAAAGTCATGGCGCTGGGTGCTGTCAGACATTATGGGCGACATGTACATGCGCCGCTCCTTCACGCTGAACGAGCCTTTGCTCCACGACGTTTTCCTGGCCTGTGGGCATGATGACGCGCCGTCGGAATGGTACATCAATGGTGTCAAGGTGCACGAGGTGAGCGACGGATGGAATAATGACGAGTATGTGCTGCTGACCGATGAGCAGAAGGCACTCATCAAGACCGACGGAACGGAAAACGTGCTGGCTGTGCACGTCCACCAGAACTGGGGAGGGGCACTGGCAGACTGCGGCCTGTACAGGGCTGACATGAAGAAGGTGGACTGGCTGCTCCCCACCGTGGCCATCGGGCCGTGGGACTGCGCCTACTATTTCCTTAACTACAACGACGACCTCATCGAGGCCGACGATGCGCGCTGGTATGCACCCGAGGAAGACGAGCAGGACTGGATCAAAGGCGTAGGGCCGTTCAGCAACGATGAAAACATGTTCTTCACCACAGAATGGGGCAGCCAGGTAAGACCTATCCTTGTACGTAGGCATTTCACCCTGACTGCCACAGAACTGGACCATCTCCGCGATGCCAACCTGATATTCACATGCAGCTACGACGAGAATCCCGTGGCATATCTCAACGGACATGAACTGTGGAGCGCAAACGGATGGAACGACAACAACTATGCACGCATGACACTTACCGAAGCACACAAGGGATGGCTGAAGGAAGGCGACAATGTACTGGCCGTATCGCTCATGCAAGGCGGTGGCGGCGGACACATAGACTACGGTCTGATGACCGAACAGGAATATGTGCCTACAGGCCTTGGCAATGCCACACCGCCAGCCCGGGAAAGAACCACGGCAGAAGGCGTATATAACATGGCCGGACAGTATCTCGGCAAGTCAACGGACGGACTGAAGAAAGGTTTCTACATTGTGAACGGAAAGAAATGTATCATCGGAAAATAAAGCACAGAACAAAATGAAAGCAATCAAGAACATAGCGCGCAATGCCACCCTGGCCGTGGCTCTGTCGGCAGGGACCTGCCTGTGCGCACAGGATGCCGTGAGCGTGGTGGAACGCCCGGTGACTTCAGTGAGCAACAACTATACGAATTTCCGCCAGCCCCTGCAGCAGGTGCCGCTACTGAAACTGCCAGTAGGCAAAGTGCAGCCCAAGGGATGGCTGCGAAAATACCTGGAACTGCAAAAGGACGGACTGAACGGACAGCTTGGCACCATCAGTGCATGGCTCGACAAGAACAACAACCAGTGGCTCAGCGACAGCGGCGACCACGGATGGGAAGAGGTGCCCTACTGGCTGAGAGGCTATTGCAGCCTGGCCTACATCCTTGATGACCAGGAAATGAAAGACGAAGCAAAGGTGTGGTTTGATGCAGTGTTCGCCAACCTGAAGGCGGACGGATTCCTCGGCCCACGCAACTACGAAGGCGACAACCCCGAACTCTGGGCACAAATGATCATGCTCTGGGCATTGCAAACCTACTACGAATATTCCGGCGATGAACGCGTAATCACAGCCATGACCAACTACCTCAAATGGGAATTGACCGTTGACGACAGCAAGTTTCTCAAGGGAGTATGGCAGGAAAAGCGCGGAGGCGACAACTTGTGGAGCGCCATCTGGCTCTACAACCGCACAGGAGACAGAGAAATTCTTCCACTCATGGAAAAACTTCACCAGAACACCTCCGACTGGACACAGGAAGGCACACTGCCCAACTGGCACGGCGTGAATGTGGCTCAGGGTTTCCGCGAACCCGCCACCTATTATATATATGACGGCAACCCGGAACTACTGGAAGCCACGTACAACGACTTCAACATCATGCGTGAACGTTTCGGACAGGTGCCAGGAGGCATGTACGGTGCCGACGAAAACGCACGCCAAGGCTACTTCGACCCCCGTCAGGGCGCAGAAACCTGCGCCATAGTAGAGCAAATGGCCAGCGACGAGATACTAATGGGCATCACGGGCGATCCCTTTTGGGCTGACCATTGTGAAGACGTGGCACTGAACACGTTTACTGCTGCCCTCATGCCCGACATGAAATCGCTCCGCTACATCACATCACCCAACATGGCCATCAGCGATGAGAAACTGCATGGGCCGAGCATCGACAACAACCTGCGTGGCATGCTCTCAATGAGCCCGTTCAGCAGCCGTTGCTGTCAGCACAACCACGGCATGGGATGGCCCTATTATGCAGAACACCTTGTCATGGCCACCACAGACAACGGTCTGGCAGCAATGCTCTACGCAGCCAGCGAAACCACAGCCAAGGTGGCAAATGGCACGGAGGTGGTGCTTGAGGAAACCACAGAATACCCGTTCGAGGACAAGGTGACATTTACATTGCACACCCAGCAGCCAGTAACCTTCCCGCTCTACCTGCGCGTACCGGCATGGGCTAAAGGTGCAGCAGTCAGCATCAATGGTGAGGCCGCTCCGGTGCCTGCCGCTGAAGGGAAATACATCCGCGTGGAACATACCTGGAGCGACGGGGATATCGTGGAACTGAACCTGCCCATGGAAATTTGGACACGCGTATGGCAGCAGAACAAAGCCAGCGTGAGTGTGAACTATGGACCGCTCACCCTCTCACTGCAAATAAACGAGGACATTGAGGAACATGATAGTCGTGACACAGACTTCGTACAGGACGACTCTCATTGGCAGGACGGTGTCGATGCATCATTATGGCCCTGCTATGTACTCACGCCCCAAAGCGAATGGAACTACGCACTGAAAGTGGACAAGGACTTCCAGCCTGTCAACCTGAGCATAACGAAAAAAGCATGGCCAAACGACAATATGCCCTTCACGGCCGACAATGTCCCACTGGAATTCAGCGCCTATGGTGTGCAGATACCTTCCTGGGGATATGACACTACCGGCATGACCGACCAGCTGCCGACAAAATACGTTAGGAAATCGGAAACAGAGACACCATTGAAGCTCATCCCCATGGGTGCCGCCCGTCTGCGTATTTCCGCTTTCCCAAAAATTGTAGCGGAATGACCGGAAGTTGTCAAGCCACAATAGCACGGGACCTGAAGTCACATGAAACACGAATGCAGTCTTACTGTGCTGCATTCCACAGGGCAAAAAGACGGTGAACTAACAATTGCATATTGTACCTTTACCGTCTTGCCATTGCAAAAACAGCCATGGCCTTATGGTTTTCACTCTCTCGGCAAGTACTATACAAAAGAAAACCTATTGCCTGAAACTAAGTAAAAAGCCACATTATGTTTAAAAAGAAAGGGGTGTGCCATCTTTTGACACACCCCTTTCTTCCATCGTCTTGACGGGATTATTTTCCGTGATGCTCATCGGATACGGTAAGTTTCTTACGACCGTGTGCGCGACGTGAAGCGAGAACCCGGCGTCCGTTCTTTGTGGACATTCTCTCGCGGAAGCCATGCTTATTCACTCTTCTTCTGTTGTGAGGCTGAAATGTTCTTTTCATTGTTCTTTATATTTTGTTTTGTTATGTTTTCTTGTCACTTTTGGATTACTACTCCCGTAAACGCACGGTCTATAGCGTGAAAGCGCAAATTCGGAGTGCAAAAGTAAACATAATTTTCGAATTGACAAAGATTTACACTATTTTTCAGTTCCATTCTTATGTTTTTTTATAAAAATATCGTAACTTTGCAGCCACAAAATGCCATTAGACAGGATTTTACATTCAAACGAAATAACAAAATGATCAAATCACAAGACATCAAAAAGGGTACATGTATCCGTATGGACGGAAAACTGTATTTCTGCATTGACTTCCTCCACGTAAAACCGGGAAAGGGCAATACAATCATGCGCACCACACTGAAGGATGTTGTCAGCGGACGCGTTCTGGAAAAACGTTTCAACATCGGTGAAGCTTTGGAAGATGTCCGCGTAGAGCGTCGTCAGTTCCAGTATCTTTACCTCGATGGCAATGACTACATCTTCATGAACCAGGAAACATACGACCAGATTCCTATTGCCAAGGATCTCATCACTGGAGTGGAATACATGAAGGAGAGCGATATCGTAGATGTAGTCAGCGATGCTGACACAAACACTATCCTCTATGCAGAAATGCCCGTCAAGACTGTTTTGCGCATCACTCACTCAGAACCCGGCATAAAAGGTGATACAGCTACAAACACATTGAAGCCTGCAACACTTGAAACTGGAGTTGAAGTGCGCGTCCCGCTGTTTGTGAATGAGGGTGACCTTATTCAAGTTGACACACGCGACGGATCTTATCTGCAGCGCGTCAAGGAATAAAAAGATTTCCACCATAGGGTTAGAGACAGAACAGCAATCCGTTAGGTTTCTAACCTTTTTTCGTTTCAGTGCATTAGCCTACTCCCCACATGACTTTTTCAATCATCATTCCCGTTTTCAACCGTCCTGAAGAAACCGAAGAGTTGCTGGAAAGCCTGACAAGACAAACCAACAAGGATTTTGAAGTAATCATTGTAGAGGACGGCTCATCCATAAGCAGTAAAGAGGTATGTAACCGATATGTCGGGAAACTGGACCTGAAATATCTCGAAAAGCAGAACAGTGGTCCTGGGCAAAGCCGGAACTACGGCGCAGAAAAAGCCAAAGGCAAATGGATTATAGTGCTTGACAGTGATGTGGTTTTGCCTACTGGATACATACAGGCAGTGGCAGATGAGCTGAAACAACAGCCAACCGATGCTTTCGGAGGCCCCGATGCTGCCCATGAATCATTCACAGATGTCCAAAAGGCAATTTCCTATTCCATGACTTCCTTTTTCACAACTGGCGGAATCAGAGGCGGGAAAAAGAAACTTGACAAATTCTATCCACGGTCGTTCAATATGGGCATACGACGTAACATCTATTTGCAGCTTGGAGGTTTTTCTAATATGCGCTTTGGAGAAGACATTGATTTCTCCATACGCATATTCAAGGCAGGATTCTCTTGTCGGCTTTTTCCCGAAGCATGGGTATGGCACAAACGACGGACTGATTTCAGGAAATTCTGGAGACAGGTTTTTAACAGTGGCATTGCACGCATCAATCTTTACAAGAAATATCCGGACAGCCTCAAGGCTGTTCACCTGTTGCCCATGCTCTTTACACTTTTCACCTTTTTCCAAGGTTTTCTGCTCATAATGGCTTTCATGGCCGGAACAATCCTCGGCCCTGAAGTCGATCCACCTATAGGACTGTTTCTTGGCCTACTTGCACTATTCCCCACATTAGTATTCTCGATGATTGTCTGCACCGATTCTACCATCCGTAACAAAAGTCTGCACATAGGGCTATTAAGCATTCGGGCAGCCTACACTCAGCTGTTGGGCTATGGATGCGGATACTTGACAGCATGGTGGAAACGATGTGTCAGGGGCATGGATGAATTTCAAGCATTTGAGCACACATTCTACAAATAAGCCCTATTGAACCGTTAACCATAAACATCCTGCCGACATCATGGACAAACTGAACATCAACCAATGGGCCGAAGAAGACCGACCTCGCGAGAAACTGCTTTTAAAAGGCGCACAAAGTCTTTCAGATGCAGAACTGCTGGCCATACTCATCGGGTCTGGCTCTACTAAAGAAAGCGCTGTTGACCTGATGAAACGTATTCTGAAAGATTGCGGAAACAACCTGAACACACTTGGAAAAATGAGTGCACGTGAACTGATGGCCTACAACGGGATTGGAGAAGCTAAAGCCATTTCCGTCATTGCAGCCTGTGAACTTGGCAAGCGTAGGCAGCGCGAAAAGGCCGAAGAACGCAAGCAACTGGACTCGGCCCAATCCATCTACGACTACATGCACCCTGTGATGCAAGATCTGGACACAGAAGAAGCATGGATCCTGCTCCTGAACCAGAATTTCAGGCTTATCAAGTCCATGCGCATTTCCCATGGTGGAATATCGGAAACGGCCGTTGACGTGCGCATTATACTCAAAGAGGCTTTAATGGCCAATGCAACCGTCCTTGCCCTTTGCCACAACCACCCCAGCAACAATGCAAGACCCAGCAGCGATGACGACCGGCTGACCGAGAAGCTGAAACAAGCCTGTAAAACGATGCGCATACACTTCCTTGACCACATCATCATGACCGACGGGCATTACTACAGTTATCAAGAGGAAGGACGCATACTGTAATCCTCCGGCAAAAGAAAAACATCTGCGTCTCCCGCCGCTAAAGGGTTTCCTTTCTGTGCCAGAAGTCCATTTTATTGAACCTACGTGCATAGAAGTCCTTTTTTTTATGTAAGTTTGCACAAACAATCCAGTTAAATATGACACAGGCTGAAAAAACAAGAATAGAAGAACGCATTGTTGATGTCCTGAAAACAGTCTATGACCCCGAGATTCCCGTCAACATCTATGACCTTGGACTTATATACAAGGTTGACGTAAAGGAAGACTCCACTGTGGACATTGACATGACATTCACCGCTCCCTCCTGTCCTGCAGCCGACTTTATCATCGAGGATGTAAGACAGAAAGTCGATGCTGTGGAAGGTGTAAGCGGCGCAACAGTGAATCTGGTCTTTGAGCCGGAATGGGATAAAAGCATGATGACAGAAGAAGCCCGCATTGAACTCGGTTTTGAATAACACAGAATCCAAGGTCAGAAAAACAATGAAGAACATCTATTTCCTATCAGACGCACACCTCGGCTCGTGGGCCATTGACCACGGGCGTATGCAGGAAAGGCGGCTGGTGCGGTTTCTTGACACCATCAAGAACAAGGCAGCAGCCATTTACCTGCTGGGCGACATGTTCGACTTCTGGAACGAGTACCGCTACGTAGTGCCCAAAGGCTATACACGGTTCCTGGGTAAGCTGTCAGAACTTACCGACATGGGGATTGAAGTCCATTATTTCACAGGCAACCATGATATATGGACCTATGGGTATCTGGAAGAAGAGTGTGGGGTCATCCTGCACAAACAACCGGCTACGATGGAAATCTACGACAAGATCTTTTTCCTGGCCCACGGCGATGGACTTGGCGACCCAGACAACAAGTTCAAACTTCTACGTGGCGTTTTCCACAATCGCACCTGTCAGATTCTTCTCAACAGCATCCATCCCCGATGGGGTATGTGGCTTGGGCTGAACTGGGCCAAGCACAGCCGTCTGAAACGTTCCGACGGAAAAGAGCCTCCATATATGGGAGAAGACAAAGAACATCTGGTGCTTTTCACCAAAGACTACATGAAAAGCCATCCCGACATTGACTTCTTCATTTACGGGCATCGCCACATAGAACTTGACCTGATGCTTTCGCGAAAATCACGCATGATGATTCTGGGCGACTGGATCAGCCTGTTCACCTACGCCGTATTCGATGGCGAGCACATGTTCCTCGAAGAATACGTGGAAGGCGAGAGTAAGCCCTGAAACAGGCAATGCCTCAGACACATCATTGAAAAAGAAATCATTTTTTACCTAAGTACAATTTCATCTCAACTAAAAAACATTTCAGAAAAAATGAAAACAAATCATTCTCTCAAAGTTCTCCTGCTGGTTGCAGCAGGTGCATTCTTCAGCAACCCGGCCAATGCACAACGCCACGATTTTGCCAATTACCAGTGCTATGCAAAGCAAAATGCAGAACTGGGCAAACCTGCCAAAGGCGAGAAACGCGTGGTATTCCTGGGCAACTCCATTACAGAGGGCTGGGTAAACATCCGTCCAGAGTTCTTCCGCGAACACGGCTATATCGGGCGTGGAATCGGCGGGCAGACTTCCTATCAGTTCCTGCTCCGTTTCCGCCAGGATGTCATCGACCTTCAGCCCAAGCTGGTGGTCATCAACTACGGTACAAACGATGTGGCCGAGAACACAGGAAAATACGATGAAGACCAGACCTTCGGCAATGTCGTATCCATGGTGGAGCTTGCACGTGCCAACAAAATCAAGGTCATTCTTTGCTCCACGCTTCCTGCACGCAATTTCCTCTGGCGGCCTGAAATCAAGGATGCCATGCAGAAAATCCGCAGTCTGAACAAGCGTGTGGAAGCCTACGCCAAAGCCAACAAGATTCCCTATGTGGACTATTTCACTGCCATGCTGGCCGAGGACGGAATGGGAATGAAGCAGGAATACACTCCTGAAACCGTCCATCCCAACGCAGAGGGCTACAAGGTGATGGAGGCACTCATCGTCCCTGCAATAGAGAAAGCACTCTAAAGCAACAGACACAAGACACTGAAAGGGGAGACACCGCGCAGACTGTGCGAAGTGTCTCCCCTTTTTGCATGACCTTGGCCGAATCCTATTTCTTCAGCAATGCCATCGTATCCTTGGCTATCATCAGTTCCTCATCGGTAGGAATGACACACACCGTGACTTTGGAATCCGGTGTTGAGATGACAGCTTCCTTTCCACGCACCCTGTTGGCTTCCTCATCTATCTTGATACCGAGGAACTCCAGGTCTGAACAGGCATCAAGACGGGTACCTGTCTGGTTCTCGCCCACTCCGGCTGTCCACACAACGATATCCACGCCACCCATTGCGGCAGCATAGGCACCGATATATTTCTTGATGCGGTAATTGTACATGTTCAATGCCAGGCGGGCGCGCTCATTTCCTTCTGCGGCAGCGCTTTCCACCTCACGCATGTCGGAAGAGATACCCGTAATGCCCACGACACCGCTTTTCTTATTCAGGAATTCAGCCATCTCCTGCGGCTTCATGTCCAGTTTCTCCATGAGATAGGTCACAGCCGACGGGTCAATGTCGCCGCAACGGCTGCCCATCATCACGCCTGCCAGAGGTGTAAGTCCCATGGAAGTGTCGATGCACTTGCCGAACTTCACTGCACTCACACTCGCGCCATTGCCGATGTGGCAGGTCACGATACGCTGTGTCTTGATGTCACGGCCGAGGAACTCGCACACACGCTGCGACACATACCTGTGGCTTGTCCCGTGGAATCCGTAGCGGCGCACGTGGTACTTCTCATACAGTTCGTAGGGGATGCCATAAAGATAGGCGTAATCGGGCATAGTGCTGTGGAACGCGTTGTCGAACACGCACACCTGCGGCACATCAGGCATAAGATGGTTGACCGCACGGATACCGCGCAGATGTCCTGCATTGTGTACAGGCGCGAGGTCACAGAGTTCCTCGATGCCTTTTTCCACACTCTCATCCACGATTACACTCTCGCAGAATTTGTCACCGCCCTGCACCACGCGGTGTCCCACGGCATCAATCTCCGACAAGTCCTTGATGGCACCTATCTCGGGATCCGTGAGCAGTGAGAACACGAAGTTCACACCTTCCTTGTGGTCAGGCATATCGTGCATGATTGTCTTCTTCTCGCCGCCGGGCAATGTCACTTTCACAAAAGCCTCATCCAGCCCGATGCGCTCTGCGCCACCTGCGGCCATCACGGAGTTGTCGTCCATATTGTACAGCTTGTACTTGATTGACGAACTTCCGCAGTTCAATACTAAGATCTTCATTGTTCTGAGAACGTTTTTATAGTTGTTTTCTTCTTGCCTATTTTGCATCCATAGCCTGACAGGCTGTAATGGCCACCATATAATAGATGTCATCCACAGAGCATCCCCGGCTGAGATCGTTCACGGGGCGTGCTATACCCTGGAGAATCGGGCCGATGGCTATGGCGTCGCCCAGCCGCTGTACAAGCTTGTAGCCGATATTTCCTACTTCCAGGCAGGGCACCACGAGCACGTTTGCCTTTCCGGCGATATCGCTGCCCGGTGCCTTCTTCGCGCCTACCGAGGGTACCAGTGCGGCATCGGCCTGGAGTTCACCGTCCACATGCAGCCAGGGTGCGCGTTCCTTGGCCAGCCTTGTGGCCTCTACTACCTTATCTACCACCTCATGCGATGCACTTCCTTTGGTCGAGAAGCTGAGCATGGCCACGCGCGGATCCTTGATTCCGGCCACGCTCATGGCTGTCTGTGCGGTACAGACGGCAATCTGCGAAAGCTGGTCGGCATCGGGCATGGGAGTAACGGCCACATCGCCCATGACCACCAGTCCCGCCTCTCCATACTGCTCCTGCTTGGTAATGAGAAGCATGGCACCGCTGACACAGGTCACACCCGGTGCACACTTGATGATCTGCAGTGCCGGGCGCAGCGTGTCGCCGGTTGTGCTCAGCGCGCCGCTGACCTGTCCGTCGGCACCTTCTGTCTTGATGATCATGCAGCCCAGGTAGAGTGGGTTCTTCAGCAGTTCCCGGGCCTGTTCTATGGTCATGCCCTTCTTTTTCCTCAGTTCAGCCAGCAGGGCGGCATATTCCTCCGCACGCGGGTTGTTCTCCGGGTCCACGATGGTTGCCTTCCCGATGTGCTCCAGCCCCCACTGTGCGGCCAGCGCGTTGATTTCGCCGGGATTGCCTATGAGAATGATGTCAGCGATGTCGTCAGCCATAACACGGTCGGCGGCTCTAAGTGTACGCTCCTCAGTAGCCTCGGGGAGCACGATGCGTTGCTTGTTGCTTTTGGCACGTGCAACGATTTGCTTTAATAAATCCATTTTTACTTTATGATTGACATTGATGAATGATTCATTCCATGCCTGGTGTGCAGGCCGGTTCCTGTCAGGATCCCATCTCCCTTGCCAGCAGGCTCTCCAGCCCTTCGGCCGAGAGGTGCAGCATGAACTCCCCGCGTATGGCCACCGATATGTGTCCGGTTTCTTCCGACACCACCACGGCTATGGCGTCGCTGTCCTGCGATATGCCGAGCGCGGCCCTGTGGCGCAGCCCGAGCGACTTGGGTATGCCGAGGCTATGGCTGACGGGCAGTATGCACCCGGCGGCCTTGATGCGCTTGCCGGCAATGACCATGGCTCCGTCGTGCAGGGGGGAGTTCTTGAAGAAGATGTTCTCGATGAGCCGCTGGTTGATGTTGGCATCTATGCGGTCGCCGGTGTCCACGATGTCGTCGAGCCTCACGGCGCGTTCCATCACGATGAGTGCCCCTACCTTGTTGCGCGACATGTCCATGCAGGCCATCACGATGGGCATGATGGTCTCCTTGTCCTCTTCCTTCGTCTCCTTGTCCTGTGAGGAGAAGAACCGCCTGAAGGCCTTGATGCGCTGGTGCGCGCCGAGCGTATAGAGGAACTTGCGTATTTCCTCCTGGAAGAGCACGATAAGGCCGATGACACCCACGCTCACCAGCTTGTCCATGATAGACCCCAGCAGCCGCATCTCTATGACCTGGCTCACGAAAAGCCACACGATGACGAACACCAGTATGCCTATGAACACGTTGAGCGACCGGCTTTCCTTCATGAGCCGGTAGCTGTAGTAGAGCAGTGTTGCCACGAGCAGGATGTCTATGGCATCCTTGATTCCGAATCCTAACATTTCTCCGATTTGTCTTGTCCCATGTTTGCCTGGTGCCCTTCGGCTGTCATGCGCACTATGGCCATAGCCTCGGCACAGGCCTTCACATCGTGCACGCGCAGTATGGATGCCCCTTTCTGCAGGGCTATGGCGTGCAGGGCTGTAGTTCCGTTGAGGGCCGTGGTGGGGTCGCCGCCCACAAGCCTATAGACCATGCTCTTGCGCGATACGCCCACCAGCAGCGGCAGGTCGAGTGCATGGAGCCGTTCCATGTCGGCCAGCACGGCATAGTTCTGTTCGAGCGTCTTGCCGAACCCGAATCCGGGATCCAGTATGATGTCCTTCACGCCGAGGCTGTGGAGCACATCCACTTCTCGGGCAAAGGCAAGCAGCATGGACGCGAGGTCGGGCTTCACGGACATGAGGATATAGGGCACGCCGAGCCGCGCAACGGTCTCGAACATGCTTCCTTTCTCGTTTATGGGGGTGTTGACGATGCCGGTCAGTCCGCCCTCCGAGACATCGTTGATGATGTCCGCGCCGAACTCCTCGATGCACCTGCGCGCCACCTCCGGCCGGTAGGTATCCACCGAAACGGGCACGTCGGGCTGCTGGCGGCGCACTATCTGCAGTGCCCTGCGAAGTCGCTCGGTCTCCTCCGCCTCACCCACTTCCACTGCTCCGGGCCTCGTGGAGAAGGCACCCACGTCTATGAACGTGCCTCCCTCAGCCACTATCTGGTCGGCGCGCTCGGCAATCTCCCGTTCCGTCTGCACCCGGCTGCCCTGATAGAAGGAGTCGGGCGTGGCGTTGAGGATGCCCATGATACGCGGTGTAGAAAGGTCTATGAGTCTGCCCCTCACATTGATGAAGAAATGGTCCATTTGCACTTATATACTTTTGCTTTCCCTTGACGAAAGCGTGATGTGTTTCCTAATTTTCCTGCAAAAATAATGATATTAATCGGTTTGGGCAATCTTTTAGCCGGTTTTTTCAGACTACCCCACGCTCCTGGAGAAAAGAAGGAAGGCCCACCCTAACCCTCCCCGGGGAGGGAACCGTAACTTGAAAGCATTCTTACGGCAGGAAAACCATTCGAGCAGAAAATCAAAGTGTCAGTTTTTTAACGTTTTTGTTTACACTTTGATTTTCGGTCATTTTCTGAGGAGTCGGGCGAAACCGGATTTTTGCGCGCCAGTGGAAATTTTGGATTTCGGAGGTCTGTTTTGCAAATCGTTGATAATCAGCAGGATAAGTTTTTGTAGTCGGAAAGTGTTAATAAAAAACGCCCGATTTTAACCTAAAATCCGTTAAATTCATGCACAAAACAGCCGGTTTGTGCAGTTTTCAGCCCCCATTTTCCGCACTTTTGGCCGGAAAATCGCGGTTTTGGAGCTCAAAAACCTGAGTTTTTGCCCCGAAACAGTTAAGTTTTACCCCAAAAACACTTAAGTGCCGGAACGAAAACAGTTAACTAATTTTCCAGAAACAGTTAAGTGTTTCCCCCCTAACACTTAACTGATTTTCCCGTTTTGTGCAAAAAACCGACATTTTACACTTATTAACACGAAAATCAGTCCGAAACTGCCTGTTTTGAAAGCCCCCGAAAAATCAAAGTGTAAGCAAAAGTGTTAAAAAACTGACACTTTGATTTTTGTGTCAATTCTGCTCCCGGAAGCAGGAAACTGTCGGGAATGCCACTGGGGGTGTGGGCGTCCCGCCCGCACATCGTCAGACGGCCCAGTCAATGTCACCATGATGCTTTGTTGCGGGACGGTGCGAGAAGTGCGGGCGAGACGCCCACACCCCCAGTGGTGGCTGCGCCTGGACAGTCTCGCGTAAAGTGGTTAGCCCATAAACTGACGACAACATGGTCATACATGCAGAGAGACAGGTCATTACCGGAAGTTGAATGATGTCTAATGGATTCCCAATAAAATCCCTCTCAAGCAGTTGTCCCCTTCCACCGGGAGAGGTCAGGGTGGCTCCTTAGGGTGGCCGCTTCTGTCCTTTCCCGTGTTTACTACGATGCAGAAATGCACGGGAAGATGCCGTTTTTCAGAAAAAAATGGTAACTTTGCACCGCTTTTCCGTGCATACGCCGCAGGTGCGCCCGCAGACGGCACGGAAAAGCGTCTTACAATTGTACGCAATGGAAACAGCAGAGCTTTACAACATCTTCACCCAACACCCCACAATCACCACCGACAGCCGGGACTGTCAGCCGGGCAGCATATTCTTCGCCCTGAAAGGCGCATCGTTCGACGGCAACAGGTTTGCCGCAGCCGCACTCGAAAAGGGGTGTGCATACGCAGTGGTCGATGACCCGCAATGCGCCACCGACAGCCGCTTCCTGCTCGTGGACGACTGCCTGCGCGCCCTGCAGCAACTGGCCAACTTCCACCGCCGCGCGTTGGGCACACGCATCATCGGCATCACCGGCACCAACGGGAAGACCACCACAAAGGAACTGACGGCTGCCGTGCTGGGAGAGAAATACAACGTGCTCTACACACAAGGCAACTTCAACAACGACATCGGCGTGCCCAAGACCCTGCTACGGCTACGGCCCGAGCACGACGTGGCCGTGGTGGAAATGGGGGCAAGCCATCCGGGCGACATCAAGACGCTCGTGGACATCGTGGAGCCGGACTGCGGGCTCATCACCAACGTGGGACGCGCCCACCTGCAGGGCTTCGGGTCGCTCGAGGGCGTGGTCAGGACCAAGGGCGAGCTCTACGACTACCTGCGCAGCCGACCCGGCACCACCGTGTTCCTGCACCATGAGGACGAAAGGCTGCAGGCCATTGCCGAAGGACTGCCCACCGTGGAATACGGCACCGCCGAAGGGCTTTTCGTGAGCGGAAAGGTGGAAAGCTGCTCACCCCTGCTCACCTTCAGCTGGAAACAGCGCGCCGGCAACTGGCACCGGGTAGAGAGCCACCTCATAGGCTCCTACAACCTGGACAACATGCTTGCGGCAGCCACCGTAGGACTGTGGTTCGGCGTGTCGGCAGAACAGGTGGACCACGCGCTCACGGCATACACACCCTCCAACAACCGCTCACAGCTGGAACAGACCGCAAGCAACTGCCTCATCGTGGATGCCTACAACGCCAACCCCACAAGCATGGCGGCCGCACTGCGCAACTTCAGCGGCCTGGAGGCCGGAAAGAAGATGGCCATACTCGGCGACATGCGCGAACTGGGCGAGGCATCGCACGAGGAACACCAGAAAGCCGTGGACCTGATGCAGCAGCTCGGGCTGGAAGACATCTGGCTCGTGGGCGAGGAATTCGGGAAAACACAATGCCCCTACCGCAAGTTCAGCGACGTGGAAGCGGTGAAGGCCGCCATAGCCGACCAACAGCCACAGGGCTACTGCATACTCATCAAGGGCAGCAACGGCACACGGCTCTTCCAGCTGCCCGGACTGCTCTGACAGGACAGAACCACAAAACCACTCACCACCGATGAAGAACTACTCTGACGCCGAACTGGCGACAATACTCGACCGCGACATCTTTCACCAGATAGGCAATGCCGCCGACGAACTGGGCATGGAATGCTATGTCGTGGGCGGATACGTGCGCGACATATTCCTGGAACGACCCTCCAACGACATCGATGTGGTGGTGGTGGGAAGCGGCATACGCGTGGCCGAGGCACTGAAGGGCAAGCTCGGGAAGCATGCCCACATATCGGTGTTCCGCAACTTCGGGACGGCACAGGTGAAATACAGGGACACTGAAGTGGAATTCGTCGGGGCACGAAAGGAAAGCTACACCCACGACTCACGCAAGCCCATCGTGGAAGACGGGACACTGGAGGACGACCAGAACAGGCGCGACTTCACCATCAACGCCATGGCCATCTGCCTCAACGGCAACAGGTTCGGCGAACTGGTCGATCCGTTCGACGGCTTCTACGACCTGGAAGACGGCATCATACGCACACCGCTCGACCCGGACATCACCTTCTCCGACGACCCCCTGCGCATGCTCCGCTGCATCAGGTTCGCCACACAGCTCAGGTTCCTCATAGAAGACGAGACTTTCGATGCACTGCAGCGCAACGCCCACCGCATGGAAATCATCAGCGGGGAGCGTATCGCCACCGAACTGAACAAGATACTGGCCAGCCCGGAACCCAGCCGCGGATTCGTGGACCTGCAACGCTCGGGACTGCTCACGCTCATCATGCCTGAACTGGCCGCACTCGACATTGTGGAAAAGAGACAGGGAAAGGCCCACAAGAACAACTTCTACCACACACTGGAAGTGCTCGACAACGTAAGCCGACAGACAGACAACGTGTGGCTGAGATGGGCGGCACTGCTCCACGACATAGGCAAGACCCGCACCAAGCGGTGGGACCAGGCCGTGGGATGGACCTTCCACAACCACAACTACGTGGGCGCGAAAATGGTGCAGCCGCTCTTCAGACGGCTCAAGCTGCCGCTGGATGCCAAGATGAAGTACGTGGAGAAACTGGTGGACCTGCACATGAGACCCATCGTGATTGCCGACGAGGAGGTGACAGACAGCGCAGTGAGACGGCTGCTCAACGATGCCGGCGACGACATCGACGACCTGATGTGCCTCTGCGAAGCCGACATCACCAGCAAGAACGAGGTGAGGAAACGCAGGTTCCTGGACAACTTCCGCATGGTGCGCACAAAACTGGCCGACCTGAAAGAGCGCGACTACAAACGGCTGCTGCAGCCCTGCATAGACGGCAACGAGATCATGGAGCTGTTCCACCTCAAGCCCAGCAGGGAAGTAGGCGACCTGAAGAAAGCACTGAAAGACGCCGTGCTCGACAACCGGGTGCCCAACGAGCGCGGACCGCTCATGAAACTTCTTGTGGAGAAAGCGAGCGACATGGGCATTGCATTGGCTTAAAAAATCCTAACCGCAGATTGAATATGTTAAAATTGTCTGCGCATTGGACTTTTTTCATATTAATGTATGTATATTTGCACCCGAAAACTCAACATACCCATCTGAGTTTCCTCAAGGGATTTTCAATAGATTTCCACTAAAGTAAAAAGACTGACAGGATAAATCATGACAACACCGAAAGGAAGGCACCGTATGCGCGAGTCTTCCTCAGCTACATGGATATAACACAACAAGTTAATTATAAAATAGGTATGAAAGAAAAGAAGATTATCTTGGTCGCAGCCATAGCCGCTGTGATGGTGTCTTGTGGAGGCGGCCAGCAGGGCAAGCCCAATTTCGCAGACAATGAGTACGCCGTAAGGACCGTGCAGAACCAGAACACAGAGCTGCAAACCACTTATCCCGCAACAATCAAGGGCATCCAGGACGTGCAGATCCGCCCGAAAGTGTCGGGATTCCTCACCAAAGTATGTGTACATGAAGGCCAAACCGTTTCAGCCGGCCAGCTGCTCTTCGTCATCGACAACGAGACCTATCAGGCGCAGGTACGCCAGGCACAGGCCGCAGTCAACACCTGCAAGGCCCAACTGAGCACCTCAAAACTGACATACGAGAACTCACAGAAGCTGTTCGACAACCATGTCATCGGACAGTATGAACTGGAAACGGCACAGAACTCCTATGCTACGGCACAGGCCAGCCTGGCACAAGCCGAAGCCAGCCTGGCATCGGCAAAAGAATCCCTGGGATTCTGCTACGTGAAAAGCCCGGCAGCCGGTGTGGTAGGCAGCCTGCCCTACAAAGTGGGTGCACTGGTCAGCGCATCCAGCGCAGAGCCCCTGACAACCGTCAGCGACATCAGCACAATGGAAGTGTATTTCTCTGTCACAGAGAAAGACCTGCTCACCATGACAAAGGCCAACGGCGGCATAGCCGGTGCCATAGAGTCGTTTGCCCCCGTCAAGCTGCAGCTGGCCGACGGCACACTCTACAGCCAGACGGGAAAGGTAGTGAAGGCCAGCGGCGTAATCGACCCCAACACAGGTTCGGTTTCACTCATCGCACGGTTCTCCAACCCCGACAAGGAACTGCGCAGCGGCGGTTCCGGACAGATTGTAGTGCCCAGCAACAGCAGCAACGTGGTCATCATCCCGCAGGAAGCCACATCCGAAGTACAGAACAAGAAATTCGTGTATCTCGTGGGCAACGACAACAAGGTGAAGTATTCGGAAATCACGGTCAATCCACAGGATGACGGCAAGAACTACATCGTGACCTCAGGACTGAAGCCTGGCGACCGCTACGTGTCGAAGGGCATCACATCGCTCACCGACGGCATGGAAATCAAGCCCATCACCGAGGAACAATACCAGAAGAAAATCGACGATGCAACAAAACTTAGCGAGAAACAAGGCAGCGCATCGGGATTTGCCGGAGTAATGAGCGGGAAAAAGTAGTTTGAAGTTATAGGGAGTCAGGAAGGAATTAAAAAGCCACATGCGATAATACTATTGGCTCATCATGACTTCCCATACAAACTGAGTAAACAGACAAATATATGACATTCACAAATTTCATAAAACGCCCGGTATTATCGACGGTTATATCTATATTCTTCGTCCTGCTGGGTATTATCGGACTGATTTCACTGCCTATCGAGCAGTACCCTGATGTAGCGCCGCCTACCATATCGGTACAGACCACCTATACCGGTGCCGATGCACAGACCGTGCTCAACTCGGTTGTAACCCCTCTGGAAGAAAGCATCAACGGCGTGGAGAACATGACCTACATGACTTCTCAGGCCACCAACGACGGTTCGTGCTTTATCACTGTATATTTCAAGCAGGGGTCTGACCCGGACATGGCTGCCGTGAACGTGCAGAACCGCGTAAGCCAGGCACAGGCACTGCTACCCGCTGAGGTTACACGCGTGGGTGTGACCGTACAGAAACGACAGACCTCAAACGTCATCATGTTCTCCCTTACATCTGAAGACGGACGCTATGATGACGTGTTCCTCACCAACTACGCCAACATCAATGTCATACCGGCACTGAAACGTATCAACGGTGTGGGCGATGTGCAGTCACCTGGTATGAAGACCTACTCCATGCGTATCTGGCTGCAACCCGACAAGATGAAACAATACGGACTGATTCCTGCCGATGTCTCCAACGCCCTGGCTGAGCAGAACATCGAGGCCGCACCCGGTAAGTTCGGAGAGCAGAGCGACATGGCCTTTGAATATGTTATGCGCTACAAAGGCCGTCTGAAGACTCCAGAAGAGTACGGTGACATTATCATAGCCAGCGACCAGAACGGACAGACCCTGCGTTTGAAAGATGTAGCCAAGATAGAACTTGGAGGACTTGTCTATAGCGTTGCCATGCGCAATAACAACCAGCCTTCTGTGATGGGTATGGTACAGCAGATTGCCGGTTCAAACGCCAACCAGATTGCCAGCGACGTGAAGAAAGAACTTGAAAAGCAGGCCAAGTCTTTCCCCCCAGGAATGGAATACAAAATCAACATGGACGTGACAGAATTCCTTTACGCGTCTATCGAAGAAGTTGTGTTCACTCTTGTCCTGACGCTATTGCTGGTGTTCCTGGTAGTTTATGTATTCCTGCAAGACTTCCGCTCCACACTGATTCCTATGATTGCCGTTCCTGTGGCCTTGATAGGAACCTTCCTTTTCCTCTGGATATTCGGATTTTCAGTCAATCTGCTTGTCCTTTCAGCCTTGCTGCTGGCCATCGCCATTGTGGTCGATGATGCCATTGTGGTGGTAGAGGCCGTCCATGCCAAGCTCGACCAAGGCTACAAGAGCGCGATGACGGCAAGTATTGATGCCATGAATGAGATTTCCGGTGCCATTATCTCCATTACTCTTGTCATGTCGGCCGTGTTCGTACCTGTATCGTTCATGGGTGGCACAAGTGGTACATTCTATAGAGAGTTCGGTATCACCATGGCCGTTTCAATTCTCATTTCAGCCGTAAACGCCCTGACATTGTCTCCGGCACTTTGCGCCATGTTCCTGAAGCCACATGAGGAAAACCGGGAGCACAAACAGTCAACCATAGACCGATTCCATGCAGCATTCAACTATCAGTACGACAAGTTACTCACCAAGTACAAAGCCGGTGTTGCAAAAGTGATTCATCACCGCATCCTTGCTGGCATTACAGTAGCCTTGGGTATCATCATACTGGTATTCACCATGGCCACCACAAAGACTGGTCTGGTTCCCGATGAAGACACCGGTGTTGTATTCTGTACAGTATCCATGGCTCCAGGTACAAGCCAAGCCCGCACACAGGAAGTCATTGACCAGGTTGACAAAATGCTGGCAGCAAACCCTGCAATCAAGAGCCGTGAGCAGCTGGTAGGCTATAACTTCATTGCCGGACAAGGTTCTGACCAGGCTACATTCATCATCAAGCTGAAACCCTTCGAGGAGCGTCCGACCGGCTTCTGGTATAACCTTTCCGGCTTGTGGCAAGGTGACGGGATCATGCGTTTCTTCGTGAATCCTCAAGCCGCTACATCTGTTCTTGGCATGATATACAAGCAGACGGCCGAAATCAAGGATGCACAGATTCTTGCCTTCGCGCCACCTATGATTAACGGTTTCGGTGCCACGAACGGTCTGACATTCTCCATGCAGGACAAGACCGGAGGTGACCTGAACAAGTTCTTTGAGATAACAAAGCACTATCTGGCAGAACTGAACAAACGTCCGGAAATCGGTACGGCCATGACTTCATACAATCCGAACTATCCACAATACATGGTGGATGTGGATGTAGCGAAGTGCAAGCAGAGTGGCATCACACCCCAGACAGTTCTTTCTACACTGCAAGGATATTATGGTGGTCTCTATGCTTCCAACTTCAACGCTTACGGTAAATTATACCGCGTCATGATTCAAGGCGACATAGAGAGCCGGATGCGCCCGGACGGACTAAGCAACATATACGTGCGCACACCGCAGGGTATGGCACCTGTCAGCGAGTTCTGTTCACTGCGCCGTGTTTATGGCCCATCTAATGTGAACCGTTTCAACCTCTTCACCTGTATCAACGTGAATGCGACCGCAGCAACCGGCTATTCTTCCGGACAGGCCATCCAGGCTATTGAGGAAGTTGCCGCACAAGTGCTGCCTGACGGCTATGGACTTGACTATTCTGGTCTGACACGCTCAGAACAAGAGTCAAGCAACTCCACCGGTATCATCTTCGCACTCTGTCTGGTCTTCGTATATCTGATTCTTTCTGCACAGTATGAGAGCTATATCCTGCCCTTGGCCGTTATTCTCTCCATACCGTTCGGACTTGCCGGAGCATTCATCTTCACCAATCTTTTCGGCCATTCAAACGACATCTACATGCAGATTGCACTCATCATGCTTATCGGTTTGTTGGCAAAGAACGCCATCCTTATCGTGCAGTTCGCGCTCGAACGCCGACAGACAGGTATGGCCATACGCTATTCGGCCATTCTCGGTGCCGGTGCCCGTCTGCGCCCAATCCTCATGACCTCACTGGCCATGGTCATTGGTCTATTGCCGCTGATGTTTGCCAGCGGTGTAGGCAAGAACGGTAACCAGACTCTTGGTGCAGCTGCCGTAGGCGGTATGCTCATCGGTACAATCTGCCAGCTGTTCATCGTGCCGGCCCTGTTTGCTGTATTCCAATGGCTACAGGAAAAGATCAAGCCAATGGAATTCCATGACGACAATGCACAGATTGACACCGAGCTGCTGCAATATACGCAACCGTTTGGAAAAGAAAAAATCAGTAAGTGACAACAGGACAAGCCGTAGCGGGGAAGATACTGAGAGCACTTCCCCACTGCGTCCGTCCTTTCCACCCGAAATAAGAGAACATGAAGAAATTTAGATTAATCACAATGTTGTCTGCCGCCGTACTCATGAGCAGCTGCGGACTTTACAACAAATACGAGCGTCCGGAAGTGAACACGACTGGCCTGGTGCGTGACATCACGTCGAATACGGACACACTTGCCGTAACGGACACAGCAAGTTTCGGCAACCTACCCTGGCGTGCGGTCTTCACTGACCCACAGCTGCAATCGCTCATCGAACAAGGACTGGAGAACAATTTCGACTTGCTCAACGCTGCCTTGAACGTGCAAATGATCAAGGCACAGCTCGCTGTTGCAAAACTGGCATTTGTCCCTTCCTTTACATTCTCGCCACAGGGAACAATAGCATCCTGGGACGGCAACAAAGCCACCAAGACCTATTCGCTGCCCGTCACGGCAAGCTGGAGCATTGACCTTTTCGGCAAACTGCTGTCGGCCAAGCGCAGCGCACAGATGGCACTGCTTGCTACCCAAGACTACCAGCTGGTGGTGAAGACAACTGTCATCGAGAACATTGCCAACATGTACTACACACTGCTCATGCTCGACAGCCAGCTTGAGGTTGTAGAAAGCATGGAGCAGCTGACCAAGGACACATGGGAAACCATGAAGGTCATGAAGGATACAAAGATTGGCTACAGATCGACATCGGTACAGAGTGCTGAGGCCAATTACTATTCTGTACTGGCACAGAAGGTTGACCTGCAAAGACAGATACGCGAGGTCGAGAATTCGCTTTCACTGCTGCTCGGCCAGCCGGCACAGACTATCAAGCGCGGAAAGCTTTATGATCAGGTCCTGCCTTCTGAATTCAGTACAGGAGTCAGCCTCTCGCTGCTCAACAACCGGCCTGATGTCCACTACGCAGAAATGTCTCTTGCACAATGCTTTTACGATGTGGAGACCGCCCGCTCACGCTTCTATCCCGGCATTACCATCAGCGGAACAGGCGCATTCACCAACAGCAGCGGCATGGGTATCGTGAACCCGGGCAAATGGCTGCTCTCCGCAGTCGGAAGCTTGGTACAGCCCATCTTCCAGAACGGCCAGCTTGTTGCCGGACTCAAGGTGGCCAAAGCCCAGCAGGAACAAGCTTTCAACAAATGGCAGAACGCGGTGCTGTCTGCTGGAAGCGAGGTAAGCAATGCGCTCGTGCAGTACAACTCTTCCGATGAGAAGAGCAAGATTGAAGCCCAGCGCATCAAAGTGCTCCGCCAGAACGTGGAAGACACAAAGATGCTCATGGCTAGCTCCGGCAGCACCTATCTCGAAGTCATTACAGCCCAGCAGACACTCCTTAACGCAGAACTGACCAAAATCTCCGACGACTTCAGCAAGATGCAAGCCGTTGTCAGTCTATACACCGCACTTGGTGGAGGCCGGAACTAAGAGTAGAGTCTATCAACAAAAAAATCCGAACTTATGAGCAATATCAGCGACAAGGCATTCATTGACCCCAATGCACAAATAGGCAAGAATGTAACCATATACCCCTTTGCATACATCGAAGGCGATGTAGTCATTGGCGATGACTGTGTCATCTATCCCTACGTGAGCATCCTTAACGGTACGCGCATGGGACAGGGCAACCGTGTGTTCCAGAACACTGTACTCGGAGCAGAACCCCAGGATTTCAACTATCGCGGCGAGGCTTCGCAGCTCGTCATTGGCGACAAGAACATATTCCGTGAGAATGTCGTCGTGAACAGGGCTACCCACAGCGACGGGAAGACGGTCATCGGCGACAAGAACTTCCTGATGGAAGGTGTACATATTTCCCATGACACGAAAATCGGACGCATGAATGTCTTCGGTTATGGCACGAAGATTGCCGGTGACTGCGAAATTGGTGACCGCATCATCTTCTCTTCCGGTGTCATTGCCAACCCCGGAAGCCGTGTAGGCGATGCATCGATGATCCAGAGCGGAACGCGCTTCAGCAAAGACATTCCTCCGTTTATCGTTGCCACAGACAACCCCGTACGCTACGGCGGAGTGAACTCCACCATCTTGCGCAACTACGGTGTTGACGAGAAGATCATCAGCCACATAGCCAATGCCTACAGACTCATTTTCCACGGCCAGACAAGTGTGTTCGACGCTGTACACCAGGTGCAGGAGCAAGTGCCTGACGGACCGCAGATTCAGGCAATCGTCAACTTTGTGAACAACACGAAGCTGGGCATCATCAGTAAAGTATAGCACACATGCAGGAAATCATCCCTGCATGAATCCCACAAGTGGCACATCGGGCAATCCGATGTGCTTTTTTTTTGTAAAAAACCTAAAAAAGCCATCATCCTGAAACTCCATTTCCACCGGGTTTTATTAATTTTGTAGAAACCCTTGTGTCCCGAATTCCCTAACCAGACTATTATCAAACCATGTATTAGTCATTAAAAAAGAGTTTTATGATCCGATTCATTTTTCAGATTCGCTTTACCATATTCCGGTCAAAGCGCAAGCGCAATCCCAAACAGTCGAAAAACACGAAAGAGACGGGGTTCCTGTCCTATGCCAGAAAAGCCGTAAGGAGCATGGAAGGCATACAGAGCGTAAGTACGTGCCGCAACTACAAGACCGCCCTGCTCTCGCTGGAGAAATTCCTCACACGTGACATCTCTGTCTCACAGCTGACGGCGGAGAAGATCGAGCAATACGAACACTGGCTGCTCAACCACAATGTCACCTACAACACGGTGTCCTGCTACATGCGGTCGCTCCGTTCGCTCTACAACCATGTTGTGGAGAAACATCGTCTGCGCCACAAGGAACCCTTTGTGAAAGTGTTCACGGGAAACGAGCGTACGGCAAAACGTTCCGTCACAGAGCGCGAGATGCAGCGGCTACGGCGGCTTCAGCTCATAGAAGGATCCTTCCTTTGCATGGTCAGGGATGTCTTCCTGTTCTGCTTCTACGCCATGGGCATGCCCTTCATTGATGCTGCCTTCCTGCGCAAGTCACAGATAGAGGGAGGGGTCATTGTCTATAAACGCCGCAAGACCCGCCAAATGGTCAGAGTGAAGATAGAGCCATGCATGCGACAGATTATGCACCAATATGAAGACGACAAGAGCGAGTTCGTATTCCCGTTCATCCGACAAGATTCCATTGACAGCATGCAACGGCAGTACAACAGTGCCCTGGGCAAATATAACCTGGCACTCCGTAAGCTCGGCGACATGATAGGCGTGAAATCACGCCTCACCTCTTATGTCGCACGTCACACATGGGCTAGCATGGCGCACAAGCGAAATGTGGACATGTCCATCATCTCACAAGCCCTGGGCCACACTTCACAACGTACCACTCTGATATACATCAAAGAACTCGATGACGAGAGAATGGCACAGGCAAACGAGAAAATCATCAAGGAAACATTTAGCACACCTCTGGACAAGAGGCACAGCGAG
>JBJEHA010000094.1:0-5167 GCA_051875605.1 Prevotella sp. | reverse complement strand
AATTTTCGCTAATCACCAAATTTTCAAGCACTTATAATTCGTCGAACTCACGTTAAGTTAGTGAAAAACAGCCTTGTTTTTGCACACTTAGGGGGTGTTTGTGCAATAATTGCCTCTTTTTTGTAAGAAATATTTGCGCATTTGGATAAAAATGTGTTCCTTTGTAGCCGATTTTGAAATCAGAAAACATTTTATAAACATTTTAAACGTTACAATTATGTCAGAAATTGAAGCAAAAGTAAAAGCCATTATTGTTGACAAGTTAGGTGTTGACGAGGCTGATGTACAGCCTGAAGCAAGCTTCACCAACGATCTCGGTGCAGACTCTCTGGACACAGTAGAGCTGATTATGGAATTCGAAAAGGAATTCAGCATCTCCATACCCGACAACGAGGCTGAGAAGATAACAACCGTAGGCGACGCTATCGCTTTCATTGAGAACAACGCCTAAGCATAAGTTCTTACAGTTTATCACACACACTGATTGGGGATTAGCGGTTAATGGTCAGACCCGGCACAGCGCCGTGACAACAGTCTGGTCACTGATCCCTAATCCCTAATCATTTTTTTATTATACAAATGGAATTGAAAAGAGTAGTTGTGACTGGTCTTGGTGCCGTTACGCCCGTGGGCAATACCCCGGAGGAAACATGGAAGAACCTCGTGGCTGGCGTCAGTGGCGCAGCACCCATCACCCAATTTGATTGCTCCACGTTCAAGACTCATTTCGCCTGTGAGGTGAAGAACCTGAACGTCAACGAATACATTGACCGCAAGGAAGCGCGCAAGATGGACCGCTATGCACAGTTGGCCATCATATCGGCCATGCAGGCCGTAAAGGACAGCGGCATGGACCTGGAGACAGTGGACAAGAACCGCGTAGGTGTGGTTTACGGTGTAGGCATCGGCGGAATCAGGACCTTCGAGGACGAAGTACTCTATTACGGAAAAGTAAAGGAAGAAGGCCCCAAGTTCAACCCCTTCTTCATCCCCAAGATGATTGCCGACATTGCCAGCGGTCAGATTTCCATCATGTTTGGCTTCCACGGACCCAACTATACCACCACATCGGCCTGCGCCTCATCTACCAATGCACTGGCCGATGCCTTCAACCTCATACGTCTGGGCAAGGCCGACATCATTCTCGGAGGAGGTGCCGAAGCCGCCATCTGCGCCTGTGGTGTGGGCGGATTCAACGCCATGCACGCACTCTCTACACGCAATGACGACCCCGAGCACGCATCACGCCCCTTCAGCGCAAGCCGCGACGGATTCATCATGGGTGAGGGAGCCGGATGCCTCGTGCTCGAGGAACTGGAGCACGCAAAGGCACGTGGCGCGAAAATCTATGCCGAAATGGTGGGCGAGGGCATGAGTGCTGATGCACACCACATCACAGCCTCCCATCCCGAAGGACTGGGTGCAAAGCTCGTGATGCAGGCCGCACTTGAGGATGCAGGACTGCGTCCCGATGAGATAGACTACATCAACGTGCACGGCACCTCCACACACGTGGGTGACATCTCCGAGGCCAAAGCCATCAAGGAAGTGTTCGGCGATGCCGCATACAAGCTCAACATCAGCTCCACCAAGTCCATGACAGGACACCTGCTCGGAGCTGCCGGAGCCGTCGAGGCCATGGTATCAGTACTCGCCGTGAAGAACGACATCGTACCACCCACCATCAACCACGACGAGAACGATGTGGACGAGGAAATCGACTACAACCTCAACTTCACCTTCAACAAGGCCCAGAAACGCGAGGTACGTGCTGCACTGAGCAACACATTCGGTTTCGGAGGACACAACGCATGCGTAGTATTCAAGAAATATGCTGAATAGTCTTATCGACAGAATAAAGCTCCCCTTCCGAAAGGATAAGGAGCTTTATTTGTCTTTATACCAGATCATAGGATTCTATCCCCACGACATCAAGCACTACAAGCTCGCGCTCATGCACAAAAGCATGTTCAGGCGCAACGAAAAAGGCAAGCCGGTCAACAATGAGCGGCTCGAGTTCCTCGGCGACGCCATTCTTGACGCGGCAGTAGGTGACATCGTGTACAGGCATTTCCCCGGAAAGCGCGAAGGATTCCTCACCAACACAAGGAGCAAGCTCGTGCAACGCGAGACCCTGAACAAACTGGCCGAGGAAATGGGGCTCAACAGGCTCATCCTTTCCAATGGGCGAGGCTCCTCGCACAACAGCTACATGGGAGGAAATGCTTTCGAAGCCCTTGTGGGAGCCATCTACCTGGACAAGGGATATGACGCGTGCATGAAATTCATGCAGAAACGCATCTTGACCCAGATGATCAACATAGACAAGGTGGCCTACAAGGAAGTGAACTTCAAGAGCAAACTCATCGAGTGGACACAGAAGAACAAGGTGAGCATAGCCTTCCGCCTCAAAGGAATGGAGAAAGACAAGAACGGGAATCCCATTTTCACCTATTGTGTGGATCTCGAAGGAGTGGAAGGATGCCAGGGCACCGGCTACAGCAAGAAGGAAAGCCAGCAGCTCGCATCCAAGCTCACACTGGAACGTCTGCGCAAGAAACCGCAGTTCATAGACGAGGTGTTCGCAGCCAAGACCAACCGGACAAAGATGGAGGAAGAACCCGTTGAAGCTGTACCTGATACAACGCCGAAGGAAGACTTCATCGTTGTATCACAGACAGAGGAAACCGGACAGCAGACTGCCAGGAAAGAGCTTTCCCCCAACAGGCAGCGGAGCAAGTCGCCCATGTACGCCAAGAGGGAAAACAACCGCAAGGACTGCACACAGGACGACGACAGAGAAGAGGCGGACGAATTCGACCTCAGCGACATCTCGACCCGGGAGAAGAGCAGAGAGGAAATCATTGCGGCTGCAGAGGCGGCAGCATTCTCTGAGGCCTGACATCGGCCATAGGGCACACAAAGTGTCGGGATGCCGTGAACGTTGGCAGCATAAAGCCATCGCTCACGGCATCCCGACACTTTTTTTCCGGACAGCCGGACAAACGGGCTGCCGTCCTAATCCGGAACCACCCTTGCCTTATTCCCGGCAACGGTCTTCCTGAAGCGGAAGAGCAGCAGCGTATCCTTCACTTCCGTCATCCTGCGGTCCGACTTCCACACCTGGCTGAAGTCATATCCCGCATACGCCTCACGCAATCTGGGCACATCCTTTGCGCCCACCAGCACAAGACCGCTCTCATGGTCCGACCGCGCAAAATCGCCCATGGCATCGTCCATATAGAAGTTGGTACAGAAGAAATGGAGCATCGGCAGGGAAATATAGCCGTAGATAGGCTCACCGGGATAGTTCCGCTGCAGGGTCTCAGCCAATTGGCGGTCGGACTTGAGGTTGAGCACCGTGGGCTGGAATATCCCATCCACACAGACATAGATGCCCATCACCAGCACCGTAGCCAGCAGGCAGAGCCGCATGGGAGTCTGTGCATGCCGCCTGAAGCGGTTACACAAGGCCAGCACACCGGCAACAGACAGGACAACCAGCCAGGCCACACTGAAAACCGTGAGCGGCATTCCGGCAAACGCATGCACCATGCGCAGATTGTCGGCGCCATGGCGACCGGAGAAAAGCCCATCGGGAACCATACCGGACCTGAGCACCACAAAGGCCAAAGGCAAGGCCACCGCCAGGACAGCCATGACCGTTACGAAAACCCTGAAAGGCATGGGTCTGTGTGCAGAACGACGCAGCATCCACCGGGCCATCAGCGCAGCCATGAACGGATAGCAGGGCAGCAGATACACACTACGCTTGCTGGCTGGCAGACAATAGAACACAAAGACCACGACAAGGGCTGTCCACGTGTAGAGCCGCAGGCTGTCGGCTGCAGTGGCCTTCTCCACCATCTTCCGGTAGCCGTCGCGCAATGTCCCCACCGGACGGGCTACCGCCCTGCGCACACCCTCCCACAGTCCGCTCACATCCAGGCGTGGACGGGAATAGCGCAGGCTGAAGGGATAAATCACAACAAGCAGCGTCCACGGCACCCACCCGGCAATGACCGTCATGAAATTATAGGTGAACGGATGCACATGCGAATCATAGCTCATGGTGCCTGTCATGCGACCGAAATTCTCCTCCATCACGAGGTCGAGGAAAGCATCGCCACCCATCCTGTAGGCCGCCACATACCACAGCAACGGCAGCAGACAAGCCATCAGCCCGAAACCGGCCAGCCGGAAAAAGGATGGCCAGAAGCGATGGCCGTTCATCAGCATGAAGATGCCGATGACCAGACAGGGAAGCACCACACCAACAGGCCCCTTCGTGAGCATGGCGCCACTCATGCAAAGCACCGCAAGCCAAGGTATGCCCCTGCACTGGCGGGTGTACCATCCGTAGAAAGCATAAAATCCGCCCACCATGAACGCCGTGAGCATCATGTCCACACGGCAGTTCATGCCAGCCCGGTGTACCTCGAAGGCGGTCAGCGTGAGCAGAGACGTAAGCAAAGCCTCGCGCCAGTTGCCACGGCGGAAGAAAAACACACAAGTGCAGCTCACCAGTGCCACCAGCGACAAAGCCGAAGGCAGGCGCGACATGAACTCGCTCACATGTCCCTGCAGCAGCGAGAGCAACGCGATGCACCAATGCAAGAAAGGAGGCTTGTAGGGAATGTCTCCACCGTTGTTCTCCGGCAGGATCCAGTTACCGTCCTGCAACATCGACACCGCCACAATGGCCTCACGCGGCTCACCCTTGGAATAGAATTCACTCAACCCGATGAACGGCAGAACCGTCACCGCTGCAATGGCAGCCACTAACCATGGCAGATTCCTGTAATTCCTGAATTTCATGTGTAAACTAAAAAACGCAGCCTTTCCATTCAGGCCACAATGACATATTCGAATTGCCTTGTATTCTTGTCCAAAAGAATGCATCCTTTGTCTCCTTAATGCAAAGTTATACTTTATTTTCTGCAAAATCAAACAATCTGCGGTGTTTTTCAGGGGAAGGCTATTCGCATAGGCACCTCCACCCTGCTTGTCTCTGCCACATTATTATTAATTATATTATATATTGATTCTACCTTCAGATACGACTTGTCTCTCTCTCTGTATAGACGACCATGTTGTCTGTACGGAGAGACCTGTCACTTCCGGAAGCTGAATCAATGAAATCCAAGATGGTCGTATAGTGGCAGTC
>JBJEHA010000093.1:0-29253 GCA_051875605.1 Prevotella sp. | reverse complement strand
AGACTGCGTCTGTTTGTTCTGTGGCTGTGGCTGTTTGTTCTGTGGCTGTGGCTGTGTCTGCTTGTTCTGTGACTGGCGGTTTCTTTTCTGCCTTTCACTGTCACCACGCTCCTTGCTGCGGTTATCCGCCCCCCGTCTGTCTTCAGCGATGTTCTTTTCCGCTTTCGGCTTCGTCTCGCCCTTCTCTTGTTTGGGCTGTCTCGGCTGTTCTGCCTTGCGGTTGGGCTTGCGCTTGTGGGCTGTGGCATCACGGTCCTTGCGCCTCCGTGATTTTGCCGATGTGTTCCTGCCCTGCCTGGCCGAATAGTCGGGAGCCTCATCCATGCCCTCGGGTAGCGGATTCTTCTCCACCGTCTTTTCAAGCAGCTTCTCGATCTGCTTGAAAAGGACGATTTCAGTGTCCGAGACAAGCGTTATGGCCACACCGTCACGGTCGGCGCGGGCTGTACGCCCGATACGGTGGACATAATCCTCTGCATCGTGCGGGACATCGAAGTTGATGACCATGGCAATATCATCGATATCGATGCCTCGTGCAAGGATATCCGTTGCCACGAGGACGTCAATCTGCCCGCTCTTGAAACGGTACATCATTTCATCGCGCTGCGCCTGGTCAAGGTCGGAGTGCATCTCTCCACTGTTGATGTGCATGCCAGTCAATGCGCGGTTGATCATCTTCACCTTCTGCTTCTTTCCGGAGAAGATGATGACACGTTTCAGGTCGCCCTGCCTGAAGATTTCCTTGATGATGCCCATCTTCTGGGTTTCATAGCACACGTATGCGCTCTGCCTGATTTTCTCTGCCGGTTTGCTGACCGCCAGTTTCACCACCACCGGATTCTTGAGCAGCGACTTGGCCAGACTCTCGATTTTATCGGGCATGGTAGCGGAGAACATGATGGTCTGGCAGTTGTCTGGCAGTTCCTTGGCAATGCGCATGATGTCCTCGGAGAAACCCATATCGAGCATGCGGTCGGCCTCGTCAAGCACAAAGAAAGACACATGGCTGAAGTCGGCATTACCCATGGATATATGGCTGATGAGCCTTCCGGGAGTAGCAATGACCACATCGGCACCCAAGGTGAGGCTCTTCAGTTCCTGGTCATACCGGTTGCCGTCATTGCCGCCATAGACGGCCACACTGCTCACGCCGTCGAGATAGTAACCGAATCCCTGCATGGCCTGGTCTATCTGCTGCGCCAGTTCACGGGTAGGACTCATGATGACACAGTTGATGGCATCCTTCGGATAGCCGCCATCGTAGAGCTTGCTGATGATGGGGAGAAGATAGGCCGCTGTCTTTCCCGTTCCTGTCTGTGCTACGCCAAGGATATCACGGCCTTTGAGTATTTCCGGAATACATTGTTCCTGTACCGGTGTGCACGTGTCGAAATGCATATCATAGAGCGCATCGAGCACGTTGTCATTCAAATCTAATTCGTCGAAATACATCTTAACAATTAATTAGGTGCATGCCTGTAGCAGAAATAAGCCACTACAGCGAAAATAATGTTCGGAATCCAAGCCGCCAGCATAGGTGGCGTATTGGCATTGATGGCAAACGTGGAAGAAACCGTCTGCAACATGATATAGCCGAAACTCAAGGCCAGCCCGATACCAAGATACCGCCCCATGCCTCCTTTACGTTTCCGGGACGACAGGGATAGCCCGATGGTAGTCAGGATAAACGAGGCGAAGGATGAAGCTATGCGTTTGTGGTACTCCACCTGATACTGCACAACATTGCCGCTTCCCCGGTTGATCTGCTTGGATATATAGTCCTTGAGTTCAGGACTGGTGAATGTCTCCTGCTGTCCCTTGGAATATACCAGGTCCGTAGGTTCCATCTGTATGAGTGTGTCCAGCCTCGAACCACTGGTAATGTGCTCACGCAAGCCCTTCATATCGCGTATCTTCCAGTTGGAGGCTGTCCAGTGGTACTTTGAGTCGGAAATGGTGTCATACTGGATTTCCGATGCGGTCATGTGGCTGACGAGTTTCTTGTTCTCGAACTTGTCCAGCGAGAACTCATATCCCCGCTTTGTCCGGTTGTCATAATGCCTGATATAGGCTATCACGCCATTGCCTACCTGCAGCATGACATTCTCTGCAGACGTGTTCTTCTTCTTGTTCTTGTACATGGTCTCGAAGTTCTGCCTGATGACCGTCCCGTGCGGAATGACGTATGCACTCAGATAGAACGAAAGACCTGAGATGAGCACACAAGAGATCATATAGGGACGCATCAGCCGCTTGAAGGACACACCGGCGGCAAGCATGGAGATGATCTCCGAGTTCCCGGCCAGCTTGGACGTAAAGAAGATGACTGCAATGAAGACAAACAGCGGGCTGAAAAGATTGGCAAAATAAGGGACAAAGTTCGCGTAATAGTCAAATGCGATGGCCTTGAGAGGTGCATGATACTGGGTGAACTTCGCCAGGTTCTCGTTGATGTCGAAGACGATGGAAATGGATATGATGAGCGCAATGGCAAAGAAATAAGAGCCGATGAACTTGCGTATGATGTACCAGTCGAGAATCTTAATATACCGGTTAGGATTGAGAACCGCCAGGAAAGACAGACCGTGCAGAATTCTGCGCAATGCTCTTCCTGCCGGCTTCAGTTTCCTGCCAGTCGCTCTTGCTCCCTTCAGCAACGGGTACCACCGTCTGATATGCTTCATGTCCATTTCCTAAATCCTTTGTCCAAGACGTTCTGTCACTCCAGCCTTCCACTGCACGAAATCGCCCTGCTCTATATGCTTTCTGGCATCGCCCACCAGCCTGAGGTAGAACGCCAGATTGTGTATGCTGGCTATCTGCATGGCAAGCAGTTCCTGGGCCTTGAACAGGTGGTGCAGATAGGCCTTGGAGTGAATCCTGTCCACTTCACACCCTTCTGCATCGATGGGGCTGAAATCGCGTTCCCACTTCTTGTTGCGCATGTTCATTGTTCCTTCATAGGTAAAGAGCATGGCGTTGCGGCCGTTGCGTGTAGGCATCACGCAATCGAACATGTCAACCCCTCTCTCGATAGCCTCAAGTATATTCTGCGGTGTGCCCACTCCCATCAGGTAGCGAGGCCTGTCCTTGGGAAGAATCTCATTGACCACTTCTATCATCTCGTACATCACCTCGGTGGGCTCACCCACGGCCAGCCCACCGATGGCATTGCCGTCTGCCCCTTTGTCCGCTACGTACTTGGCCGCTTCCCTTCTCAGATCCTTGTAAGTGCAGCCCTGTACAATCGGGAACAGGCTCTGGCTGTGGCCATAGAGGGGCTCTGTCTCATTAAAGCGTTTGATGCAACGGTCCAGCCAGCGTTGTGTCAGCTGCAGGCTTTTCCTGGCATACTGGTAGTCGCTCTGTCCGGGAGGGCATTCGTCAAAGGCCATCATGATATCCGCTCCGATGATGCGTTCCGTATCCATCACGTTCTCCGGAGTGAATACATGCTTCGACCCGTCTATGTGTGACCTGAACTCGCATCCTTCCTCACGCAGTTTCCTGATACCGGTGAGCGAGAAGACCTGGAATCCGCCTGAGTCGGTGAGAATGGGGCGTTCCCATGTGTTGAACCTGTGCAGCCCACCGGCCTGGCGCAGTGTTTCAAGTCCAGGACGCAGATAGAGATGGTAGGTGTTTCCGAGTATGATCTGTGCGTTCACCTGCTGCCTCAGCTCGGAGAAGTGCACGCCCTTGACCGATCCGCAGGTGCCCACCGGCATGAAAATGGGAGTCTTTATCTGCCCGTGGTCAGTGGTGATGATGCCTGTCCGCGCATCAGAGGCGTTGTCAGTATGCTGGAGTTCAAAAGTCATTGTTCCGTCGGGATTGATGTCCGCATCCGTCTTGCGTACCTAATTATATATTACAGCTTCCCTGCTGTGGTTTTTCCTCTTCTATGCTGAAGCTCACGGGATGGTCCACACGCTCGTCGGTGAGCGCGAAGTCCCACACGTCCTGCACGTTCTCCACATAATGGAATTCCACACCCTTCAGGTAGATGGCCGGAATTTCCTCTATGTCCTTCCTGTTGTCCCTGCACATCACGATGTCCGTTATGCCAGCACGCTTGGCTGCCAGGATCTTCTCCTTGATACCGCCCACGGGAAGCACCTTTCCGCGCAGTGTTATCTCGCCCGTCATGGCTGTATTCCTGCGCACCTTGCGCTGGGTGAGTGCCGAGGCGATGGAAGTGGCTATGGTGATTCCTGCCGACGGGCCGTCCTTGGGCGTTGCGCCCTCGGGCACATGAATGTGGATGTTCCACTGGTCGAATATGCGGTAGTCTATGCCGAGCGTATCGACATGGGCCTTCACGTATTCCAGTGCGATGACGGCCGACTCCTTCATCACGTCGCCGAGGTTTCCCGTCAGCGTGAGCTTGGCTGCCTTGCCCTTGCTGAGCGATGTCTCTATGAACAGGATTTCCCCGCCCACGCTGGTCCAGGCAAGCCCTGTCACCACTCCGGCATAATCGTTGCCCTGGTAGATGTCGCGGTAGAACGGCGGCTTGCCGAGCAGGTCCGGCAGCTGTGCCGGCGTGATTTTCTCGAAAGGCAGCACACCGTCGCGCGCCTTCATGAAAGCCAGCTTGCGCAAGGCCTTGTTCACCTGCTTCTCCAGCTGGCGCACGCCGCTCTCACGTGTATATTGCTCGATGACCTGCTCGATGGCGGCTTTGTTGAACTGTATCTTCTGTCCAGCCTCAGCCAGTCCGGTATTCTCTTTCTCCCTCGGCACGAGATGGCGCTTGGCAATCTCGATCTTCTCCTCCGTGATGTATCCGCTCACCTCTATGACCTCCATTCTGTCGAGCAGTGGCCGCGGAATGGTGTTCAGGTCGTTGGCCGTGGCTATGAAGAGCACCTTGGACAGGTCGTAGTCCACATCGAGGTAGTTGTCGTGGAAGGCGTTGTTCTGTTCGGGGTCAAGCACTTCAAGCAAGGCCGATGCCGGGTCGCCGTTGATGGTGTTCTGCGTCACCTTGTCGATTTCATCAAGTATGAACACGGGGTTCGATGAACCGGCCTTCTGTATGTTCTTCACTATACGTCCCGGCATGGCGCCAACATAGGTGCGCCGGTGCCCGCGGATTTCCGACTCATCGTGCAGTCCACCGAGCGACATGCGCACGTACTTGCGCTTCATGGCGGCGGCAATGCTTTTCCCCAGACTGGTCTTTCCCACTCCGGGAGGGCCGTAAAGGCAGATGATGGGCGACTTCAGGTCGCCACGCAGTTTCAGCACGGCCATGTATTCCAGGATGCGTTCCTTCACCTTCTCCATGCCGTAGTGGTCGTGGTCGAGCACTTTCTGCGCGCGGTTCAGGTCAAGGTTGTCCTTGGTATATTCTCCCCACGGCAGGTTCACCATGGTCTGCAGGTAGTTGAGCTGCACACTGTATTCCGGCCCCTGCGGATTGAGCAGCTCGAGCTTGTCCAGTTCCTTGTAGAACACGGCGGCAATATCCTCCGGCCACTTCTTCCCGGCCGCCTTCTCCTCGAGTTCGTGGCGTTCGGGCGACCCGTCTCCGTTGCCCAGTTCCTCCTTGATGTTCTTTATCTGCTGCTGCAGGAAATACTCCCTCTGCTGCTCGTCTATGTCCTCACGCGTCTTTGTCCTGATGTTCTGCTTCAGTTCAAGCAGCTGCTGCTCCTTGTTGAGCACCTTAAGCGCCACGAGCACGCGCGAAACCATACTGTTCTTGCTGAGCATGTCCATCTTGTCGGTGATGGAGAACGGGAGGTTCGTGCAGATGAAGTTCACGCTGATGACCTCGTTGTGTATGTTGTTGAGTGCAAACTGCGACTCGTCGGGAATGTCGTCGTTCTGCTTGATGTAGTTCACCGTCATGTTCTTGAGGTCCTCCACAGCCGTGTTGAACACCTGGTCCTTGGGCTTGGGGAAAAGCTCGGGCGACAGTTCGGTCTGCCCCATGTAATAAGGCGTCTTCTGGGTGATGCCCTTCAGCCTGCACCGCCCCAGTCCCTGCACGATGGCCGTGACATTGTTGCCCTGCCCGGGCATCTCGATGACGCGCAGCAGACGCGCATAGACGCCATACTCGTAGAGGTCTTCATAATCGGGCTTCTCCACCTCCGCATCCTTCTGGCAGAACACGGCCATGGTGGTCTCGGGCTGGCTGCGCAGCTTGTCAACCAGCGCAATGCTGGCTCTCCGCCCCACCAGTATCGGCGATATGACACCGGGGAAGAGCACCATGTTGCGCGTAGTAAGGATATGCACCTCGCCCTCAACCTCCACATTGAAGAGCGTGGCAATGTCGCCGTCATAGTCGGCTATCATCTGAATGGATGTATTTGGCTTTCTGCTCATAATTCCAGTTTTTTGTGATCTTCAAAATGCTTCCTTTCCCATGCTTTCCGCGCCATTGGACACACCTGCACCTGCGCGTACAACCACATAAGGGGCGACAAAGTTACAAAAAAGATTGGACATTTCAGGGTTTTCGCGCGAAAATTAATGCTACCCCACCCTACGGCACAGACGAAAGCCCACCCTAACCCTCCCTGGGGAGGGAACCGTAACTTGAGTGCATTTCTGAGGCGAGAAAACAATGATGGTCGAAAATCAATGTGTCAGAAATTTAACACTTTTGCTTACACTTTGATTTTCAGGCCAATTCCGAAGAATCCGGCGAAAGCAGATTTTTGCACGCCAGAGGAAATTTCGAGTCCCAGAGGCATTTTCTGTAAAACATTGATAATCAATGGTATAAGTTTTTACAGCCGGAAAGTGTTAACAAAAACCGCCCGATTTTAACCTAAAATCCGTTAAATTCATGCACAAAACGCGCGGTTTGTGCAGTTTTTAGCCCCCTTTTTCCGCACTTTTGGCCGGAAAATCGCGGTTTTGAGGCCAAAAAACCTGAGTTTTTGCCCCGAAACAGTTAAGTTTTACCCCAAAAACACTTAAGTGCCGGATCGAAAATAGTTAACTAATTTTCTGAAAACAGTTAAGTGTTTCCCCCCTAACACTTAACTGATTTTTCCGTTTTGTGCAAAAAACCGACATTTTACACTTATTAACACAGGAATCGGCTCAAAACCGCTTGTTTTTCAAGACTCCTAAAAATCAAAGTGTAAGCAAAAACGTTAAATTTCTGACACTTTGCAAAACTGAACAAGTAGATTTCCTGTCTCAAGAATCCCCTCAATCTATTGTTTCCTATTCCTCCGGGAGGGTTAGGGTGAACCCTTGGATGGCCTACCCTCTGCCTCTTTTTTAAAATGGACTTAAGCCTGATTCTTATCAGAATGGACTCAAAAACAATCATTCCAAAACAGGAAGAAAAAGTCCATTTGAAAAATCTGAGCACGATCAAATTAAAGCTTAAACATGTGATCAGTAGCTAACAAATGTACAACATTTCGCTGTACGTTAACTTTATATTACGTTCACAAACAGACAAGCCAAATCCCGTTCCTATGGATTCATTTAATCTGAAATCGAGCAAATTTTTCAAATGGACTCAAGAAATATACCCTGAAAGCGTTGGCCATTGTCGGAATTCTTCGTATTTTTGCAAACAAAACAGGCATATAAAGGAGCACGAAGGTTATACTATCAGAAGACTGTCCATTAATCCCTCTGACAGAATGAAAAGACATTGGAACCTGCCCCTATTCCCTGACCAAAACTTTTATACAGGAAGAACAGAAAAACAATATGAGAATTGTTTCGCTTTTCAGTGGTTCCGGTGGTCTGGATCTCGGACTGATCCAGGCTGGTCATGAAGTGCTTTGGGCCAATGACATAGACAAAGACGCCGTATCCACATACACATACAACATAGGCCATCACATTCACCAAGGAGACATAAACGATATTGATCTGGGCAACCTGCCTGAAAGCGACATCATTATAGGAGGCTTCCCCTGCCAAGGCTTTTCAATGGCGAACATGAAAAGGAAAATTGATGACGAACGGAATCTGCTATACAAATCCTTTTATGAAGCCATCATGAAAAAACAGCCAAAGTTCTTCATTGCCGAAAATGTAAAAGGCATCCTTAGTCTGGGAAAAGGTATTGTGCTCAAACAGATCATAGAAGACTTCTCAACTGCCGGATACATGGTTTCAGTGAATCTCGTCAACATGGCAGATTACGGTGTGCCCCAAACACGACAACGCGTCATATTCTTAGGGCAGCGGAAAGACCTGGGCGAAAAAATGCTCATCCACATACCGGAAAAGACCAATTCAAAAGACGGCAAGAAACTGCCCAAATGGATTTCTGTCCATGACGCGATATCACATTTTCCTGAACCTAATGCAGACCACTCCATACCCAATCACGTATGCTCTTCATACAAGGTTGTCGTCAGGAATTTCACAGGACATCGGAAAACCGACCCTTCAAAGCCGTCGCCAACCATATTGGCAAGAGGTAATGGTGGCGGCGGTGTTGTTGCCATACCCCATTATAACGGAGAAAGAAGACTCACCATCAGGGAAAGCGCTTCCATACAGACGTTTCCCGAAGATTTCGTATTTATAGGTTCAATGAATTCATGTTATAGACAAATAGGCAATGCCGTGCCCGTTCATTTTGCATACCTGTTGGGGTGCGAACTAAACAAAATCAGACTATGAATGTAGTTTCACTTTTCAGCGGTGCCGGAGGACTTGACCTCGGGTTTACAATGGCCGGCCACCACATCGTATGGGCCAACGACATATACAAAGATGCAGTTGAAACCTATAAGGAAAATATCGGCAAACACATAATCTGGGGAGATATAGCAGATATCTCAACCGAGGTGATTCCGGACTGTGACATCGTAATTGGAGGATTCCCATGTCAAGGTTTTTCTGTCGCAAACACAAAACGGCACACAGAAGACAAAAGGAACAGGCTCTATCTGCAATTAATCAGGGTAATAGCAGCTAAAAAGCCGAAGTTCTTCCTTGCAGAAAACGTGAAAGGCATCCTGAGTCTCGGAAAAGGAGAAGTGATGAAAAGCATTATAAAAGATTTTTCAGACCTTGGCTACAAGGTTTCTCATAAACTTCTCAACGCAGCAGACTATGGTGTACCCCAATGCAGACACCGAGTCATAATAGTCGGAATAAGAAACGATATCAGTTTTACTTATGAATACCCGAATCCGACCAATTGCGAAAAAGGCTCAATGACATGCGCCAGATGGGTGAGCGTTGGAGAGGCGTTGGAAAACATCCCATCCCCTGAAGAGACCGACAAGCTCTTCAATCACACATACTCCAAATACAAGTTAGGATTCAATGGATATATCGGACATCGCCCGCTGAACCCAGACCGACCCGCACCAACGGTAACAGCCCGAGGGGACGACAAGGGTGGTGTCGTCATACTGCCACATCCTAACGGTCTTAGACGCATGTCCGGTAGAGAGCTGGCCACAGTCCAGAGCTTTCCACTTGACTACAAGTTCTGTGGGCCTCTTTCTTCCGTATATCGACAAATTGGCAATGCCGTTCCGCCATTGCTAGCCTATGCCATAGCAAAACAATTCAATACCTATCAAGAATGAAACATAGTATTGACTATATTCCTTCATTGCCCTTCAACAGCTACAAATGGAAATGGGCAAGTCTGCAGTGTACAGAAAGCATCAACGACCCTGTAGTATTACTTGGAGTGCTCTTCAGAATGAGGAAGCTGGAAATACTCGGCCAAGGATATAAATTCAGCTCTCCTGAATTTACAAATGAGCTACAAGGTCTTTCCAACGACATAAAAGACAGTATTGGAATCAATTTGGCCGGCCGGGGCGGAGAGAGAAACATCATACGGAATTCTGGTCAATACTGGAAAGCGCTAGGACTAATACCGCAGACAAACCATTCCGGTATCATAAGCCTGACGAACCTCGGACGAAAAGTGGCTGACCGTGAAATCTCCCAAACAGAATTTGCAGCATACACAATTACCCATCTTCAACTGCCTAATCCAGTAATTCAAAGCAAACAGGAAGTGGAATTATGGAATAATCATGGCATTTCCATAAGGCCGCTGCTGCTTATCCTCGAACTTATGCTTGCACTTTCCGACAATGGCAATCCAGGATCTCTGACGGTTGATGAACTTACAAGGATAATTATCCCTTTATCCGGACAGAACGCTACGATTAATGACTACACATACTACATCAGCAAATATCGTGAAGGAGTTCTTCCGATAAAATCATGGCCGAATTGCACGCCTGAAGCTAACGATTCCAGAATTGCCAGAGAGTTCTTCCTGTTCATGAAGAATTACGGATTCCTTTCCGTAATCAAAGAAGGTAAGAATCGATTTAACGAATCATATAGCATCAATCCGCTGATTGTTGATGATGTAAAAGAACTGGTGAAACGTGCACTAAAAACAGGGAAAAACAATGTTAACGAAATAGACCAAGACTCTGATATCACCTCGGAAGTCGAGAGAAAAAGATCAAAAGGACGCCCTAACCAAACCCATTTCCGCAAACAAGTATTAAAAGCCTGCGAAAGATGCATTGTTACAAACGCTACCATGCCAGAAGTTTTGGAAGCTGCTCACATCAAACCTCATAAATACAACGGAGAAGACACTATTGCCAACGGATTCGCTATGCGCACAGACATCCATATCCTTTTTGATACCGGACATTTAAGAATATCACCACTGGGAGAAATCGCCCTGTCCAACCGTGCCCGCTACGATTATGGAATGATGATTCCTCCTAAGATTGTGATTCCACCTTTCATTAATCTTGAGTATGTACGCTGGCGTTGGGACAATTATAATGGGTATTGATTCATCAAAATGTATTTATAAGAAAATTCTAAGACACTGATTACCAGAGAACTTTGAAAACTACCGGAATGCCGCACATGGAAGGCCAAACATGTCGGGACATGGCAAAAAAAACGCACATTCTTGCATTATATCTACGGTTTTCACTACCTTTGCAAGGCGTTAACGGGCTATACCGGCCGTGGTGTGGTACGTTTCGTTGTTCTCTGCCCATGTGAAGACACTGTAGGCCGCAGTCCGGCATGTTCTCTTTTGTTGTGAGAAACATGCGGCCAGTCCTGCAAGTCCGAGTGCAGGCAGAGACCATATTCAAGACAAAGCAAGCCACTTTTGTCAGGTGGATGTAGAACCGTTCAAGACAACAGAAATGAAAGTATTGAAATTCGGCGGAACATCGGTGGGTTCCGTGACAAGCATGCAAAGCTTGAACCGCATTGTTGACAGAGAGGCCAAGAAACAGCCCGTTGTCGTGGTTGTGAGTGCCCTCGGAGGTATAACCGACAAGCTGATTGAGACCTCTCGCCTGGCCCTCAAAGGCGACGAGCGATGGAAGACAGAGTTTGAGGGCATGGTGGACCGGCACCACAAGATGATAGACACCATCATCACGGCACCCAGGAAAAGAGAGGATCTGTTCAATAAAGTAGATGCCCTGCTGGAACAGCTGCGCAGCATCTATTTCGGTGTCTTCCTCATACACGACCTAAGCGAAAAGACGCTGAACGCGATTGTCAGCTATGGCGAACGGCTCAGTTCGCTCATTGTGGCCACACTCATCAGGGGCGCGCGATGGTATGACTCACGCGAGTTCATCAAGACAGAATACAAGGGCGGAAAGCATCGCCTGGACAGCGACCTGACCATGAAGCTGGTGCGCGACACATTCAGCAGCATGCCGAGGATTTCGCTGGTGCCCGGATTCATCAGCCGGGACAAGCACACCGACGAGACCACCAACCTGGGACGTGGGGGAAGCGACTACACCGCAGCCATCATCGCCGCGGCCCTGGATGCGAATGTACTGGAAATATGGACAGACGTTGACGGGTTCATGACAGCAGACCCACGCGTCATCAAGACAGCCTATACCATCAATGAACTGAGCTATATAGAGGCCATGGAACTGTGCAACTTCGGCGCAAAGGTCATCTATCCGCCCACCATCTATCCGGTCTGCGTGAAGCATATACCTATTAAGGTGAAGAACACCTTCAACCCAGACGGCGAAGGGACCATCATAAAAGACCACATTGACAACGACAGCAAGCCCATCAAGGGCATTTCCAGCATAAAGGGAACGACACTCATCACCGTTACCGGACTCTCCATGGTAGGTGTCATAGGAGTGAACAGGCGCATTTTCAGCGCGCTGGCCCTGAACGGCATCAGCGTGTTCATGGTGTCACAGGCATCATCGGAGAACTCCACCAGCATAGGCGTGCGTGACATTGATGCAGAATCGGCCGTAGCCGTGCTCAACCAGGAGTTTGCCAAGGAAATTGAAACCGGTGCCATGTACCCTATGCACGCAGAAAGCGGACTGGCCACTATAGCCATTGTGGGCGAGAACATGAAACACACGCCCGGCATCGCAGGCAAGCTTTTCGGAACGCTCGGACGAAGCGGCATCAGCGTGATCGCCTGCGCACAGGGTGCATCGGAGACCAACATATCGTTTGTGGTTGACGGCAAGTACCTGCGCAAGTCGCTCAACGTGATACACGATTCATTCTTCCTGTCTGAATACAAGGTACTGAACCTCTTCGTGTGCGGTGTGGGGACAGTGGGCAGCATGCTGCTCGAACAGATCAGCCACCAGTATGAAGAACTGAAGCAGGACAGCAGGCTGAAACTCAACGTGGTAGGCATAGCCACATCGAAAAAGGCCATCTTCGACCGCGACGGCATTGACCTCGCACACTACCGTGAACTGCTCGACAAGGCTGAACCCAGCGACAGCATAAAACTGCGCGACGGCATCATCGGCATGAACATCTTCAACAGCGTGTTCGTGGACTGCACCGCAAGCAAGGACATAGCCGGGCTGTATCAGCAATTCCTGGAACACAACATATCGGTCATCGCAGCCAACAAGATTGCCGCATCATCGAGTTACGAGAACTACAGGCGACTCAAGAAAACCGCTCTGGCCAAAGGCGTGAAGTTCCGTTTTGAAACCAACGTGGGAGCCGGACTGCCCATTATCGGAACCATCAACGACCTGCGTAATTCAGGTGACAGGATACTGAAAATCGAAGCTGTGCTGAGCGGCACCCTGAACTTCATCTTCAATGAAATAGCCGCTGACGTCACTTTCTCGGAAACCGTCAGGAGAGCCAAAGAACAAGGCTATAGCGAACCGGACCCACGTATAGACCTCAGCGGAACCGACGTGGTGAGGAAGCTGGTCATCCTGACGCGCGAAGCCGGCTACAGAATCGAGCAGGAAGACGTGGAGAAACACCTGTTCGTGCCGGAGTCCTATTTCGACGGCAGTGTGGACGAGTTCTGGAAACGCCTGCCCGAACTTGACAGGCAATTTGAACGTGAACGCAAGGTGATCGAGGAAAAAGGTATGCGCTGGCGTTTCGTGGCGACAATGGACCATGGAAAAGCACGCGTGGAACTGAAGGCCATAGACCGCAACCACCCCTTCTACAATCTTGAAGGCAGCAACAACATTGTACTGCTCACAACCGAACGCTACAAGGAATATCCCATGCAGATCCAAGGATACGGAGCCGGAGCCGGGGTGACAGCTGCCGGAGTGTTTGCCAATATCATGTCCATTGCCAATATCTAACCGCCCATGAAACATATCATTATATTAGGCGACGGTATGGCCGACCACAAAGTGGAAAGCCTGGGTGGAAAGACACTGCTGCAATATGCAAGGCCAGCCTATATGGACATGCTGGCCCGTATGGGTCAGACAGGAAGACTGCTAACCATCCCGGAAGGTTATCAGGCAGGAAGCGAAGTGGCCAACACCTCAATCATGGGCTATGACCTGGACCAGGTGTATGAAGGACGAGGACCACTGGAAGCCGCAAGCATTGGCTATGACATGGACAATGAAGACCTGGCTCTCAGGTGCAATATCATCACCCTGGAACAAGGATGTATAAGGAATCATCATGGCGGACACCTGACAACAGAAGAGAGCCGTGTGCTCATAGACTACCTGAACAGCCATCTGGGCAATGAACGGGTAAGATTCATCACCGGCATCCAATACAGACATCTGCTCATCATACGCGGTGGCAGCAAGCACATCTTATGCGCACCGCCACATGACCATCCGGAAGAAGCCTGGGAGCCATTACTGGTAAGACCCGAGGAAAACGCCCCTGAAGAACCGGGAAGAATGACGGCACAACAGACAGCCAGCCTGATCAACAGCCTGATCAGACAGTCACAAGAATTGCTTTCCATACATCCGCTCAACAGAAACAGAAAAGAAAAAGCCAACAGTATATGGCCATGGAGCGGAGGTTACAGACCAAACATGGAGACCCTTGGACAGATGTACCCGGAAATCAGGAAAGGATCGGTCATATCGGCCGTTGACCTGATTCGTGGTATCGGCAAATACGCAGGCCTGAGACGCATTATCGTGGATGGAATGACTGGCCAGTCAGATACAAACTATGAAAACAAGGCACAAGCTGCCCTGCAGGCACTGAAAGACGGGGACGACTTCGTCTATCTCCATATCGAAGCCAGTGACGAGGCCGGACACGACGGCGACCTGAAACTGAAGCTCAAAACCATTGAGAATCTGGACAAACGCATCGTCAAGCCCATTTTCCAGGAAGTCAGCCATTGGGATGAACCCGTGTGCATAGCAGTTCTCCCCGACCATCCAACTCCTGTGGAAATGCGTATTCATCTGGCAGAGCCCGTACCGTTTCTCATCTGGCACAAAGGCATTGCAGCCGACAGTGTCGAATCCTTCGATGAAGAAAGCTGCGTACAAGGCGTGCATGGACTGCTGAAACCGGGAGAGTTCATGCAAAGGTTCATGGAGATTGGCAAATAGCCAGAAACAGGAATCCACACATCCGACATCAAACAAGAAAAAGAAAAAGACCAAATCATGAAATATTATAGTACCAACGGTAAAGCCCCATTGGCTTCTCTACACGAAGCTGTAGTAAAAGGACTGGCTTCAGACAGAGGGCTGTTCATGCCACAGACCATAAAAACACTTCCCGCCACGTTCTGGGAGAACATCGGGAACCTTTCCTTTCAGGAGATTGCGCACGCTGTGGCCAATGCCTTCTTTGGTGAGGACGTAGATCCGCAAGCACTCAGACAAATTGTTTATGACACATTATCCTTCGACTGTCCGGTGGTCCATGTTTCCGACAACATCTACTCATTAGAGTTGTTTCATGGCCCCACCCTTGCCTTCAAGGATGTCGGTGCACGATTCATGGCACGCCTGCTACAATACTTCATCCGGGAGGAAGGTACAGAACAGGTGAATGTACTCGTTGCCACAAGCGGAGACACGGGTTCTGCCGTCGCCAATGGCTTTCTCGGTGTGCAAGGAATACATGTTTACGTGCTCTATCCCAAAGGAAAAGTCAGTCCAATACAGGAATGCCAGTTTACCACACTCGGGCAGAACATCACAGCCATCGAAGTGGATGGTGTATTCGATGACTGCCAGGCCATGGTAAAGTCTGCCTTCATGGACGATGAGCTCAACAGCCACATGAAACTCACTTCTGCCAATTCCATTAACGTGGCACGCTTTCTCCCGCAGGCATTCTATTACTTCAATGCCTATGCCCGACTGAAAGAGACCGGGAACGCAGGCGAAATGGTCATCTGTGTGCCAAGTGGAAACTTCGGCAACATTACCGCTGCACTCTTCGGTAAACGTATGGGACTGCCTGTCAAGCGGTTCATTGCCGCCAACAATGCCAACGATGTATTCTACAAATACCTGCAAAACGGCATATATGAACCCATGGCCAGCAAACAGACCATAGCCAACGCCATGGATGTGGGCAATCCCAGTAACTTTGCACGCATTCTGGACCTCTACCACTCAGACCACATGGCCATAAGTGCAGATATCAGTGGCGCTACCTATACAGACGACCAGATAAGGGCAATCATGCAGTCATGCCATGAGCAGAACGGATATACGCTTGACCCACATGGAGCATGTGGCTATCAAGCCCTGAAAGAATCACTGAAAGGCAATGAGACCGGCGTGTTCTGCGAGACCGCCCATCCGGCAAAGTTCAAGCAGGTGGTTGAGGAAGCCATAAATGCAGAAGTGGAAATACCGGAGAAACTGGCAGCATTCATGAAAGGCAAGAAACATACCGTGCCTATGCCTAATGACTTCATGGCCTTCAGAGAATATCTTTTGTCCCGGTAAAACGTGTATAAAGCAGCATGTTTTCCGACCCCATCCAATCCTGAAAGCATGGCTTTGACAATGCAGAGAATCATCCATATTTAATCAACATGACGGAAGAATACATTGTATCAGCCCGGAAATACCGCCCGGCATCGTTCAACTCCGTAGTAGGCCAGAAGGCACTGACTACTACACTGAAAAATGCAGTGAAAAGCGGAAAGCTGGCCCATGCCTATCTGTTCTGCGGACCACGAGGCGTAGGGAAAACCACCTGTGCCCGCATTTTCGCGAAAGCAATCAACTGTCTCCATCCGACAGACGAGGGAGAGGCCTGTAACGAATGTGAAAGCTGTAAAGCGTTCAACGAGCAACGCTCCTATAACATTTTCGAACTGGATGCCGCCAGCAACAATTCTGTCGAGAACATCAAGACACTTATGGAACAGACACGCATCCCTCCACAAGTAGGTCGCTACAAGGTGTTCATCATAGACGAGGTGCACATGCTGTCAACAGCCGCCTTCAACGCATTCCTGAAAACGCTTGAGGAGCCGCCAGCACATGTCATATTCATTCTGGCCACAACGGAAAAGCACAAGATCCTGCCCACCATCATATCGCGATGCCAGATCTATGATTTCGAGCGGATGAACGTGCAGAACACCATCGACCACCTCAAAATGGTGGCAGAGAAAGAAGGCTTTACCTATGAAGATGCCGCACTCGCCCTGATCGCGGAGAAAGCTGACGGCGGAATGCGCGATGCCTTGTCCATCTTCGACCAGGCGGCAAGCTTCTGCCAAGGAGACATCACCTACGACAAAGTCATTGAAGACCTCAACGCGCTTGACAGCAGCAACTATTTCCGCATCATAGACCTGGCCATGGACAACAAGGTCAAGGAAATCATGCTTCTGCTGAACGATATCATCAGCAAGGGATTCGATGGAGGCAACCTGGTGAACGGCCTGGCCACGCATGTGAGGAACGTGCTCATGGCCAAGGACGAGCAGACTGTCCCCCTGCTTGAAGTCAGTGAAACACAACAGGAGAAATTCAAGGAGCAAGCCCGGAAATGCCCGACACCATTCCTGTACAAGGCCCTGAAAATCATGAACCAGTGTGACATCAACTACAGGCAAAGCAGCAACAAGAGGCTTCTGGTGGAACTTACGCTGATTGAAGTGGCGCAGATTACACAGCCCGATGAAGACACACCAGGCGCGGGGCGTTGCCCCAGACGACTGAAATCCCTGTTCAAGAAACTGACATCAGCCCGGCCGAAGGCAGCAGTGCAGGTGGCTGCCGCCGGACATGCGATGCAACACGTAGAGAAGAAGGCCACAACGCAGCGCAATGATGTCCAGCCTTCACCCGGACAGCAACCTCCTGTCCGGAGAGCGACAATAAGACTGAAGAATCTTGGAAACACGTTCAGTGCCATCGCCCAGCAGTCCGGAGAGAAGAAAGGACACGACACGAAGGAAAGCGAAGTGACCGTAGGCGAGACCGCCGCCTTCACACAGGATGAACTTGAACTGCAATGGCGGAAGTTGTGCAACAGAATGCCTCCAGAAATGGCCGGACTGGCTGCACGCATGCTGAACATGACTCCAAGAATAACCGAATATCCCCACGTCGAGGTGGTGGTGGGAAACAACATGCTCCTTGATGAAGTGATGAATATCAAGGGACGCATACGGGCCACACTGGTCCAGGCCCTCAAGAACGATTCACTGCAGATAGAGGTGCGATTGGCCAAGCAGGAAGAAATCAAGCCCATACTCACCAAACGGGAGAGGCTTGTGCTAATGGCCGGGAAGAACCCCAACATAGGGAAACTCATCCGGAGCCTTCGCCTGGAACTGGCCTGACCGGCCCGCCTGGACAAAGAAAGCCGCACCAGTCTATGAGCAATAGGCTGATGCGGCTTTTCTGTTGTCTGTGACAGTTATCATTCCCGGCCAGGACTTTCCCGGCCAGGAACAAAGATGCTCAGAACAGGCGTGCAGGATAAACGCCCTCGTCCACCAGTTTCTGGATGCGTGCCACCGTGTCTTCACGGTCGGCGGCATAAGTCACACCAAACCATTTGCTGGTAGTATCGAGCACCTTCACCGTAGCAGTGTGTTCGTTGATGAGTTTGTTGACCATAAGCGGTATGAAGAATTCCGCCTTGAGGTTCTCCATGTTCTTCGGATCGGAAAGGAATGTCCTGAAGTACTCCTCACTGTGCTCGAAATAATCGGGGGTGAATCCCCACATGTTCATTGAAACAGGCGTATTGTCCTCCACAGGGATCCAGGCGCCCTGCTCGTCCTTATAGCACACAGGACCGTCAACACGCATGATTTCGGTGCGCTCTACGACAGTTGTCAGATGACCTTCATCGTCCTTCGAGCAGATTCCGCGTGCCACGGTTCCGTTCTCCGACAACGTGTTGCCCACACGGAAGCCCACCATTGCATAAGTGTTCCTTGCTCCTTCCGGGAGATCCGACAGGAACTTGCCGATAACCTGGAAGGCATCGCGGTTATAGAAGTCATCACAGTTGATGACACAGAACGGTTCCTTCACCACATTCTTGGCCATGAGCACCGCGTGGTTCGTTCCCCAGGGCTTCACGCGGCCTTCCGGCACACTGAACCCTTCGGGCAGGTCATCAAGGCTCTGGAAACAGAGTTCAGCCGGGATATGGCCTTCATACTTACTCAGGATCTTATCACGGAAATCCTGCTCAAAGTCCTTGCGGATCACGAAAACGATCTTGCCGAATCCGGCCTTGATGGCATCATAGATGGAATAGTCCATGATGGTCTCCCCATTAGGTCCCAGTCCGTCAAGCTGCTTTAATCCTCCATAACGGCTACCCATTCCGGCAGCAAGAAGCAATAATGTTGGTTTCATAAGCTGATTATAATTTTTTATAAATGAAACAAATATACTTTATCTAATGCAAATTTATAAAAAATAATGATATGTAAAAGCGATACTGAAGAAAAAAAAACTTCAGGCGCAATCTGACCTGCAGCAAACCGCGACGAAACGGGCCCGGCGGCATGTCTGTCCCTAAAGGAAGCCGTCGGGCCCGCATGGTCCTGCAGACTTTTATCTATGGCCTGGCCGTCAATCCGCTACAAGCCCAGCCGGCAGGTCATACTGCCTGAGTTTCTCCTCTTCGTCAAGGACATACAGCTTATGCCTGTCCACATCCATATCGAAGCGGCTGAACTTCTGGCCTGTCCTGATCTCGCCCAAGGCCTTTCCATCCCAGTCAAAGACCATGACAGAAGGGAGGTAGTCACCATTTGCACGATACATCCCGTCCGTGGTGTCAAACTTCAGCACAGCAAACCCGAAGTCATAGGTACGGATATCCGCAAACATGTATTTCCGGTTGTCTTTCGGCAATGCCAGCACATCGCTCAGCCGGTCAAGGTCCTTTCCGCAGCAAATGGTGAAGCCCTCCCCATCGAGCGGCGAATACACGTTGATATAGTTCATGCCCATCAAGGCCTCTACACACCGGCTACCGTCCGGAGAGACACCGATGAGCGTGGAGAGCAGGTTGAAGTCCTCCTTTTCAGGTACGGCAAACTGCTCGGCAAAGGCCATGCTTGCAGCAGGCTCCACCTGGCCGTTCCTGACAAACATGCGCTTCTGCACGGTCTGGTTGTCTGAAAGCGTACGTACATACAGGGAAGAATCGGCCAGCTGCTTTACCCAGAATGCAGGACGGGGCAGTTCCGTTTCCCGGGTGATATCCACAGGGGCTGCCTTCCCGGTTTTCAGGCACTCTGTAAGATTCAGGTCATACGCCTTGCTTTTCAGGAAGTCGAACAACGTGGCATGGGTTCCGTCCGCCCTCTTGCTGATTGTGGTGTAAAGTCCGAGATTGATGCCCATCAGGAATTCTCCCGATGCGTTTCCCTTGCTGAGGAAACTGCCTTTCGAGGAGAAGTCATCGGTAGAAAGGATTTCCAGGATGCCCTGGTCCCTGCCTGTGTCCACCAGCATAAGGCTATCGACAATCAGAAGGTTCTTGACGGGAATACTGTCCGATACCACATACTTGAAATCGCTTCCGTCCAGGTCATACTGTTCCGGAGCTTCTTTCTGATAGACCGTGCTCTCATAGGCCATGTATTCCTTCCCGTCTCTGGGTTCGCTGTGTTTACAGCCCATCAGGCACAATATGGACAGGATCGGCAATAGCAGTTTTTTCATCATTTCGGTGTTACTTTTAGTTGTCTTCAATATTCCTATTCACTACGCTTTTCGGATTACTCGCTTTATATACTAATGTCTGTTTTGTGCCTGCAAAATTACATAAATTTAGTCTATACTGTTTTTTTAACTTACTTTAACCGCGCAGCTGGATTTGCACAGCCCCGTCTCCACGGGTCTGCTGCAAATCCATCCGGCGGACAAAGTCAGCAGCCTACACCTCGTCGTTGGCGTAGAACACCTCGAAGAACTTGCGTGGCAGTTCGAATATCTCGCCGTCTGCAAAGAACCGCTTCAGCTCTATTGCAGCGTTCTCCACGGAGTCACTCGCATGGACTATGTTTTCCTGATAGCTCATGCTGTACATGCCACGGATTGTTCCGGGAACACAGCTGGTACGGCCGTTGGTGGGGCCGGTAATGGTGCGCACCACATCGACCGCGCTCACACCCTCAAGGCAAATCGCCACCACAGGGGTCTCCATCATGGAGTCCTTCACACGCTGGAAGAAGGGCTTCTCTGCAAGGTGTGCATAATGCTCAGAGAGCAACTCGTCCGTGAGCTGCATCATTTTCAGGCCCACCACGCGCAGCCCCTTCCTCTCGTAAATGGAGATGATCTCACCAATGAGGTTACGCTTCACGGTGCACGGCTTCAGCAGCACCAATGTCTTTTCTGTCTGTTTCATAAATCGGATAATGTTTAGGGTTGTAAAATATAACTTAGGTTTCTGGCATTTCCCGGCAGGCGGCTGAACAGCGGTAAGCACACGGCCCGGGAAAGTGACGGCACACTCCGTCTTGTTCCATATAGGCCGCCCGCTGTAGTGCCTGTTCTGCAAATTTAAGCAAAATCCGCGAGAACGCACACACTTGCAAGCAAATAATTTTTCCGTCCCTCAGACTGTTCCACCTTATTATATATATATAGTAAAAGGGAGATAAAGGACGAAAGTCAGGAATCCTTAACTGCAAAGTCTGGAAAAGCCAAGTGAAAAGTCTGCTACACTAAGGTGCAATCTCCAGTTCACGGCGTGAAATATAGTGTTCACGGCGTGAAATATAGTGTTCACGGCGTGAAATATAGTGTTCACGCCGTGAAACACAGATTACTGTTAAGGGATGGAAAGCTGTCTGTTCGCTTTCTCCGACTTTACACTTCGCTTTTCCCGGCTTTGCTTCCACCGTCACCTTCCTGCCGTTCCGGGAAGCGGAAGAAGGCGATGGAAAACTCGATGGGACGGTCATGCACGGCAATACTGCAAAAACGTGCCTAATTGTTTGGCCAATCGTTTTTTTTGCATAACTTTGCAGACCGTTTAGACTATTACATTATTAACTTATACCATTAGAATTATGTTAGGAACACAGGAAATCATCATTATTGCCCTGATTGTCCTTCTGCTTTTCGGCGGAAAGAAGATACCGGAACTCATGCGCGGCCTGGGCAAAGGCGTGAAGCAATTCAAGGACGGCGTAAACGGCATAGAGAACGACATCAATCCCGACAAAGACAAAGAGGACCAGAAATAAGCCATGGAGGAAGAACAGGAACTGACGTTCTGGGAGCACCTCGACGTGCTGCGCAGCCTGCTCATACGAACCATCCTGGCCGCCGTCGTGTTCGGTCTGGTGGCGTTCTTCTTCAAGGAACAGCTGTTCGACATCGTGCTGGCCCCCAAGAGCAGCAAATTCATCACTTACCGCCTCATGGGCACCGAGCCTTTCGACATCCACCTGTTCAATGTAGGGCTGACCGAGCAATTCATGATCCACATGAAGACTGCCCTGTGCTTCGGCATTCTCGGCTCTTCCCCCTATATCCTGTACCTTCTCTACAAGTTCATCTCGCCCGCGCTCTACAAGAAGGAGCAGCAGTATGCCGTGCGCATAGTGGGCAGCAGCTACATCATGTTCATGGTGGGCGTACTGGTGAACTACTTCATCATCTTCCCGCTCACGGTGCGCTTCCTGGGTACCTATCAGGTGAGCACGGAGGTGAACAACATGCTCTCGCTGCAGTCCTACATGGACACGCTGCTGATGATGAGCCTGGTGTTCGGGCTGGTGTTCGAGATACCGGTCATCAGCTGGCTGCTGGCCCTGTTCGGACTGCTGGAATCGAGATGGATGGGGCAATACCGCCGCCACGCGATAGTGGCCATACTCATCATCGCCGCCATCATCACGCCGACAAGCGACGTGTTCACACTGACCATCGTGGCACTGCCAATATGGATGCTCTACGAGGTGAGCATCTGGATAGTGCGCTCAACAGGCCACTGAGACACGACATCGCGTTTTTTACAGGGAAACCACGAAAAGGTCGTTTCCGATGATACGGAAATGGACATCACGACCCGCAAAAGGCATTCCATAGACCTTATGCGGGTCGTTCTTGTAATGGGGATGCGGGTCAAGCTCGAGCACACAGCGCAAGGTCTGAAGCTCATCGGCAGAAAAACAAGAGGCGATATGGTCGGGGATATGGACGGCGAGCCGGCGCCATGAACGGCTGTCCACGAACCCAGAACGCGCAGAGGGATGGGAGTCGGCATAGACAATGTAAGGCTTGATGTCGAAAATCGGGGTGCCGTCCATCAGGTCGGCACCAAGCACATGGACGACAGGCCCGTGCGGTGTGTCCCATTCTATGCGGTCCACAAGCACAGAAGACAGCCCGATGCTGTTGGGACGGAAAGGTGAGCGGGTGGCAAAGACACCCATCTTCTCGTTGCCACCAAGCACAGGCGGACGCACTACCGGACTGACTGCACGGTGGGGATTGGCCGAAAACTCCCAAAGGAGCCAGATGTAGTCGAACGCATCCAGCCCTCGCAGGTAGTCACGGTTGCGGTAGGCCGGTTCAAAGACAATCCTGCCTCGCAGTTCCCTCACAAGCCCGCTCTGCTTGGGAATCCCGAACTTTGAGGTAAAGGGAGAGCGGAAAAAGGCTATGGGTTTGATTTCCATCTTCTTGTCACTGGGTTTTGGATCGGTTGAAAGCAAAGGCCGCCTGGCCTTCCCTACGATAGACTTAACGCAAAGAAAGCCGATTTATTTGAATACAGACAAAAGAAAGCCTCAAATAGCATCGGCAGGAACGCATTTGTCCAACAATTTGTGTAAATTTGCACCAACGTATGCCGGCGCTGCACAATGAAGGGGCGGCGGGCGGGCAAGGACAAGGAAGGAAACAAGGACATGTACACGACAAGACAACTGACGGTGCTGATGGTAATGGCAATGGCGCTGATGGGCTGCAGAGGGGAAAAGGCAGAACCGGCCACGCCGCAGATAGACACCATACCGATGATGGTGATGCAGATACAGAAATGCTCACGGCTCTATACTGCGGAATACCACATACACAAGATCATCACACACGACGACAGGCTCAGCCTCAACGGAAAGCTCATGAAGAAAGACTTCAGCGTGGACCTGCCGCTGGGAAAGCGGAAGGTGGCCATACCCATGGACGCAACAGTCAAGGGCTACATAGACTTCGAGGGATTCAGCCAGCACAACGTAAGGCGGAACGGGGAGAAAATAGAAATCACCCTGCCCGACCCACACGTGACACTCACCAGCACACGCATAGACCATGAGGGCGTAAGGCAGTATGTGGCACTGACGAGAAGCCGGTTCAGCGACGAGGAACTGACAGACTATGAACAGCAGGGACGACAGGCCGTGATAGCCTCCATACCGCAGATGGGCATCGTGGAAATGACACGCGAGAATGCAGCGCGGACACTCGTGCCCATGATCGTACAGATGGGCTACAGTGAAGAGAACATAACCATCACGTTCAGAAAAGACTTCAACAAGAACGACATCCGGCATCTGCTGGAACAAAAGGACATCGAACATGGAAAAGAAAAGAACTGACGTCTTCTGCCGGCTGAAAATCTGGACGGCAGGCATTGCCATCGCGCTGTGGGGACTGGCGGCCATCGCGCTCATCAGCGCACTGGTATGGCTGTACTTCGCCAGCAGGGACAACAGGCTCGAAATCGGACCGGACAATGCCATAGACATCACACCTGCACAAATCAGAAGCATAGAGAACATCGGCGAATGGGAATTCCTGTCCATAGCCGACGAAGAACTCGTAGATACCGTGAGACACGGGTTCTTCGGCGACGACGAGCTGGTGCGCATCTACTACGGCACACTGAGACTCGGCATCAACCTCCACGAAGCCGGGCCGGGATGGCTGAGCACACAGGGCGACAGCATCGTGGCCATATTGCCACCGGTGAAGCTGCTGGACAACGATTTCATTGACGAGACCAGGTCGAAATCGTTTTTCGAAAGCGGGAAATGGTCTCAGGCAGACCGCGCCGCACTGTATGACAAAGCTTACAGAAGCATGAAGAACCGCTGTCTGAACGGGAAGAACATGGAAAGCGCACGGCAAAACGCCATGGTGCAGTTCACGAACCTGCTGCGCTCAATGGGATTCAATGCAGTGAGCGTGAGGTTCGAGGAAAAATAAGAAAGAACTGATTCTACATGGAGAACAGCTGCTCGTCCTCCACATCACAACGGGAAAAGCCCATCTGGCGCGCTTTTTCCGCATCGAATGCGTAATATACAGCTTCAGCCTCCACACAGACATCGCCATTGGCATCGGCAATGGTGACCCCGATGAAAACATACTGACGCTTGCGGTCGGTAATACGGGCACGGACAGTCAGCTGGGCATCGGAACTGTGTACAGGCCGCTTATACTGAAGATTAAGCCTGGTGGTCATGCCGGAAGTCTGCAGCTTCCGTGTCACGACCCATCCGGCCGCCTCATCGGCCAGTGTCGCAAGAATGCCACCGTGCAACACCCCTACCCAACCTTGATAATGTTCTTCAGGACGCCAGAAGGATACAATGTCATCACCGTCCTCAAAGAACTCCATGTGCAAGCCAACAGGATTTTCGGGACAACAGCCAAAACAACCGTAGCCTGCTTTCCCGACATAAGGATTCTTGATTTTTCTCATGCTGATATACTTTTCTTGACACTTCTTTTCAGAAACTCATCATGAATCCGAAGCGGATGCCGTTCTTGTGTGTATGGGGCAACTCATTGTAGGAGAACCTGCGCACATAGTCAATGGCAAAGAACTTGAAGATGTTGTGCACGCCGACCACCATCTCCCAATAGGGCTTGCTCTTGTCCATGACATGAGACGCGTCAGGGAACTGGAACAGCACGGCATCATTGCGGTTGCTCTCCAGGAACGGATTGTTCTTGTCGGTGAGTGTACCCCACATGCCTTTCACCGCTACATACTCGCGCCATTTCAGGTGCTTGACCAACGGCAGACGGTTAAGTACCTTGCCGTTCATATCCCAGGCCACAGACCAGAACACATAACGGTCGTTGAGGAATTCCATGTTCCGCATCATGCTGAACGTGTTCTCATGCTCAAAATAGGATATGTTGACCGGAGGCATGATCAGCAACGGGAAGGGCACCTTGTCCCACTGCGCCCCACCGTTAAGGTGAGTGTCAATATAGCCCCAGCTTCCCAGCCAGAAACGTTTGTATATACCCACCTCCGTAACATTGAGCTTGTATTCGCCACCAAGGAAATGCTGCACGCCCATGGTGTGGCTCAAGGTAAATTCCGGTGAATCGAGATTGACCGGGAAACGTTGCTGCTTGGTATTGACATAGGTCTGACCAGGACAATAGCGCAGTCCGGCCTTGAATTCCGTAGTGCGTATCTTTCTCACCAAGGCAGGTTCTGCCCCTTCAACAGATGCGTCCACCGTTCCGGGCATACGCATGAAAATCAGGTCGCCTGTAGGCTCATTGCTCTCCGCCTTAAGCGAACCGTTGAAGCTGAGCCCCCAGTCGGTTTCATAAGTGAAACCCAGTTTCTGCCGGTTATAGAAATACATCTGCTCCACCTTCTGCGTCCTGAACGACATGAACATGTTATCCTTGTTATGGATCAGGAACTTATCTGAAGGCGACATGACATCGTAGGCTGTCTCAAAAGTGATATTGCGCTGCGGGAACTCGAACGGCACATATTTCTTCTTGTTCAGGCTATAAGTGAGTTCCGAACCATAATAATGCTTATGTGATTTTGTACCGTAGGCATAGTAACCATTCCACAGCAGATGCTTGTTGAGGTTGGCGGTTGTGCGTCCGCTGACACGCAAGCGGTAGCCATCGACAAAATTGTTGGAGATAAAGGTGTTGACAGGTCCGAAATCGAACTTGCTCTTCGTGCGCGAAGAACCGGTTTCCACAAAGTTTTCCAGGAAAGCCTTAACACCGAAGATAATCCATTTGTAGTTCTTCGACTGCTCCATCCTGTGTATGAAATCGCTCATGGAAGCCTCACTCTTGGTAAGTCCCACAGCCCTGTACTGGTTCCAGAAGTCCTCGTCGCGTATCATGGCATCGGCCTCATGCCTTGTCTTGGCTTTTCCCTTGAACAGCTTGTTCGGCAGTTCGTCAAAGGCATAGTCGCTCAGGCGCGTGATACGGGTGACAAGGAAATTGCCCAAAAGCTTGTTCACCTTCAGCTCCACATTCATGTCGTCAACGGAAAGCACCCACTCGCCATCGGGCAGTCTGGTGTATTCCTGCTCCACACTCAGGTTCTCCACAAAGTTCACGTCACTGCTCTTGGGCAACGTGAGCGAACAGCGTTTCACATGGAGCGTGCTGTCGGCCAGCACATACAATTCGCCGCGGAAGCCGAAGTCCTGCTGGTTGTTGGGCAGAAACTGCAGATGGTAACAGAGGTCGCGGTCCACATAGACCGTGTCTTCTATGTAGAAACGGTAAAAAGAGATGGCCGTTTCACCTATGGGACTGGTGAACTGGTACTGCAGCAATCGCACATGGTCATCGTATATATCCACGTCCGTGAACACCTCCTTGAGCATCGTGTTGAGTATCTCTCCTGTCTGGAGCACATTGTTCACTCCATCGGACTTCTGCCCCTTGATGATGTCCTTCTCCACCTTGGGGTCCTTGCGGTAGATGTGCTGTGTCACCGTCTCATCGACGGAGATAGGCAGGATAAGCTTGTTGTGGAAAGGACTGGTCTCCACGCGGTCCAGCAGCCAAGGCTGCTTCTTGAAGATACCCGTCTCCAGGTCTTCCGGCTTGATGTCGTTTATGGCAAAGGTGATTTTCTGGTATTTGTTGAACTGGTAATAGTCATGGTTGTCCAGATGTGTGCGTTTCTTGGCTGCTATTACCCGGCGCATCAGCTCCACAGCCGGATTGTCTTTTCTTGAATACTTCCCCTTTTTCGATTTTATTTCCACCTCGCCCAGGCTGTGTGAATCTTCCTTGAGCACTATCTTCAGTCTCGACGGCGTGTCCTTGTCCACCTTCAATGTCTGCGATTTGTAGCCCACCGAGCTGAATGTCAGTGCCCACCCGTCATGGCGGGCAATCTTGAATTCGCCTTCTGCATTGCTGGGAACGGCTATATGATGGCCTTTGTATGTGGCACTGGCATAGGGAATGGGATAACCGTCTTCATCGAGAATGACGCCCGTAATCTGGGCCTGTGCGTACACGGTAGCCACAAACACGGACATCGTCAACACGAATAATCTCTTCAACTTGATTTTCATATACAAAAATGAGAGTGCAAAGGTAGCTATAATATCGTAAAAAAAGAGAAAACTCTTTGGATATTAATATTTTTTCTGTTAATTTTGCACCACTCTATGGAAAGACCTTCACTCATACCCGTCATTATCGGTTCAGGATTCGGGAGCGGATTCTGGCCTTGGGGGCCGGGAACGGCAGGTGCAATACTGGCTACGGCCCTGTGGTATGGACTTTCTTCTCTCTTTCCTTCCTGGCAGCTCCCTGCCGTGACATTTCTCCTTGTCCTTTTTTTCACGATTACCGGCACATGGTCGGTGGCCCGGCTACAGCCGTTCTGGGGAGAAGACCCCAAAAGGGTTGTGGTTGACGAGATGGTGGGCGTATGGATTCCTCTCCTTCTCACTCCTTCCGGCGATACCTGGCTCATGCTGGCCTCGCTTGTACTTTTCCGTTTCTTCGACATTCTGAAGCCATTGGGTATCAGAAGACTTGACAAGCAGCACGGCGCATTCTACGTCATGGCCGATGATATCCTGGCCGGAATATACAGTCTGACAGTCATAGCATTGCTGAGATGGGTAGTCTGAAAGATGCGCTGCTCACCTTTGGCAAAGCCCAATGCTCGGCTTGGGTGGCATCAGCCATTGATTTTGGCGTGACGCTCTTCTGTGCGCACTGCCTGCGTGTGTGGTATGCCTATGCCACCTTCATCGGCGCGCTCAGCGGGGGCATTGCCAACTGTGCCATCAACTACCGATGGGTGTTTCATGCTGAAGGGCTGAAGAAGAAATACGTGGCATTGCGTTATTTCATCGTATGGGGTGGAAGCATCCTGTTCAACACCTACGGCACCTACCGGCTGACGGAACTGACCGGGCTGAACTTCATCCTGGTCAAGGCGGCTGTGGCTGTGGCCGTGGCCGTGCTGTGGAATTACCAGATGCAGCGCACATTCGTATTCCACGACAACCGGAATAAACAGAAATAAAAACATAATCGAATGAATTACAGAGACTTCCTGCAGAAAATCATCTACAGAATCATCAACCCCGTTATCAAAGGCATGCTGAAAACGGGCATCACACCTAACATTGTCACCTCACTCGGATTCATCGGCAACCTGATGGCCACCGCATGCTTTGTGGCGGCAGGGTGGGCCTTCAGGGAAAACGGCCTGCAACTCCAGCCCGCTTCACAGGTGGGATGGGGCGGACTGGTCGTGCTCCTGGCCGGGCTGTTCGACATGATGGACGGCCGGCTG
>JBJEHA010000092.1:0-29374 GCA_051875605.1 Prevotella sp. | reverse complement strand
GTCTGCAAAGGTAACATTTTTATTTATAACCACACCTTTTTGCTACTGATCCCAAACCACCTTATCGAATGAAGATAAGTGACACCCCAACAAAAAAAGAACAAGTTCTTTTGTTTTGTCTTCGGTTTGCATTATCTTTGCACCTATGAACAATTGTAAGGACAATGCACAATACACATGGGCAGAGAACGTTATCATTGTCGATGGCGACTACATCGACAGCGTGGCTTTCGATATGACAGTGAACTTTGAACGCATCATTGGAAGAAGGATCCCGAAGGCTGATCTTGCCAAATGGATAGACTGTGTGGCACTTGACGGCGGAATAAGACCAGGCGACAACCAAACGAAAGTCGTGTTCATTCACGGCAGGACACACAAGGAACTGGAAAATTTCACTCCTGGCGATTACGAAGATGAAATATGCGGGAAGGCATTCCTGGATAACCTTGGAGAATTTGAATTAGAAGCGTACCCTGAGAGCGACTTCGCAGATACCGACAGATTTATTGCCGAGATTATTTCCATAGCCTGTTCAGAGAAACAGGTTAAACGTATAATCATTGTTCCAAATACAGAAAGTCCGGAATTGATGGGGCAATTGAACCATGCCCTGAGAAATGTAGATGACGAGAAACGCATCACACTGCTCACCATGAGTCCAAAAGCCGGCGGTAATTTCAGGCAAGAAATACTGGGATACTCGCTGATGTGCGCACTGGGTATAAAAAGCGATGAAATCAAGACCGATGACTAACGGTCTCCTATTTCCACCTACCAAAATACCAATATGAAATAACATTAAAAACATAAATCCAACAAAACGAATATGGGAAAAGTACTCATGATCGGCGCCGGTGGCGTCGCAACAGTTGCGGCATTCAAAATTGCCCAGAATGCCGATGTGTTCACCGATTTCATGATTGCCAGCCGTAGAAAAGAGAAATGCGACAAAATCGTGGAGGCAATACATCAATCTGGACTGGACATGGAAATCAAGACAGCACAAGTAGATGCCGATGACGTGGAACAGCTGAAAGAACTGATGGGGAGCTATCAACCCGAACTGGTCATCAACCTCGCCCTGCCTTATCAGGACCTGACAATCATGGAAGCCTGTCTCGCTTGCGGATGCAATTACCTGGACACGGCCAACTATGAGCCAAAAGATGAAGCCCATTTCGAGTATTCATGGCAATGGGCTTACAAGCAAAAATTCGAGGAGGCTGGACTATGTGCCATATTGGGCTGTGGTTTCGACCCCGGCGTGAGTGGCATATACACAGCATACGCCGCAAAACACCATTTTGACGAGATCCATTATCTGGATATCGTTGACTGCAATGCAGGCGACCACCACAAGGCTTTCGCCACCAATTTCAACCCGGAAATCAACATCCGGGAAATCACACAGAAAGGACTTTATTACAAAGATGGAGAATGGATAGAAACAGAACCCCTCGAAGTGCACAAAGCCTTGAACTACCCGAATATTGGTCCACGCGAAAGTTATCTTATGCACCATGAAGAACTGGAGAGCCTTGTAAAGAATTATCCTACCATTAAACAAGCCCGCTTCTGGATGACTTTCGGGCAGCAATACCTCACCTATCTTGATGTGATACAGAACATTGGCATGTCACGTATTGACGAGTTGGAATACGAAGCCCCACTGGCCGATGGTTCCGGGAAGACAGCAAAGGTAAAAATTGTTCCTCTACAGTTCCTAAAAGCCGTATTGCCCAATCCTCAAGACCTGGGTGAGAACTACGATGGAGAAACCAGCATAGGCTGTCGCATCCGTGGAATAAAAGACGGAAAGGAACAGACTTATTACGTTTATAACAACTGCAAGCATCAAGAAGCCTACAAAGAGACAGGCATGCAAGGTGTAAGCTATACGACCGGTGTTCCAGCTATGATTGGAGCCATGATGTTCTTCAAGGGATTGTGGCGTAAACCTGGTGTATGGAATGTAGAAGAGTTCAATCCGGATCCGTTTATGGAACAACTGAATCTTCAGGGTCTGCCATGGCATGAGGTATTCGGAGGCGATCTTGAACTGTGATTTATTCCATTCAAGGTCTGTTTTTACAGAAGCAGTAAATATTTAACAAAAAAGGTAACCTAAGCTAGCAGAAACAGGCTTTTTTCTGCTACTTATAATAATTGTTCAGAACAAATATGGTTAAAAAAGAAGAAACAACAGGACAATCTTCACAAAGTGAGAAACTGAAAGCCCTGCAGGCAGCCATGTCGAAGATAGAAAAAGATTTCGGCAAGGGTACCATCATGAAATTAGGCGATGAACAAATAGAGAACGTAGAGGTCATACCCACCGGAAGTATCAGTCTGAATGCTGCATTGGGCGTAGGCGGATACCCCAAAGGGCGCATTATCGAAATCTATGGTCCGGAATCATCCGGGAAAACGACTCTTGCCATACACGCTATTGCTGAAGCACAGAAAACAGGTGGCATTGCAGCATTTATTGATGCTGAGCATGCCTTCGACCGTTTTTATGCAGCCAAGCTTGGTGTGGATGTAGATAACCTATGGATTTCCCAACCCGACAATGGAGAACAGGCTCTGGAAATAGCCGACCAACTGATACGTTCAAGCGCAATTGACATTATTGTTGTCGATTCCGTGGCCGCACTCACTCCGAAAAAGGAAATTGAGGGTGATATGGGTGACAACAATGTGGGACTTCAGGCCAGGCTCATGAGTCAAGCCCTCAGAAAACTCACAAGTACCATCAGCAAGACCAATACCACTTGCATCTTCATCAACCAGCTGCGTGAGAAAATCGGGGTAATGTTCGGTAATCCAGAAACCACAACCGGTGGAAACGCCCTGAAATTCTATTCCAGTGTCAGGCTTGACATTCGCCGTGTAACCAGCATAAAGGAGGGCGACCAGGTTATCGGCAACCAAGTGCGTGTGAAGGTGGTGAAGAACAAAGTAGCTCCGCCGTTCCGCAAGGCTGAATTTGAAATACTTTTCGGTGAAGGAATCTCCAAGATCGGAGAAATTGTCGATCTGGGTGTTGAATACGGTATCGTACAGAAGAGCGGAAGCTGGTTCTCCTATCAAGGCTCAAAGCTGGCACAAGGACGCGATGCGACAAAAGCCTTGCTTAGGGACAATCCCGAACTGTGTGAGGAGCTGGAAAGCCAGATCATGCAAGCCATTGCAGACAAGCACGCTTAGCAAACGGATGCGGCCTACCAATACTTTACGATATATGCATCATACATTATAATATTATAACAAGAACAAGCAAAAAGCTGTCCCGGAATGGAGAGAAATTCTCCGCCGGGACAGCGTTTTTCGTATGAAAAGAGGGCTTAACCGTCACGTGACAAAGCCATCAGCATTCACTCGCAGACGAATTTCCTGCCGTTGACAATGACGATGCCTTTATATGCTTCATCCACACGCTGGCCACACAGGTTGAAGCGCCGTCCGTCGCCATGTGCAGAAGCGAGGGAAGCAGAGCCTATGCCTGTGGTACCGGATTCGGAAAACGTATAGACATACACGAACCCGCCTACCTTTGTCCCTTCAGGGCTTGACAGCTTTACCGTAACCTTTTCCTTTCCCTCCGTCAGCGCTTCGGGAATGGGATAAGGCTGGAAGAAATAGCGGCCGGGAATATTGTGGAACAATGTCTGGCTGGCGATTTTCTCCCCATTCACCAGTATGTCAAAGTTGCGGACATCCACCTCGTCACCCCAGTAGAGGAACATCACGGTGTTGCGGGCATTTCCGTTCACAGCCATGTCAAAATACAGGCCTTCTTCCCCCTGCCCATCTACCCAGATGCGGCCTCGGGCCTCCCCAGACCCTCCGTTGCTCTTGTATTTATGGTACATCCTGTTGCGTGCTGTAGGCAGGAAATAGTCCTCCACCACAGCGTTTTCCGGCACCTCCTTTGTGAGTATCGTACGCACTCCATAAAGTCCACCCACGATATTGTCGCTCAAGGCCTTGAACATGAATGTCACCTCAGACTTTCCCTTTGTCAGATGGAAAGGAATGGCGTGGTGCATCTCATAGTATTGGTTGGGCATGAAATTGTCCACATGGTCATAAGAGAACTTCTCACCATCGGCATAGATATCGAACTGCCTGTTTCCGCCGTCACTGCCCCAATGCTTGAGCACCAGCTCACAAGGTCTGTCCGGATCCACCTTCATGGTATAGGATATCCAACCATTCAATGCATCGCGCCATCCCACGTTCTTGTCCCATCTCATACCTTCACCTTGCAGGTTGTGCTCACTTTCCGAAGCATCGTCACACACAATGACCTGATCCAGGCTGGCCTGGTCCTCTATCATGGCCTCAACACTTGTAGGCATCCAGATTTTCATCTCGCCGTTGCCTCTGTACGAACGGGAGAAATAGGGAACGAGCACAATCGAGGCATCCTCGATGGTGACATTGGATATGCTCGATACGGCCTTGCTGCCTGTAGCAGTAATGCTTCTGAAATCGCTGAACAGCGTTCCTTCCTCTTTTGCCACAGAGAACGATGCTCCTTCCGGGATAGCCAGATTGTTCACTGCACCGTTGTTGTCGGCAAACTCTGCACAATACACCAGCGGACCCCTTTCTACGGCAAGCAGTCCATTGTTAGTGGTCAGCAGTTCGTGCGACTTCACCTGGTGCACATCCATAGGCAATTCTACCACCAGTTCATCACCAGCCTTCCAGTTGCGGCTGAAAAGCGCGTAGCCATCCACCATATCATAGTCAACAGCCACACCGTTGAGAGTGATTACAGGCCTTGTTCCCGATGCGTTGACATAAGTATAGAGGTCAGAGCTTACCGGTGACCCCACGGCCCATCCGGGTATGCGCACCTTAAGGTCGAATGCCGGATTCTCCACATCATCCACCTTTATGCTCACCCTTCCTTCCCAGGGATAGTCCGTGGTCTGTGTGAGCGTGATGTCATTATCGCCCAACGCGATATTGCTGGTAGAACCAACAAAAAGGTTCACGAAAAGCGTATTGCCCTGTGTGGCATACACATATCCGGGCATGGAAGGAATGAGGCGGGAGAGGTTGGTAGGACAGCAGGACGTGCCGAACCATTCACTGCGCTCCTGTCCGCGGCTGCTGGTTTCCAGCCTGTTGGGATAGAAGAAATGGTCGCCCTGGATGGCCAGTCCGTCGAGCACATTATTATAAAGTGCCCTTTCAAGGAAGTCAATGTACTTGGACTGTCCGTAGAGCCTGAACATGCGCAGGTTGAACATACATGCGGCTACCGATGCACAGGTCTCGCAATAGGCCGTGGCGTTGGGCAGCTCATAATTCTCCCCGAAAGCCTCGTCATGGTCGCGTGCGCCCAGTCCGCCCGTGATATACAGTTTCTTGCTTACAATGTTTTCCCAGATGGCATCAATGGCTTCGCGATAGGCCTCGTCGTTGCTGTAGCGCACCCAGTCGGCCATTCCCGAATAGAAATATACCGCCCTGACGGCATGCCCCACGGCTTCACGCTGCTCTATGGCGGGCAGATGGTTCTGCCAATACTTTCCATTAACGCGCAAGTCCAGCGACGAGGGGTCGAAACTCCTGATGGCTCCTCTGCAGTCGAGGAAGAACTTGCACTCATCCAGGTACTTCCTGTCGCCTGTCACTTCATAAAGTCTTACCAGTGCCATTTCCACCACCGCATGTCCGGGCGATTCCCTGATGCCCTCGGGATTGAATTTCTCACAGATGAGGTCAGCACAGCGTATGGCCGTTTTCAGGAACTTGTCCTTGCCTGTAGCCTGATAGTAGGCCACGGCAGCCTCAATCAGCTCGCCCATGTCAAATGTCTCATGGCTCAGGTTCCAGTCGTTTTCCCACTGTTTTCCGCCGAGCCACTCATGCAGCGGATTGGCTATGGTCCAGTTGGTAAACACATAGCCGTCAGGCTCCTGTGCCGAGCAGATCAGGTCTATGACCGAATCCACATAATCCTCCAGTTCCTTGTCCGGAGCCACGCTGAGCAGATAGGACGCGCCTTCAATCACCTTATAGACCTCCGCATCGTCATAGGTGGTACCCGACTGGTACCTCACGTCGCCTTGCTTCACCTCACCGGAAAGAATCTGCCCGGCAAGACGGAAATTCTCCATGTATCCGGCCTCCGTGCACTTCTGGAAAGCATAGCGTATGGTACGCTGCTGCAACACGTCAAGACGCTGACGCCAGAACTGGTCGGACACATGAACCGATGTAAAGGGCACTGGCTTGATCTCCTCTGCCGCCTTGACATTGCCTGTAAAGGCAAGCAGGAGGAACAGCACACTGCAAACAAATTGTTTCATAAGTTTTTTGTAGTTTTAGTTTAACCGTTTATCTTTTGCGCTGCAAAGATAAGCAGAAAAAGCCATACTGATACGGACTGGTATGATATTTTATATTTTTATAACAAATCAATGGTACTTATTGGCTACAAAGGTGTTCCGCGATGTTGAAAACTGCATTTTATCCCTGTCAGCAGACGTAAAAACAGAAAAATTGTGTACTTTTGCACGGATTCTACACGATAAGCAGATATGAAATACAATGAATCGAAATACAAGCTTGTGGTCAACCACGTAATGGACGGCATTGTCAGCGGCGAACTGAAGAAGGGTTCCAGACTGCCTTCCATCAACGAATACCGGCGCATGTTCAATCTTTCCCGCGACACGGTCTTTGCCGGCATAAAGGAACTCAAGGCACGCGGCACCATCTCGTCGGCACCCGGCATTGGCTATTTCGTGGACAACGTGCGCTTCAACATGCAGCAGAACATCTTCCTGCTGTTCAACGAGATGAACTCCTTCAAGCAGGAACTGTACAATGCCTTCGTCTCTGGGCTGGACAAGGAAGACAAGGTGGACCTGCAGTTCCACAACTACAACCGGAAGGTGTTCGAGACCCTGCTGTGCGAGGCCAACGGCAAGTACACCACCTACGTGCTCATGCCAGGCAAGTTCCAGGGACTCAAGCCCCTGCTCTCCACGCTCAACGGCCGCGTGTTCCTGCTCGACCACTACCATCCCGAACTGCGCGGGCTTTATGCCGGTGTGGGCCAGGACTTTGAACGCGACACCTACGAGGCACTGGTGCAGGGACGGGAACAACTGAGCCGGTACGAACGCATATACATGATACAGAGCGAAGCCAAGGAACCCTACGAACGGTTCTACGGACTGCAGCGGTTTGCCCAGGAATACGGGTTCGCCTGCAAATACCTCAACAGCTTGGGAGGACGGAAAATCGCGCCCGGCGACCTGTTCCTGCTTCCGGGCGACTCGGACCTGGTGGACGTGCTCAAACAGGCCGAAAGACAGGCGTTCACACCCGGCAAGGAATTCGGCATCATATCCTACAACGACACCAAGCTCAAGGAAATCCTTGCAGGAGGCATCACCACGCTCACCACAGACTTCCGCAAGATGGGCAAGACCATGGCCGCGCTCATCCGCCGCAAGGACATTGAAAACATAGACAATCCCTGTAGCCTCATCGTAAGGAAATCTATCTGACCGCAGGAAACCACTTCCCCACTCTTACAAGGCATGCTCCGGCATGCCTTTTTTCATTTCCTGCAACAACCGGACAGGACTCAGGGAAGGAACGGACAACAAGCCGGAAACAGCGAACTGGAAACTTTGGAAAAGCGAACAGAAAAGTTCCCGTTTCCTGACTCCATTTTGCAGTTCACGGCGTGAACACTATATTTCACGGCGTGAACACTATATTTCACGTCGTGAACACTATATTTCACGCCGTGAAACAGAGTTTGCTGTTTACTGTTCCTGTCTTTTCTGCCCGCTTTTCCAAAGTTTTCAGTTCACTTTTTCCGACTTTATCCCCAACTGCAGCATGGACACAGGTGCAATGCTGTTCCGGGGACGTACTGCCATGGCCATTACAACCGTATGCAGGATTTTCCACGGCGGAAAAGAAAAGGCCGGACAGGCGAGGGAAGAGGCCAGAAAGAGCTTTCCCATATCCCCTGTGGATATTTTATGTATAAAAATACATAGTTTTAGCACTCGGAAAGTATCACTTTATCAGAAAAAACATAATTTTGCAGTCACTTTGATGTTAAAAACGTATTATGACTATTAGATTCTTACTCCTATCCTGCATGCTTACAGCCTTGTCTGCAGACATGCACGCCGACGATTTCCGGTATCTGGTCTTCGAATCGGCAGAAGGCACACAGAAAGCCATGACGGTTGACGGACTGACAATGGTGTGCGAGGACGGATGCCTGAAGGCCACCAATGCCGACGGGCAGCAATCGTTCGACCTGGCCTCGCTGGGCCGTATGTTCTTCTCCAACGCCTCTACAGGCATAGACAACGCCAGGAACATACTGGCCGGACAGCCGCTGAAGGTCTATACGGCCGCAGGCGTGTATTGCGGCACTTTCACACGGGAACAGCTGGCCGGAGGCGTGATCGAACCGGGCGCATACATTGTAAAAAGCGGTGCGGAAGTGAAGAAAGTGATACTCAGGAAACAGTAAAGACAGGAACACCATGAGAAAGATGCTTACACTATTGATTGCCCTTTCGGCCGCATGGGCCAAAGGCGATGCACAGACACTGAACATCGTGACCGGCAACATCACCTACGCCATACCGGCAGTACAGGCTGGCGACATGGTCTATACCGACGGACTGTCGCTGACCGTGCTGGGAAAGGTCTATGCACTGGCGGAAGTGGACCGGATGTACATAGACCAGACCGACGTGACCGACAACCAGATTGTGGTGAACTACGAGGGCGCAGAGGCCAAAGTGCTGGTGGCCGGGAACGCTGCACGATACCTGACCATCAGCGCAGAGGGCGCTGACGTGAACATCGTGCAAAGCGCAGACCTCACGGAAGAACTCACCTACGTGCTGCAAGGCGCGTCAGAGGACGGGTCGTTCTTCATGGACGGCGAGCTGAAAGCCACAGTCGTGCTTAACGGACTGCAACTGGCCAATGCCGACGGTTACGCCATTGACATAGAGAACGGGAAACGCATCAGCGTGGAACTGGCCGACGGCACACAGAACACACTGGCCGACGGTACGGGCGGCACACAGAAGGGCTGCTTCATGGTGAACGGCCATGCGGAATTCAAGGGAGCAGGGACGCTCACGCTGACCGGCAACACCAAGCATGCGTTCTGGGGCGACGAATACGTGCAGCTCAAGAAATCGACCGGCACCATCACCGTGCTGGGAGCCGTGGGCGACGGATTCAACGTGAACCAGTATTTTGAGCAGAACGGCGGCAACGTGGTCATCAGCGGCGTAGGCGATGACGGCATACAGGTGTCCATGGCCGGAGACGGGGAAACCGGTGACGGACAGATCATGCTCAACGGCGGAAGCCTCGACATCACCGTGAGCGGAGATGCCAGCAAGGGACTGAATGCCGAGCAGGACATCACCGTGACAGGTGGCAACCATACCATCACCACCACCGGCAACGGAACCTATGACACCACGGAAAGCGAAGCCAAGGCGTGTGCAGCCATCAAGACCGATGCAAACATGACCATAGACGGCGGCACACTCACCCTCAAGAGCACAGGAACAGGCGGCAAGGGCATCAAGACCGACGGCACACTGACCATAAACGACGGTGCAGTGGTGAACATCGTGACCACCGGAGCCATCTACAACTATGGATCCACGTCTGGAGGCTCCACCACAGGCCCGGGCAGCAACAGGCCTGGAGGAGGCGGATTCCCGGGCGGCTCTACATCGTCGGCCAACACCAGTTCACCGAAAGGCATCAAGTCCACTGGCGACCTGACCATCAACGGCGGACAGGTCTATGTCAGCTCCTCAGCCTCTGAAGGCATTGAAAGCAAAAGCGTGCTTACCATCAATGGCGGACAGGTGGAGGTGGAATCCTCAGATGACGGCATCAACTCAGCCTCACACATGTATATAAAAGGTGGAGACATCTACGTCAACGCCTCATCCAACGACGGACTTGACTCCAACGGCAATCTCTACATAGAGGGCGGACGCTGCGTGGTATATGGCTCAGGCAGCCCTGAATGCGGACTGGATGCCAACGAGGAAGGCGGATACAAAGTTTACATTACCGGCGGCACAGTGGTAGCACTGGGAGGCAGCACATCCTATCCCACATCCACCACCAATGCCCAGCCTGTCATCGTTTACCGCGGAACAGCCTCCAACGGCACCACACTCGCGCTGTGCGATGCCCAAGGCACACCCGTCCTGGCATTCAAGGTGGGCAAAGCCTACAGCGGAACGGCAACTGTGGTCATCACAGACCCAGCCATGCAGAGTGGCAGTGCCTACACCCTGTACAGCGGCGCCACAGCCACAGGCAGCGACTGGCACGGCCTGTACACCGAAGCCACACTTTCGGCTACAGGTACATCGGCAGGAAGCGTGACATCGCTGGCCACGCCCTACTCCTCCATAGGAAGTTCCAGTGGCGGACGCTGGTAAACACACATCCACAGCAGAAGAAGACTATATAAGAAATAACGGCAAGCCCTCTTGCAAACCTGTGGCAGGTAAACAAGAGGGCTTGCCGTTGTCCTGCAGTTACAGAAGCCCCATTCCCGGGACAGCTACCTGCATTGCAGATGTCCCTACGGACAGCCCGTTTCAAGGCATCACTGTCTTGCGCTTTCCATCTTGTGTAATGACCGTGGCCTTGAGCCTTCCTTGCTCTGTCTCCACAAGCACACAGTCTTCACTGGAATTGACAAGAATGGGGAAATCATGCCTGGCGTCGGGCGCATGGAAAGAATAGGCGTGCATGTGGCCACACAGCATGAGACTGACCCCAGCCCCGTTGAGCACGGGAAGGAACTTCTGCTGGATCTCGCGTTCGCCATGCCATGCACGCGGTGCATCAGACGGTGGCACATGGCAGATGACCACCCTGACAGGAGCCTCACGCCACTCGCTGCCCTGTACCACTCCACGCAGCCATTCCGCCTGGCGTGAGCGGTAGTTGTCATAATCCACAATGCCCGAATACGCAATGTCGGTATCAGGTTTGTCCTCACCGCAGTCCAGTGCCACGAACATCACCGGTCCTTGCCTGAACGTATAGTACAGATGAGGCTCACACGGACAGAAATAGCGGTGGAACAGGGCGGAGGCCACACCTCGCGTCTCATGATTGCCACGCACATAGTACCAGGGCTTTTCCTGTGCAAACAGACGGATGCTCTCGTCCATGAATCCCTGGAAAAGCGTGCTGTCATGCCTCAGTTCGCTCACCATGTCGCCATTATATATAATAAGGTCACGGTCCTTGTAGGATGCAGCCTCAAGCAAGGGGGCGATCATCTTTGGCCGCTCATGTACATCATTGAGCATGACAAACGACATTTCCTCCTTGCGCCGGTCATTGGTGGTGAACTTAAGGGGTGCCCTGTGATAGACTTCCGTAGCTGCCAGGTCACCGTAATACACCATCACCCCACTGCGACCCTTCACTTCCTGCACATAAACGCGATAGCGATAAGTTGTCCCAGGCTGTAGTCCCGTGAGCTTCACTGCATGGATTCCGGTCACCTGTTTCACTCCGTCAGCCGTATCGTAGATTCTTTCACGAGCCGTAGCGTAGAAATTGGTGCCGTCGTCAGGAGCCAGTTCCACCCATCCCACAGTAGGAACATCACTCACCCACACCACCGTGGCCTCGCACTCGCCCACATTCTGCAGATAAGGCCCATGATACAGGCTCACTGCAGATACACGGCAAACTCCCGCAGACAGCAGGAAGATGACAAAGAAAGAAAAATCTACAAACAAAGATACCTTTTTCATATTCAGGTCAGTTTATCAGGTTAAATATCATTAATGCAGTCGCAAAAATAAGTTTTTTAACATTCCAGGCCAAACAAAATGTCAGAAATCCGGTGATTCATGTCCAGCAATTGCCAATTATTGCTTACCTTTGCAGCAATCGTTCCGAAAAAACCTCTGAAACAGAGACCAAAGGACATCCCAATGGGGCTGACCGGATTTGACAGCAGGTCGAAATGGTACGTAAGCACGCGGAGCTTGGTCTGATGGCTCCCTAATCCTATCGGTCAAGAATTTATCTGGCGAAAACAATTACGCTCTCGCTGCCTAATCGAAGAACAGTAGATTACTGGCTTTATCCCGTCACAAGGTGACAGGACGAGACATCGCTCCGAGGATGTTGTCCCGAATCCGAAGGTCAAGCGGTGCGGTGAAATCGGGAATAGCCGTAGTGATGCCCTGACGCTGCGGTGAAACAAAAGGGATAAGGTTGTGGTTGGTGGTCCGGGTCTTGCCGCAGCACGAAAACCGAAGGCCGGAATAAGCGTGTAGAAAGCGTATGGTTTCCTTGTTTGGACGAGGGTTCAACTCCCTCCAGCTCCACAATAGGCCAACGGTGAAGACCGTACAACGACATGACGCACATATCCAGGCATGAGACAGCTGGACATGTGCGTTTTCTGTAGATTTCCACACCAGTCATGCTCACTTTTCCCGGCCAACGGAAGGCAAAAACATGTTTTATATCATGAAGAATACTGTAAACTACAACGAATTGGACTGTCCAGGCTTGGATGATAAGGGAAAACTGCATATCTTTGCACAATTCCGGACGGACTCCGGTAACAGAGAGACAGTAACAACCGACAGAAAATATGGGAAACCAGCAAATCATGGAACGGGTGAAAGTGTATTTCAACATCATGCCCGACAAAGAGGACGAACAGGAAATCATAAAGCAGATAAGCAGCGGAGTAAGTTTCCGCGGCTCAAACCTGTGGGTACTCATCTTCGCTATCTTCACCGCCTCGCTCGGCCTGAACGTCAATTCCACCGCTGTCATCATAGGAGCCATGCTCATATCGCCTCTCATGGGGCCGATTATCGGCATGGGGCTGGCTGTGGGCATCAACGACCTGGACCTGCTGAAACGGGCTGCGCGCAATTTCGGAGTAGCCACACTCATCAGTGTGCTCACAGCAGCATTCTACTTTCTCATCACTCCCCTGAACGAAGCCAGCTCCGAACTGCTGGCACGCACTTCACCTACCATCTACGATGTTCTCATTGCCACCTGTGGCGGTGCTGCCGGCATCATTGCGCTATGCACAAAAGGCAAGGGCAATGTCATTCCCGGAGTGGCCATCGCTACAGCGCTCATGCCACCGCTCTGCACAGCCGGCTACGGTCTGGCCACTGGCCATCTGCTCTACTTCCTTGGCGCATTCTACCTGTTCTTCATCAATACCGTATTCATCAGCCTAGCCACATACGCAGGGGTCAGGATGATGCACTTCCACAGAAGGGAGTTCCTTTCGGAAGAGCGTGCAAGAAAAGCCCGTAGAATAGTATGGACAGTGGCTGTGGTCACGGTCATACCGGCAGCGGTACTTACGGTAGGCATTGTGCGCAAAAGCATTTTCGAGAACAATGTGTCCAGATTCCTCAGACAAGAGCTGGTGCAGAACGGCACACAAGTCATATCAAGCCAAGTGGATGCAGGGAACAAAGTGCTGCAAGTGGTGGCTGTGGGAAAGGAAATCACACAGACAAGACAGCTGGAAGCCGAAAAACGTATGGACAACTACGGACTGGGTAAGCTGAAACTGAACATCATACAAGGGGAACAGTCGGACAGTCTGCTAAGACTGGGTGACAAGCTGCAACAACTCAACTCGTCACGCGATGACGAGCGGAAAAAGATTGCGCAGCTCACAGCAGAAACTGCGGCGCAGGCAGAAAGGCTGGAAAGCTATACACGATATGAAACACTGAGCACCGAACTGGTCCCTGAACTGGCTGCGCTTTTCCCCCAGGTGGAACATGTTGCACTTGCGCCTATGACAGAGGCCAGCAAGGACACATCGGCAACGACCAGATACATAGGTGTGGTGGTGGGACTGCAGGCCAAGACAAGACTGAACGATACAGACAGCCAGAGAATGCACGACTGGCTCCAGACAAGAGTCAAAGCCGACAGTCTGGTCATGTTCATACAAAGGAGATAAACCTCCAGGAAAATCATAAAAAACACATTTTACATCCATGGACAAACTGGTATTGAAAGCCATACGCCACACAATGGATATGAGCGTAGGCAACCACATTGAGGAATACAGCAGCTTCGACATCGGGACACTGAAGCCGGGACAAGAACTTGAAGTAAGGCAAATGCCGGATGCCGGACACACTACGGTGGTGGATATAGGAAAGGAAAGCATTGTAGTGGACTGGATGGGGCACAAGCACACAGTTCCCAGGTCAGGCGAGAAGATATGCACAGAAGCCATTGCACAGGGCAACCCGTACCTGAGCCGTGACGAGATTTCCATGGTGTTCTACATAGGAACGCCACCTGCCCCATGGCAACTTGACGAAGCTGTGGAACTCTTCATACAGATCAACGATGCGGAAAGCGGGCGGCCCTCGAAAGCCGAAGGCCATGTCCAGCTACTCAAGCAACGCACACTGAACCTGCTGGACTACTGCATAAAGAAGGAAGGATGCGGGACAGCCTGGACGCTTCTTGCACTCTGCAGAACCGCCGATGACTGGGGAAAGCTGGAAGTAAGGCAGGAAGAATACCTGGAACTGATGGACAAGGGCATGGCCATGGGCTACCTGGACTCAGCGGAGGAAACGGTGTGGGCAAGCATTCTGCTGGCTATAGCCAACAACGACGGGCTTTTTGTCGTGACAGACTATGAACGCCTTTACGACTGTGCGGCCACGGCTGCAGAGGCAGGATGTGAAAACGCAAGGGAGGTGATGGATTTCATCTGGCCTCCCGAGCAGGAAATGGAAGAAGACTGAAAGCATCTTCTTCCTTTCCGGACAAAACGGGGGTCAGTCTTTCCTTTCATGCCCCATAAAACGCCTGGTTAGCCAACGGCGCAGGGGAAGGTCATAGAACTTCAGGCACAGCCACGCCAGGACGAGTGAGCACGCCACAAGAGCCACAGCCCCAGGAAGCGATTGCGAGAAAGTATAGTTATTGTTTTTCACCCAGGCATAATAGACATAGATCAGCGGATAGTGCACCATATAGAGCGGATAGGATATGTCGCCAAGGAAAGTGCATAGACGGGTGGAAAGCTTGTCGGTTGTCGTGCCCGAGGCAGCCATCCACACCACAAGGGGAAACAGCAATATACAGCACAACGTGTCATAGACACCATTCATCCACAGGCTTCCGCCATCGCCGATACGGGGGATGGCCGCTACTGCCACAACCACAAGGGCACCCTTCCAGAATGCCCCCTTGACAGGACTGGGCCTGAACACACGGGCCATGAGCAAGCCTGCGGAGTAAGAGAACAGCAACCTCAAGGAACCACCCAGCACATCATAGCCATTCATGGAGAAGCCTGCTCCAAGGTCGCCCAGCCGACCGGTTATGGCAAACGCCGCCAGCATACAGGCTGCACAAAACGTGACAACTGCCAAAACCCGGGTAGCCAATCTGCGCAACAACAGGGCATAAAGGATATTGCCTATATATTCAAAGAAAAGCGACCAGTTCGGGCCGTTAAGCGGATACATTTCCCCAAAGCCACGCACATCCATCCCCAAAGTCACGGGAATCATGAACAGATTGAGGAGCAATGCCACCAGAAGCGTACCGAAAGCCACCTGGGAGACAGGGGTTATGGGGCAATCCTGCGTATAGAACAGCACCGCGCCTATGAATGCGCCCATAATCACCATCGGATGGAGCCTGACCAGCCTGCGGCGGAAGAACTCACCTGTGGTCATCCCGTTCCAGCGGTCGTCATAAGCATAGCCCATGACAAATCCCGACAGCAGGAAAAAGAAGTCAACAGCCAGATAGCCATGGTTGATGACCTGGTCCAGATGACTGGTGGCAAAAGCCTCGAATACATGATAGCATACAACTGTAACGGCAGCCACGCCTCTCAGCCCGTCAAGCAGATGATAATGGGGCTTGGTGTCCTTGAATGCAGCCGCCGGAGAACCATTTTTCAGCATGTCCTTCTGTTTTGTCTTTAATTTTCAGTTTATATTCAACACTGCAAAATTAACAAAAAAAAAAGCGAAATGTCCATATATACATTATAATATTATATACAGGAAAAGGCCAGGGTGTCAGAATCCCCTATCCTGTCGCCCTGAACATCCTGGGGAAAGTCCGCTGGCGGAGGGCTATGGGGGAGGGAACGGCGGGAGCGCAGGGCAAAGTCGGAAACACCGGACTGGAAAGTCCGTAAAAGCGAAGGAAAAAGTTTTCCGGGCTTAACTGCAATCTGTAGTTCACGGCGTGAACACTATAGTTCACGACGTGAACACTATATTCCACGGCGTGAACACTATATTCCACGGCGTGAACACTATAGTTCACGCCGTGAACTACAGTGTTCTGTTCGGTTCCGGAATGTTTATACTTCGCTTTCACGGACTTTCCAGTCCGGTGTTTCCGACTTTGCCCTGCGCTCCCGCCGTTCCCTCCCCATAGCCCTCCGCCAGCGGCTCTATTCCCAAGATATTCAGGACAATAGGGATGATTTTACTGAAATTCGCAAAAATCGTAGTCCGAAAATCAAATACTCATGCCGGCAACATTTTTTTCGGACTAATTTTGCAACCGTAAACAAGTGGACTATCATGGAAGATAAAAAATGCTTTTTTGCTGTAGATCTGGGAGCCACCAGTGGCAGGACTATTGTCGGCACGCTGTCTGGCGGGAAGATCGAGCTGGAAGAACTGACCCGTTTTGGAAACAACATCATCGAAATGGGCGGTCATTTCTATTGGGACATCTATGCCCTCTACGCAGAAATACTGAACGGCCTGAAAGTGACCGCCGCACGTGAATTGCCCATTGCCTCCATCGGCATAGACACATGGGGCGTGGATTTCGTCTGCGTGGGCACAGACGGGCAGCTGCTGCGCAACCCGCTGGCCTACCGGGACCCGCACACCACGGGCATGATGGAGCACTATTTCGAGAACGCCATAGACAAGAACACTGTTTACAAGACCACGGGCATCCAGTTCATGAACTTCAACTCCCTGTTCCAGCTGTATGCCATGAGGCAGCACGGCGACTCGGCACTGGAACATGCAGACAAGATCCTTTTCGTGCCAGACGCGCTGAGCTATCTGCTCACAGGCGAGAAGGTATGCGAATATACCATAGCATCCACCAGCCAGATCCTGGACCCAAGGACAAGGCAACTGGACGAGCAGCTGCTGACCAGCGTCGGGCTGACACGCGACAGCTTTGGCCGGATGGTTGACCCGGGGACTGTCATCGGTACACTCACCGGAGAAATCCAGTCCATTACCGGTCTGGGAGCCGTTCCCGTAGTAGCCGTGGCCGGGCATGACACCGGAAGTGCAGTGGCAGCCGTGCCCGCCAAGGACGAGCACTTTGCCTATCTGAGCAGCGGCACATGGAGCCTGATGGGAATAGAAACCCGCCAGCCCATCATCAACGAGACCAGCTTCAACCGCAACTTCACCAACGAAGGCGGCATTGAAGGCACCACCCGGTTCCTGAAGAACATCTGCGGAATGTGGATATACGAACGCTGCCGGAAGGAATGGGCAGATGCGCCCAAAGGCCATGCCGAGCTCCAGCGCATGGCCATGGAGAAACCGGCCTTCCGTTCGCTCATCAATCCCGATGACCCGGCGTTCGCCAATCCCCCCTCCATGGTCTGTGCCATAGAAGAATACTGCCGCCGGACAGGACAGCCTGTGCCCCACGGCTTTGAAGAAACGTGCCGCTGCATTTTCGACAGCCTGGCCCTGAGATACAGGCAGGTATTCGGCTACCTCAAGGAAATGGCAGACTTCCCGATTGAGGCATTGCACATCATCGGAGGCGGCAGCCTGAACAACTACCTCAACCAGTTCACAGCCAACGCCCTCGGCGTTGAAGTCCTGGCAGGCCCGCAGGAAGCGACAGCCATAGGCAACATCATGCTGCAAGCCAAGGCATCGGGACACGTGGCAGACATCTGGGAAATGCGCCGCATAATCGCCGCAAGCATCGAACTGAAACATTTCACCCCGCAGGACGGTGCAGTATGGGACGATGCATACGGCAAGTACCTGCAAATAGCAGAAAAAGGAAACGCCTAAAAGACATTACAGGATTTACCAATAATAATAATAACTATGAAAGAAGAACTCATCAAGAGCGCATACGCAATTGCCAAAGAGCGCTATGCAGCATTGGGTATTGACACAGAAGAGGTGCTGGCAACCATGCAGGATTTCCACCTTTCACTGCACTGCTGGCAGACAGACGACGTTGCCGGCTTTGAAGTCCAGGCAGGCGACCTGTCCGGTGGAATCCAGGCAACAGGCAACTATCCTGGACGTGCCAGAAACATTGAAGAAGTACGTGCCGACATCGTAAAAGCCACATCACTCATACCAGGCACACACAGGCTGAGCCTTCACGAAATATACGGTGACTTCGAAGGCAAGGTAGTGGACCGCGACGAGGTGGAGCCCAAGCATTTCCAGAGCTGGATAGACTGGGGAAAGGAAACCGGCATGAAGCTTGACTTCAACTCGACCTCTTTCTCACATCCGAAGAGCGGTAACCTCAGCCTTTCAAATCCCGACAAAGGAATAAGGGACTTCTGGATCGAGCACACCAGACGCTGCCGCGCCATTGCCGAGGAAATGGGCAAGGCACAGGACGACCCCTGCATCATGAACCTCTGGATTCATGACGGAAGCAAGGACATCACCGTCAACCGCTACCTCTACCGTGAACTGCTGAAGGACTCCCTGGACCAGGTGTTTGCACAGAAATACGACAACATGAAGGACAGTATCGAATCAAAGGTATTCGGTATCGGCCTGGAAAGCTACACCGTAGGCTCCAATGACTTCTATACTTCCTATGCCGCACAGAACGGCAAGCTGATTACACTTGACACCGGTCACTTCCACCCGACGGAAAGTGTTGCCGACAAGGTTTCCTCCATGCTGCTCTTTGTCCCCGAGCTGATGCTCCACGTGAGCCGTCCCGTACGCTGGGATTCCGACCATGTGACCATCATGGACGACCCCACACAAGACCTGTTCAGCGAAATCGTACGTGCCGGCGCCCTCGACCGCGTGCACTACGGACTCGACTATTTCGATGCCTCCATCAACCGCATCGGTGCCTATGTCATCGGTAGCCGTGCTGCCCAGAAATGCATGCTGAAAGCCCTGCTTGAGCCTCTTGCCACGCTGCGCCAGTATGAAGCAGAAGAAAAGGGATTTGAGCGTCTCGCCCTCCTTGAGGAAGCCAAGGCCATGCCATGGGGTGCTGTTTACGATGAGTTCTGCCTCCGCAACAACGTTCCTGCAGGGGACGAGTTCATAAAGGACATCAATGAATACGAAGTCAATGTACTGTCCAAGCGTGGATAGAATCTGCAATATGTAAAACTGGATGCAACCTGCTCTGCCTGCCTGAGACAGATACCGGAACCGGGTCCACACCGGGACAAAGGCCGCCAAACGTCTTCCCGATAGGCAAGCAGGTTCAGGCAACCCACATTTAACCTTAATTTAAGTATATAAAACGATTCAATGGAAATAGTAATTGGACTTCTCATCATAGCCGTCGGCGCATTCTGCCAGTCAAGCTGCTATGTCCCCATCAAAAAGATCAAAGAATGGTCTTGGGAAAGCTATTGGATTGTCCAGGGCGCATTTGCATGGCTGATACTGCCGTTCCTCGGTGCCCTGCTGGCAGTTCCGTCAGGCCATTCCCTGTGCGAGCTGTTCACATCCAGCAACGGGTTCAACGTATGGATGACAATACTCTTCGGTGTTCTCTGGGGTGTCGGCGGCCTGACATTCGGGCTGTCCATGCGTTACCTTGGCGTTGCACTCGGACAGTCTATCGCGCTCGGCACATGTGCAGGTCTGGGTACTATCCTGGGGCCCGTTCTGCTCAACGTGTTCTTCCCCGAACTGAACGCGCTCGAATCACTCACCTTTGCCGTCATCACCGGTGTAGTGGTGACTCTTCTGGGTATTGCCATCATCGGTGTGGCAGGCTCAATGAAAGCAGCCTCTCTCTCTGACGAAGAGAAAAAGAAAGCTGTTGAAGACTTCAATTTCCCCAAAGGCCTGGCCATTGCCCTGCTGGCCGGATTCATGAGCGGATGCTTCAATGTCGGACTGGAATTCGGGAAAGACATCAACTTCGGCGAACTCACGCCCGACATGTACAAGACACTTCCCGCTACACTGCTGGTGACAATTGGCGGATTCATGACCAACGCGGTGTACTGTTTCTACCAGAACCAAAAGAACAACACGTGGAGCGACTACAAGAACGCCAAAGTATGGGGCAACAACATCCTGTTCTGTGCGCTGGCGGGTGCACTCTGGTACAGCCAGTTCTTCGGACTGTCTCTGGGTAAAGGCTTCCTTACCGAATCGCCTACCCTCATGACACTCTCCTTCTGCATCCTCATGGCACTGAACGTGGTGTTCTCGAACGTGTGGGGAATCATCTTGAAAGAATGGAAAGGATGCTCGAAGCAGACAATCATGGTGCTTGTCACAGGCATTGTGGTTCTCATCGTTTCGTCATTCCTGCCACAGTTATTATAAGGTTTGTTTATTGTTGTAAGACGTTCTTGCGCGGTGTCAAGAGTTTTGGTTTTCTCTTGATGCCGCCGAGAACAAAATTATTAGACAGTTAGGTCACATCTTCCTTTTGTTAATCGGTAACCGTGAGGTTGTTGGTTTAACGCAAAATCCCGAATCAGCGCTTCTGTTTTTCTGCTGATTCGGGATATTTTCATTATCGCTATCCGCCGTTTCCTTGTACATCCACAAAAACACTTGTGAGAGAACCCCTGCCGTATCAGAAACACAGAAAACGGGATGCGGAATATAAATTATCATAAAAAAGCAAAAGGAAATCACCGTTTTTTTCCTACCTTTGCCCAAGAACCATGTATCCCAAGAACAAGACAATAACCAAATATTAATCTGTTATGAAGAAAATTACTAAAAGATTGCTGACAACCATGGTACTCTCAGCATGCCTGTTGACGACCTTTGCCCAAACCTTCAAGGGCGAGAGGACCGACTTCCGTGACGAGACCATCTATTTTGCGATGACTACTCGCTTCTATGATGGTGACCCGAAAAACAACGTTTGCGGCTGGGACCATCAGAGTGTTCAGATTGCAAATGGCGACCCTGACTGGCGTGGAGACTTCAAAGGTCTCATAGAAAAGCTCGACTACATCAAGGCTCTCGGCTTCACCGCCATCTGGATTACTCCTGTCGTGCAGAACTGCTCAGGCACAGACTTCCACGGCTACCACTCCATGAACATGTCCAAGGTTGACCTCCGTTATGAGAGCCGCAAGAACTGGGGCTCATCAGAGGATGTCACATTCCAGAGCCTTATTGACGCTGCCCACGCCAAAGGCATGAAGATTATCCTTGACATCGTGCTCAACCACACGGGCAACTTCGGCGAGGCTAACCTCTGCCATCTCTTCACCCGCAGCCAGAACATCAAGGACCAGGCGTCGGTATCGGCTTCCGTCATCCCGAACTACGACCGTCTGCCCGCCAACTACAACGATTTGCCGGGCAAAGATCAGTATGCAGCACGCTTCAAATATTTCAAGCAGCCGCAATACGACAACCACAACTACTACCACCACTACGCCACCGGCTGGAACTGGGACTACCCCAACCGCTGGTGGGGTCAGATAGCAGGCGACTGCGTCGATCTCAACACCGAGAACAACACCGTTGCAGAATATCTCGTGAAATGCTACGGCGAGTTCATCAAGATGGGCGTTGACGGCTTCCGTATCGACACCACGGGCCATATCTCGCGCCTCACGTTCAACAAGCAGTTCATCCCGCAGTTCCTCGCCCTCGGCGAGCAGTACAAAGACAAACGTCTCAACGGCTGTCCGTTCTTTATGTTCGGCGAGTGCTGCGCCCGTTTCTCTGACGTGACCTACCGCGGACAGGCAAACCTCTCAAGCTATTTCTACACATGGAAATCTCCACAGTCGCTTCTCGACCAGTATGACGGCAGCCAGACATACTGGGACACACAGGTGTTGCCCGAAGGCCATGACTCCCCAGTCGGCCCGATGGAACTGTGCGAAGCTGAGACCGAGTTCAACGAGACCTCAGACAATGTGTTCATGCAGAACGGAGCATGGCATGAACCCGATTATACAGACTATTCCGGATTCTCCATCATCGACTTCCCGATGCACTACAACTTCAACAATGCCGGAGCTGCTGTCAACATAGCGAAGAGTGGTGACAAGTACTACAACGATGCTTCATACAATGTGGTCTATGTTGATTCTCATGACTACTGCCCAGGTCCTAACGACGGTACACGTTTCAACGGCGGTACAGACCAGTGGGCAGAGAACCTCTCGCTGATGTTCACCTTCCGTGGCATACCATGTATATACTATGGTTCTGAGGTAGAGTTCAAGAAAGGCTGCAAAGTAGATGCCGGAGGCACTGACATGCCAGTCAAGGACTCTGGTCGTGCATATTTCGGTGCTTACCTTGAAGGCTCTGTATCAGCTACTGACTTCGGTGAATACACAGCATCAGGCAACGTGTCTAAGACCCTCAACGCCGACCTTGCCCAGCACATCATCCGCCTGAACAAGATACGCGCATCTGTCCCTGCACTCCGCAAAGGTCAGTACACCTTCGATGACTGCACAGCTTCAGGCGGCTATGCCTTCAAGCGTGCATACAAAGACAGCTATGCCCTCGTTGCCCTCAATGGTGGTGCCACATTCTCCAACGTTCCAGAAGGCACATACGTTGACCTCGTTACCGGTCAGAGCTATACACCAAGCGATGGTTCCATAACTGTTACAGCTCCAACCAATCAAGGTCAGCTCCGTGTCCTTGTCAAAGACTGGAAAGGCGGCAAGGTTGGTGAAGACGGCAAGTTCATCTATGAGACCACAGCAGTTGCTCATGGAGGTTCCGTGACCTTTGCAGACGAACCAGCTACGGAATTCTATACAGAGAATGACGCTGTGGGTCAGCCATCTTTAAACTTCTCTCCAGCCGGAGGATCTTTCAAGACAGAGACCCTCAAAGTGACAGTATCTCTCAATGATGCTGCCGTAAGCGGGTGGTATCAGATAGGCGAGACAGGCTCAAAAGTTGAGTTCAACAGCACCTCCACCTTCACCATAGGTGCAGACATGAGCTATGGACAGAGTGTGACGGTTTATTATGGTGCGAAAGATGCGAGCGACAACGAGTTTACAGGCAGTGTCACCTACAAGAAAGTTGACCCTAACGCTGCCATAACCATATACGTGAAGGCACCTTCAGCTCCTAATCTCTATGCATGGTCAACTGAGACTGGCACTACAGTGAAACTAAACGGAGACTGGCCTGGAAAGACCATGACCGAGACGACTGTGGTGAATGGCGAAACATTCTATTGTCATACATTCTCAGACGTTGAGGTTCTCAATATCATTTTCAACAATGCTGGAAGTAATAAGACAGCTGATATCGAGAATATCAAAGAGACAAGATTCTTCGAGTATGACGGCAATGGCAATTTCACCGACATCACATCCACCATACCTGTAGATCCTTCTGACGTGAGGGTGACAGCAGACAAGGAGAGCGGTACTTATATTCAGAGTGTTGACGTGACACTGAGAGCAAGCCGCGCCGATGCCACCATCGTATATACCCTTGATGGCAGCGAGCCAAATGCTACCAGTCAACAGGCTATAGGCAGCAAGAGATTCACGTTTACAGAGACCACCACTTTGAGAGCCGCAGCCCTTGTTGACGGCATCGTGAAGAATCCAGTATCTTACACATACACCATCAACAACGAATTAAAGAAATACTATTGTTACATCGTGAATACAGCTAATTGGGACAAAGTATATTGTTATGCATGGAACGGAAGCAACAAGTATTGCGGAGATTGGCCGGGACAGCCATGTACCTTGGTTGAAACGAAACCAGACGGTACTACTTTATGGAAATGGGAGTATGATGGTACCGGTGGCTTCACGGAAGCTCCAGCCATGATTATCTTCCACAATAACAATGGTCCCCAAACCGGCGATAAGACATTCGTCAACGGAGCCTGCTATGATTCAGCTGGTGATATAGTCACTGGCATAAATAATATCACGACTCCAATGACAAAGACCTATCGCATATATACTCTTGACGGTCGTGCCGTTACAAATGCAGCATCGCCCAATGAACTCAAGAAAGGCATCTATATTGTCAACGGCAAGAAAAAAGTCATTCAATGAAAAATCCTTAGGGTATAAGGGACATGTCCCTTTACACTAAAAATTGAGGCTGTATCTGTTTTGTACCAGATACAGCCTCAATGTCATTTTCATAGGACGCTATATTATCTTTCCATATCGTGCAGGACAGGATGGTCTATGGTGTGGTAAGACATTTCCAATTAGAAGGATAAGACGGAATCAAGGTGCCCATACAGCACAATGTCCCTCTTGTATCCAAGGCCGTACCTTCCAGCCAATCCGTATAGGCATCTTCACTCTCTGCTTCATTAGCGCAAATAGTCACATCTGTAAGATTTTCGCATCCATAGAACATACGGTAATAACATTTTGAAGGAAGATAGGTAGCCGGCAATAATGAAAACCATGTCAGACCTGTGCATCCTTCGAACATCTGGCTATAGCAGCCTGCTGCCAGCTCCGTAGCCTGCAGTCTTGATATGCTGGTAAGCTGGGTGCAGTTATAGAACATCTTGTCGAATTTAGCCTGACTGGTATTGACATTCTCATAAGTGAGATAGTCAATCAGCGTGCGGATATCACCAGTTGCCTGAATTCCTTCCTTGGACTGCGTTGCTGACGACCAGTCTATATTACAGTTCTTCCCCGAATATGGCAGCCCCTGCGGGTTATCCTTCGCACGGAACCGCATATCTCCGTTAGACCCGCCAAATGTGTAGATTTCCGGTCCCATACCAAAACAAGTAGTCCAGTCACCACCACCTACCGAGTATTCTATATTGGAGGGCAATATTGCCGTCACACTGATTTCTCCATCTGACGACAAGGTGAAATAATCAATCTTCGTGAAGTCACCGCCATTGGTATCGTCATACAGATTGAAGCTGCCGAGGTTGAGCACCTTGTTTCTGGAGAATGTCACAGCCTTGCTGCTGGCTTTCATCACGTCATCGCCCAGGCTGTTGGTACACGCCACCGTAAAGCCTTTGGAGAGCGACTGCGGAAGCACCGCAAAATAGTACGTACCCGGTGCGATTGTCGTTTGGCCCTCCTGCGGCACAAGTGTGACCATGTTGCTCCCGTCGCTCACCGTTGCCGTTGGCGTACCGTTGTTATAGTCCACAGCTATCGTCCCGGCGATACTTTCCCCGTTATTGCTTTTCAGTATCAGATTATGGCATCCCGTTTCAGTAGTTATCTTGACATAGCTGAGCACATTTCTGAACGCCAGGTTCTTGCTTCCGGCAGCTGCCTTCGCCACCATGATTGCAGTCTCCGGGTCGAATGTTCCGGGCGTAGCGGTCTGCTCGCTTTTAAGCGTCACTCCGGAAAAGCTCTCGCCGCTTGACGTGATTCCCGACTGATAGGGATAAACTGCCATGTATCCGCTTGCCGTAGGTGTGGCGATTGTTCCGGTAAACTCTCCCTTAGCCGTGTTGGCACCCGACTTGAGCGTGAACTTGTTGTTCGTCTCACCCGAGAACACACTGATGGCATCGTTGTCCTTCCACACAATGACCTTGGAGTCATCTTCGCTGATGGCTGCACGTGTAGAGCTTTCTTCCTGCGTGGCGATGAATGTCATTGTTTTCACCCCCCCCGTTTCCTCACCGCTGTCTTCGCTGTCCGACGAGCAGCCCAGGAAAGCGAACATGCTCAGGCCAACGGCCATATACATGGAAGCATGACCATACCATCGGCTTCCGATTCTCCATCTGTATTCCTTACCATTCATAGATAGTTTCCTCCTCTTCAAGTTCTTCCGTGTCCATTTCGTTTTCCTTTGCAGTGACACTTCCACTGCTTGCACTCATGAAGGGCTGTGATTCTACCAGCACAACCTCAAGCCAAGGGCGCACATACATGTTCTTTTTATTCATTGTACTACTGTTTATGATTAATAAAATTAGAAAATGATATTCTCCGCTTGTCGTTTATCGGTCAGTCCCTCCATACATTACGGACCGTGTCTTCTCCGTTTTCCCACATGTCCTGCTTCCGTGGCACGCCGGCAGACACTCCGGTCTGACTCCCGTTATGCCTGCTTTGTGCCATCAGCATGCCCTCGGCACACAATGTGATTGTCTCTGATAAAGGTGGAACATATTGTATTTTCATACGAATCTCTGTAATATATAATAAGGTGTAACCCCTCAATACCATCCATGCCTGCCGTTGGCCATCATGCCACATGGCAGCCCAAAGAAAACACGTCTGCTGTCTCACGACAGCAGAACGCCTCAACAAATAAAAACTCTATTTTAAGTGATCTCTGCCTGCACCATACAGAAGTGGGGCACAGGCTGCTGTAGTCAGCCAGTGTAGTCTTCATGTGGTATTTACAAAACCATCCACGCATCTGAACGTGATAACCAAGCATTAGTCAAAAAAGTAAGTATGTTATGTTAAAAGTTTTTACGACCTCTGTGCAAGAGGTGTTAAGTATAAACGTAAAACACTATATATCAATTTGTTACATTAATTAAAAAGCAATAAAACGCAACAAAACACCTTATAGATTAACTTCATTTAACAAAATATATATGAAATAAAATTTGTCCGTTTAATTGCTTCTCACTATCTTTGCAGAAGATAGGCTGTGCCTTGGCCGGAAAAAGGATTCACATGTGCCAGGCATCTGCCATCTTTACAGCGGAGATTTGTAATTGGAGCAACCTCTTGCACAGAGGTATTACCCGCAAATCGGTCATTCCCTTTTTCTTCCTGAAAAACGCCTAATCATTTCTATTTTACGATTTTACAATCGTCCCGTTCCATTTCCGTCCTCCCCACGCACCCATTCCTTTCACCCCGATAAAAACAGAAACGCTGCAATCGGCTATCCTGACCGGTTGCAGCGTTTCCACTATATGTCTGCTGTTGTGCTGTCGGGCTCCCTATCTGGGCAGGTTGAACGCCTTTGTCATTTCCGCCATCTGTTCCTGGCTCATGCCTTCAGGCTCAAATCCCATGCACTTTGAGTCGATATATATCTTTGCGCTCTTGGAGAGCACGTCAATCTGGTCGAAGGCATCCATGGCATCAAGTCCCTTTGCGAACACGCCATGCTTTTCCCAGAGCACCACATCATATTCCTCCAGTTCCTTCATTGTCGCATCGGCCAGTTCGTTGGATCCCGGCAATGTGTATGGCACCACTCCAAGCCCCAGCGGACAGAACGCCTTGGTTTCCGGTATCATGCTCCAGAGGATATTGGTGAGTACATCCTTGCCCAGCATCTGCCTGTTGTGGCTCATGGCCACCAGCTCTATGGGGTGTGTGTGCACCGTGGCCTTGTAGCTGGAACCCGACCCGATGAGCATGTCGTGCACGGCGAGGTGCGAGGGCAGCTCACTGGTGGGCATGACCGGCTGGTCGGCAATGATGACATAGCTTGCGCAGTCGTCGAGTATCCTTATGACCGATGCGTTCTCCATGGGCCATCTGGCCAGGTCTCTCATGCGCTTGCCCGTTCCCTTGCAGAAGAAGTAGCAGCCCTTGAGGTGGCTGAGTGTCTTCCCGATGGGTTTCACATCGCTTATTGCAGGCATGTTCCTGATTTCGTCGTCCACGTGCTCAGTGATGTTCACGGTAATGTTTCCGCCGTTTCTTTCAGCCCATCCGTTCTGCCACAGATATCCGGCCACTTCGGCAATGCTATCGACCTCCCGCTTCAGCGATGGCCGACCTTCCAAGATGCTTGTTGACATAATGTTTATGTTTTTTTGATGATATTATTCCGGTTGCAAAGTTAAGGCTAAAGCCCGTGCACGGGCATGGTTTTTTGATATTCGTTCTATGCGATTTGATTCTGCCGCCCACCCGGCTCCGCAAGCGTCCTGCCTGTGCTGCATCCTCCTGCCGTCCCCTGGCTCACCGCTCCACAGTGTCCACCGGCAGGTCGGGCAGCCTGAAGTCCGTGGGTTTGCGTCCGGTCTTGGCCTTGAACTTGGACGAGAAATAGTCGGGCGAATCGAACCTGAGCTGATAGGCGATTTCCTTCACGCTGAGGTCGGTCGTGGTGAGCAGTTCCTTGGCGCGCTGCAGCTTGAGGTCCTGCTGGTAAAGCGCGGGCGAGAGGCCAGTATATTCCTTGAACAGCTTCCTGAAGTTGCTGTAGCTCATGCCCAGTTCGTCCGACAGCTGCTGTATGGTCAGGTCGTTCTCGAGCGACTCCCTGATGCGCAGCCTTGCACGCTTGATGATATCTACATAAGCCTGTTTCTTGTTGAAGATGATGTTGCGCTCCAGTGCATACATCAGTCCCACAAGGTGGTTCACGATTCCCGCAAGCATCTGCTGGTGGAAGGCGGCCTCGTCCATGGCGGTCTGATAGGCCATCTTGTAGAGCCTGATGATTTCGTCGGAATAGCCCACGTGGTAGATGGACTTCCCCGGCGACAGGAACCCAGCCCTGACGCGGTCGTCCATGTTCTTCCCCTTGAATCCTATCCAGTAGCTTTTCCACCCCGTGGCCGGATGCGGCCTGTACGTGTGCCACTCCTGCGGAAAGAGCAGGAACAGGTCGCCCTCCTTGATCTGCGTGGGCGGCATGCCTGTCTTGGTGAGCGTCCCCTCGCCCTCTGTGAAGTAGAGAATCTGGTATTCGTTCAGCACCCTGCCCTTGGACGTGTCGAAATAATAGCCGTCGGCGTGGCCTCTCGTAGGATACGGCTCATTGGGGCCTATTTCCTCATAGCCCACGGTGCTGACGGTCAGCCCCCACTCTGCATCCCGGTCGTTGATTACCAGGTATTTACTCTTCTGCATGGATTCTCGGTTTTTAGCAACGCAAATGTATTAAAATTTGTTCAAAGTGCAAAACAATGTGTGTTGTTTTGTGTTAAAACGTGTTTGTTTGACTTTTTTGCACAGACTGGGACTCGTCTTCCTTGGGCATCATCTGCTGCCAATGGACAAGGGGCACGCATTGATCCCTCCCGAAAGGCGGAACGGGAACAGGTGTTTTGACATTTTGTCAGATTTCCGGTCATTTTCGTGACACTTTGATTTTTGAGAAGTCTGAAAAATGGAGCTTTTAAGCTTTGTTTTCGTGTTAATAAGTGTGAATTGTCGGTTTTT
>JBJEHA010000091.1:0-5429 GCA_051875605.1 Prevotella sp. | reverse complement strand
CTCAGGTTTTTCGGCCTCAAAACTGCGATTTTCCGGCCAAAAGTGCGGAAAATGGAGGTTGAAAACTGCACAAACCGGGCGTTTTGTGCACGAATTTAACGGATTTTAGGTTAAAATCGGGCGGTTTCCGTTAACACTTTGCGATTGTAAAAACCTATTCCATTGATTATCAATGGTTTACAACAAAGACCTCTGAAACCGGAAATTTCCGCTGGCGCATAAAAATCCGGTTCCGCTGGATTCTTCAGAAATGGCTGGAAAATCAAAGTGTAAGCAAAACTGTTAAAAAAATGACATTTTGAAAATCCCGGAAATTCAGAAGGGACAGCATGATGTATCCCGGAAGAATGTACTTTTTCTTATCCAGGGGCAGGCCGGTCGTATGGCACCGCCTTGCGTCCGTCAGCTGCTGGCCGTATGGAGGCATACGGAAAAAGGGGCATGCCGCGCTTGATGGCGGCATGCCCCTTTGCTTGTGTGTGAGCCTTATTTCTCCATGTTCTCGATGGTGATGGTGCTCAGTTTCTCTATGGCTCCCACATGCTTTGCAAAGTGTGGTGCGCGGCTGTGCTCGTCGAGGAGTTCCTGGCTTTCCCAGGTCTCGCAGAACATGAACACGTCGGGTCGGGTGGTGCTGGCAAAGAAGTCATAGCCTTTGCAGCCCTTGTCGTTGGCCAGTGTGGCGGCTACCAGTTGCTTTGCGTTTTCGATGACCTCATCGCGGTGGGCCATGTCGTTCAGTTTTACGAAACAGTTGATTCTGATCATGATTGTTGTTTTTATAGGTTTTGGAATGTTGATGTATGTCCGGTTGTTCACAGGTATTCCATGAGTATGTCCCACACGGCCGCTATGTGGCAGACAGAGCCCAGGAGCACGAAGAAATGGAACACGGTGTGCATGTACTTCCGCTTGTTGAGGCTGTAGAACACGGCGCCTGTGATGTAGCTCACGCCTTCGGCCACTATCCAGGCCACTGCGGTGTGGCCTGCGCAGTCGATGAGGGGCTTGAACGCCACCAGGATGCTCAGTCCCATGGCCACGAAGCATGCGGTCTCGAGATGGCTGTGGTCTTTGAGCCGTATGAAGCTGGTGACGGTGCCGGAGAGTGCCGCGGTCCAGATGAAGATGAAGAGAGCCCATCCCCACCATCCCTGTTCGCGCATGGCAATGAGGGTGATGGGCGAGTAGGAACCGGCTATGTGCCAGTAGATGGCGGCGTGGTCCCACCTGCGGAGCCGTTCTTTCCATCTGGATCTGGCGTTCAGGGCATGATAGACCGTGGAGGCGCAATAGGAGCAGAACATGCCGAAGAGGTAGAGCGACACGCCTATGGTGGCCCAGGCGTTGCCTGACCGCGTGCTCCATGCAATGAACACAATGCCTATGGCCACTGCCAGCAGCGTGCCGCCGGCGTGTGTCCAGCTGTTCCACAGTTCTTCCTTATGGCTGAAACGTATCTTCATATTCCTTTTCCAGGCCTTTCCTGCCGGTGTGCCCGCCTTTGCCCCGGGAGCCGGAGACCGGTGGTCAGTATTCTATCTTGAAAGGCACATCGTGCTTGCGTGTGTAGCGTTTCCAGAACCTCTCCCGTGTGTGCATGAGAATCTGTTCACACGTTTCCGGGTCGAATCCCATTTCTGCGGCATATTCCCTGGCCAGGCAGGCCAGGAAGCGTTTCGGCCCCCAGAGCCGTGCGAAGTTGCGGCATCCTTCTTCCATGCCCACGGGTCCGAAATACATCCGGTTGATATCGACGATGGTGAAGTGATAGCCGTCATTGTCTTTTGTCCAGAGTATGTTTCCCGGTGAGTAGTCCCGGTGCATGACTTGCTTCCTGTGCATGTTGGCTGTGAATGCGGCCAGTGCGTGTGCCATGGGTTCATAGTCTTCGGGCGAAGCGTTGCCCATGTCATAGAGCGTATGCGGATAGTCGCACTGAAGGCTGATGAAATAGGACTGTGCAATGAGGTGGAAATGTCTTTGTTCTATGTAGGCTACGGGTTCGGGCGTGTCTATTCCCCTTTCCAGCAGAATGTCCGGATAGGTGAATGCCCTCAGCCCTTTCGGTTTCCTCCATCCGGCCGAATAGACCAGCCGGTTGATGCAGTTGGGCTGGCAGAACCGTTTCACGTTGAGCCTTGTGCCGTCGGGCGCGTCAAGGACCTTGATCAGGTTCCTTCGCCCGCCGTATATGTAGCGTCCCTCATGCTCGAACCGCTGCGGAATGCTTTCTATGAAATCGTTGAGGTGTATGAATTTAGGGTTAAGTAGAATCATTCCTTGTTTACGTTGTCGTCGTTGCGTAGCACCACTTTCCCGTTGACGGTCCTGAACCTTCTGTCAAACTCCTCATGGGTGCGTTTCCATCGCTTGTGGCTCCAGAGATAGAATTGCGGTGCTTTCCTGATGGTTTCTTCGAGCAGGGCGAAGAACTGCCTTGTGATGGCGAACTCTTCTGTCTTTGCCGCGTGTTGCGCGATGGGCTTGAATGTGCAGGTATAGTATCCGCGCCGCGGCCGGCTCATCTCCACGTAGAACACGGCGTTGTCCATCTTGCGCATGATGCGTTCCGCGCCGGTGAATACGGGTGTGTCGTGTCCGAGGAACGGCAGCCACAGGTGTATGCTGTCCCACTTCGGTCCCTGGTCGGCGATGTAGCCGAAGATGCTCATGTGTCCTTGCCGCTTGAGTTCGATCAGTTTGCGCAGGATTTCCTTTTTCGGCACGGGCAGTCCTGATGGCTGTGAGGAGCGTATGTCAATGAACAGCCGGTCGAAGACGGGGTTGCGCAGCGGGTGGTAGATGAGTCCCACACGCCGTTCGGGTGGCAGGGCGATGCCCACGCAGGAGAGCCATTCCCAGTTGCAGTAGTGTCCCAGTATGCCGGCTGCGTTCTGCCCGTTCCTGAAGCATTCTTCCACTGCCTCGGCGTTGTTGATGGTGAATCGTCGGCGCAGTTCCTCGTTGCTGATGGTGAGCAGCTTGACAGATTCGATGATGTAGTCGCAGAACCAGTGGTAGAAGGCCTTTTCTGTCTTCCTTATTTCGTTTTCCCCCATGTCGGGGAAGGAGGTCTGCAGGTTTTTCCTGACTACCTTGCGCCTGTATCTGGCCAGGTGATAGACAATGACATAGCCTATGTCGGCCAGGGCATACAGCCAGCTGAACGGCAGGCGCGACAGGCCTCGGAAGAAGCCCAGTACGATGCGATAGACCAAAGTGTCTTGAATCATTTCCTGTTTCCGGTTTTCTGTTGCTCAGGGGAGGTCAGCTCTGCATGTCGTGCAGTCTTCTGTAGTAGCCGTCCTTCTGCATGAGTTCGTCGTGTGTTCCCCTTTCCACGATTTCCCCTTCGTGCAGCACGCATATCTCGTCGGCGTTCCTGATGGTCGATAGGCGGTGTGCTATGGCCACGGTGGTGCGTGTCTTCATGAGCCTTTCGAGCGCATCCTGCACCAGCCGTTCGCTTTCCGTGTCGAGCGCGCTGGTGGCTTCGTCGAGTATGAGTATGGGCGGGTTCTTCAGTATGGCCCTGGCAATGCTGACGCGCTGCCGTTGCCCTCCTGAGAGTTTTCCGCCCCGGTCGCCGATGTTTGTGTCGTATCCGTTTTCCGAGGCTGTGATGAACTCGTGTGCGTTGGCTATGCGTGCTGCCTGTTCCACGCTATCGGGTGTGGCGTTGTCCACTCCGAAGGCGATGTTGTTGTAGAACGAGTCGTTGAAGAGGATGGCTTCCTGGTTCACGTTGCCTATGAGCAGCCGCAGGTCGTGTATTCCCAGGTCCTTGATGTTCACGCCGTCGATGAGCACTTCGCCTTTCACCGCGTCATAGTAGCGCGGAATGAGGTCCACGAGTGTTGATTTTCCGCTTCCGCTTTGTCCCACGAGTGCAATGGTCTGCCCTTTCCTGATGGTGAGGTTGATGTCTTTCAGCACCCAGTGTGGCTGCTGGTTCCCGCCGTTTTTCTTGCTGTCGGAATAGGCGAACCAGACGTTGCGGAACTCTATGCTGTGTTCAAATCCGCTGATGGCTGTTGGGTTTTCCTTCTCGCGTATTTCCACTTCTGCCTTCAGTATCTTGTCCACCCTTTCCATGGATGCCAGTCCTTTGGGTATGTTATATCCGGCTTTTGAGAATTCCTTGAGCGGGTTGATGATGCTGTAGAGCATCACCAGGTAATAGATGAAGGTGGGTCCAGAGAGCGAGTGGTTGCCCAGCACGAGTATGCCTCCGAACCAGAGCACGATGACGATCATCACCGTTCCGAGGAACTCGCTCATGGGGTGGGCCATCTGCTGGCGTATGTTCACGCGCATGATGTTGTCGCGGTAGGCCGAGTTCACGTTGTCGAAGCGGCGGTTCATCTTCTCTTCGGCGCAGAATGCCTTGATGATGCGCAGTCCTCCGAGCGTTTCCTCCACCTGGCTCATGGTGTCGCTCCAGAGTCCCTGTGCCTTGATGGACTTGGCCTTCAGTTTCCTGCCCACGAATCCCATGAACCATCCGAACAGGGGCACGAAGAGCAGTGCGAAGACGGTCAGCTGCCAGGATATGAAGAGCAGTGCGGCAAAGTAGGAGAGGATGAGGATGGGGTTCTTGAAGATCATGTCGAGCGATGCCATGATGGAGCTTTCTATCTCCTGCACGTCGCCGCTCATGCGTGCTATGATGTCTCCTTTGCGCTCTTCGCTGAAGAACCCGAGCGAGAGCGAGGTGATTTTCCTGTACAGCATGTTGCGTATGTCCTTCACCACTCCTGTGCGTATGGGTATGATGGTGGCCGACGAGAGAAAGTAGGTACCGGTCTTGAGCAGTGTCATGAAAGCCAGGAACAGTCCGATAGCCAGCAGTGTGGTGGTGGGGCCGAGTGTGTCTATGAGTTGCTGCACGTAGTAGTCGGCATTGCCGGAAAGTGCTTCGGTGAATCCCTTTTCCCATGGCCATTTCCATGGTTGCAGCACAGCGATGGACTGTTCCTTTTCAGTCTGGAAAAGGATCTGCAGGATGGGTATAAGTGTGGCGAAGGAGAAGATGTTCAAGACCGCAGAAAGGATGTTGAACACCACGGACAAAGCCAGATATTTCTTATAAGGCGGCACAAATCGTTGCAGGACGCGCAGAAATTCTTTCATATCTTCATAAGGGAAGCCAGCCTTTCTATGGCCGGGGCGGGTTGCCGTTCATTTCCGCCTTGTGGAACAGCCATATTCTGCTGATACTGATTTTTTGCGGACAAAGGTAACTAAAAAAAACTGAGAATGAGAGCAGAAAGCCAAAAAAACGGATAATTGCAGGGATATTCCGGTTTTTCAGGACAGGCGGGCACAGCGTCTCTGCGTGGCGGTGGCCTAACGCATGTTGCCGGAATCCCCACCTTATTTAGTATATACTTCAATTTTCGGAAATGGAAAGCTGTCGGGGATGC
>JBJEHA010000090.1:0-87133 GCA_051875605.1 Prevotella sp. | reverse complement strand
GGGCGGACTGGTCGTGCTCCTGGCCGGGCTGTTCGACATGATGGACGGCCGGCTGGCGCGCATGGGCAACCTCTCCTCCACCTTCGGCGCGCTGTGGGATTCCACGCTCGACCGCTACAGCGAACTGTTCACGCTTTTCGGCATCTGCTTCTACTTCATGCTCTCCGGATGGCTATGGACGGCTGTCATCAGCTTCACGGCCATGGTCGGTTCGGTCATGGTGAGCTATGTCAGGGCAAGGGCCGAAGGGCTGGGCATAGAATGCAAGGTGGGATTCATGCAGCGACCGGAACGTGTGGTGGTCACCGCACTGGCCGCCATTGTCACCGGACTCACGGGATGCCCCTGCTGGCTGGCGGGAGGCATGACGCTCATTGCCGTGCTGGCCAACATCACCGCCTTCTGGCGCATTGCCCACTGCCGCAAGGTGCTGGCCGGGAAAGAGGGCAGATAGCCCTACGGAAGAGGACAATAAGGACATAAACCGCCTATCCTGCCATGTTCAGTATATACATTATCATATTCTATGCCGTGCTCGTGGCGTTCAGACCGTCGCGCAGACTTGCGCTGGCCCTCACGCCGTGGCTGGTCTTCGCATGCAGCTACGACGCCATGAGGCTGTGGCCCAACTACGAAGTGAACCCGATAGACGTGCAGGGACTGTATGAAGCAGAGAAAAGCCTGTTCGGCATCGTGGCCGGACAGGATGTCCTGACACCCTGTGAATATTTCGCCCGACACCACTGGCCCGTTGCCGACTTCATGGCCGGACTGTTCTATCTCTGCTGGGTTCCCGTTCCGCTGGCTTTCGCCCTCTACCTCTATTTCAGAGGAAAATACCAGGCCTACCTGCACTTCTCGCTGGCCTTCCTTCTGGTCAACCTGATCGGATTCTGCGGCTACTACATCCATCCGGCCGCACCGCCATGGTATGCCATGAACTACGGTTTCGAACCAGTGCTCAACACGCCGGGCAATGTGGCCGGACTGGGCCGGTTCGACAGCATGACCGGGCTGCCCGTATTCCATGCCCTTTACGGCAAGAACGCCAACGTGTTTGCAGCCGTGCCTTCACTCCATGCCGCCTACATGCTCATTGCCACCATCTACGCGGCAACGGCACGCTGCAGCAAGCCTGTGGTCGCCCTGTTCGCCTTTGTCTGTGGGGGCATCTGGTGGACAGCCGTTTACAGTGGCCACCACTACATCATCGACGTGCTGCTGGGCATAGCCACCACCATCCTCGGCGTGTTCCTGCTGGAATGGGCGACACGGCGTTTCCCAACCCCGAAAAGGTGGATGGGGCACTATGAACAGGCCATCAGGCGGCAGTGATGATGCGTGAGGACGAAGAAAAACACCCGTTCTCCAGAAATCAAAGTGTCACAAAATCAGGCATTTTTGTGACACTTTGATTTTCAGCACTTTTCCAAAAACGCCCATCCAGCATCCCTATCAGCCGTTTTTGCCGTCCAGTACGTTTTTTCATGCCCAAACGGAGTGTTTTTTTAAACCACTGAAAATCAACAGGATAGGATTTATTAACATAAAAGGTTAATGAAAAACATCCGTTTTTTAACATAAAATCCGTTAAATTCATGCACAAAACAGCCGGTTTGTGCAGTTTTCAGTCCCCATTTTCCGCACTTTTGGCCGGAAAACCGCGATTTTGAGGCCGAAAAACCTGAGTTTTTGCCCCGAAACAGTTAAGTTTTACCTCAAAAACACTTAAGTGCCAGGTCGAAAACAGTTAACTGATTTTCTGGAAACAGTTAAGTGTTTCCCCCCTAACACTTAACTATTTTTCCCGTTTTGTGCAAAAAACGGCCATTTTACACTTATTAACATGAAAATACACATGGAACTGCCTGTTCTCCGGAACAGTCCGAAAATCAGAATGTCACGAAAAACGCCAAAATACTGACAAAGTGTCAAAACAGGGGGTATCTCTAAATCCACACACCATACTCTAACCCCTGTATCGTGGCACATCCGAAAGCCTTCAGGTTACAACTTTGTCCCTTTACGCCAAAAACAATGGGCTGGAACAGCTGTATCTCGGAAAAAATGTGTAAGTTTGCAACTTCAAAAAACATAAGACACACAAAATGGACATAGATATCCTGACTCCGGAAGAGCTGAATCAACTGACTCAACTCATTGAAACCAACGACCACATCATCATCTGCTGCCACAAGTCGCCCGACGGCGATGCACTCGGTTCCTCACTGGCACTGGCCGAATACCTGCGGCAGAAAGGCAAGGAGCCGCTTGTGGTGGTGCCCGACGCATACCCCGACTTCCTGCGCTGGCTGCCCAACACGGAAAAGGTGGTGCGCTACGACAAGCACCAAGAAGCCATGGACCTCGAGCTGCAGCAGGAGGGGCTGGTCTTCTGCCTCGACTTCAATGAGAGCAGCCGCACAGACAGCATGCAGGCCGCGCTCGACAGCTCACCGGCGCGCAAGGTGCTCATAGACCATCATCTGAACCCCAGTATGGATGCCGTGCTGACCCTATCGCGACCCGAGATGAGCAGCACCTCGGAACTCCTGTTCCGCATCATCTGGCAAATGGGCGGATTCGAACTGATGAACAGGAAATGCGCCGTGCCCCTCTACTGTGGCATGATGACCGACACGGGAGGATTCACCTACAATTCCAACAGGCCAGAGCTGTTCCACATCATAGGCCTCCTGCTCACCAAGCAGATAGACAAGGACAAAATCTACCGCAATGTATATAATACGCTCAGCGCCTGGGCTGTGAGACTGCGCGGCTATATCATGTGCCATAAGCTCAACGTGTTTGCCGACTACAACGCCTCCTATTTCGCCCTGTCGAAAAAGGAAATGGCCGACTTCCACTTCATCAAGGGCGATGCCGAGGGACTGGTCAACGAGCCGCTGCGCATCAAGGGCATGAAACTCTCCATATCGCTGCGCGAGGACGACCGGAAGGAGAATCTCGTATGGGTGAGCCTGCGCTCGGTGGACGACTTCCCCTGCAACGAGATGGCGGCACGCTACTTCAACGGCGGCGGCCACCTGAACGCAAGTGGCGGAAAGCTGTACTGCACGCTGGAAGAAGCAGAAAAGACAGTGAGGAAAGCCATCATGGAAACCATGGGGCACTGAACGGACAGAGGCGGGGAAAGGCGAAATAAGCCAAGTTTTCGTTAAAATGTCTTTCCACAGCAGGTTTCTGACCGTTTTTTACTAACTTTGCAGGGTTTTTATGGTGAGGGACATGCCGGTCTGCAATACACAGCGGCCACAGTCGTCTGGAGATTCCGGAAAGATACATCCTGCACCCACCCGGAAAAGTATAGAACATAGAAAACGATATGAAAAGATTTCATTTACTGATAACAGCCGCCCTGTCGGCCCTGGTATTGCTCACAGCATGCAATGACACGGAGACCTATGCCGAGAAAAAGCAGAAGGAACGCTCCGCCATCAACCAGTATATCGCCGACTCGGCAGTGACCGTGATCACGGAACGGCAGTTCTTCGACAACGACACCATGACAGATGTCTCCAAGAACGAGTTCGTGCTCTTCGAAAGCTCCGGCGTCTATATGCAGATTGTCCGCAAAGGATGCGGAGAGAAACTCAAGAACGGCGAGACAGCCACCGTGCTCTGCCGCTTCCGTGAGCGCAACCTGATGACAGACTCCCTACAACTGGCCAACGACATGAACGGGCTATACCTGGACAAGCTGTCGGTGAAAAACACCTCCGGCACGTTCACCGGCTCCTTCATCAGCGGCTCCAGCCTGATGTATTCCATCTACGGCAGTGCAGCCGTTCCGGGCGGATGGCTCACCCCACTGTCCTATATCAAACTGGGCAGACCGGCCTCCGAAGACGAGGAAATAGCCAAGGTGAGAATCATCGTACCCCACTCACAAGGCCACAGCTACGCATCGCAAAGCGTATATCCTTGCTTATATGACATTACATACCAAAGAGGAAGATAAAAGACATGACACTGATAAAATCTATCTCCGGCATCCGCGGCACCATAGGCGGACAGACGGGCGACACACTCAACCCGTTGGACATCGTAAAGTTCACTTCGGCTTATGCCACCTTCATCCGTAGGCATACACAGGACGGAAGCAACCTGATTGTGGTGGGACGCGATGCACGCATCTCGGGCGAAATGGTGAAGAACGTGGTATGCGGCACACTGATGGGCATGGGATTCGATGTGCTCAACATAGGATTGGCCACGACACCGACAACAGAGCTGGCAGTAAGAATGGCTAAAGCCGATGGCGGCATCATCATCACGGCATCGCACAACCCGAGACAATGGAATGCGCTGAAACTGCTGAACAACGAAGGCGAGTTTCTTACCAAGGACAACGGCAACGAGGTGCTGTCCATAGCCGAAAGCGAGGATTTCTGCTATGCTGACGTGGACCATCTGGGCAAATACAAGGAGGACCATACATTCGACGGGCGCCACATAGAGAGCGTGCTCAATCTGGCACTTGTTGACACAGAATCCATACGCAAAGCCCGGTTCAAGGTCGTGGCAGACACCATAAACAGCGTGGGCGGAACAATCCTGCCCGGACTGTTCAAGGCCTTGGGCGTGGATTACACCCTGATCAACGGCACACCTGACGGCGACTTCGCACACAATCCGGAACCGCTGGAAAAGAACCTACACGGTATCATGGAACTCATGGCCAGCGGAGACTATGACCTGGGCATCGTGGTGGACCCCGACGTGGACAGACTGGCATTCATCTGCGAAGACGGCAAGATGTTCGGAGAAGAATACACACTCGTCGCTGTGGCAGACTACGTTCTGGCCCACACACCGGGCAACACGGTTTCCAACCTGAGCAGCACAAGGGCCTTGCGCGATGTAACTGAAAAACATGGCGGTGAATATACAGCTTCGGCAGTAGGCGAGGTAAACGTCACAACCATGATGAAATCGGTCAATGCCGTCATCGGCGGCGAAGGAAACGGTGGCGTGATCTATCCGGAAAGCCACTACGGACGCGATGCTCTCGTGGGCATTGCGCTGTTTCTCTCCTCTCTGGCACACAAGCACTGCAAGGCATCGCAACTGCGTGCCTCATTCCCCGACTACCAGATGGCCAAGAACCGCATTGACCTTACACCGGGAACAGATGTGGCTGCCATCCTGAAGAAAGTGAAGGAAATGTACAAGGACGAGAAAGTCAATGATGTGGACGGTGTGAAAATAGACTTCCCGGACAAATGGGTACACCTGAGAGCATCGAACACCGAACCGATTATCCGCGTATACAGTGAAGCAGCAACCATGGCAGAGGCCGAGCAACTGGGAAAGGACCTGATGCAGGTGGTTTACGACATGCAGTAAGACAGCATGCAAGGAAAAAGAAGCGGCACAGACCGGCGAAGGAAATCCTTCATGGTCTGCGCCGCTTCTGCATTCATGCAGATGGGCTACTCTGTACAGGGCTGTTCCACCTTTTCAAGTATATACCTCCTGCAATCTTCCATCAGCCATTTGGGAGTACTCGTAGCCCCGCAAATGCCAACGGTCATGGCATTCTCCAGCCACAGCAGTTCAATCTCCTGAGGCTTCTCAATGTGATAGCTTCGCGGATTGACACCCTTGCATTCATTAAACAGTACCTTCCCGTTACTGCTTTTACGTCCGCTGACAAAAAGGACAACATCATGGCGGGAAGCGAAAGCGGATATATTGGGCATACGGTTGGCTACCTGTCGGCAGATTGTGTCAAAACTCCGGAAAGTGGCACCGGGCGATATATGTCCGGAAATATAGGCAATGATACGGTGAAACTCGTCCAGGCTTTTTGTCGTCTGCGAATAGAGATAGATGTCACGGCTGAAATCAAGGGTCTCGGCATCAGCAACACTTTCGATGACGATGGCCTGCGAACAGGTCTGCCCGACAAGACCGAGCACCTCAGCATGTCCGCTCTTCCCGAAAATGACAATCTGAGCTTCGGGATTGGCATCGTATTGCCGTTTTATCCTTCGCTGTAACTGAAGGACCACCGGACATGTAGCGTCAATGACCTCTATATTGTTCTGTCGCGCCAAGGCATAGGTTTCAGGCGGTTCTCCATGGGCACGTAGCAAGACCTTGGCATCATGCAGTTCTTTCAGCTGACTATGATTGATGGTCTGCAATCCACAGCCATGCAGCCGTTCCACTTCCATGGCATTATGGACAATATCACCGAGACAATAGAGCGGAACACCTTTCGCCAGTTCCTCTTCCGCCTTACGTATGGCCGTAGTGACCCCGAAGCAGAATCCACTTCCTTCATCAATTTCTATCTGCAACATGGCATTCACTCCTTGGTCTGGATACTGATAACCACTTTTGCGTTCTGTGGATCATTGGTAATCATCAGGATACGTGGCTTGCTGCGTGCAGCCTTGAGTTCCCTGGCATGAGCCGTGACCTTGATGCGCGCCACTTCACCCGGAGCAAGCCTGGTCTTGTTTAAAGACACCTGCAAACCTGTAGTAAACATCTGCAGATTGCTTATTTCCAGTTCTGCCTTTCCCGTGTTCTGCAGCATAATCTCCCCCTTCAGTTTGTTTTTGCCATTAAACGAACCTAAATCAAGCGATTTCGCAGAGAGCTGCAGTTGAGGTGCAGCAACAGCTTTGTCCGAGGCCGGAAAAGCAGGAAGCAAGACAGCAGAGACCGGAATCTCCTTGTTCGCCCCGACCTTATCACCAGGGAACTGACCAAGATACACGGTCGTCTGTGTCAGGCCATAGTCATGCAATTTCCGTGAATCCAGAGAAACCGTAATCAATCCCGACCTCCCGGGCATGATCTTCGATGGCGAGACATCAGCGGAAAGATAATCAGGCAAGTGCATCACAACCGGCTGAACAGGCTGTTCTGTACAGTTCTTCACATGAAAACTCTGATGCAAGATATCTCCTTCATTCACATCGTCGAACTCAATATTATCAGCATCAGCCATCAGGTTTCCCAACATAAAAGGATAATCGCCGACATAGTCAACGACTTCTTCCACGACAATCCCCTTCAATGTCAGTACCACCGGTGTCTTCTCTGCATTTCCATACAAAGCGACGCGCTTATTGAAATGCCCCATCTGCTTGGCATCATAAGTTACCCGAAGCTTGAAATTCTCACCACTTTCTATGGCCTTATGCGGATAATCGACAGACGTACATCCGCAACTGGTCCTGACATCGACAATGGTAAATGGAGACTTGGCAGTATTCCGCAATTCATATTCTGCAACTACAGGAACCTGAAACATGACCTGTCCACAGTCTATACTACTGTTCTGCACCTCGATGCCCTGCCCCATAGAATGCAGTGCAACAGCTGTCAAAATAGCGAATATGGTTGTTCTTTTCTTCATATCATTATTTTACATTGACTTGTTCTGCTGAAGTACGGGCGGAAAACTCCGGACTATATGCACACTGAATGGTACAAAGACCCGTACTGTAATTTCCGACCCTATCAACATGGTAGTTTGTTTCTATAACATGTTTTCCCTTGGAAAGCCGGTCAAAACAATAGACAACAGCATTATCTCTAGGCGATGTATAATATCCATGGGCATAGCCACTTAACTGAACGACAGGCTCCATGCACGCAGCGCGTTTGTCCACTACCTGCACGAAATCATAGTCCCGGTCTGCCGTAATCGTTATGCGGACTTTCACCTTGTCACCGACATGCAGTTCCTTGTCCCCGATAATCTTACGCTCTATTTTGAGACCCTGTTCTACAGAAACCACTTCACGCGTGTCTTGCAGGAACTGTGCATACACAGCACCCCATGAAGTGCCTTCACTCTCTTTTTCTATGGTCAAAGTCTTGGGATGGTCCACTGGCTTCTGCATTTTAACGTATCCCAATCCTGCTGTGGATTCTGGGAAACTGATTACCCTGCTCTCCAAACGTATCTTGTCTGTCAAGCCATTTGCCATGAGTTTACTGTCTATTTCTCCATTCAGGAAAGCATAGACCGCATTCACAGTATTGATCGGTGTATTCCATGCCTGTGTCCTTTTCGACTGCAACAGCCATTGCTGCAATTCGGCTATGGTCTGTCTGTCATCGGGCTTAAGTGCTTTCATGGCTTCAATTACCGCCACCTGCGACGGTATTCTATAGTCAAACCAGCTGTACATGGCTTTCGGAGTATCGAAATACCTTCCCATTTCCTCTTTATATACCATATATTCCTTCATGCTTTGCAGATGGTCAGTGGCTTTCTGCACATTGCCGTTCTTGGCCAACACCACAGACGCAATGGCTTTACCATAGATGGTCAAGGCTGAAGCATGTTTACCGAGCAATCCCAGCAAATAGTCACAATCCGTTTTCCGGGAACCAGCCAGTTTTCTTCCGGCAATGGTCACAGCATACAGATAGTCCACTGCCGTTTCAGACGGTTTGAGGTCTTTTTCTCCTTTCTCTTCTTCTTTCTTCAGCATTTCCACCTCCTCGGCCATTTGCCGTTCCATATAGCCAAAGGCCTTTTCCAGCATTGTTCCTGTAGCATCCTGCACTCCTGTCAGCACATTCAGACGAACCAAAGTCGTGACCACAGACTGCGTCATGTATTTATTGCCTGGCAGCCCATTCCACCAGCTGAACGATCCGTCGGAATTCTGCAGTTTCTTCAATTTGGCAAGAATGTTTTCCTGCCTGTAATCCATTTCCGATTCGTCGAAGAACCTCATCAATTGCTGTTTCTGTGCAGTTTCCCTTTCGGCATCGAGCAACCACGGTGTCTCATTCAGCACAATGGTCTTGAGTGCTTCATTGGTCTGCAAACTGCTCTGCAAAGCCGTACCCTTATCATTTTCCTGCTGCCACAGTGCCATGGTTTTCCTGATTACCGGCGACTGATTCACTATGAACCTGCCTATACTATTGGCATAGAATGCAGCCGAAAGACTTACGGCATTGTCTTCACAATAATCCACCACAGAAGGCAAAGTCTGAACCATCAGCCACTGCGGGTTCTCTGTATATTCCACAGTCAAACGCCTGTCTGTCACATTTTCCGGGAACAAGCCATCCAGGTTAAGGTCCTTCACCCCCGGATGGTCAAGACTTATAGGCAATGTATTCGTCACCTGTTCCTTGTCAGGGAGGATAGGAAGATAATGCTGTTCACCATCGCTGAAATCCCTGCCGTAAGCTGTAATGCGGCAAATGACCAGACTGTGTTTCTGAAGTCTTGACATATCAAAGTCAAAGACTGCCGTAGAAGAACCCTCAGCCCCTATTGCGAATTTCCTGTTCTGCCTGAATATGACTTTCTCCGATTCCGGATCGAGCAATTCCATCTTCGCTGTACCCGTCACCTCATTTTCAGACGTATTATGGAGCATTGCCACCAGCTGGCCGTTGTCTGCCGAGCGCAGGAATCTTGGCACATTGGGCTGCACCGTCACAGTCTTCCTGGCCACGGTCTGTGCATTCACCAGACAGGAATTCATGTCCTTGTCGTGCACAAAGCCATAGAACTGCCACGTTGTCGTTGATTGAGGCAAAGTGAACCTGATGTCCACATTCCCTTTTTCATCGGTCTCCAGATTCGGATAGAAAAAGGCTGTCTCACTGAAATCAGTCCTGAGCTGGCTCATGTCCATCGTCTCCTGTTCCGGCTCCTGTTCCGATCCATTTCCTGCTTCAGTGTCTTCGGCTACTGCACCAACCTGTTCAGCCATGGGTGCAGCACTTCTCATTTTCGCACTGGTGGCCTTGGCCATACCTGTCATCCTCACGCTGTTGTCCAAAGTCATGAAAATCTTATCCGAGGATAAAGCCTCCTTGACCATGTAACTGAACGACAACAACGACGGGTCCAGCTGGCTCAGCTGCAGATTTCTTTCACTTAGCGGCTTGAATGCCAGTTCGCCATAAACCGACAGATCCTGCCAACTGGTCAATTCTCTCCAACTTTTCCTCAGCACAGACCTATACAATTGAGGCGTGAAACTCCAGGTGAATTTTCTGATGGCATCGAGCGACTTGTCATACATGGTGGCCATGAGCTGCGCCTGCACCTGCCTGCCCTCCGTTCCTTCCACATGAAGGGTCCATACCTCCTTCTGGCCGGGCACCAGCTTGTCACGGAAGGTTGTCCAGCTGGCCTTCAGTTCCTTTTTCGGCAACGGTTTCTTTATAATTGCATTGTGTGCATAGAGCATTCCGTCCTTCACCCAGGCATAGTTCAGCTCCACACCGTCACCATAGCGTTCCTCATAGACAAAGCCGCGGTTATGGAGTTCTCCGTCCAGATCCAGCACACCGCTTTCCAGCACCTCATCCTCAGCAATGATGTCATAGACCACGTGCAGATACTCATCGGACGCTCCCAACTGCATTCTCACCGGCTGTCCTTCCTCCTCGAACTCCTCTCCGCTGACAAAGAACCAGTCATGCGTCTCTATAGGTGCTTTCGTGTCAGAGAAGGAGAACACGAGCAACTCCCTCTTCAGCGTATCTGTTCCACAAACTGCATCGAGCATATACTTGCCTGAAGCCAGTCCCGCGATGTCCAACTGTTGTCTGCTATTGGCCTTGCAAGAGTATTCCTGCCCGCCGAAGCGGTACTGCACCTGTCCTTCAATAGGTTCTCCGGCATTGTTCAGATAACGGAATGTCACCATGCAGGTGTCCTCCCGTTCCACCTTCTCCGGCAGTTCACAGGTGAAGAGAGAGGCACGGTCGCTCAAGGGGACCGAAGTTTCTCCTGTACGCGTCTCACCGGCTCCGTCTGTCACATCGGCAGTCACCACAATCTGGTAGTAACGGCTGATGCCTTCATCCTTCTGCTTCGGCATGGACAGAGGCACTCTCACGCGGAACACGCCCTTCTCATCGGTCATCACCGTGTCCTGCCTGATCATCTCCGTGCTGCCATACCACCACCAGCTGGGACGGCGCACGATATGGCACACCGCCTTGGCTCCTTGTACAGGCACACCGCTGTAGGAACGCGCCACACCCGTCACTTCGATGGTGTCGCCGTCCTGGTATTTTCCCTCGTACTTGTCAAAATCCACGGTAAACGTAGGACGCTTGTATTCTTCCACAGCAAAATAGCAGCTCCCATAGACGCCCTCCGTTGCTTTCACGAAGAACATGCCCGCAGCGCCGCTCTTGGGCAGCACGAAATCGCAGCTGGCCACCCCATAGCCATCGGTTGTCACCTCCTGGTCGGCAATGGCCTTGCGGTTGGCATCATAGAGGGTAATCATCATCTTCTTTCCCGCCGCAGCGTCCAGGTCCACCATCTTGCGGTTGTTATAGGCCAGTACAGCCACCCTGACTGTCTGTCCCGGCCTGTAGAGTCCACGGTCTGTAAACAGTTTCACGTTGAGCCTGTCCTTCCTTGCTGTTTTCCGGGTCCGGAAGTACATTCTGAAATCCTGGGTAGCAGTATGGTCATCCCCATAGGCCGCACTAAAGACATAGTGACGTGACAGTGAGTCACTGATCCTGCACATATATTCACCCTGCTCATCGCAAGTGGCGGAAAGCGTCTCGTCCCTGCCCTCGCCGTCGTCACGCTTCACGAACGTCAGCTGTGCCTTCGGCAACGGCTCTCCGGTGGTGGCATTGGTCACCACAATGCGCGCACTCCTGTCGGGCAGTTCCTTCACCATGACATGGATATTGCTCACGTGGAGCAACATGGCCTCCACGGGCACAGACGGGTTATCGGTGGTGAACTCCACGAGATATGTGCCCACGGCCAGGCCGTCGATACACATGGAATCGCGTGTCACCTTATATTCGGGCAACCTCACGTAGCGACGGGTCTGTGTGAACACAGGCACAGCGACGGCTGCCTTCTTCAGTCTGGAATAGTCGGCCGTGTTCTGCGGGTCCATTTCCAATGCGCCGGGCAAGTCCACGCGCCTCACAGACATGGTGAGCTGCGACAGGTTGCACACCGAAAGCACATCCACCTTGACCGGCTTGTCAGGCAGCACGGCATTCTGCCTGATGGCCACATGAAAACTGGGCAGTGTCAGCCTTAACTTGGCATTGCGCAGCGCGTTCATGCGTGGCCATGCCCCCCAGCGTGTCAGCGCATAGTCAGCATAGCTGTACCGTTCCTCCGCACTCACGTCCTTGAATCCCTGCATGAGCCGGAACCGCTCTATAGCCAGCTCACCTGCCTCGGTAAGGTCGGCATAGACATTGATGAGTGAATCGAGCGACTGCAGATAGGAAGACTTGCGCATCTCCCCACGGGTATCGAAGCGGCGGCCGTCCTGCTTCAGGATCTCAAGTGCACAGATACATGCAGCCGGCCGGTTGCCGTTGGCTGTATAGAAATCATGCAGCAGCCTGTATTCCCCGGCTTCCCATCCCAACACGTGCAACAGGTCGTCCTGGAACACCCTGCTGTCCTCACCATCGAGGATGAACGGGGTGTAGTCCGGCACAAAAGCCTTGGCCAGCAGCTGCGGATGGGCCAGCGAACGGCTGTAGTACCTGCGGCTCACGGCCTCTGCACTGTCGCAAAGGGCATCCGTTGACTTGTAAATGGTACCGAGTGCCGAATAATAGACCGCGGCAAGCACCTCATCTCCCTGTTCAGCCCTGCGTGCCTGTTCTTCCAGGCGGTGCACGCCATCAGCCACGGAGTCTGGTGAAATGTTTCCAAGCACCCAGGTCTGCTTCAGCCTTGCCTTGAGCAGATGCCCATAGGCACGTTCACGCTCGGCCTTAGCCACAATCCTGTCGAGCACCTTCAGCTCCGTGCGTGGCAGGTCCTTTTCCTCAGCCTGTTTCACCTGTTTCCACAACGATGTATAACTGTCGGCCAATGCCATCATAGGCATGAGCATTCCCAGGACAATCCATGAGGTCAAGACTTTTCTGTACATAATGCTATCGTTTTCTGGTTGTAACACACGTCCCGTTCTGATTCTTGCATCTTCCGGAACAGAAAATAGTTTGCAGCGCAAGCCGAGTGCAGAAGAACTTGTTCATTTTGCCGAGGCGCAGCCTGCTTTATGCAAAAGCAGCGCAAGCCGAGTGCAGAAGAATTTGTTCATTTTGCCGAGGCGAAGCCTGCTTTATGCAAAGGTAGTGGAAAATCGCCGAAAATGCAAGTAAAATAGCATTCTTTAATTATCATTCTCTCTTTTTCCGAATACATCCACACCATTCTACGATAAAGGATAGCCGGAGACCTGTTACAGGGAAGCAAAGCCAAGCCCTCCCTAACCCTCACTGAGGGAAGGAAACGAATAGTTGAGAAGGATTTTATCGGAAGCCCAGTCTCAAAAGTCACTAAGCCTTCGGAAATGTCCTGTCTCTCTGTATAGATGACAAGGCAGTCGTCCGCCTGTAGTATTCACTTCATGCGCGACCGTCCTGGCGCAGCCACTGGGGGTGTGGGCGTCTCGCCCGCACTTCCCGCACCCTTCTGCAATAAAATGCCATGCTGACAGTACCTGTCTGGCGATGTGCGGGCGGGACGCCCACACCCCCAGTGGCATTCCCGACAGTTTCCTGCTTCCGGGAGCCGAATCGATACAAAAATCAAAGTGTCAGAATTTTAACGGTTTTTCTGACACTTTGATTTTTCGATGTGTTCAAAAACAGGCGGTTTTGAGCCGATTTCCGTGTTAATAAGTGTAAAATGTCGGTTTTTTGCACAAAACGGAAAAATTAGTTAAGTGTTAGGGGGGAAACACTTAACTGTTTCCAGAAAATTAGTTAACTATTTTCGATCCGGCACTTAAGTGTTTTTGAGGTAAAACTTAACTGTTTCGGGGCAAAAACTCAGGTTTTTCGGCCTCAAAACCGCGATTTTCCGGCCAAAAGTGCGGAAAAAGGGGGCTGAAAACTGCACAAACCGGCTGTTTTGTGCACGAATTTAACGGATTTTAGGTTAAAATCGGACGTTTTTTGTTAACACTTTCGGTCTTCAAAAACTTACTTCGCTGATTATCAACGGTTTATAAAACACCCTTCCAGAACCCGAAATTTCCGTTGGCGCGCAAAAATCCGCTCTTGCCCGATTCTTCAGAAATGGCCGGAAAATCAAAGTGTAAGCAAAACTGTTAAAAAACTGACATTTTGATTTCACAGCCATCCCTCAAAAACAGAGGCCGAGGATGCTCATTGTGTGCATTTAACAACATTTCACAGAATCACATGCAAGGAAACCACACCACAACGCATTTACACCATGAACAAACGAAAGAAACATCATATATAAAAAAAAGGAGAAAACAACAATGAAAAAACTGAAGAGAACTGCCTGGATACTGACCATGGCACTGACTGCAACCGCATTGTTCACCGCCTGTGACGATGACGATACCTATGTGTACTGCATTGACCCCGTGGACCATCCCAACGCACTCGTGACCGTGAAGCCACAGGACAACGGCTCCACCTTCTACATGCAGCTTGACGAAAAGACCACACTGCACCCGGTGAACATGACCGCATCGCCCTATGGCGAAAAGGAAGTGCGAGCACTGGTGAAGTGCTACCTCAAGGGAGAGCAGAGCGAGGAGAACCGGAAAAACGTGTTCGTGGTGTGGATGGACAGCATACTCACCAAGCCGTGCGCCGAGAACCTGGGTACGGAAGAACTGAACTATACCGCCTACGGGAACGACCCGGTGGAAATCGTGAACGACTGGGTGACCATTGCCGAGGACGGCTACCTGACCCTGCGTTTCCGCACCTACTGGTCGAACCGCAACATACCCCACCACGTGAACCTTGTGGCCAGCAATGACCCGGAAAAACCCTACGAAGTGACCTTCTACCACGATGCCAAAGGCGACGGCAAAGGATATGTGGGCGACGGCATCGTGGCCTTCCGGCTGAGCGACCTGCCCGACACCAACGGCGAGACTGTGGACCTGACCCTGCGCTGGAACTCGTTCAGCGGAGAAAAGAGCCACACCTTCAAATACTGCACACGCAAGGCTACCGGTTCGGACGAAGACATTGCCGCCGGCACCTACATGAAAATGCTCAAGTGAACCAACATATATTTCTGACCGTCCCATATTGATGCGGACACACTATTCGGAGTGCCGGACAAATGATTTGTCCGGCACTTCTTCCGTTTTTGCCGTTTCTCCGGCAGAACACGTACAGACCGGCAGATAACATAATTTTATGTAACATTAACGCCCATTTTGGACAAAAAGCATAAAAGAACAGGGTCGGGGAACCGGAATACATCCATCTGCACTTATCTTTGCGCCATGAACAGGTGTAGCCACACCAAGTAAAGAAAGGAGACAGAAATGACAAGGAAAAGAGCCATCTACAGATGTTCCGTATGCGGGAACACCGTGGAAGTATTGAACACCGGAGCAGGAACCATGGCATGCTGCGGCCAGCCCATGCAGCTGCTCATGGAAAATGTCACCGACGCGGCACACGAGAAACACGTGCCCGTGGTGGAGAAAACAGGACACGGCTACCGGGTGAAGGTGGGCAGTACCGAACACCCCATGCTCGACAGCCACTACATCCAATGGATAGAGCTGCATACAGCCCATGCGGTGCTCAGGCAGGAACTGGAACCGGGCGGCAAGCCGGAAGCCATCTTCCAGACCGATGAGCAGCCGATCTGCGCACGCGAATACTGCAATCTTCACGGATTGTGGAAAGGAGAGCTGAAGGAATAGCACAGGCATAGGATTCCGGAACCGGACATGGCGGGCAAATAAAAGCCCGCCATTTTCTTTGTTCTGGATATTATTCGCTAACTTTGCAGAAAAAGAACAGACAATAGCAGCAACAGGCAGATGAAAACAGGAAACAGGATAAGAGTCGGCGTAATAGGTACCAATTTCATTGCCGACAAGGTCATCTCGGCAGCACGGCTTGACCCGCGGTTCGACCTGAGCGCAGTATGCTCCAGGACAGCTGCGCGCGCAGCCGAGTTTGCAGCAAGACATGACATTCCGCATACCTTCACCCGGCTGGAGGAGATGCTCGAAAGCGGGTGCATCGATGCCCTCTACATAGCAACGCCCAACTACATTCATGCCACACAGGCCAAGGCCGCAATGGAAAGAGGCATACACGTGCTGTGTGAGAAGCCCATGGCATCCAATGCACGGGAAGCCACGGAAATGGCACAGCTGGCCCATGAGAAGGGTGTAACGCTGATGGAAGCCATGAAACCCACACTGACACCCTGCTTCGAGGCCGTGAGACAGCATCTGGAGGAAATCGGACAGCCACGGCGCTACTTCTCGGCCTACTGCCAGTATTCCTCACGCTACGACGCGCTTAAGGCAGGAACTGTGCTCAACGCCTTCAAGCCGGAGTTGTCCAACGGAGCCATGATGGACATCGGCATCTATACCATCTATCCGATGGTGGTGCTTTTCGGCAAACCGGACAGCATACATGCCAACGGTTTCAAGCTGCACACCGGAGTCGATGCACAAGGATCGGTATCCATGAGCTACCCGGGCATGACGGCCGATGTAGTGTATTCCAAAATATCGGACTCTTTCCTCCCAACCGAAATCCAAGGGGAAGAAGGGACCATCACCATTGACCGCATCAACGCCATAGGAAAGGTGACGCTGAGAAAAAGAGGAAAGAAAGACGTGACGGACATCACACCGTGCGGACTGACGGATGACTATTTCTATGAAGTCAGGCACTTCTTTGACCTCATAGAACAGGGAGCTGTGGAATCGCCCGTCAATTCGCATGGCAATTCCATCACAACCCTACAGATCATAGACGAGACAAGAAGACAGCTGGGGGTGGTCTATCCGGCTGACTGAAAACACAGCCATACCCGGACAAGAGCCCTTCAACGCTTCACCATGAAAAAGCCCAAACGGTGGCTCACGCCCCTGTCATTGAGTGAGCGCAGGACATAGACGCCATTGGGTACTCCATGAAGCGGAACGGAACGCCCCTGGAACGGAACGGTAAGCACGATGCGGCCTTGGAGCGTCTCGACAAGATAATAACGGGAATCGAAAGACGGATAAGCATCCGGCAGTTCAAAGACATCTGCACGGCAGACGGGCAACGCAGGAGCGGACAGGACAGACTGGGATTCAGGCTCTGGCTGCTGCAGGGAACGGCTTTCAAGTCCGTAGCGGCTGACTGCTGTCACCGCATAATAACGCCCCCTGCCCTCCGGAATGGCTACAGACGAAGCGGATAGCCTTGACACCATGAGATTCCGTGCATCAGATACATCGACCGGATATTCAGGACTGCTATATACATTATATAATATAGCAGGCTCAGGCAATGCAGCACCACGACGACCGTCACGGGAAGACGCATCCCAGGACAAAAGGACACAGCCATCAGCAGTTTCCCTTATCTGCATGCCTGCCGGTGCAGCAGGAATGTCACGACTCTGCCACGTCATGGGAGGCACCAAGGCCGGACTGTCATAAAAACGAAGGGAAAAATCATAGATGCCCTTGGTGTTGTCCGTAAAGAACTTGCTTCTGAAAAACGCCTGTCCCAATCCATAAGAACGCGAAATATACATCTGACGCTCTATGTCGGACAAAGGCCAGTTACCCTCTTTTGCCGACAACATATAAGCACCCAATCCGGCAGCGACGACACGCCCGCTGCACTGTTCAGACCAGTCGATGGCAAATGGGAAGAACTGGTCATCGCGGAAATAGAGCATGGGGAACAACATGTCCATGATGCCATCCCTCAGCCAGCCTTGAGCGTCCTGACATGTACGTGTGTAAGCGTTCCATCCCCTGCTTGAATAACGTGCAAGGTCATCGTGCTTGCCAATCGGCGCACAACTCATCTTGACCCAAGGCTTAAGCGTCTTGACACGTCGGCTGACTTGTCTGACGATATTGGTTATATATTGCCGTCCCTGTTCCCTGCTCACCTTGATAGGCCAAGCTTCGGGATAGCGGATGTAGTCAAGATGTATGCCATCGACATCATAGTTGCGCGTGATTTCCTCACAGACATCAGCCAGATAGGAGGCTGTCTGGACATGCTCAGGATTCATGTAGCCCTCAGCACCGATCTTGCGCAACAGCTGAGGATAGCGTTTACGCAACCTCTTGCAGCCCTCCGCCGTCCACTGCCCCACAGGCATACAGACCACCCAAGCATGAATCTCCATTCCTCGCCGATGACATTCTTCCACAGCAAAGCCCAAAGCATCATAACCAGGACTTCTCCCCGGAACGCCAGACAAGCATCCGTCCCACGGCTCAAAAGCCGAAGGATAGATGGTCGTAGCCCGGATACGGGTCTGAAGAAGCACCGTATTGATGTTGGCCTTCTTCAACCGGTCAAGGATATCGGTTAACTCTTTTTTCTGCTGCTCCACAGTAACAGACGAACGGGCATAGGAATGGGGCCAGTCAATTCCGCCAATGGTGGTAAGCCAGACAGCACGAACCTCATATTTGGGAGGAAATGCAGAACAAATGGCTGCAAGAACACTGAAAAAACCAAGTAGGTAATAACGCTTCATTTTTTTCAAATCAGATACAAAGGTAAGGATATTTTTTTTCTTTTCAAATTTAATGTGTACTTTTGCATAGCTAATTGACAATAAAGCGAGAAAAGATGATTTCATTTGCATTGAGTTTGCTGGCTTTGGTCGTGGGATACATGTTCTACGGAAGATACATCGCCAGCATCTTCGGACCTGACAACCGCCCCACCCCTGCCCTGGCTAAGGCAGACGGCGTTGACTATATTGCGCTTCCCGGATGGAAGATTTTCATGATCCAGTTTCTGAATATCGCAGGGACCGGTCCTATATTCGGAGCCATCATGGGTGCCTGGTACGGTCCTGCTGCCTATCTGTGGATTGTATTTGGCTGCATTTTTGCAGGTGCAGTACACGACTACCTTAGCGGCATGTTGTCTGTAAGGCACGGAGGAATAAGCCTTCCGGAACTTGTGGGCCACTATCTGGGAACAGGCACCAAACGTGTGATGCTGGTATTCTCCGTACTCTTGCTCATGATGGTTGGCGTTGTATTCGTTTATAGTCCTGCCATCATCCTTTCTACACTATGGGGATCTAAAATAGCATGGATAATAGCGATTTTTATCTATTACATCATTGCGACCATGCTGCCCATTGACAAAATTATCGGCAAGATATATCCGCTGTTCGCTTTTTCATTATTATTCATGGCTGCGGCCTTGCTGGTTGGGCTTTTCCTGAAATGGCCAGCGCTGCCAGAACTCTGGAGCGACTTGTCACAGTCGAACCTGAATGAAAACGCCTCCTGGCTGGGTACAGACAGTTTCATGACAAAGAATCCTGTATTCCCCTGCTTGTTCATCACCATAGCCTGTGGCGCCATTAGCGGATTCCATGCAACACAAAGCCCGCTTATGGCACGCTGCATGACCAAAGAGAAACACGGCCGCCCCATATTTTATGGTGCAATGATTACAGAAGGCGCTGTTGCACTAATCTGGGCAACTGTATCCATGTATTTCTTCTATTACGGAGGATGGAAAGAAGTCGTTTCACCGGAAACGGTTAGCGCATTCATTACACAAGCAGAAGGGGGAATGAGCTTGATTCAGTATTTTGATGCTCCAACCGTAGTGAAAGAAGTGTGTTCCGGTTGGCTGGGCATTACCGGAGGGATCCTGGCCTTGCTTGGTGTTGTTGCAGCTCCTATCACCAGTGGAGATACGGCATTCAGAAGTGCACGACTGATTGTGGCAGAGTTCATCAGTCTGGAACAACGTTCTGCGCGCAACAGGCTCATGATTTGCATACCAATGTTCATTGCTGCCATTATGCTCCTGGTTTGGCAAATGAGGAATCCTGACGGTTTCAATGTCATCTGGCAATATTTCGGATGGGCAAACCAGACCTTAAGTGTTTTCACACTCTGGACAATAACTGTCTATCTCGTACGCCAGCACAAACCCTATGCGGTCACATTCATCCCAGCATTGTTCATGACAGTAGTCTGCTCAACTTTTCTGCTGGTTTCAAGACAGGCTTTCGGACTGGATGCCTTGACTGGATACGGCTTAGGCGGAGGAGTACTGATTATAGCACTCGTCTGGTTCTGTATATGGAAACACAAAGAGATGAATAAACAACAATTTTAAATGATCAATACGTATGAGTAAAAAGTTTTTGGTTTTGGCTATGGTCATGTTGACCAGCTTGACTGCAAGTGCTCAGTTCGAGGAAGGAAAAGTTTACATCGGAGGCTCCCTTACAGGCCTGAACTTGAAATATTCTGGACTGGATGAACTGAATATTGGTGTTCAATCACAGGTAGGCTACACTTTTGCCGACAACCTGATGGTTCTCGGACAGGTAAGCTATGAGCATTTCGGAAACAAAGACGCTTCTGACTGTATTTCTGCAGGATTAGGGGGACGCTATTACATTGAGCAGAATGGCATTTATCTTGGTGTCAACTGTAAACTGGTTCATGCCAACCACAATTACAATGATATCATGCCCGGGATTGAAGTGGGCTATGCTTTCTTCCTGAGCAGAACTGTTACCGTTGAGCCAGCCATTTATTATGACCAGTCGTTTAAGAAACACAGCGACTATTCTTCCATTGGCCTGAAAATCGGCATGGGAATTTATCTTTTCACCGACTAATGGAAGGGACATACCCCTCCCAATTGCTTGACAAAGCCGTCAATGAATTGTCACGGCTTCCTGGTGTCGGGCGCAAAACTGCATTGCGCCTTGCTCTGCATTTGCTAAAACAACCGGAAGAAGACGTGGAACGCTTCACCAACTCCATTGCAACATTAAGGCATGATGTCAGATATTGTAAAGTATGCCATAACATCAGCGACACAGACATTTGCCCCATCTGCTCCGACAGGCGCAGAGATTCTTCTATAATATGTGTTGTTGAGAACATCAGGGATGTCATGGCCGTTGAAGCCACTCAACAATATGAAGGACTATACCATGTGCTTGGAGGTATAATTTCGCCCATGGACGGAATAGGGCCAGGAGACCTGGAAATAGAGTCTCTTGTCAATAGAGTAGAAAAAGGCCAGATCTCTGAAGTAATACTTGCACTCAGCTCGACTATGGAGGGGGATACGACCAACTTCTATATTTCAAGAAAACTTTCAGCGTTCACTATCAAGTTAAGTGTAATCGCGAGAGGCATTTCCGTCGGTGACGAACTTGAATATACAGATGAGGTGACTTTAGGGCGTGCCATTCTGAACAGAACCCAACTATACAAAGAAGAATGAAAGCAACAAGGAGATTCCTTAACCGACTGTTCTGGGGATTTATTGCAATATGTACCTGCATCGCAATAGCATTTGAAACGGATTTGCTTCCAAGTGGGATTGCCGCATACAACAAGAACGCAGAGTTCATTGCAGCGACCATAATGGAGCTGCTCACTCTTTTCATTGTACCTGTTGCACTGAAACTCCTTAAATTCCGGACGATAGAAGAAAAGCTGACAGATGCATTGGCATTGAAGAAATGGGGGACATGCAGGATACTCATGTTAGGACTGCCCATGCTGACAAATACCCTGTTCTACTATCTTTTCATGCATGTGGCATTCGCATATCTTGCCATCATTATCCTATTAAGCATGATGTTCATTGTTCCGACGACAGAACGATGTGCATCAGAAATTCAAGACAAACATTAAGAAAAGCAACTCTTGGAACTAACAGTAGTCATAGTCAACTATAACGTCAAATTCTACATAGAGCAATGTCTCATCTCCCTCTACCGTTCCTTAAAAGGGTTAGAGGCGGAAGTTTATGTCGTTGACAACCATTCTTCAGACGGTTCGGTAGAATATCTCAGTGAACGTTTTCCGCAAGTCAATTTCATCAGCAGCAACCATAACCTGGGATTCTCACGCGCCAACAACAAGGCAATCAGGCAAAGTGAATCAGACTATGTCCTTCTGCTGAATCCAGATACGATTGTTGGAGAACACACCATCAGCGATGTACTGGATTTCATGCACAGACATCCGAATGCCGGTGGCTGTGGAGTGCGCATGCTCCATTCCGACGGCTCTAATGCCATGGAATCAAGGCGTGGAGTCCCCACACCCATGACAGCGTTCTACAAAATGTGCGGACTGTGTTCCCATTATCCGAAAAGCAAGCGTTTCGGACGATACTATATGAGCAACCTTCCTTGGGACCAACCAGAAAGAATTGAAATCATCAGTGGGGCATTCTGCATGCTAAGGCGGTCTGCACTCGACAAAACCGGTCTGCTCGATGAAGACTTCTTCATGTACGGGGAAGACATTGACCTGTCATACCGTCTGCTGCTAGCAGGTTACGAGAACTGGTATTTCCCCACCCGGATCCTACACTACAAAGGCGAGAGCACCCAGAAGTCATCGTTCAGATATGTGCATGTCTTTTACGAAGCAATGCTCATCTTCTTCAAGAAGCATTATGGGCATGCAAGCATGTTCCTGTCCATACCTGTAAAGACAGCAATTTACCTGAAAGCCACCATAGTGCTGATCAAGATGCAGACCGAAAAAATACACAAAAGCCTGGGCTTTTTCAGGAAAAGGAAGACAAAAGATCCCTTCTATATCTTCATCTGTACAGAAAAAAGCATAACCCAATGCAAGAAAATAGCTCGAAAGAAGGGACTTGAAGCCGTGTTCCATATTGCCGATGCCCATTCCTACCCCAAAGGGCACCTTGACTTCAACTGCCCGGAACGCGAATGCCTGTGTGCCGTGTACGACATCAACGCATACAGCTTTGAGCAGATACTGGAGATTTTCGGAGACAATCCGCAACATCATCTTGAAATCGGCACATACAACCCTCAAACCCGTACAATCATCACAGCAGAAGAAATCCTACGATGACCACATCCAGAGACATGCCTTCCATACACCTCAGAGCCATTGAGCCAGAAGACCTTGACATGTTGTACAAGATTGAGAATGACATGGACCTATGGAATGTCAGTTCAACCAATGTCCCCTATTCCAAATACATACTGCACGACTATGTAGCCAACACTTCCGGTGACATCTATTCAGACAAACAGGTAAGGCTGATGGTCATGAACGACAAGCAGGAGAACGTTGGCATTGTGGACCTTGTCAACTTCAACCCGCAACACAGAAGGGCCGAAATAGGAATCGTCATCCAGAAAGCCTTCCGCCAACAAGGCTATGCCAAAGCTGCCATGAAGGAAATCATGCGCTATTCCCTAAAAGTGCTCCATCTACATCAGCTCTACAGCATTGTTGATACCAGGAACACCCAGGCCTCAGCATTGTTCCATTCGCTTGGGTTCAAAGTCTCATCAGAACTGAAAGACTGGCTATACGATGGGAAGGAATACCATAATGCCGTGGTAATGCAAACTTTTTTGTAAAAAAGTGTATCAATGTTTTGGTAAATCAGAATATTTGCTTACCTTTGCACTCGCTAATCAAAAACGATGCTTAGGTGCGTTAGTTCAGCCTGGTTAGAATGCCTGCCTGTCACGCAGGAGGTCACGGGTTCGAGTCCCGTACGCACCGCATCGGAAGTCAAGTATAGCACATTGGTGCGTTAGTTCAGCCTGGTTAGAATGCCTGCCTGTCACGCAGGAGGTCACGGGTTCGAGTCCCGTACGCACCGCGAAAGTCTTGGAGTTTCCAACTTCAGGACTTTTTTGTTATGTCAGTACGGTGACGGACAAGAACGGGACAGGGCGGCTATCCAGACAATTTCTTCAGCATCCGCAGTGCAGCCTTCCTGCAATTCCGTTCATATTTTTCCGACAACGATGTGTTGTTTTTCGTGCCTCCCTTTTCTATGGTCCCTACAATTCTGAAACCGCTGCTTCCCATAACCTCTTTCATGGCTCTGACTGCACCGTGTGACTGATGCATCAGTATATTGAACGGCCACGGCGTAGTGGACGTACTGACCAGCACACACGGCTTACCCTTATGCAACCCGACAGGCCAGCCCAGAGCCGACTCGTCCATCAAGCCATATACCATCCGGTCGAACAGCAGCTTAAGTGTTCCAGGCATATTTCCCCAGTAGCACGGGGCACCGACCACGATGCCCTGGCAACTTCTGACCTTCTCCATCACCATCTGTGCATCGTCCTCCGGCAAAGCACAGCGGTGTACGGTCCTGCACTGCATGCACCCTATGCACGGATGCACGGAAAGACTGTTCACGCGGATTGTTTCCACCTCAGCCCCACCAGCTTCCAATGTAGTGCGGATCACGTCAAGCATTTGCGACACATTGCCCCTTTTCCGGGGACTTGAATTCAATATGAGAATCCTTTTCGTCATTATTCCAACATGTTATAATCCATTTCCTTCATCCTCTCTTCCGGCGTTCCGGCTTCATCGCATTTTTCCGGGCGGTGCAGATACTGGGTGGCTGGCCGGGCGGCAGATTCTGAAGACGCAGGTGCAGCTCGGCAACGAGTTCCGGGTATGCACGGCACATCCTTGCAGCAAGCCTGATCATCGCAGACCGGCAACCATCGCGATACCGTGGGGCTGCCAGTCCCTCCATGCAGTAGTCCAGCAGGTCTGTACGGGGTTCGTCCGGTTCTGGCAAATCGTACAGCAACGCAAGCAACAGTCCTGGCCGGAAAGCCAGCCTGCCGGCAACCAGCGCGTCGGTTAGCTCATCACGGAAGGGTGCAACGTACGCCTGCTTGTCCTGACCAGACAGATGCGTCAGCACCCAGGCTGCATACATTGCGCCACGCTGCCCGGCTCCGTCCATCGCCATCCGGCACAACTGTGCAATGGCTGTCCCATCACCACTCACCCTGTCCACGACCTCCCTGACGGTCGCCATGGACATACGTCTGCCGAGCAACTCGCCCAGCCCATCGTCTTTCAAGTTCTGTTCCATCCTTCCTACCTGTTTCCATTATGCCGAGGTAAAGTTTATCTGGTGCAAAGATAACCATCTTTTTCCTTTATCAGCACCAAGAATGGTTGTTTTGCAGTGTAAAACGCAAATACGGCACAGAAAACCCTGTCCGGGAAACGGCATATACAGGAGAGGAACAGGACAAACGCATTTTGACAATATGTCACATTTTAACCTATTTTCGTGACATTCTGATTTTCGGCAACTCTGAAAAACAGGCGGATTCGGCACGATTTTCTTGTTAACAAGTGTGAATTGCCGGATTTTTGCACAAAACGAAAAAAACAGTTAAGTGTTAGGGGGGAAATACTTAACTATTTCTGAAAAATCAGTTAACTATTTTCGTTCTGACACTTAAGTATTTTTGAGGCAAAACTTAACTGTTTCGGGGCAAAAACCTATGTTTTTCAGCCTCAAAACTGCATTTTTCCAGCCAAAAGTGCGGAAAAAGAGGCCTGAAAACTGCACAAATCGCTCGTTTTGTGCATAAATTTAACAGATTTTAGGTTAAAATTGGGTGGTTTTTGTTAACACTCTCCGTCCACAGGAACTTATCCAATTGATTATCAACAATTTACAAATCAAGTCTTTAAAGCTGAAAAATTTCGCTGGCGTACAAAAATCCGTTCCCGCCCAAATTGTCAGAAATGGCCAGAAAATCAAAATGTCACAAAAACAGCCGTTTTTGTGACATTTTGATTTTCAGCAAATACCCCAAAGCGATACATGAACGAGCTGTTTCAGACACTGCAGACCCTTGTGGTCTGGAAGTCCGCCAGCCCCTTACACGTACAGGGTCAGCCCATCATACGCCAGATGTATGTGCTCAGGCAGCATCTGTTCCACACGGCTGTGCAAGCCAATCTCGTGACAGGCATGTGTGAGATAAGTCTCACTGGCACCCACACGCCGTGCAAAGTCCACGGCATCGGGAACAAGCTGGTGGGAGTAATGTTCCTTCCCGAAACGCAACGCATTGACCACCAGCACTTTGACCCCGTCAAGATAGCCCATGTCCTCAGAACGGATGGTCTTCATGTCGGTAATGTATGCAAAATCGCCAAAGCGGTAGGCCATGACCGGCAGATTACCGTGCATGACATTGAACGGCATCACGTCAATATCGCCCACCCTGAAGAGACGGCGAGGCTCCAGCACCTGCAACTGCAAACGCGGCACACCCGGATAAAGGTGGCGGGCGAAGCAATAAGGCATGGTATGGTGAAGCCCTTCTGCCGTAGCCTCATCGGCATAGACATGTATGTCGCCGAAATGACAATACGGACGCAGGTCGTCGATACCTCCTACATGATCGTAATGGATGTGGGTGAGCAACAAGGCATCTATGCGCCTGAACGGCAGTGGAAGAAGCTGCTGCCTGATGTCCGGCCCGCAATCTATGAGCACCTTTGTGGCGGCCGTCTCGACCATTGCCACACAGCGCAGCCTCCTGTCATGCGGGTCCTTGCTGGTGCATACCTCACAGTGGCATCCCAACGAGGGCACCCCGCCCGATGTTCCCGTTCCAAGCAATGTGACTTTCATCTGATGTTCACCTCCGGCTTGATCTGTATTCCGAATGTGCGTTCCACATCGGCCTGTATGGCACGGCTCAGGTTCAGTATGTCACGTCCCGTTGCCCCTCCAAGGTTCACAAGCACCAGAGCCTGGCGGTCGTGCACGCCCGCTTTCCCCATTGCCTTGCCTTTCCATCCACATTGTTCTATAAGCCATCCGGCAGGAATCTTCACCCGTCCGCCAGCCACCACATAGTACGGCATGTCGGGATAGCGTTCCTGCAGATGGCGGAACAGCTCCTCGCCCACGACAGGGTTCATGAAGAAGCTGCCGGCATTTCCACATACCTTCGGGTCGGGCAGTTTCCCGTCGCGTATGGCTGTAACGGCCTGTCTGAGCTGCCTCGCCAGCGCAGTCTGCTGCACGCGCAGGTTCTCTCCGGCCGCCTTGCCAAGCGCAGCCAGGGCGTCCCCGTAGGCCGTGCCGAGCTGCTGCCGCAGGTTGCCATAGTCGAGCACCGGACGGAACACCGTTGACAGGCGGTAGGTGACATGGGTGATGATGTACCTGTCACGCCATTCGTGCTTGAACCGGCTGTCGCGATAGGCGTATGCGCAGTCGTCAGCACCGAACGCCACCTTCAGCCCAGTGCCCACCTCTACTGCCTCCACCTTATATATAAGTGTACCTACTTCAACGCCATACGCGCCGATGTTCTGCACGGCCGAGGCCCCCACATCGCCCGGGATGTGCGACAGGTTCTCTGCTCCGTGCCATCCGTTTTCCACACACAGTGCCACGATATCGTCCCATTTCTCTCCCGACCCGCAGCGCAGGAACACATCGGTACCCTCCACGCGCACAGTGTAGCCCCGGATGGCCGAGTGGAACACCGTGCCCTGGAAATCGGCCGTAAGCAACAGGTTGCTGCCTCCGCCGAGAATGAGATAAGACTGTCGGGAAAGGTCTTCTGATGCAAGGAACCCGGAGATTTCGCCTTCATCGGCAAACTCCACAAACCTTGCACAACGTGCGTCAATGCCGAACGTATTGTAGTCCAGCAGACAATGGTCTTGTTTCAGAATCATTTACATGATGAGTTTGGTGAGCTTCCACCTGCCCGCCTTCCGCTGGAATGTAAGTTCCGTTTCCAGTCCGTTGGCAATTCCCCTGATGACAAAGACCTTACGGTTGCTCTCCCTGTAGTCCGTACCGTAATTGATGTTATAGATCATTTCGGCAGGCAGTTCGGGAGCGAACGATGGCCATTGCTCAGGCGCAAGGATACCGTCCATGGATGTGAAATCGTCATCAGGGCTGGGTCCGGTAAACTGCAGCGGGTCGTTGATGCTGGCGGCCTGGAAAGTGGAGTCGGCTATGAATTTTCGGTAGAAGTCCAGGAAAGAGGCGTTGCGGTTTTCGGCAAAGCCCTTGTAGTCGATGCGTGTGAGCATCCATGCTCCTTTCATGCGTTCGAAGGTGTATAGCTTGATGTACCGGCGTGTAAGGTAGATTTTCTCCACAGTCACATGCGTCACCGTGGTATCCTTCACCACATCCATCTGCCTCTCACTGTCGAAGATAAGCGTATAATAGTCCTGTTCCATGAAGAACCTGTCCATACGCCAATCCTCCCTGGCCAGCATCTTCTGCCCTTTTGAGCTGTTCACCGGCAGAGGGAACTTTATCCGGCTGACCTGTAGGTTCCTGTTGGCCACGAAATTGAAGAAGAAGTCATCGAAGAGCTTGTCAGCCGCCTTTGGCATGGGCGTTTCCGAAATGATTTCGTCCTGGGTCTCGCTGTCCATGGAGTCGATAGTTGCAGTGTCGGTGGGATTTGCAGAAATGTCTGCGGGCTTCTTGTCTGAGCAGCCCAGGGAAGAGAAACTGATTGTACTGACAATAATCAGAAGTACAACGGAAAAAGCACATTTCCTCATATACGCTTTGACTTTGATTGTAAATCTCTCAAATCGGGCGCAAAAGTACAACTTTATTTCGATATATTTCTTATTTTTATCCGAAAATAATTACCTTTGCATGGTTTTTCCACAGGCTGCAGGAAACGCCTGCCGACAGAGGCCGGAACACCTCGGCAACAGCCTTCAGGAATTGTACAAAGGACACGAATATGATACTGGAAAAAATAGAGCGACTTCTCCAAGAAGTGAGCACTCTCTCTGCCAAGAATGCAGAGGAAGTGGAACAACTGCGTTTGAAATATCTGAGTAAGAAAGGCGAGATTACTGCCCTGATGGCAGACTTCCGTAACGTGGCCGCCGACCAGAAGAAGACGGTGGGCATGAAAATCAACGAACTGAAACAACTGGCACAACAGCGCATCAGTGAACTCAAAGAGCAGGCGGAGACATCGGGTGTGGAAAAGGAGACCATAGACCTGACCCGTTCGGCCTACCCCATCCAGCTGGGCACACGCCATCCGCTCACCGTGGTCAGAAACGAGATAATAGACATTTTCCAGCGAATGGGATTTGCCCTGGCGGAAGGTCCGGAAATAGACGATGACCTCCATGTGTTCACCAAACTGAACTTCGCTGCAGACCATCCGGCACGCGACATGCAGGACACATTCTTCATCGAGACCAACCCGAACGATGTGACAAAGAACATCATCCTGCGTTCACACACATCAAACGACCAAAGCAGGATCATGGATGTCCAGAAGCCGCCCATACGCGTCATCTGCCCGGGAAGGGTATATAGGAACGAAGCCATTTCAGCACGTGCCCACTGCTTCTTCCACCAGATTGAAGGACTGTATGTGGACAAAGACGTATCGTTCACAGACCTGAAGCAGGTGCTGCTGGCTTTTGCCCATGAGCTTTTCGGCCCGGAAACGAAAATCCGGCTGCGCCCAAGCTACTTCCCCTTCACCGAACCCAGCGCGGAAATGGACATATCGTGCCACATCTGCGGCGGTAAGGGCTGCGGTTTCTGCAAGCATACCGGATGGGTGGAAATCCTGGGATGCGGAATGGTGGATCCGAACGTGCTCGAAGCCTGCGGCATAGACAGCACTGTCTATACGGGCTACGCATTCGGTCTTGGCGTGGAACGCATCACCAACCTGAAATACCAGGTGGCTGACCTGCGCATGTTCTCAGAAAACGATGTAAGGTTCCTCAAGGAGTTCCAATCGGCCTATTGATGACGTACCTTCCCCTAACCCGACCCACCATGCAACCAATATTCATAGCCGGCCCATGTGTCATTGAGTCACAGGAACTGCTGGACACTGTAGCCGCAAGACTTGTAGAAACAGGCAAGGAACTGAATGTGGAAATCATATTCAAGGCCTCCTTCGACAAAGCCAACCGCACATCCATCCACTCGTTCCGTGGACCAGGTATGGACAAGGGGCTGCAAATGCTGGCCGACATCAAATCGAAATTCGGACTGCGCATACTGACTGACATACACGAGAGCTACCAGGCCCAACCTGCCGGTGAGGTGGCCGATGTACTTCAGATACCGGCATTCCTTTGCCGACAAACCGACCTGCTTGTGGCAGCTGCAAAGACAGGAAAGACCGTAAACATAAAGAAAGCACAGTTCCTTAGTGGACGTGACATGCAATATCCCTTGGAGAAAGCACGTGAAGCCGGAGCCAAAGATGTCTGGCTCACTGAACGCGGGAACGTGTTCGGCTACAACAACCTGGTGGTGGATTTCCGAAACATCCCGGATATGCTGGAACTCACCCCGACTGTGGTCATGGACTGCACGCACAGTGTACAACGCCCGGGAGCAGGCGGGGGCAAGACAGCCGGCGACCGGAAATTCGTTCCGGCCATGGCCAAAGCCGCAAAGGCATTCGGTGCAACAGGCTTTTTCTTTGAGGTGCATCCAGACCCGGACCACGCCCTGAGCGACGGACCGAACATGCTACAGCTTGACCAGCTCCATAATCTGATAAAAGAACTGATTTAATCCTACGACATGAAAAGTAAGGCACTGGACAGACTGAAGTGCGTCAGGGCTTATGCCGCACAATGTCTCCGTGATGAAGCACAGGCCGTAACAGACCTGATACCACAACTCGATGACAACTTTGAAAAAGCCATCGCCCTGATGTACCATTGCAGGGGGAAAGTCATTGTGACGGGCGTTGGTAAAAGCGGACACATAGGAGCAAAGATTGCAGCCACACTGTCCAGCACCGGAACCCCATCGTTTTTCATTAATCCGCTCGACGTGTTCCACGGCGATTTGGGAGTGATGACCTCCGATGACGTCGTGCTGGCCATCAGCAACTCCGGACAGACCGATGAACTGCTGAGATTCATCCCAATGGTGCTACACATGCACATCCCGATCATCGGCATGAGCGGGAACCCCAATTCTCTCCTGGCCAAATACTCTACGGTACACATCAACGTATATGTGGAGAAAGAAGCATGTCCGCTGAACCTTGCCCCAACAAGCAGTACAACAGCAGTTCTGGCGATGGGCGATGCCATGGCCGTAGCACTGATGGAGGTACGCGACTTCAAGCCAAAAGACTTTGCACAGTTTCATCCGGGAGGTGAGCTCGGCAAACGTTTGCTGACCACAGCCAAGGATGTGATGCGTTCCGACAACCTGCCTGTTATCACCCCTGACATGCACTTGGGAGAGGCCGTCATCATCGTGAGCAAAGGAAAGCTGGGGCTGGGTGTAGCCATGGTAGATGAGAAGATTGTAGGACTGATTACCGACGGTGATATCAGACGAGCCATGGAGAAATGGCAGGCACAGTTCTTCGACAAGACTGTGAGTGACATCATGACAGCACAACCGAAAACCGTAAGCACATCTGCAAAAATAAGCGACATACAGCAAATCATGAACCGATACAAAATCCACACCGTGCTCGTGGTTGACAATGATAACCACCTGCTTGGAGTAGTGGACCATTACAGTTGTATGGTATGATGCGGCCTGCATTATCTTTACGTCTGCTGCTTTCCACGATTCTGACATGTCTGCCACTACTTTCCAGGAGCCAAAGCAGCGACTCCATTATCATAGCCCAGTTAGAGGGAAAAGGAGTAAGATTCAGCAAAAACAACAGCGTAACGCTGCTGACCAATGGCCAGGAAAAGTTTGATGACCTCTTCACAGCCATCAAACAGGCTCAAAGCAGCATTCATCTTGAATATTTTAATTTCCGGAACGACTCCATTACACGAGAGCTCTGTGTGCTTCTTGCAGAAAGGGCAAGAAACGGTGTGGAAGTGAGGGCTTTGTTCGACGGTTTTGGCAACGATTCCAACAACAGGCCATTAAAGAAAGAGCATCTCAAACTGTTGAGGGACCAAGGTCTAGAGATTTTCGAGTTCGATCCAGTCCGTTTTCCATGGGTTAACCACGTGTTTCACAGAGACCACAGGAAAATCGTGATCATTGATGGGGAAATTGCCTATACAGGAGGTATGAACGTAGCCGATTACTACATTAACGGAACGCCCCAGGTAGGAGAATGGAGGGATATGCACTGCAGGATTGAAGGCGATGAGGTAAATACACTACAGGCCATATTCCTGAAGATATGGAATAAGGTAAGTGGCCAGCAGATTTCCGGCGCAAAATACTATCGAGGATACGATGACCATGGCTTCAACGGCCTAAAACCGGATGCATGCAACGGACGGCAAGACATGACCGTAGGCATTATTGACAGAGAGCCACGGATTACCAACAGCATTATCAGAGACTTCTATCTGTCGGCTATCAATGCTGCCCAAGACAGCATAAAGCTCATCAATCCCTACCTTACACTTAACCGCAAACTGAAACGCTCATTGAAAAATGCAATCAAAAGAGGCGTAAAGGTGGAAATCATGGTTTCTGAACGCAGTGACATCCCACTCACTCCCGACTGTGTCTTCTATAACGTGCATAAACTCATGAAGAAAGGAGCAGAGGTGTGGATATATCAGCCTGGATTCCATCATACCAAGGTGATTATGATAGACGGGAAACTCTGTACCGTGGGCAGCGCGAACCTGAATGCACGCAGTCTCCGTTTCGACTATGAGGCCAATGCGGTAATTGCAGACACATGCGTCACCAGACAGCTTATAGACCTGTTTAATCAAGACAAGAAAGACAGCTTTGTCCTCACCCAAGAGACATGGAACCGGATGCGGAGTCCATGGAAGAAATTTGTCGGTTGGTTTGCACATCTACTTGCGCCATTTCTCTGAGACCACAAAAAAGCGAAAGGGCTTGCATATTTACACATGCAAGCCCTTTCGCGTTACACCACCAGAGCAGGTCTGTCTATATCTTATCAAGCCATTTTCTCATACCCAGGAAGAACGGCCCACGTTCCATGTGGGTCATCAAAGCCAAACGGAATAACAGACGATAGGCAAAATGACGATGATTGAGCCGACGGACTATATAATAGAACCCTGTCGTATTGGCAATTCCCACAACCAGGACAACAAGAAGCTGTACGGTCGCATTTCCACCTAACTGATAAGTCAAAAGCCAAAGCAACATGTTCATGGCATTCAGACACACGACACACAACGTGGTACCTGCATGCGAGAACCCAATCTCAATAAACAGATGGTGCAGGTGTGTCTTGTCGGCACTAAAGGGGGATATGCCACGTATCATGCGGGCTATCATGACACGTAATGTGTCAAAGACAGGAATAGACAATACAGAAAGACAGAACGCCACAACCCCCATATTAGGGAAATTATAAGCGACACGGGATGTATGGCTTATGGTATGGAAACAGAAAACTGACATCAGCATACCCATCATCAATGTACCTCCATCACCTATAAACATCTTGGACTCCTTTCCGAAAACATTATGCAAGAAAAACGGAACCAGTGCGCCAGCCGTCAAAACGCACATGACTGTCATCGTGCCATCAAACGACATGCAGAAAAATGCTCCGAACGCAAGACAGGCCATAATGCAGAAGCCGCTCGACAGGCCATCAACACCATCTATCATATTAATGGCATTGACAATACCTACTCCCGCAACGACTGACAATGGAATGGACAGATAGACTGGTAATCGATGAAGTCCAAACAAGCCATGGAAATCATTCAGATATGCCCGATCCATCTGGATGACAAAAAGAATCAGCATCACCTCCAATACAATACGGAGTAACGGGCTCAATCCAATAATGTCATCTGCTGTACCGATATAGAGCATCACCATTATGACTACCACCGATGTAAAAAGGGCATAGCTGTTGAAGAACATACTGGTCAAGCCCACTCCACCGACAATTCCCCAAAATACAGCAACACCCCCCAACACGGGGACAGGCTCCTTCTGCAATTTGCGTATATTAGGATTATCGACGATATTCTTCAGCCTGGCAATACGCACTATAAGCGGATGAATCCAGAACACCAATATCATCGCACTCACAAATGGCAATACGATACCATACAACACAATATTCCAATTCAATAATTCATGCATATTATATAACAATAGATTAAATTAGCAACACGTCACTAACATTGTACCTTCACCATTCACATGTATCTTTTCCCGTCCACATCATTATCTTATCTATTTTCCATACGACACCAGCGGTATCATATTTCCCAAAGTTATTCCAGCTTCTCTCGGCTTAAAATCATTCATACCAGAGCCATGGAAAAAAGTCATTTCCCCAAAATAGACTCTTCCATGGATATTATACAAATCAACACGGCAATGAGGGAATGGTTTTGACAATCGTCTGCAAACATCAATCATAAAGTCCCAATTCAACGGTTTTGGTATCAATGTGAAATCATAATGTTCACGTGTCTCCTTCATATCAACCGGCATGAACTCCATATCATATATGTTCCTGAAATATTCTTCAGCATGAGTTCCATCACCTTTCGCAACACCGATATCAAGAAATAAATATTTCGGCTCACCAGAAAAACACATAAATTTATAGTCTAACAGTCCATAAGGTTCATCAGTCTCTAAGACGCTCTCAGCAATGATACATGGGACAATATTCTTATAAGGCCACTCATATCCATAACGATAGCAATTGTTCTTCAGGTAATATCCAAACACCCGGTTTAACTTTTCCCGTTCCTGCACAAAAGTAGATTTGTGACAAAGCCTATTAGCCCCAGAAAGGTGATTACATTTCAGATAAAACTGTTGAGAAGGAATCATCTCTATATCAATATCTTGAATACTATTGAATTTACCATACAATTCAACCAATATATCCTCAAGTCCACACTTTTTCACGTAATCCCTTACAGCATACTTGTCTGCACAAACAGTCATCAATGGATTATGATAATATATCTTCAGCCACCATAACTTCTCATCGAAAGAGAAACCATCCTCCTTAATATTCTTCTCAGATGGTGCAGGCGGTATATTCAGCCATCTGTGATATTTCCATAAATACAAAACCACTCCATATAGCCTGACCGGAATGACACATGAACGAATTTTGTAATAGTAAAGACGAAGCCATAATATCAATCGATATATTACTTCACTTTTCTTAAATATCGAGGAAAGGAAACATTTACCCCCCCCATTATTCTAAATAGGACTCCATGGGATTTAAAAAATTTACTTTCTTGCATAACTCATATATTTTCAATAATAGTATAATCATAATACCTTCAAGGCATTCCTCACGAATACATAGAAACAATACATAGTATCTTTGGGGAACAAAGGGAAATTGCCAACATACACAGGAATCTGACCAAACAAAGTCACCAGTTTCTTCCTATATTTATTGACATTACCCTTCAACTGTTTTTCTTTCTGCAATGCGCCAAAATTTCCTGTTGCAAATATCCGTTTCAACAGAAATGTTCCCTTTTTATCATTTCGGCAATCATAATACGGCATCTCCTCTACCGGGAATCCCAAGTGACACACCGCCATGGAAGCAAAAACTTCCCAGAACCTTCTTAATCCTAACCTTTCCAGATCCTTCTCCAAATCGGATTGACTAATCTTATCGTGATAAGTATGCAGAAACATCATCCAATCACAAACCTGGCGCAATCCGATACCTCCACCAAGAAAATGTCCAAGAAGATGAACAAAGATGAAAACCACATCAAAACGATATGATGGTAAAAGAACCTCTCTCCCATCTATAACGGCACGCCTGGGTTCATCCTCCTCCATACGCTCAGCTGCCCATGCTCCAAAATGTCGATTGCAATGGCGACTTACAGAGGAGCGGATTGTACCATGTATTTCGACACTGACCCCTCCAACTGTATATTCCGCATGCCTACGCTCCCGGTTATTTTCACCTATATCAGAAGTAATTCTCCGCATAGCACGATTGGCACACTCATTACTGTTTTCATCGAAACCAATAAAAACGTCAATATCACCAGACTGTCTATGTTCAGGACACATATACGCCAGTCCTATGCCCTGTCCTTTTAGCAGAAGAGGGCTACATCCAGCTTCAGAAAGATAATTGAATAGACGAGGTATTATACGGTTCATCTTGCGATTGGCATCCTCTATCCGTGATACTCTCATGAGCATCTTATAAAAATGTTCCCGGTCCGGCCGCAACTCAATCGGCAATTGTACCAACCCGTCAGCAATAATCCCGTTTACAGTCTGATGACCGGCCAACTGGAATATCATATCCCAATCAACATCATCAGCGAAACTGTCACACTCCAGCCTCGTACCCCACAACCCACTTCTGAAAAGGGCAAGGAACAATTGTACACTACGGTTCTTTAGAGACATTCTTGAAACAAGAAAATTATTGTGGCTGTTTGCGCAGGAAATGCTGATACACAAAAGTGCGCATAAAATTAGGCATAAGAAAATGCGCCACTCCCCTTACAATATCATTGTTTACCATTTGTGGAAACGATATCACCCCATGTTTCCACATCCAATGAAACAACCTGCATTCCGCCCTGTAATATCTGTACCCCCCTCGTCTTGCGAACTGATCTCGTCCGGACCTGACATTAACTACCACATCAGGAATGTTCTTGAACACACAATTACCCTCAACCATTCTGGCCCACAAGAAATAATCTTCCTGCGGATAGTCAGACCTATAATTTCCCACACGTAACAACTCAGTTTTCCTGAAGATAACAGTGACATGGTTGACACCACAACGCGATTGCATAAAACGCTTAATGGCCTTATCGTCAAGAGGAAGAATGCGATGGCTGACAACATTATCCGGAGAGTCCACAAATTCTGTTATCATTCCACCAACAATAGACAGTGCATCATCTTCTGCAAAACACGCCATCTGTTTCTCAAAACGTTGAGGAAGCGATATATCATCAGAATCCATACGAGCCACAAATTCATAACTGCAATTTTCCACAGCAATACGCAAAGCTGCACCAAGTCCACGATTAACATCCTGCGGAAGAAATTTCACATCTATGCAGATTCCTTCACTACGCAGTTCCTCGCAATACTGACTGATATCATTAACGGCTTTCACAACACTTTCAGGCAAAGGCCCATCCCCGACAAGCACAATCTCGTTTGGTCGCAATGTCTGGTCTATAACTGAACGTAATGCTATACGAAGATATTCCGGATCGTCATTCTTGTATATTGACATGGCGACCGAGAACTTCAATTCTTTATTGAGTATCATAATGTTTCAAATTTATCTATTACTTTACAGTACGCAAAGGATTAAGGTCTGAAATGTACCAGCTTATAAATGACTGTATTCCCTCATGCAACTTCACCTTCGGACTATATCCGATAATACTCTCCAGCCTTGACGTATCTGCACATGTCATATACACATCTCCAGGCTGCATCGGCTTATATACCATCCTGGCTTCTTTACCAAGAGCAGTCTCTATTTCGTGTATAAAATCCATCAACTTCATCGGATGTGCACAGCCTATATTAAAAATCCTGTATGGAACCTCATTCTCACATTCCCTGTCAACAGGAGGCTTGTCCAATATGCTGACACTTCCGTATGCAATATCATCAATATACGTAAAATCCCGAATCATATCACCATTATTGAAAACATCAATGGATTTGCCCTTGGAAATCGCATTAGCAAATAACATCGGGGCCATATCTGGCCGTCCCCAAGGGCCATACACAGTAAAATAGCGTACTCCCGTTACAGGTATTCCATATAGTTTTGCATAGCAATGTGCCATTAACTCATTCGATTTCTTTGATGCTGCATATAAGGATACGGGAGTCGTTACGATATCCTCCTCAGAAAAAGGAGTTTTGGTGTTCATTCCATAAACTGAAGAAGAAGAAGCAAACAGTAAATGCCTGACAGGATGATTACGGCATGCCTCAAGAATATTCAAGAATCCCTGAAGATTTGACTGCATATATGCGTAAGGATTCTGTATCGAGTAGCGTACACCAGCCTGTGCAGCCAAATTGATTACAGCATCAAAGTTCTCATTGCCAAACAGACTATCAAGAGCCTCCTTATTGTCTATGCCTAAACGGAAAAACCTTAGTTTCGGAAACTTCTCTGAAAAATATACTTTGTTCCATTCCAGACACAGGTATCCTGTCCCTATGCCTAACATGTGATTCAATCGAGCATACTTTAATCTTACATCGTAATAATCATTTATATTGTCCACTCCAACAACTTCATCACCCCGACTGGCGAGTATAGAAGCAATTTTTGAACCGATAAAGCCGGCTACACCTGTAATCAAGACTTTCATTATTCAATTATTTATTAACACAATGATTTATCAAACGTTCCCATTCATCAGTGATACGGGAAATTCTAAACAAATTCGACTTTTCCCTGCTTTCTTTAGCAAACTGTTCAATTCTATCAGAATCGCCCATGAGCCTATCCAGTGCATTAGCTAAACCATTCACATCACCCATTTCTACCACATAACCGTTTTTCCCCTCATCAACCAATTCGTCAGTACCAGATACCTTTGTAGAAACGACAGGCAAGCCAACACATACTGCCTCAACCATAGAATTACTCATACCTTCATAGTCACTGGACATGAAAAATATGCTGGAACGTCTTAACTCATCAACGATCTGGGAGGTTTTACCAGCAAGACAAACCTGTCCATTCAAACCAAATTCTGAAATTAAATCAGAAAGAGCCTGTTTCTCAGGCCCATCACCATATATTACATAAGACCAATCTGGATATTTTCTTGCAATAATAGAAAAAGCCCTAATTGCAAGTTCCAAACGCTTCTGAGGAAACAATCTCGCTACTGTAATTATTCGTTTCACTTTATAATCAGATTCACCATGCCAAACCTCCTCACGTACCGGATTTACGATTACGGAAATCTTTTCTGCAATTTTTCCTTTAAACTGTTTCCTAATTGCCTCAGTCTGGACGACCAACCAGTCACTGTATGGAAGAATCAGTGATTTCACTATATTCCTTTTTATCGACATGTACCGTGGGTCATTCCTTTCTGAAGCTATGACCTTAATACCAGTTCCAAGCAAAGCCACAATTGTTGCGCAATACACACCTTCCGTAAATGCGATAACAACATCAGGCATATTCTGCATGCAATACCTTCTGAGCCAACACATTTTCCCGATAACCGTTGACCGAGATGCAATTACATGCCTATATGGCATACAACCTTCATCATTGCCCTTAGAAGAAACCTCATCTGAGAGAAAAGCTACCTTTACCTCCTTATTTACCTGATAATAGCTGTCTATATATTTCAAGCAAATGATTTCAACCTCATGTCCACGTTCAGACATACTATTCGCCAATAATGAAACGACTCTTTCCGATCCTCCACTTCCTAAACTGGCTAATGTAAAAAATACTTTCACTATAAATCCTGTATTAACAATCCGTTATAATTAGTTCCGCCATTTGGCATTGATTGATTTTTTCAAAGTACTTGGCCATTCAATAAAATCCGAAACGCCCTACTCCTGACATGGAATCACCCCATCAGCACTAAGCAGGGAAACGAGTTCTTCCGTCAACAACAGCGCCCCCTCTGCATTAAGATGAGTATAATCATAAAACAAACCAGGATTCATATAATACTTACGAGATCTGCCAAAGTCATAGAATAAAAGGCTTTTGGATTTACAAAATTGAGAAAGCCAATCTTCTACGCCTCCTTTTCTACAGACAAACAAAGAAGGGGTATAGGTAATAATGACCTTTATATTTCTTTCAGAACAAGTATGTAGCATTCTTTCCAGAACCAACAAATTGCCTGAATCCGGACTGAACATATCATTTTTGAGACTATAGCTCATCTCGTTTCCGGCAGCGATTTTCAGAGGCCGATATCCGTCTGACGTATCTCTTCTTTCTGTAAAATAAGACTTCAACAACCATTCCCACGATTTATTATAACGATACAGGCCTGATTTCATTTTAATTTTATCAAGTGGCGAGAAGTTCACATTCATAATAGAATCCAAGGACTTAGTCAAGCCAAAGTAACACTTCATATCCTTATAGGAATCATTCCAGGAAGCATCCAGCATGGAAGATGCAATATCTATGATTATCACCTGAGGCTGCTTTCTCTCAATATATGAATACAATATCATTGCGTCATATAGGATGTTCATACCATCCCTTCCAGCATTATAGCATGACAGGTGTGTTTCTCTTTCAAAAAGCTTGCTGTCATAAGAATGATTTGCCCTTGAAGAGCCCAAGATAAGTACATCAGCTTCCCTATACAGCAAAGCCTGAACGGTATTGGTCTGGTTGAGTCCTACGTCTGGAACATTCCTTATCAGATAACCAGACAACACACTGACAATAATGTCACAGGACAAAACGACAAGAGCCGCAACTATCATAATCTTTTTCATCGCATCATTCAGAACTGGAAATAAATGAATTTGGCACCTTCCAGATCACCTGTATATATTATAAAGACTATCAGAAGTCCAATAGATATTGCCTGCACAAACCAATTGTCTGAATGAAGAAAATGTATATCCCAGCCATTTTCATCCTTCAGTTCCTTAAACAACATGATACAGATGGGAAGAATCGCCACTAATGCCCATGAAAAGAACAAGCCTCCGGGAACTGTTACCCTGGAAACAATCAGGAAGAACTGGGACATGGAGTCTGCTCTGAATACTGTCCACCCTATTGCTGAAAAGAAGAATACAAGAACGAAGCAAAGAACCTGTTTTACCCACGGGGCAAGCAGCCGCTTCTTCACGAGAACTGTTTTACGCATTAGTTTGGTAAGATATACAAGGCAACCATGGTACCCCCCCCAGATTATAAATGTCCAATTGGCACCATGCCACAGCCCTGATACAAGAAATGTCATGGCAGTGTTTCGCAAAGTCTTTTTTTCTGAACATCGGCTTCCACCCAATGGTATATAGACATAGTCTTTCAACCATGACATAAGGCTCATGTGCCACCGTCTCCAGAAATCACCCATATTGGAGGCAAAATAGGGCCTGAGAAAATTTTCCGGTACTTTTATACCCAGTATCTGTGCCACACCTATGGCCATCTCGCTATAGCCGGCAAAGTCGGCATATATCTGAAACGAATACATACATGCAGCAACGACAATTGTAATGCCTGAATGGTGGTAAAAGTTATTGAATACAGCATCTGTATAAGGAGAGAGTTTGTCGGCAATACACATTTTCAGGAACATGCCCCACAAGATTCTTCTCATGCCACTGGATACAGAGGAGGAATCCCATGAACGCGCACGCCCGAACTGCGGTGTCGTATCAACAGCCCTATCTATTGGACCCGACATGATTGTCGGGAAAAACGACACCCATGCCGAGAACATAATAAAGTCTTCCACAGGCTCCATCTTTCCACGATAGACATCCACCACATACGAAATCAATTTGAAGGTGAAGAAGGATATGCCTACAGGAGCGATGAGTCGTATCGTGCTGTGATGTATATCGAAGCCAACAAAACTCAATGCCAAAGAAATCTGGGCAACAAAGAAATCTGCATATTTAAAATAGCCCAGCAAAGCGACCCCAATAACACATGCCGATGTTGTCAGGATTCTGGACAGCTGCCTTCTCCCGGAGCCTATACATGCCCCGACACGCTGCGCCAGCACAAAGAACAGGACTATTACCACGCATAGCAACAAAAGCATGGACACACTGATGTGGCCATAGAAAAAACAGGAAGAAACCAACAGGCACAAGTTCTGACCTCTGACGCTGTTTCTGGCCACAACAAAATAACAGAACAGGACAATCAAATAGAAAGCCCAAAAGACAAATGAGTTGACAACCATTTCTACTATTCAGCAAAAAGATTCAGGACCTACTTACATTTTAGAACCAGCAACAGAACACAGCAAGTGCTCCCACTTGTCTCCTATTCTGTCAACAGTATATCGTCTTGAGCGTTCAATTGAAGCCAACTGCATGTTGCTACGCACTTTTTCGTTCTCCATAATCACCGACATAGCATCTGCAAGTTCCTGTGGACAATCAGGACAAACAAGCAATCCACATTTTGAGTCCGCAAAGATTTCACGCTGACGCCCTCTGAAATCGCAGGCCACACAGGCACATCCCTGCGACATAGCCTCAATCAGCACAAGCCCAAAGCCCTCATAACGGCTGGACAGGACAAAGACAGATGCTTCCCTATACAGTGCTTGTATATCGTTCTGGAAATCACAGAACTCCACACAATCCTCAATGCCAGAATCCAATGCCAGTTTCCTCAGAAAGTCAAGGTTTTTCTTGTCTCTGCATTTTCCGGCAATCTTCAGCCTCCACTCCGGGAACCGTTTGGCAATCATGGAATACGAATTCAACAATACGTCAAAACCCTTGCTATGCCATGCATCGATTCTTCCTACAGCTAAAACGACCTTATCCTTATGTGGAACGACCGTCATTGGTGCCAAGGAAAGGGGATTGGGCATGACATGAACACCTCTGAGGTGGCCAGCGACAACCGCCTTGTCGGCTGAAGTCAATACCGTAACACAATCATAGAACCTGTTCAGCACAAATTTCGTAAACCATTCCCATGGAGTGAAAGGCCTACAACCCGGCCTTTCAAAAGCATTATGCTCAGTAGCCACAATCGGAATACCAAGTCCCATCGTTGCCGTTTTTGCAACCAATGAGCATGTTGACATTATTCCAACGACCATATCAGGGCGTTCTTCACGGCATATATTCCTCAAGATACGGACTGCGCTAAACCATTTCACCATCTTGTTGGCATTGGTTGAAACAAGATTTCTCAATCCTACACATTCATCCAACCGATAGGTTACCTCTTCAAAAAGATTAGCCGCCACAATGACCTCATGATCACGCCGTGCAAGTTCGTTTGCCAACATTACAGCAACTCGTTCTGCACCTCCGAACCCAAGACTACCACATACAATAACAACCTTCATGTCATGAAAAAACTACGCTCCACTCATCATCTGGATGACTGCAGAATACTTGTTAATAAAGAAATATGTCAAAACCATCCCTACAATCAAGTAATAGGAGCCACGGAAGAATCCCCTGGGAAAAGCCAGTGCAATCATGGGCAAGATGAACATCTCCAAAGTGGCGAACATGGTGGACGTACGTCCCGATAATGCCGTATAATTACAGAAAAGAATCAATATGATGGTTGAATAAAAATAACCTGTTCTGAAATGGTAGTAATAATTGCTCTTTTCCCTCAATGTATCTTCAAAAAGCATTAACAGAAACAGGATACCCATCTGGAAATAAATCATAGGATTGGCCAAACCCAATGCCTTTTCTACATAATTGCCTTCCGTATATGTTGAATACTGTAGGTCCTCTGACCAGGCATCGACATAATCGGATATCAGAAGAGCTGCCGTCTGAGACAAGATGAAAGCCAAGACCAAGCCAACCAGTATATATCGTTTACGGATCCTGACCATCGTCAGGAAATAAAAGGGAATAGCCAACAGTGCCATGTGATGGAATGTATAAGCCAATGCTACAAGTCCCATATAATGCAACATTTTCCGCTCTTTGACCCATTTCATGCCAAGTATAATCAACAGGATGGCCAGCGATGAACGCATCTGCTGGCAGTCACGGTTCAACAGGAAACGTCCGACATAATCGCATAGACCAAACAATGGAAGAAAACAATATTTTATCAATGACTTATACAGCAGGAACATTGACAAACCTGCCATTGCCAGCAAATAGAAACGCGGACTATTATACAACGCCTTACAGATTGAAGCAAGGAACAAATACCCTCGCTCCACATACCCGTATGGTTTTACATCCCAATCAAAATCAAATACGCCAGGTGCCTTCTGAAAAGCAACGATATACACTTCCTCATCCGGCCACTTGTCTCTCATGGCCACACAAAAGGCAAGAATCATGCACAAGACCATAAGAATACGCCCTATGCGCTTGACGCTGATTCCACTTTCTGTGGCCAAGACACAGAATACATATAAAAAGATAAAGTACATTACTAAATCAATTTTTACAAATTAATGTCATATACCGAAATAGCCTATATGGTTTTCATACTGCTGATTTATACAATATAATCACGGATTTACTCAAACATACGATAAGGACCAACCCTCAAAGATTTCTTTCCGTTGGCTAGATAGTACATTTATAAGTCAATGGAAAATCCAGCCTTTTCTTTTCAATTCCATGTATATTCTGTCAGCAACAGAACCTAACAATTTTTCAAGTCCCATATGCTGCAAAAGATAGTGGACCTTAAAGCCCATTTTTGATGTGTCTTCAAACAACTGTATGGGGAAATAAGCTGTGTCAAGCCTGTTGTGCCTTACCCATGTATTCAACAAATATTCGGATATGTATCCCATCTCGCGAGGTGCAACCCCAATGCCACACTCATTCCAACGTTTTTCCGCATCAAACAGCACATTGAACAGGAACTCACAGTAGGCATCGAAAAGGGGCTTGCGGCATACCATCATATTGCAATATGACATGTACGGCCGGGTAAACTCTTCATACCAGTCATCGACATAATCCGGATACAACGCCTTCATGCTGGGCAATATGTTTCTGTAAATACAAAACTCCTGAATATCAAGAGGATTTGTAAAGAATCCCTTTACCCCCCCCGTTTCCTTGATGGAGTTCCTAATATGATATCATGCTTGTGAAGAGCATCCATCAATGTCTGTGAAGACAGGATGATGCTTTCCGGATGCTTCGTCAGCTTTGCTTTCTTCACGAAATAACGCCGGTAATGACACAACCCAACGGCATCCACATCACTCACATGCTTCCAAAGATGGTAAAGCCCGGTAAGTTCACAATAGGTATCATTCTTATCCGATATATTGTCAGGCCGTGAATCGTCCCTTTCCGCATCCTCAATCACGACATCCGGATGCTGTGCAGCACCCACATGCAACAAATGAACACTACTATCACCGTATTTTTTGCAATTTTTGTGTGTAGCCGCATATATACGTATGGTTTCACCTCCAAATTTTTCTTCAGGCCTTTCATCCATCTTTCTAAAATCAGTTTTCATATATTAAATATATTTATATTTCTTATTCTTTTCAGCAACTGTTTTCCGTTAAATAGACACTGAAAAACATTCCTTGCTAAATGAAAATATCCTGAAAAACTCAGGTTATATAACATACGTTCCAACCTTCCTACATTTTCTTCTTGTACATAACATCTGTAAGGAGAGAAAATCTTTCGGAACTCTTTTGAAGAATATTGGGATTTTCCCGAAAAGAAAGCCCTACTTACAATTGCACGACTTTTGCATTCGTATGCCAACTGTTCATATTCGGTATTGCAAAATAGTTCCACAAACATGTCGCGGATTTTCAGGTCCATCCTGTACGTATTTTCGTCATAGAAGCGGGAAAGTGTCTGATAACCGTAGAACATATAATGATAGAACGCAGTAGGCACATATTCCACCTTCATTTCATGCTTCATCAAGGCACAAAGGGTATATTGGTCCTCACAACCGTAAATACCTTTGGGGTACTGCAATCCAAATCGTTTGTAAAGTGCCGTGCGTATCAGCTTATTACATGTATAACATGGTATAGAACCACAGATCATTTCTTTCAATACACTTCGCGAATCCATTTTTTCGGGCGCAAGGCTTTTGTACGTCTGTCTGTATTTATCGTTCATCCATACATCACTCATCACCACATCGGCATCTGTCTCAACAGCTTTTTCATATAACAGGTCCAGGCCTTCGGGGTCCACCCAGTCATCGGGATCCGCAAAGATGGAATAGGTACCCCTGGCACGTGCCAAGCCATAATTCCGTGCATCACTGAGACCTCCGTTAGGCTTATGAAAGGTGCACACTCTCTTGTCCTTCAAGACATACTCATCACATATAGCCGGACTCCCGTCTGTACTCCCATCGTCCACAAGAAGTAGTTCGAAATCTTTGAATGTCTGTGCCAATAACGAATCCACACATCTGCGCATCAAACATTCCATATTGTATATGGGTACGATTATACTTATTGCCGGCATATCATTCCCCCCAAAAAGCAAAGACCTGCATGAACCTATACTGAAGCCTCTGGAACATGGGCAGTACATCCCACATGTATTCATAGATCGCCCTTACGTCCTTGTTTCCGAACCATCTAATCGGGTTCTTTCGCCAGTCGTTTCTGGAGACCATCTTGAAATAGGAATAGAAAGACAGAAAACATTCGCGTCCTATATTATGTGTCTCATCCAACTCCCTGAAAGCATCCATTAGATGCGTGAGCGACCGGCCGGCATACTGGGCAGTCATACCATATTTCACCTCCGCAGAAATGTCCGTAATCACGTAGTAGTAGTAGTAGTAGTAGAGGATTCTGTAGCTACTGCAGCGCTCCAGATAGCTGAACACGAAACAGGAATCCTCACCCACCTTCATGTCTTCATGGAAAAGCAGGTCGCCTATAAGCTGCCTCCTGTAGAACTTGCCCACAGGGCCTCTCAACGTAGGCGACTGGAGATAGCGCTGAATGAAATCCTGAAGGGAAGGCTGGCTCCACCATCCATCCAGAATGTTATGGTTGAGGAAGGTACCCTGCTCATTGAAGAACATACACCCTCTCACAAGCAGGTCCTCGGTGCAGCCGTCCACATGCTCGAAGAAATGCGGGCCGAGATAGTCATCACTATCCACAAACGTCAGCCATTCTCCACCCGCAATTCTCAAGCCTTCATTTCGCGCCGAACTGACACCTCCATTCTGCTTATGCACCACCCGCACTCGCCCGTCAGCTACTTCATATTCATCACAAATAACTGCAGAGCCATCAGTACTGCCATCATCCACCAGGATCAGCTCAAAGTCAGCATCGCCCTGCATCAGGATGCTATCTACACAACGTCGGAGCGTCACCGCAGAATTATATACGGGAACTATTACAGATATCATAGAATTCAATTATTTACCTAACAAAACAGGATAGAACCTTAATAAATACTTAATGGGATAATAACTTATAGACATGACCGCAACACTCATGAGCAATGCCCTTAATGTAATATCCATCTCATCTGCAATCCCAATCATCCTTAAAATGTGTCTGCACCCTATTATCAATGAGAAATTGAAAGCCAATATAAAGAATGTTCCTTTTGAAAACACCCTTACTATCTCATTCTCTTTTACAAAACAGCATAACCTGAAAAGCAACAAACTACCACAAAGAGCATTCACATAATAGAGGATGTAAGAATAGCTGAACCGATAATCCAACATATTACATTCACCTAAAAATAAAGTTAAACCGGTGTAGGCTGCGAAAAGAGGAATAATTGTCCAATTGGGCAACGTCTCTGGATTGAATTTTTTCCATAGAAATCCTGTAAGCACAAATGGCATTGCCGGGACAACACGATAAAATTTGTATTTTATCAATGGATTGTCCGGGAAGCAATGCTCTTCTACACACAGAAAGACAAGAAAAAGCACCAATACGACTACGGCGTGTCTGGAGACGAAAGAGAATAAATTCAAGTCTCCCAAAAGGAACCTTGCCAGTAACAATGCTATAACAAACCAGACACCTGGAAATACGATGATATAATCCATCCCTAAAGTGCCCCCCCCAATAAATGGCATAATGATACGTTCGAATAAATGACTGCAGTCTAACGTACCCTTAATCAATTTGGGTACAAGCCAAAACGCAAAATTGACGACCGAAAACACGCCCACAGGCACCAAGAACGACTTGAGTGTCTTCTTCCATCCATGTCGATGATACAGATATCCCGAAATAACAAAAAAAGCAGGCATGTGAAAAGCATAAATCAGCTCATTGATTATCTTGCCAGGAAAACAATGTCCCAAAACCATAAGATAAATCAGAATGGCCTTTGCCCAGTCCACCCATACAATCCTGCCCATGTTGACTGATTCTATTTTTGTAGTCTGAATTTTATCCATATTCTATACAGGTTCTATAAAAATGACTCTAAAAGATTTCAAACGCTTATACTGCCAGTCAGGAAAGAAGTCTCAACATTCCTGAATCTCTCAACCCAACAACATGGGTCTTCAACACAGGACGCTTGATTTCACATTGTCAGTTTTTTAACACTTTTCCTGACACTTTGATTTTCAGGCGGTTTTCATGCAGTACCTCTACAACTGTTTTTTACACGCCAGTGAAAAAATCCGGATTCAAGGCGCTCTTTCATAACAGCCTGATAGTCAATACATTTTTGTTTATCTGTATTTTACATCAACAGAAAATGCCTGTTTTTTAACCTAAATTCTGTTAAATTCGTGCACAAATCGTCTGATTTGTGCAATTTTCAGGCCCCATATTCCGCCCTTTTGGCCGAAAAAACGCGGTTTTAAGACCGAAAAGCCTAAGTTTTTGCCCAAAAACAGTTAAGTTTTGCCTCAAAAACACTTAAGTGCCGGATCGAAAATAGTTAACTAATTTTTCAGAAACAGTTAAGTGTTTCCCCCCTAACACTTAACTGATTTTTCCGTTTTGTGCAAAAAACCGGTAATTCACACTTATTAACATGAAAATCAGTCTCAAACCTTTTCCTTTTCAAATTCTTGAAAAATCAAAGTGTCACGGATAATGTTAAAAATCTGACACTTTGCAAAATCGCCCTCAACAGTTTTTCCCTCAAAAAGACGCTCAAGTTCTGATTCCTTTCCCAAGAAGGATTTGGATGAACCATCGCTTATTCTGCTCTGAAAAGTCAGCAATCTGCAGAATTAGTTCATAATTCTATTCCATATCACCAAGCGTATCTGATCCAAGATTATCGCCACAACATATATTGCAACTAAATACGCCACTGTTATCCCTAAAAAAGGCAATAAACCATATTCCATCCACAAACCGCGAATGACATTGTTAAATAAAGACCCATAAAGGTAACCATTACAATGTAAAAGATACACGGCGAGACATGACGATGCAACCGTATTCACCCACCGGCTTTGGAATGGCTTCTTTGAAAATGCCAATGACAGATATACTGCCCCCATGATGACCAAAGGATTCGCATAGCTATATATACGCGAATCCACCCCCGCACGACCACCCAGTCGGGTATAGACAAATGCAGACACTGATATAACAGAGACAATAACAATATATATAATCATATCCATTTTCCAGTTCATTTGGGTAAGCCTATGGGGATAAATACGCATGTATCTTCCCAACAGGTATATACCGATGAAAGAAATTGCCGTGCTCCCGTTCATAGAAAACTGTGCGGCAGCAGGCATCAGCCATCCCCATGTCATATATAAAACATAAAACACGCAAATAAACCGGCGGTATTCACGCTCCGAAACATATTGGACAAAACAGTTCAAGACCGGAGACAGTACATAAAGTATAATATACGCCTTAATAAACCACCAGTCGCCATTCAACAACAATAGCCCTTTAAGATGTTGCAAGGTGACACGGATATCGTGTGGGGGGGGTAACAAAAAAGCGATACAGAAAGAAACTACTGCAAAAAACACACATTGGAAAAAGAGTCTGAGAACACCTTTATGGGAATATCGGATTCCAAACCAACCAGAAATAAACACAAAAACATTAACCGCGACAATACAGAGAGCCTCTACAAAGAACCTGATAAAAGTCCCTACCGGTTCTGCTGCTGCATCTTGCTGAACAGGAGTACCTATTGAAAGGAAATTGGCGTGCTGAACCAGGACAAAAAACATGCAGACAATCCTCAGCAGCTCCATGTTAGACAATCTACTTTGGAGTTTATTTGTCATAAGTTGGTCTTTTTATCGGAAATGGACATTGACGGATAATAGCACCGGTATCTATTGACGGTGCAACCCACTGGCTGCATTGTGTCTCAATTTCCGCAATGTCTTCACATGTTTTCACCACAAGCGGCTTATCATCCCGGCGACCCACAGAAGAGAAATAGTCGTAGAACTTGAAATGGCCACCGGAGATGTTCCCACTTAACTCAATCCAACAATTGGGAATAGCGTATGCATCGGATACAATCAGCCCGTGCAACGAACTTGACGCAATATGTTCACATGAACAGATCTGGTCAATCACATCCGTCCAGCACTTATAATGCGCCAGGTCTATGACCAGGATATTGTCACTTTCCAAAGAGTCAATAAAAGCATGGTGTCTGTCCACCACATGGGGAATAACTCCCAACCGGTATTTCCTCCCGTTCCACAGTTTGTGTGGTCTGTAATAAGCAGGCAAAAGCATAGCCGCGTCGCCAACAGCATCTGGACAGGAAAAGTCCTTTTCCTTTAAACACTTAATGGTTCCATATCCTCTCACAGAGCAGATGTGACGTGGCTGGACAAAGTCCCTGCCATCCCCTGACACACCCGTTCCCCAGACGACTGTCTGACGATTGGCATAGTTGTTCGCGTCAAGAAGCGTCCCAATGCAAAGGTAATTGGTAAAGCGCAACCATTTTGCCAATCTGAAATTGTGATAGAACACAACAGGCCTCCCTGTAATCAACTGTAGAAAGTAATAATTCAAATCATCCCCCCAATTGCGATGGCGTATGCCCTTCCACGTATGGTCATCTACATAACCATTCACGACCAAGGCATGCCTGAAAAAATAGGAATAGACATCCCTTAACTGCACCCATACAGTTCTTGCTTTACTGACAAACCAACTCATCAACGATAGTTTTTGAATGAAGGCTTAAGGGCATTGTCTGACAGTAACTTATGATGGTACTTAAGACAAAGCGGATGAAAGATTTCACCTTGCATACTACCCCATGGTATAGGATAATCCTCATTTGTCCCAAAATAATCCATAGCCGGATGTTTTTTTAAATCCGTTGACCATAAATCCAGACGCCTTCTTGCTTCACTATGCCATTCCGCTGCTAACTGTGTGTGGGATTTACATATAAATGCACCATTACCTATCAATATATGCCAATATCTCATCAAATCTTCTTTTAAACTTCTCTGTTCTATATCATGATTCGCAGCTCCATAAAACCCCACTTCCTTGTATCCTATTGCGTATGCATCCGATGCATCCAATTGTCTGAAAGCACTGGTCCATGATTTGAAATAGGTCTTAATATCACCATATCCCCCACCATAATGATACATGAAATACGATCGAAGATAATCAGATTTATGATTCAATGAGAGATATTGGAACGCCTCGGGCAGCGGATCGTCGGGCTTGATATAGCTTGGTAGTTCCTTAGGCGTAATCAGTTTGACTTCCACTCCACTGACCCTGCGCAAGGAGTCAATGCCAGCCACACGATTAGGCGTTATCGGATTATCACCAGTCCAAAAAACATATATCACACGAGGCACCTTATCCTCAAAATTGTCAGTCCACGGATATAACGGCTCGTTTTCCAAAAACGTGCCCTCATAGCGCTTCGCATCATAACGATAAGGGTGCAAAACCGAATAGGTATATGTCAGCATATTCCTATACGCATACGCAAACTGTGTATATCTGTCACCTAATAATCTATACAACATCTTTTTCATTTCTCCAACAATTCCTTTCTGACATTTATATAATAGCCTGTCATGCGACGACGGAAAAACGTATATATACGCCATCTCCACCGAATTATTTTTTTTACCAGACTAACATGAAAACGTTTTTTTAAAACATCCGGGTTATACAGCAGCAACTGAATGTTTTCAGACAATTCTGGATACTCCGGTAATAATGTCAAATATAGATTGTCACACAACTTTAGATTCTCCTGCGTTGCCTCAACATCTTCCCCCCCCCATTCTATTAATTCGTTAATTACACGAAGATAGGCTTTTTCAGCATCATGAATACCTGTTTTGTCCTTGGGAAAATAATCCATGTGCCATTTTATCAGTTTTTTGTAAGCATCAATTTTCACACGATACACTCTTGACCAGTCCCAGTTCGCAGAAACCGACTCATCGTTACATCTCCTTAAGCAGAAGCTATAGTCATTTGAAAAAAAAACCTTCTCCGCCGAATATACAGAAATGTGCCTGAATATTGTTTCTACATCTAATGGTAAATCGAAAAAACGTACATTCGTGGAATTATTCCTTTCATCATAGAACAAACTTCGTGAGTATATGTTCATGTTGAACGTATATGTATTGCCCCAAGAAAGTGCACTGTCATGCCCTTTGTGTATGCCGTGCTGTAATTTCTCTATAGACAGGAATACGCCTCTGCGTAAAAGGCTGTCACATGACCATGCACCACAAACGATAAGTTGCACCATCTGTGACTGCATTTCCAACAATTTGCATCGACACTCCTCCGTATAAAAACCGGAACGCATACAATCATCCTGATCAAAAAAGATTATCCAATTTCCTCGCGCAAGTCCAATACCGATGTTGCGTGTACGCGACACGCCAATATTTTCATGAGAATATACTCGCACCTGTTCAGAAACATACCGATGACATATATCCAAAGACGAATCTGTTGAACCGTCATTTATAAGAATCAGTTCAAAATCCTTACAAGGTTGCTGAAGAATGCTCCGAATGGTTTCCTCTAAATAGAGAGCACCATTATAAACGGGAATGACGATGGAAAGAAATGATGACATGATTTACTGTTAGTTTTGTAATAAACCCAATTTTTTGCAAACACCAACGCATAATTAAAGAAAAGGCTAAAGCAAACAAAGAATAGACCAACCACCACGCTCTCAGTTCCTTGGGTACAGGCCAAACACTCAATACGTCAATGGGAAGTCCCTGCAAGTACATGAATAACAGCGTAAGAATCTTAAAACCTAGAAAATGGAAAGTCATGACTGATAGTGTACCCCCCCCCACATAATCCAACAAAATACCCAACATATTGTGTTCTATTAGTCGTGCTATCTGCAATATCAATAAAATTCCACAAGTAGAAACGACAATGAAGACAACAGGATGTCCAAGCTCACAAGCCCCAACACTGATTTCCGTATTGAAAGCAAAAACGCATAATATTAGTGCAGGAACCATCATCCATGGAACATTTTTTTCCATATGAAATCCTCTTTGCTTCATAACATATGCAGTTGTAAAAAAAGGTAAAACGACCAACTCTCTTGAACTAATCATCTGGAAAAACTCAAAATCAACAGCAAACCCAACACCACATAAACATAAAGAAACAACAATCAGCTTCTGCAAATTGTTCTTACAAATAAATATTATGAGAGAAAATAAAATAGTCGTATAAAACAAACTGGTCAAAAACCAATATGCACCCAGAAAATGTTCACCTTGCCACCACCCTCTTATCGAGCACTTGATATTTACAAACATTTGGGCAGTAGTTAGACTATCACTATTGAAACCTATCCGGGAAAAAAAATTATGTAATAAAACAAAAATGACACTCCACTTGACATATGGGAAAAAAAGACGCATATATTTGTGTGCTATAAATTTCATCGAATTATTCTGTAACCTCATGAAATTGAAAAAATAGCCTGACAAAAAATAAAACAGTACCATGTGGAACAAATAAATGAATCTCCTTAAATAATCCGGACACCCAGCATGACCTACTACCATCAGAACAATTCCAAGACCCTTTGCGATAGACAAATGTCTATTATGTGTATCCTTAGTTATATTCACTCCTTTCACTTCTGTTTTCTCCACCAAAACATACCAGAAATTGTTTGTCTTTCCGAACTGTTCATGCCAACCCAATAAACAATAATGACAGTATTAATCGGTGCCGCCATTACTATCGTTAGAAAGCGCCATAGCGAATCATTCATCATGACATAACACACAGAAGGTAGGACAAAGGACAATGCCATTACAGTTAATGCTTTGAATATTACATCTGACATGTACCGATGCCATGACAAGCCAACTTTCTTCGATGCGATAAAAACTCTCACAAATGTCATGCAAATAAAAACAAATAAATAAATGACATAGGCTGCAACAGGTGATGCGCCCAACAGAAAAGCCAACCATGTCATTGGAAAAATGGAAAGAGCGAGTCCACCCATTATTACTTCATATATCCGAATGTTTCCCGTTGCCGAAATAGCCGTAATTAAAGTGTTCCCAAGTACAAAACACAGCGAGGACGCCAATGTTATCCGTGTAAATACGACTGCATAATCAGGAACTATCTTAAGCCACAAAGTCAGCAAACGAGGCATTTCTAATTCAAGAGGAATAAAAAAAAACAACATTAAAAAAAAAGAGAATTTTGAACCTAAAATAATAAGTCTATGCATATACTCCAAATCGCCAGAAGCATAACTTTTTATGATTTGTGGATTTAATGCTGTCATAAAATTCCGAACAAACCCCTGTATAGCATTGTCAACCGTAAAAGCTATGCCACGGGCAGCATTTAACACAACACCAAAAAACATATTGATTAAGATACTTACTCCCTGAGTGTTCAAAGTCCATGCACCATCTCCCAAGAAAGCCCATCCTGCAAAACTGAACATTTTCCTGAAAAGCTTTTCTTCTTTTACAAACATGTACCGGCATTCCACAAAATGTCTGCGACAATATAGCCAATAAAAAAACATTGTGATAGTATTTATAAGTAATAACAATACTGCATAACTTTTAAGCTTATCAAAAGGAGACTGATATAGTGCAAAAACTATTAACAACTTAGCAATGGCATCCCAAATACTAATGTATGCATATATACTCATCCGTTCATGTGCAATGATAGAAGCATTATATGGCACAATTAGCAGATTTGCAATAAAAGAAAGTATGCAACATTGCATAACCCAATTGGCAGCAATCAGTCTTTCGTTCGGAATATTCATGTGTACATTCAAAAACCACACACCAACAATTTCTGTCACGAAGAATACCACAACCGCCATCAATGCCATGACATTCATAGACATAGAAAACACAATACGCTCACAGCCTTTGTCCCTTTTTCCCTGTTCAAATGTCAAGAAACGACTTACTGAGGATGCCATAGAATTCGTTAGAATTGAGAACATGGCCACCACGCCACCCACAACATTATAGATACCGTAATCTTCTACCCCAAGCACATTAAGGACCACCCTACTGGTATAAAGACCAATAAGCATAGTTATTGCCATCCGAAGATACAAGGCAATTGTATTTTTGACAATCAGTTTTGTTCTATTGCTATCAACTTTTTTTTGAACTGAATCCATGCTTCATGCCATGAAGAAAATAAAAAAATTTCAACGCAGTAAACCCACATTTTATGAATAATCTTTTCTTTCGAGAAATTACGCTATTCCCATATTTTTTCAGATACTCATAAAATAGTCCTCTTTGCACATAAAAAAAACATCTATCATTATTACGAAGAATAATCTCCATATTCTCAACAATTCTGGAGATAGCTAAAGGGTATATATATATACGATAAGCCGTATTATCGAAATAATCACACAAAGATTTGAGTACAGCATACTCTGACAAAATCTTTTTCTTGCCTAAGTCCCAGTCACTTTTCATCCTTGTCACAGATGAAGGGCTATCACAATAGTGATACAATAATCTATCCACCGTTACACATTCATGTGAATGATACACCATTATCGGCACCACAGCCCAATCTTCACACACGATAACATGGGGGGGGTAGAAATATGGTTATTCTCTATTAAGGAACGCCGAATGAGCCTACCACATAACTCATGATGCCATACCTGACTGAGCATAGATATCAGCATTTCTTCTCTGTCTTTATGTAAAGGATTTGTGAATCTCGGGTCAATCTCGTAATCATTCATATAAAATCCAGCACTTACGATATCAGCACCAGACAATATCTGTTCCTTTACTAAGGTACTAATGGTATCGTGCTCTATGTAATCATCTGCATCTACGACATAAACAAAATCTCCACTACATTCCCTCAAAACATCATTCTGCGATATAGCTCTGCCCAGATTTCTATTGTGGCGTACTATTCTAACATGATGTGCTCTATCGGAAAACTTCCTTGATATAGACTCAACAATATTGATAGTCTCATCTGTGGAACAATCGTCAAGAAATACATACTCAATATTCTGATAGGACTGTAACATTAAGCTCGTTACACATCTGGAAATATGTTGTTCGGCATTATACATCCGTACAGCAACCGACACCTTATATGGAGTTTTTTTCATCATTCACCCAAACTTTTTATATAATCTACATATAATTTCCTGAGTTTCCAGAACATGGGATTCAATGGTCTTAAATATCCCATCAATCTCCAGATAGTACGACCAGAATATTTGTCCTTGTAACTAAGATACATTTCTATTCCTAACAACCATGACAGACGTTTTGCATACTGTATGTTTTTTTCCTCTGTAAGTCGCAACGATTCCATAAACCGCGAGTTATTACCCCCCCTAAATTCTGTGAAAGAGAAGAACAACTGATGCGATAATAGACTAATTTTTCATTGACAAAGCCAAATTTGCATCCTGCATCTGCACAACGACTCCAAAATGCCCAATCTTCAAGGTCCGGAATAGATTCGTCATATCCTCCCATTTTCATGAAAAAATTCCGTTTAATGAAAAGAGATGCTGCCGGGAAAACCGTAACTTTATATAATAACATCTTGAAATCTCTTTCCAACATTGACAAAACTTTATCAAGTCTGGAAGTACATAGTTTCCCCCATTTCTGTAAATCTCCATCACCAAAAACTTCTAACGGAGAAAATACCATGTCAACACCTCTATCCGTGAACACATAATTAACGTACTTTTCCACACAATCCGGAGCAAGTTTATCGTCACCATCAATAGGTTTTACCCATTCCCCTTTGGCTGCAAAACAACACTTATTTTTGTTCTTGACTATGCCAAAATTTTTTTCTGAACATAATAACTCTACTCTAGCAAATCTGTGCTTATTCATTCCAATCCAATTACGACAAACATCTACAGTATCGTCAGGCGAACAGTCATCAGAAATCACCAATTCAATATTTGCGTATGTTTGATTCTTGATACTATTCAAAGTATCTAAGATCATGTTTTTTTGTTTGTACGTTGCAACAACGACAGACACCAAAGGCATTTTACTCCTTACACTATCATTCATTTTGTAAAAGCATTTAGAGACATATTTTTTTAACCTGTTTGAACACATATCATACCTATTTTAGTGATTGAGGCAAGTGAAATCCCTGATCACTTATAATTCGATAAAATCGTGTTTGAAAGGTTGATTCTGCATTTTTTAGGATTTCCTCAACAAATCTATTTTTCAATGTATATGGATATTGTCCGTCAAATATTTCACACGTATTTTTTACGAAAGTATCATCAACTTCTATGAGTTCTATTATAGAAATATAAAAATCTGTCTTATAACAGATTTCCTGATAATGATTTCTGGTATATTCTGCATTATAATAGTTTTTCATGAAAAGCTTAAAAAAACCAAAACCTCTCAAAACGTTTACAACGTTATCAGGGACATTATAAAAACCATGTCCATACCTATAATAATGTGCAAGAATCCTACCAAATGCTTCCTCACAATCACCTTCCTGAATTTTATCTGACATAAGAAGTTGTGCCACAACTTCAAGTGGACGACTATAATAACACAATCTATCATACCAATACTTTCGTATCTCACTTTTATCTGTTAATAACACAAGAACCGAATCCGGGTATTTATCGATATATCGCTCTAATATTTCTTCATCATCATGTATATATTGTCGAATCTTATGCTTATATGCATCCGGCAAAGTCATTATCATTTCATGTAATAGTTCAATCAAGTTATAACGCAGACTTCTTCCTACATGCTTTCTGACTGAATTGATAAAATCCGTCATATCCTCTGATGCTATCATTGAAGGTAACTTGTTTATCAATGGCTGTATATCTTCATCCAATGACGTTAATGACGGATCGAAAAAATCCCGAAAATCATTAACCAAAGAAGCAACTCCTCCTTCTATAGTCAAAGTCAGCAAATATTGTTCAATAAATGAATAAAGAACTAAAGTATGGGCTTTGATAAAGCGATATTCTTTATAATGTGCACATATATTTCTCATATCTCGGAAAAATGAGAATTTTTTCCTCACCTCATCACTCATGGACAAGATAGCCGGTCTGTTTTTGGTAGGGTCAATCTTATCATTTTTTGGTTTCTGCACTACCCTATCATAAGTATTTTCATCCCATAAATGATCATGCCTTAATCCAACGAGATAGTTGTCCCATTCACCTTCCATAAAACCTTTAGGACGTTTACCTGTCAGAATAACCGACCTCAAATGTCTCATTAGACCTTGATACGCTAATAGATATGCAGGTCTGTCAATATCATGTTTAAAACACTTTATAGAATCTGAAAATAAACGGACAGCTACCTGGTCAAGTTGTTTTTCATTAGCAACCAGCCAAACCTCGAAATTCTTCATGAATGAAACGTATTAAAAAGGTAGTCAAGGAAATTGCACACCTTCTTTTGGATGGAGAGTCTCCTTTTCTTCATTGTTCTATATCTGCCACTATTTTTTGATACAGCCTCTGTATTGCAATGGTAAAATTCCTGATTGATACTTTTGTCTCCCTGAATTTATGAAGAGCAAGAATTGCTGCATCCTTGTTTCCCAAACGATACTGGAAATAAGCAAGATAGAAGATATAGTATGCCAAAGTCCGGTTATATTCGTTGTTCCTTATCACCTCTTCAATTTCCCGGACATTTCTCCGGACGATATCCATATATACGTCCCTGTCCTTATGGGCCGCAATAATGTCTTCGTCCTTGATGCCCTGACTAACATTCAGTTCAATAGCATCATAATAAGCCAGAACATCGTCAGTCTGTACAACAAGGAAATGCAAAGACTCGCGTTCTTCTCCATTGAACCTGCACAATGCGATGATTTTCCGCTCCAATCTGTCTATCTCGCAAAAACTCTCATGTACATTATGCTGTAATTCCCCTTTTATTCGGTTATATGTGACTTTTCTCATCAGCATTTCCTTCTTTCTGTAAAGGAAATCATCAGGCAAGTCTATCAGTTCCCGGTCGTAATCGGGCAAGTAAATATCTATGTGCCTGACAATCTGCTCTGACAACCGCCTTTGCATATCAGCCGTCAGAGACATGTTTCGAATGGACTGCGCATTCTGCAAGATATTCATGACCGCTTCCATATATTCAAATGCTATTGTCGGAGAATAGGTCAGATAAGTTTCAGCATTATTAAACATCAGCAAACTTATTTCCTTCCACCCGTAATCATTCTCGAAATACAGTCGCAACATCCGTAGGCCGAACCGGCATTTTTCCTCGTCATCCTCGACCATTGCCTCGTATTTTTCCATCATCCTATCCAGCATGGCCATATTTTCCTGGCGATTCCCTATACGCTTATTGTGCATATACCGTAAATCCTGTATCTCAAGATACCGATTGACGTTCTTGGTCTGTATGCCGTCAACAATGCCAAGGATTTTACCGATTCCCTCGACATTACCATTGATTTCGTAATGGTAAAGCAGGTCATCAAGAGCTTCAACCGCATATTGTTTCCTCTCAAAGACCATCTGCTCTATTTTTCGGATGTAGATGTTTATTCCCTCCGTGTCATCAAGATTCCTGTATGCACAATATATATTCAAGATGGTGCGAAAAGATTCCTCACCTGACAACCTACCTGATTTTTCAAAAGGAATGAGTATATCCAACATCCTCCGGTATTCCTGTCTGTTATGATAGATGTAGCTTTTCAGTTTTTTCCATCCATATTCCTCACCATATTGTTTTTCCAAATGTGCAAGCCTTTCCTCAAGCTGTCTTATGGCTCCTATCTCGAACAGGATATCCATTGCGGGCAACAAATAAGCCCGGATTTCCCAGCTTGTCAAAGAACGGCTTTCTAACCACAGAAGATAATGGTATCTATCAAGGTCATTGTTCCTTTTCCCGTCTGTCCGTCCCGCAATGACTTTTTTCCTGTCCAACATGGCCTTTCTCCATGGCAGATATCCCCAAGGTACTATCAATATGGCATAAGCCGTCCAACCCACATCACACACGAGAAATACCACCAGCAATGAGATATCAATGACTATGATTCTCAGGAACAGCTTCCACTCATATTTATCCCGCACAAAACGGTTAGAGATTTCTGTGCCGACGTACGAAACCAATATTCCCACAAGCCATGCTATCCATGTACCTTTTTCAAACAAGGATGGAAACAACGAGGAGATATGTTCGATTACTGATGCCACTGTCGTTATTCAACACAATAAAACACCCTGTCTCACACTTCCATAGCCAGCACCTTCTCTACCACGGGTGCCATGTCATAGTAGCGGTATTCGGCAAGGCGGCCGCCGAATATGGTGTCCGGCTCCTGTGCAGCAAGGGCACGATAACGGTCGGCCAAAGTGTTGTTACGCTCATCATTGACAGGATAGTACGGTTCCATACCCTCTGCCCACTCACAACTGTACTCACGTGAGATGACTGTCCGTGGATTATCATATACGGCCTCTCCGAAACTCTCGAAGTGCTTGTGCTCGATAATACGCGTAAATGGAATGGAGGCTTCTGTATAGTTTACCACTGCATTGCCCTGGTAATTCGGTTTGTCAAGGACCTCCTGTTCAAACCGTACAGTGCGGTAGTTCAGTTTCCCCAACCTATAGTCAAAATATTCGTCTATCTTGCCTGTATATACCAGCTTGTCAAAACTGACGGAATCACACTTCATGGACAGTTGCGCTGCCTGTTTTCGGTTGAGTCTGAAGCCATTGGCACGCATCTTGAAGAAATCAGTATCCACAAGAGTGTCTGCACCCTGAAGCAATCCCTCTATGAGGCGGTTATATCCACCGACAGGTATGCCTTGGTAACGGTCGTTGAAATAGTTGTTGTCAAACACCATCCTCACAGGAAGCCGTTTGATGATGAAAGCCGGAAGATCAGTGCACTTACGTCCCCACTGCTTTTCGGTATATCCCTTGATGAGTCTCTCATATATGTCATGCCCAATGAGCAGGAGTGCCTGTTCTTCCAGATTCCGTGGCTCGGGCACACCGTCCATGGCCATTTTCGCCCTTGCTTCTGCACGCTGTTCTTCGAGTACGGCATGCGCCGCCTCCGGTGTAGCAACTCCCCACATCTGGTAGAACGTGTTCATGTTGAAGGGCAGATTATACAGTTTACCCTGATAATTGGCTACAGGACAGTTGGTGTAGCGGTTGAACTCCACTATACTGTTCACAAAATCCCATACCGTCTTGCTGGAAGTGTGAAAGATATGTGCGCCGTATTTGTGTACATTTACCCCTTCCACCTCTTCACAATACACATTGCCTCCGAGGTGCGGTCGCCTGTCTATCACCAGACACGTCTTCCCCTGCCGGATAGCGCGGTAGGCGAATGTGGCACCAAACAACCCGGCACCTACAATCAGATAATCATAATGAGATTTCATATAACTGGAAACTATAACTTTTCAATCTCATCTACAGGAAGTCCTGTCGCTTCAGAAATGCACTGGACATCCAGTCCCATTTCCCTCATACGCTTTGCTGTCTGCACAAAACCCTGCCTGATTCCTTCAGCACGGCCTTCAGCACGACCTTCAGCACGGCCTTCAGCACGGCCTTCAGCACGACCTTCAGCACGGCCTTCAGCCAATCCCTCCTCGCGACCTTCAGCACGGCCCTCTTCGCGACCTTCAGCACGGCCCTCTTCGCGACCTTCTTCACGTTCTGTAAAGATATTGTCCTTCAGTATGACAATATTGTCAAGATGCCTGTTATAGGCATCCAGTTCACTTTTTGTCATACGTGCCAGCTTAAGATGTTCCCGCACAAGGTCAAGGCCGGGAGCGGTTGCATCAGACGGCACCTCACCCGTATTCAGATAGTAGATCCATTCCTCCAGCGGTGTCTTTGCCACCTTGTCAAAATCATTGACCTTCAGTATGTAGTATTCCGGATAGAGGTCACTGACCTCAGAAGCATTGAACCGCTGACGCTGGAAGGGCGTGAGCGACAGCACCTCGCCGTTATGTATGCCGCGGAACTCGGTCTTGCCATGATAGACAGTATCCGTGCCATGCCCCAAAGAAAAGTAAACGATGTTCACGCTATACACCTTCTTCACATCCTTATAAGGCTGTCCACGCTCAATGTACTCCGTCACGAGTTTGGAAGTACCAAACAGCATACGCTGGAAATAGGCGTATTCCGAATTGTTCTGCACCTCAATAAGGAACAACTGCCCCTTATCGTTTTCGGCCAACAAGTCAACCCTGTTGTGCTTGTCGAACTCGTCTTCCTGATTGCTCTCGCTTTCGAGCAGCTTACTGATACGTATGGTCTGGCCGAGAAGGGTCGTCAGAAACCCCTCCAAGACACCATAGTTGGCCTTGTTACGCAATAAACGCTTCATGGCCCAGTCAAAACGGATATATTTAGCCATAGCCTTTGAATAAATCGTCTCTGGAAAACGAAAACATGTCATACAAATGAAGACAGACAAACCGGCACATCTCTTCCTCCCCTTCCATAACCATGGAAAAGCGAATGCGATGAGTCGTGCAACGATTTATTTATCTCCACATAGGAAACGGTATCCTGTAGGTCTCTGATTTGTGTTCTGAACAATACAACTTTCTTATGACTAACTACCTCAAGCATGTATTCCAGTCCATCATCTACGCTACATGACACTTCATTTCGCAGATTACATATTTCGTTTGTTGTGCTCTGCAAAATTACTTAAAAAACATGAATTGAACAACTTTTTCAGCCATAAAATACGTCAGGCAAAGAACTTCTGAGGAAAAATCACAGTTTTTTAACAACAATGTATTGCGAAGTGAGATGTTTACAAAAACCTTGCATTACATTCGCAGTTGAAACCATTAATAAAATCACGAACTTCCATTCTCCTCTTACCGGAAAGCTGCAGATTGAGAATTTCCAGCCATTCCGTTTCCGTTGCAACATACATGTGGCCACGGTCGATACAGATACTACCCACGGCCTCATCACACTGGCGACCCATCTTCAGCGTCCTGTATATCTTCATTTCCGTCAGTCGTGAGCCGTTTTCAAGCACTGTCCAGGCTCCCGGTACAGGACTCAATCCCCGCACAAAGTCATGGACCCGATGCGCCGGCTGATGCCAGTTTATCCTACAGTTATCCTTATTGAGTTTGGGGGCAGACTTCAAGTCATCAACCTCCATCTGTGGTTGCGAATGGATATCAATCCCGTATTTTAAAACACTATTCACAGTTTCCAGACACACCTCTGCACCCAGATTCATCAAACCGTCATACACATATTCCACATCAGCATTTTCCGGTATGTCAAAAGACCGCTGCAGAATGATCCGTCCCGTGTCTATATGGTGATCCAGGAAAAAAGTTGTCACACCTGTCGTTGTCTCTCCGTTGATAATGGCCCAATTGATAGGGGCTGCCCCCCGGTACTGCGGAAGCAGAGCCGCATGAACATTGAATGTGCCGAAATGCGGCATGGCCCAGACCACCTCCGGAAGCATTCTGAAAGCCACAACCACCTGAAGGTCAGCCTTATATGATGCCAACTGTTCAAGAAAAACCGGGTCTTTCATTTTTTCCGGCTGCAGGACAGGAAGCCCATGGGCAAGAGCATACTCCTTCACTGCAGGTGCACGCAGCACAGAACCATGACGGCCAACAGGCTTGTCCGGCTGTGTGACCACAGCTACTACATTATAACCATTTTCCACCAGTTTGCTCAGGGATGCCACAGCAAATTCGGGCGTTCCCATGAACACGATTCTCAAATCTTGCTTTTCCATTGGTGCAAAATTAAGCAAAATCCGCGAGAACAGGATACCACGACAGAAAAAGGTGTCATTTTGAACGACCAACCGACAACCCATCACTAAAATTAAAAAGGAAGCCATGTCTGCTGGAAGAATCTGCAACACCTTCAGCGACATGTCAAGGAGAAAATACAAAATGTCAGAAATTCAACCATTTTCCTGACACTTTGATTTTTCCGGCAAGTAAAGAAGAAGACCTTTTCTGGCAGAAATTCATGTTAAAATTTGTAAAACAGGCGATTTTTGGGGTGAAATATGACCAAGAAAAAAATTAGTTAAGTGTTAGGGGGGAAACACTTAACTGTTTCCGAAAAAACAGTTAACTAATTTCGTCCGCGCACTTAAGTGTTTTTAGGGTCAAACTTAAGTGTTTTCAGGCAAAAACCTAGCTTTTTGAGTCTGAAAATCGTGATTTTCCTGCCAAAAGTGCGAAGAAAAGGGTCTAAAAACTGCACAAATCATGTGATTTGTGCATGATTTTAACGGATTTTAGGTTAAAAACAGACACTTTTCATTAACATTAAACGTTAATAAATCCTACAACGCTGATTATCAATCAGTTATAAAATAGCGTTTTCCTGATAAAAATTCCGTCCGGCAAACAAAAAACACACGTCATCCTCTTTTTCACGAAACGTCTGAAAAACAAAGTGTAAGCAGAAGTGTTAAAAAACTGACACTTTGAAAAAGCAGAAATGCTGTTTTCCGAGCAAAAAACCCCTTTAAGCCCCTTTTCCACATCGCGGACAGGAAGTCGTGAATATTTTTGAATGAAAACCTGGCATTTACTCACGGAAAATCATTACCTTTGCAGGGATTTGGGATAAAACATCACCAGAACATCATGAAACAAGAAGACGATATCAGGAATGCCGTCAACGTGCTGCGCAAAGGCGGCATCATCCTCTACCCTACAGATACAGTCTGGGGCATTGGCTGCGACGCCACAAACGAAGCCGCCGTGGCACGTGTCTATGCCATCAAACACAGGGAAGACTCGAAAGCCCTCATCTGTCTGGTCGACTCCGATGTAAGACTGCAACGCTATGTCAAGAACGTGCCCGAAGTGGCATGGGACCTCATGGAACTGGCCACTAAACCCACAACGGTCATCCTGGACAACGCCGTGAACCTGGCGCCGAACCTCATTGCCGAGGACGGAAGCATTGCCATGCGCATCACGCGTGAACCTTTTTCCAGAGAGCTCTGCTACCGTTTCCAGAAACCCATCGTCAGCACAAGCGTCAACATCAGCGGTCAACCGGCAGCCCAGAACTACAAAGACATAGCCCCGGAACTGCTGGAAGCCGTTGACTATGTGTGCGAATCGCGCAGACAGGAGCACAAGCCGCACAAGCCCAGCAGCATCATCAAGCTGAATGAGAAGGGCGAGGTAAGCATCATACGCCCATAAGGGCAGCAACAACACCATGACACGCACGGAACAACTCATAAAATGGCGCGAAAGCCATCTGAGCGAACGGCAGATGACCATCATACTGGCATTTGCCATCGGATTCTTTGCCTCTGTCGCCGCCTTCGTTCTCCACTGGCTCATACACCACATCCAACTGCTGCTCACCGACGGGTTCAATGCAAGCACCTACAACTGGAGGTACTTGCTGTTTCCCGTCATCGGCATATTCATCACCATGCTGTTCGTGCGATATATTGTCAAGGACAACATATCACACGGTATCACCCGCATTCTCTACGCCATCTCCACCAAGCGGTCGCGACTGAAATCGCACAACTGCTGGACATCAGTCATTGCCTCCGCACTGACCATCGGATTCGGCGGCTCGGTGGGTGCAGAGGCTCCTATCGTGCTCACAGGGTCGGCTATCGGCTCCAACCTTGGACAACTGTTCAAGATGGACAACAAGACGCTGATGCTCCTTGTGGGCTGTGGAGCGGCCGCCGCCATCGCCGGCATCTTCAAGGCACCGATTGCCGGACTGGTATTCACGCTCGAGGTGCTGATGGTGGACCTTACCATGGCCTCACTCATGCCTATACTGATTTCGAGCGTCACAGCCACCTGCTTCACCTACGTGTTCATGGGCAGCGACTCCCTGTTCTCCTTCCATCTGGATGCCGTGTGGGTCATCGAGCGCGTACCGGCCAACATAGCTCTGGGCATTGTCTGCGGACTGGTGAGCCTGTATTTCATCCGTGCCATGTCAATGTGCGAGAATGTCTTCGCCCGGCTCCAGAACCACCGCTATGTAAAGCTCTGCCTGGGCGGTGCCATGCTCAGCTCCCTGATATTCCTGTTCCCGTCGCTCTACGGCGAAGGCTATCAGGCCATAAACATACTGCTCAACGGCAACACGCAGACCGACTGGGACATGGTGATGAACAATTCGCTGTTCTATGGCCACAGTGACTGGCTCGTGGGCTATATTGCGCTGGTGATGCTCACAAAGGTATTCGCCACTTCGGCCACCAACGGCGGCGGAGGATGTGGCGGTACATTCGCACCCTCGCTCTTCATCGGCTGTTTCAGCGGATTTCTTTTTGCCCGGCTGTGGAACATCCATGACTTTGGGCCGGTGGTACCGGAAAAGAACTTCGCCCTGCTGGGCATGGCCGGAGTAATGGCCGGTGTCATGCACGCACCGCTTACCGGAATATTCCTCATTGCCGAAATCACCAATGGCTATGACATGTTCATGCCGCTGATGATTGTGAGCGCATGCTCCGTCATGACCATCAGCATCTTTGAACCACACAGCATATACGCCACCCGACTGGCCCGACAGGGCAAGCTCATCACCCACCATACAGACCGCGCAGCATTGACGCTGATGAGCCTGGACAGTGTGGTGGAAAAGCATTTCACCTCTGTGAGTCCAGACATGCCCCTAGGCAAGCTGGTAAGTGCCATCAGTAAGAGCCACACCAGTTTCATGCCTGTACTCGACGATGCAGGAACACTGCTCGGCGAAGTGGATATCACAAAAATCAGGCACATCATGTTCCGCGCCGAGCTATACAACCGCTTCACCGTAAGGCAAGTCATGACTCCCGTGGCAGCAAAACTGGGTATCAACGACCCGATGGAAGAAGTGATGCGCAAGTTTGAACTGAAAAACACGAACTACCTGCCGATAGTAGATACCGACAACCGTCTTACCGGCTACATCTCACGCTCACGCATGTACAGCATGTACCGCAAGATGGTGGCAGACCTTTCCGCAGAATAAAGGCAACGAACATACATCAAAAACAGGGAAGACAGCGTTCACACGCTATCTTCCCGCAACGGAAACTGTTAGAGCAGCTATGAATCCGTTATTAAAACATCTGTTTCTGCATCAATCGTTAATAATCTAAACCACAAACCGCTGTTTGAACAAAAGACACATTGATCTATAAACTATAAAATAATCAGAAAGGAAAAGCTTCCTTTTTCATGGCCAATGCCGTGGAACACATGAGCGCGGACGACATGGGCGATGACGAGCTGACCCACCGCAAGATACACCTGTTCAACCGGTTCATGCAGATGGTCATGGAAAACGCCCACCGCGAACGGAAAGCAGAATTCTATGCACAAAGCCTCTGCATAACACCGCAATACCTGGGGCGCATCGTCAGGGAGATGAGCCATGAGACAGCCTACGGCATGATCAGCCGCATGGCCACAGGAAAGATGAAGACCATGCTCGAGCAACCCGACAAGTCCGTGCAGCAGATTGCCGCCGAACTGGGATTTGCCGACCAGTCGGCTTTCACGAAGTATTTCCGGAGAAATACTGGCCTCACCCCGCTGAAATACAGAAACAGCATCTGAAAACACAAGTTTTCACGTCTTTTTTCAACAACCTATGTGTTTTTTTCCTAAATTTGCACCTCAGCATACGTCCATATAGGGAAACCATGCCTTGACCACGACACAGCCCACGGTGTCTGCGAAACTAAAAACTTATACATTATATATAATTATAATATGAACTACACCAGAATCATAGCAGGAATCCTGCTCGTTTTCTCCGGCCTGACAGCCAACGCCGCCGAGCGGTGGATTGACGTGACCGGAAATTACCTTAACAACGCCGCATTCAACTCTACCGACTACAGCGAATGGGAGGTTTCCGGCGACGCAATGTCCATCACCGTCCGTGTGGGCTGCATGGAGATGTGGAACGGAAGAATCAACATGGAAAAGACCATAACAAACGTGCCCAACGGCCGATACCGCCTTTCCGTACAGGGACTCTACCGCACCAAAGACCACAACAACGCATACAACGACCATGTAAGCGGAACAGAAGACATCCGCGGGTTCTTCTTTGCCAACGATGTGGAGAAACCCATGGCCTGCCAGTATGACTGGGGATTCAGCTACGATCCCGGCTCTGTATGCTACCAGGCCAACGGCGTCTATTACCCGAACTCCATGGAAGCCGCACAGGCCGCATTCACCTTGGGCGCATTCCAGAACGAACTGGAGTTCGAAGTCACCGACGGCACCATGGTCATCGGACTCTACAACGACACCTACATCAGCGACAACTGGCTGGTGTTCGACAACTTCAAGATAGAGCAGTACGTTGACGTGAACGAGCCTGTGGCCAGTTCGCTGGTCATCAACGAAATCATGGCTGCCAATGTGGACATGTTCTTCAGCCCGGCATACAACTTCGACAGCTGGATAGAACTCTACAACCCCACGGACAAGGACGTATGGCTCGGCGGCTGCTTCCTGAGCGACGACCCGCTAAACGTGGAGAAATGGTACATGCCCAACAGCATAGGATCTGTTCCTGCACACGGATTCAGGACCATCTGGATGGGCAGCAACGACATCAACACCAACCAGGGCAACTTCAGCCTGGACTGTGAAGGCGGCGAACTCATACTGAGCGACCCCAGCGGTAAGCAGATTGACCGGATGATATTGCCCGAAGCCATCAGCAGGGCTTCATACGGACGCACCACCGACGGCGGTACAGCATGGAGTTGGACAGCAGAGCCTACGCCGGGCGAGACCAATGCCACATCCACATTCACCACAATGCGGCTGAACGCACCGTCCGTTACGCCAGACGGACAACTGTTTGAAGGCACGCTGAACATTGACGTGACCATACCGTCAGGAAGCAAGCTGGTATATACAACCGATGGAACCACACCTACACTGACCAACGGCACAACCAGCATCACCGGAAGGTTCAGCATCACTTCTTCCAAGACCTACCGTTTCAGGCTCTTCGCCGACGGCATGCTGCCCAGCCCGGTGGTCACACGCTCCTACATACTGAAAGACCACGACTACGAACTGCCCATCATATCCGTCACGACAAAGGACGAGTATCTGTATGATGACATGGTTGGCGTATATGTGAAAGGAACAAACGGATGCACCGGAAACGGACAGAGCACACCGGCCAACTGGAACATGGAGTGGAACCGTCCAGTGTCGTTCCAGTACCTGCTGCCCTCTACCAATACAATGGCCGTAAGCCAGGAGGTGGACTTCTCCATATCCGGAGGGTGGACACGAGCAAACGAAGTGAAGGCATTCAAACTGAAAGCCGACAGGGTGTATGAGGGTCTCAATGCCATGGACTACCAGTTCTTCAGCAACAAGCCTTTCAACAAGAACAAGACACTGCAGGTGCGCGCCGGAGGAAACGACTCCTGGTGCAGGATCAAGGATGCAGCCATACAGCAGATTATGCTGAACGCGAAAATCAACCTTGACCTCATCTCCTATCAGCCTGCCGTACACTTCATCAATGGTGTATATAAAGGAATCATCAACGTACGCGAACCCAACAACAAGGACTTTGCGTATGCCAACTTCGGCTACAGCAAGGACGAACTGGAAGTCTATGAGCAAAGCCCGGACTCCGGTGCATACATGATGATAGGGACAAGGGACGTGCTCGACAGGCTGGTCGAACTCTCACAGACGGCAACAGAGAAGACCTCTTATGACGAAATCAAGACCTTGCTCGATATCGACGAATACATCAACTATATGGCTGCGGAACTGTATTTGGGTTCATGGGACTGGCCAGACAACAATGTCAAGGCCTACCGCGAAAAGGACGGCGGAAAATACAGATTCGTGATATTTGACCTGGATGCAGCCTTCGGGACAGACGACCGCGACACAGACGAAAACGGGAATCCGATTTACAAGAACACGTTCAGATGGATTGACGGCATGCAGTGGCACTGGTTTGACTGGGTCTATGACACGGCTTCCAGAAAATATGGTGAAATAAGATTCTGCACATTCTTCCTCAACATGCTCAACAACGACGAGTTCCGTCGCCAGTTCATTGACGCGTTCTGCATGATGGGTGGCAGCGTATTCGATGCAGACCGCGCCGATGCACTGCTCACACAACTGGGCGACCGTGTGCGCACCACCATGTCGTGGGAAGGGAAGAATCCGGACGGGTCGCTCAACGAAATCAAGAATGCACTGCGTGGAAGAATGGATGGCATGACACAGGACATGATTGACTACGAACGGCTGCAACTGACCGATGCAACCCCGCATCACGCCACAATCCTTTCCAATGCGGACGGGGCAAGACTGTTTGTGAACAACACAGAAATACCATACTCCAGATTCCAGGGCGACCTGTTCCAGCCCGCTACACTGAAGGCCGTGGCTCCTGCAGACATGCGTTTCACAGGATGGAAAAAGACCTCGTCAAGTGCGACCAATCTGTTTGGCTACGGTGCAGGATGGAGTTACTATGACCAGGGAAGCCTTGACGGAACAGAATGGACAGAAAGGACATACGACTCATCTTCATGGGCAAGCGGTACAGCTCCACTCGGCTACGGCAAAGACCTTATTGCCACCAGCATTGATTACGGGACAGATGCATCGAACAAACGCCCGACTTATTATTTCCGCAAGACGGTCTCTCTACGCAGCCGACCCACTGCGAACGACATTTTCACCCTTAACTATGTAGTGGATGACGGATTCGTCATCTACGTCAATGGAACGGAAGCTGGCAGATATGGATTCTCCACATCGACCATCAACTACGACACATGGGCAAACAATGCAACAGGAAATCCCGACCGGGGCACGATTAAACTGGATCCCTCACTATTCAGAATCGGCAACAATACCATTGCCGTAGAAGTACATAACAACCAAGGTGCTTCTACCGATATCGTATGGGATGCCGAACTGAACAGAGAAGTGTTTGACATCAGCAACGATATGTATGACACCGCAGAAGAGACTTCCATGCCAACAGACGAGACATTCAGCATCATGGCATGTTTTGAACAACTGACGGAAACCGAACGCCTGGACAACGGCATCAAGCCTATTATGGTCAATGAGGTCAGTGCGGCAAACAGCGTTTATGTAAACGACTATTTCAAGCGAAATGACTGGTTTGAACTTTACAACACCACCAACGAGGACATTGACGTCGAAGGCATGTATATCAGCGATGATCCGGCCAAGCCGCAGAAATGCCAGATCAGCAAGGGTGAGACAAACCTCTCTACCATTATCCCTGCCCACGGGTTCCTGACAGTCTGGTGCGACAAACTGGCGCCGGTCAACATGCTGCACGCTTCATTCAAACTGGCTGCTGAAGGCGGCAGCGTACTCATCACGGCTAAAGATGGTTCATGGAGCGATGAACTGAAATACGAAGCCCACAACGGTGATGAAACCGTAGGCCGCTATCCTGACGGTTCTACAAAGGTTTATCTCATGAACATGCCTACCATCAATGACAATAACATGTACACAACCTACATGACAGAAGTCAATCAAGGTGGAGAAAGCGGTATTTCAGGTCAATATGTATCCAATAACAACGGACTGAAGATTTCATACGCTGCCGGTCACCTGATTGTCAGGTCCGAACAGGCAAAGACAGCAGAAGTCTCCGTATTCACCCTATCCGGACAGGCTGTTTGTAAAGGACATTTAGGCATATCATCGGGAAGAAGCGAACTGGATATCTCATCATTGTCTGAAGGTTGCTACATCGGCAGGGCAACAGATGAAGAAGGAAATACAGTGACATGTAAATTCATCCTTACAAAATAATACATAACAAATAGTTCGCACGCACATAAAGAAGAAGCGCACACAGAACGTCAAGTCAGTGTGCGCTTCTTATATGTACTTTACCACACGGAAAAATCTGCATGGAAATAGGCTTCAGTGGAAAAGTGCAAACAAAAAAACAACCCTGCACATGAATCGTTCCCATCCAGGTCTGAATTCAGCGCAGGGTTGTTTAATTATTTATATATTCTGTAAATTGTCTGCGTTTCAGAGTTCCCAACCCACAGCCGATGCACCAAGCACAGCAGCCGAAGAACCTTCGAGTCCACTGATAAGGAACTGTGCCTTACCCTTGAAGATGTTCAGTACATTTTCATCGTATGCTTTCTTAATAGGATCCATGATGAGGTCACCGGCCTTTGTCAGGCCACCGAAGAAAATGAATGCCTCCGGAGAAGAGAATGCAGCAAAGTCTGCGCAAGCCTCACCAAGCATACGTCCTGTAAATTCATAGATATGGAGCGCAAGCTTATCACCCTTACTTGCTGCGATAGAGACATCAAGGGAAGTGATTTCCTCAGGCTTGAGTTCACGAAGCAATGATGGCTCTGCTGAGGTCTCGAGGAATTCGCGTGCAGTGCGTGCCACACCAGTAGCAGAGCAATAAGCCTCCAGACAACCCTTGCGACCACAACCACAGTCACGACCGTTCTCACGACGCATAATCACATGTCCCAACTCACCGGCAAAGCCGTCACAGCCATAGACAAGCTGTCCATTGACCACGATGCCCGAACCGACACCCGTACCAAGTGTGATGACGATGAAATTCTTCATGCCACGAGCCACGCCGTAAGTCATTTCACCGATAGCGGCGGCGTTGGCATCATTGGTCAATCCTACAGGAATGCCCAGTGCTTTTGAGAACATATCTGCCAGCGGAACTATACCATTGTGTCCCCACTTCAGGTTGGGAGCGAACTCGATTGTTCCACTGTAATAATTGCCATTAGGTGCACCGATACCCATAGCCTTGATTTTGTCTATACCGCCCATGCTGTCGATTACCGGCTGCAATGCCTCTACCGAAGCCTTGACATAGTCCTCGACATCCTCGTAGGCCTGTGTCTTGATAGCAGTAGTGGCCTTGATGTCGCCACGGCTGTCAACGATACCGAATACGGAGTTAGTTCCGCCCAAATCCAAACCGATAACATACGGTTTCAAAACAGGTTGTGCATTCATATTGCTCTTTCAATTTTTATGGTTAAAGAATAGTAGTAAGCGGTTTATTTATCAGTCCATCGAACAAAGGCACATACGATGCCGTCAAAAGCGATGTGGACTTCCTCTTCCTGATGCAAAGGCAAAGGTATTAAAAATAGACTGACAAAGCAAAGTTTTAAGACGAAAATTTGTCCATATCGCCTAAAATTCGCAATTTTGCAGCCGTTATGCCGTTTCCTTTTCACATAGACATTCTCGATTTGGTGTTCAAGGGTATCCTGATTGGGGTAATCGCGTCTGCACCGATGGGACCTGTAGGCGTTCTTTGCGTACAGCGCACGCTCAACAAAGGCAGATGGTATGGCTTTGTCACCGGAGTCGGTGCCATGTGCAGCGACATGCTCTATGCTTTGGTCACAGGATTCGGCATGAGCTTTGTCATGGATCTGATTACCGAGCCCACAAACCTCTTCATCCTCAAGATTCTCGGCAGCCTGCTCCTGCTTCTATTCGGCATCTACTGTTACCGAAGCGACCCTACAAAGAAGATGCACATCAGCGGTGTAAAGAAAGGCACGCTACTGTACAACGGCATAACGGCCTTCTGGGTAACCTTCTTCAATCCGCTCATCATATTCCTTTTCATGGCAGCATTCGCACAGCTATCGTTCGTCATACCCGACCATCCGCTGGAAATGTCCATCGGCTACCTCAGCATTGCCGGAGGCGCACTGCTCTGGTGGTTCGGCCTCACATGGACGGTTGACCGCATACGCGGCATCTTCGATGACAACGGCATACAGATGATCAATAAAATCATCGGAAGCCTCGTTGTCATCATATCCATCATCATCATGATGGGCACACTCTTCAATCTCTACAACTTCCATTACTGACAATCGTGGCTTTACTTTCTACCTGACCGGAACAGAAAGCAAGACCGTGCTTGCGGTTTATCCCCCTTATCAAGATATTTTTCTCAATACAATAACATAAAATTTGACCATCCGTGTTCATATCACAAGAATTAAGAAAGAAAAGCATTGCCGAATACCTGCTCTACATGTGGCAGACCGAAGACCTTATCCGTGCTTACGGCTGTTCGCTGCCACGCATCAGGAAAGAGTACATCGGACAGTTCAGCTACACCGATGAACAGAAAGACGAACTCACCGACTGGTTCGGCAACCTCATCACCATGATGAACGGTGAAGGGAAACGCGAGAAAGGCCATCTGCAAATCAACATGATTGTCCTGCAGGACATGGGCGAACTCCACGCACAGCTGCTCCAGAGCACGCGCTTCCCGTTCTACAACGCTGAATATTATAAAGTACTGCCCTTCATCGTGGAACTACGCAACCGTGGCGACAAGGACAAAAGTGAAATCGAGACCTGCATGGACGCGCTCTACGGCACCATGATGCTGCGCCTCAGGCACAAGGACATCAGTCCGGAAACCGCACACGCCATCAAGGAAATCACTACATTCATAGGAATGCTCAGCGACTATTACATCAAGGACAAGACCGAAGGCATTGACTTCGGCGAGGAATAGCACACACTACCATCATCATCAGCACACAATCATGAACATACTCATCACCGGATGCAACGGGCAGCTGGGCAACGAAATGCAGCTGCTCCAGAAAGGGCATCCAGAACACCGGTTCTTCAATACCGACGTGCAGGAGCTTGACATTACCGATGAAGCTGCTGTACGAGCATTCGTCAACGACAACGCCATTGACGGCATAGTGAACTGCGCAGCCTATACGGCCGTGGACAAGGCCGAGAGCAACCAGGCTCTCTGCTCCCTGCTCAATGCCGATGCGCCCGGCATACTGGCAAGTGCCGTGGATGCATGTGGCGGATGGCTCATACAAATCTCCACCGACTATGTATTCGACGGCACCGCACACAAGCCGTACGTGGAGACCGACCCCACCTGTCCAGACAGCACCTACGGACGCACCAAACTGCAAGGAGAGCAGAACGCCTTCCGGGCCTGCAGCCGAACCATGGTCATACGCACCGCATGGCTCTACAGCACATTCGGCAACAACTTCGTGAAGACCATGCTCAAGCTCGGCCGCGAGAAGGAGGAACTGGGTGTCATCTTCGACCAGATAGGCACACCCACCTACGCACGCGACCTGGCCACGGCCATCATGGCCGCCATCACCCAAGGCATCGTGCCCGGCATCTACCATTTCTCCAATGAAGGTGTCATCAGCTGGTACGATTTCACCAAGGCCATCCACCGCATTGCCGGAATCAGCAGCTGCCATGTCAGGCCGCTCCACACACAGGAATACCCCACCCCGGCCAACCGCCCGCACTACAGCGTGCTCGACAAGACCAAGATCAAGCAGACCTACAGTCTGAGCATTCCCTACTGGGAAGACAGCCTGCGCGACTGTATCCAGCAACTCACAATACAATCCAATCAATAAGCACAAACCACTATGAATCCAGAAATAGAAAGAAGACGGACATTTGCCATCATATCGCACCCCGATGCAGGAAAGACCACACTCACGGAAAAGTTCCTGCTCTTCGGAGGACAGATACAGGTGGCAGGAGCCGTGAAAAGCAACAAGATCAGGAAAACCGCCACATCCGATTGGATGGACATCGAGAAACAGCGCGGAATCTCCGTATCGACTTCCGTCATGGAGTTCGACTACGAAGGCTACAAGGTGAACATTCTCGACACGCCCGGCCACCAGGACTTTGCCGAAGACACCTACCGCACGCTCACGGCTGTCGATTCCGCCATCATCGTGGTCGATGGAGCAAAAGGCGTGGAAACACAGACACGGAAGCTCATGGAAGTCTGCCGTATGCGCAACACACCCGTCATCATATTCATCAACAAGATGGACCGCGAGGTCAGAGACCCATTCGACCTGCTCGATGAACTGGAAGAGGAACTGAGCATCAAAGTCAGGCCACTGTCATGGCCCATCAACCTCGGGGCAAAGTTCAAGGGGGTCTATAACATATACGAGAACAAGCTCGACTTGTTCAAGCCCGACAAACAGCGCGTCACGGAAAAAGTGGCCATCGACATCGACAGCGAGGAACTGGAACAGCACATCGGCGAACAGGATGCCCAGCAGCTGCGCGATGACCTGGAACTCATCGGAGGCGTGTACCCCGACTTCGATGTGCAGACCTACCGCTCAGCCGAGGTCGCTCCCGTATTCTTCGGTTCCGCGCTCAACAACTTCGGTGTCCAGGAACTGCTCAACTGCTTCGTGCAGATAGCACCGTCACCCAAACCCACACAGGCGCAGGAACGCATGGTCAGCCCCGAAGAAGACAAGTTCAGCGGATTCATCTTCAAGATCACGGCCAACATCGACCCCAACCACCGTTCCTGCATAGCCTTCTGCAAGGTGTGCAGCGGAAAGTTCCAGCGCAACCAGCCCTACCAGCATATACGCCTGGGAAAGACCGTACGGTTCTCATCGCCCACCCAGTTCATGGCACAGCGCAAGAGCACCATAGAGGAAGCATGGCCGGGCGACATCGTAGGACTGCCCGACAACGGCATCTTCAAGATAGGCGACACGCTCACCGAGGGCCAGCAGCTCCACTTCCGCGGACTGCCCTCCTTCTCGCCCGAAATGTTCAAGTACATCGAGAACGATGACCCCATGAAATCGAAACAGCTCGAGAAAGGCATCAGCCAGCTCATGGACGAAGGCGTGGCACAGCTGTTCGTGAACCAGTTCAACGGACGCAAGATCATCGGCACCGTGGGACAGCTGCAGTTCGAGGTCATACAGTACAGGCTTGAAAACGAATACAACGCCAAGTGCCGCTGGGAACCTGTCCATCTGTACAAGGCGTGCTGGGTAGAGGCCGACAGCCCCGAGGAGCTGGAAGCCTTCAAGAAACGCAAGTATCAGTACATGGCCAAGGACCGCGAAGACCGTGACGTATTCCTGGCCGACTCGTCCTACGTGCTCAGCATGGCACAGCAGGACTTCAAACACCTGAAATTCCATTTTACGAGCGAATTCTGACACAACACTGTCTCTCTGGAGACGAACACGACAACAAAGGGGCTGTGCCGTATGATTGAGGTTTACGGCGCAGCCTCTTCGTTTCAAGTCTTACAACATGTATATTGTCAAAAAAGAGACCGACTCTTATTTTGACACAACCCCCATATTATTAAATCCTTTTTATCTTTACCGGACAACAATATTGAGAAACATATTAGGGGCGATTTTACAAAGTGTCAGTTTTTTAACACTTTTGCTTACACTTTGATTTTTCAGCCATTTCCGAAGAATCGGGCGAGAACGGATTTTTGCGCGTCAGCGGAAAATTTGGGTCTTGGAGGTATATTTTGTAAACTGCTGATAATCAACAGGATAAGTTTTTACAGTCGTGAAATGTCAACGAAAACCGCCCAATTTTAACTTAAAATCCGTTAAATTCGTGCACAAAATACACAATTTGTGCAGTTTTCAGCCCCCTTTTTCTGCACTTTTGGCCGGAAAATCGCGGTTTTGAAGCCCAAAAACCCAAGTTTTTGCACCAAAACAGTTAAGTTTTTCCTCAAAAACACTTAAGTGCCGGATCGAAAATAGTTAACTAATTTTCTGGAAACAGTTAAGTGTTTCCCCCCTAACACTTAACTGATTTTTCCATTTTGTGCAAAAAACCGACAATTCACACTTGTTAACACGAAAATCAGTTCAAAACCACCATTTTTTCAAAACCCCGGAAAATCAAAGTGTAAGCAAAAGTGTTAAAAAACTGACACTTTGATTTTGAATCCTATTCAGTTTCCGGAAACGAAAAACAGTGGAGGATGCCACACCCCGGTGGCTGCGCGTGAAATGCTTTTGTTGTAGTGCAGATGATTGAGGTAAAGTCTTGCCTAATTAAACCTTTGCCAGTGTTGTTTCAGGCCAAGTCAGTTTGCCTGTCTATCACAACATGTCATTTTTCAATACTCAAACGACAATTTCATGACAATGCAATCATTTAAAAGACGTAAAGACGATTCTGGAGGCCATGTTTGGTTACCACAGTTGTTGGTACGACCTCTTTTAATCACAGGAAGATGCTGCTATACAGGTTCACAGCACCATCGTGTGACCTTCAGCATGACAGCAATGCCTGGCACTTCCTTGAGCAGGAAATATTTCTTGCAGCTGCGCACGAGCCGGCCCGTAAGCCCTTGCAGCGGCCCCCGCACCACACGTACGGGGTCGCCTGCCTTGAGTTTGGCCTCGTCATTGCTGATGAACTGCCGCAGGGCCAGGTCCGGATTGCACATGATGCGGAACTCCAGCATCTGCCGCGCAGGAATCTCATAGTAGTCGGCACATTCGGCCGACTTGCGCAGCACGGACACCCTGAATGGCATTTCGGCCACCATGCCTCTCACATGCTTCTCGCTGAGTGTCTTTTTCATGAACAGCAGATTGCGCACCACAGGCCTGAGCGTTCTGTGACGTTTACCGGCATCATCTACCGAATCTGCATATTCCATTGGAACAAACACCTCCATGCCACGCTCCGTAAGATAGTCGGCCACTTGCTGCTGATGGACAAAATAAAGCCTCAGGGCATACCAAGGAAAATGGTCGGCGGGAGCACCGCAACTGGGGCCTTCTCCTGGCTGGAGGGCATGTGTTCCAATGGATTCCATATTGTCTGTCTGATCGTTAGGTGTGCAAACTTACAAAAAATAAACGGAAAACCTGTCTTTTGGGCATGACAATATGGAACAGCGGGAAAACTTCGGCCGAAACCGTCAATAACTGTGCGACAGCTTCAGCCAGTTTTCTACAATGGTACGCCCCTGGGGCGTGAGCACGCTCTCCGGATGGAACTGTATGCCATGGACGGGCAGGCTACAATGCCTCAGTGCCATGACCAGCCCGTCGTCGGTCTCGGCCGTCACCACCAGTTCTTCAGTCATGCTCTCCCTGTCCACCACCCAACTGTGATACCTGCCCATGGCTATGCGTGAGGGCAGTCCGGCAAAGATGGGGTCGTTCTCCAGCTGCGTCCCCTCGGTCTGCACACCGTGGAACACCTCGCTGAGATTCCGCAACCTTGCTCCGAAAGCCTCTCCAATGGCCTGGTGACCCAGGCACACACCGAGCATGGGCTTGCTCTGCGCATAGGCCTTGATGACCTGCGGCATCAGTCCGGCTTCTTCAGGAATGCCTGGTCCGGGACTGAGAATGATATTGTCGAACACTTGAAGGTCAGGTATGGTGAAACGGTCATTGCGCACCACCGTGACCTCCACCCCCGTTTCCCTCACCAGATGTGCCAGATTGTAGGTGAAGGAGTCGTAGTTGTCTATGATTACTGTTCTCATGCTTGCATCTGCTCTGCTGCCAGGATGGCTCTCCTGAGCGCACCCAGCTTGTTGTTTACTTCCTGTAGTTCATACTCCTCATTGCTCTTGGCCACAATCCCGCCTCCAGCCTGGAACCAGAGTTCACCGTTACGGCTCACGAATGTGCGGATAGTGATGGCCTGATTCAGGCTGCCATCCAGTCCTATGTAGCCTATACATCCTCCATACGCGCCTCTGCTGTGGGGTTCATATTCGCTGATGAGCTGCATGGCCCTGACTTTCGGCGCACCAGAGAGGGTTCCTGCCGGGAACGTGTCAATGAACGCCTGGACAGGGTCGGCCTCATCGTCGAGCTGTCCGCTCACCCTGCTCACCAGGTGTATGACATGCGAATAATACTGCAGGTCCTTGTAGAACTCCACCTTCACACCATGACAATTGCGGCTGAGGTCATTACGCGCCAGATCTACAAGCATGACGTGTTCGGCGTTCTCCTTGGGATCGTTTTTCAGGAACAGAGCTGCCTTCCGGTCGGTCTCGGCATCGCCCGTGCGCCTTGTCGTACCCGCAATGGGGTCGATGTATGCTTTGCGTCGCTCTATGCGGCAATGGGTTTCGGGCGAAGAGCCGAAGATGCGGAATCCGCCGAAATCGAAATAGAACAGATAAGGGCTTGGATTGATACTGCGCAACGAGCGGTAGAGATTGAAATCATCGCCCTCATAGCGTTGCACAAAGCGGCGCGAGAGCACAATCTGGAACACATCGCCCCTCAAGCAGTGCCTAATGCCTTTGCGTATGTTCTCCTTGTGTTCCTCATCGGTCAGGGTAGAAGTGAAGTGTCCCACAGCCCTGAACGGGAAACTGCTCACACGCCCCATGCTGATGCAGTTTTCCAGACGGTCAAGCTCGGTTTTGGCCTCTACATGTCCCTTTTCACTGTCCTGTAAAACAATGATTTTCATCCGGTTGCTGAAATGGTCGAACACAAACAGGTTCCTGTAGAAGATGTACATGATGTCGGGTGCATCGTTCTTCTCCATGGTCTCGTCTTTTACGGCAATGTCCTCGAAATAGCGCACGGCATTGAACGACATGTAGCCATAGATACCACAACGCGGAGCATCGGGGCCATCGACCTGGAAGCGGCTGATAAATTCATTGATGGCCGTTGAAGGGGTGTAGTCCCGGCTCAGTCTGCGCACAGAACTGTGCCCGTCGGGGAAAAGCATGCTCACTTCGCCGTGGCCTATTGCCACATGGGCGATGGGGTTAATGCCGATAATAGACGAACTGTTGTTGGCATCGTGGTAGTCGGAACATTCCATCAATGCACTTTGGGGATAAAGGTCACGAAGCCTCATGTAGGTGCCTACGGGGGTATAGAGGTCGGCCAGCAGGTCCCTGCTGAATGTCTGGTATCTAAAAGTCTCCATATTCTTTTGCCATTTTCTTGTTGTCGAGATAAGTGAGCACATCCTTGTCGCCACGCCCGCTCACGGTGAGCACGACCACATCATCAGGGCGGAATGACATCTTGCGGAGCGCGGCAACGGCGTGTGCACTCTCTATGGCCGGGATGATGCCCTCAAGCCGTGTTAGCTCATAGCCTGCATAGATAGCCTCGTCATCGTTTATGGCCAGCACCTTTGTCCGCCCCTCCGAAGCCAGCGCAGCGTGCATGGGTCCTATGCCCGGATAGTCAAGACCTGCACTGATGGTGAAGGCTTCCCTGATCTGCCCGTCGTCCGTCTGCATGACAAGCGTGCGCGCACCATGGATAATACCCTCAGTGCCACAGTGCATAGTTGCCGCCGTATGGCCGGAATCCACTCCATGTCCACCAGCCTCAGCCAGATAGATTTTCACCCTTTCATCGGCAATGTAGTGGAAGATGGTTCCTGCCGCATTGCTGCCTCCGCCAACACAAGCCACCAGATAATCGGGCCAGTCACGACCTTCCTTTTCGTTGAGCTGCCACTTTATTTCCTCGGAAATCACACTTTGCATCCTGGCCACAATGTCTGGATAAGGATGGGGACCCATTGTGCTGCCCACGATATAGAATGTGTCGCGCGGATGGGCGCACCAGTCACGTATGGCTTCCGAACAGGCATCGCTGAGCGTCATGTTTCCCGTTGTCACCGGATGTACCGTCGCACCGAGCATCTTCATGCGCTCCACATTGGTGCGTTGCCGTTCCACATCGGTCTTTCCCATGAACACCTCGCATTTCATGCCCATCAGCGCGCATACTGTTGCTGTGGCCACGCCATGCTGACCAGCTCCAGTCTCGGCAATAATCCGGGTTTTGCCCATGTGGCGTGCCATGAGTATCTGCCCGATGGTATTGTTTATCTTATGTGCTCCTGTATGGTTAAGATCCTCGCGCTTAAGATAGATGTGACAACCGTAACGTTCGCTCATGCGACGGGCAAGATAAAGAGGCGACGGGCGACCTACATAGTCCTTGAGCAGTGCATGGTATTCACGCTTGAACCCCTCGCTCCCGATAATCTCACGGTAGCAGTCCTGCAGGTCTTTCACACACTTATACAGGATTTCGGGCACATAGGCACCGCCAAAACGACCGAAGAATCCGTTTTCATCTACGAAAAAATGTCTGTTATCCATAACGTTTTCTTTTGCTTTCATAGTGTCTGACTTCATTGGCGGAGTGCATCTTCCAGAAGGTCCATGGCCCTTTCGGCATTGCCGGCCTGATTGAGCAGTGTCACAAACTTACTGCCAATGATGGTGCCCGCGGCATTGTCACGCGCACTTTCAAGCGTCTGCCTGTTGCTGATACCGAAACCTATCATGCGTGGATTTTCCAGCCCCATGGCATTCACACGGCGGAAATAAGTTTGCTTGTCCTCATCGAATTCCGACTGCGACCCTGTTATCCCGGCACTGCTCACCATGTATATGAATCCGTTGGTATGGCTGTCTATGAACCTGATGCGTTCCTCCGAGGTCTCCGGAGTAATCATCATGATGATACGCAGGTCATACTTGTCGGCCACAGGCTTGACCATCTCCATATAGTCCTTGAACGGCAAATCCGGTATGATGGCACCCGAGACACCACACTCGGCACACCGCTGACAGAACCGCTCTATACCGAAGTGCATGATGACATTGAGATAGCCCATCAAGATAAGCGGGATGCTGACTTGTCCACGGATGGCCTCCAGTTGACGGAAAAGCAGCCGGAGCGTCATGCCATTGCGCAACGCCGTGGTTCCGGCACTCTGGATAACGGGTCCGTCAGCCAAGGGGTCACTGAAGGGGATGCCCACCTCAATCATATCCACCCCGCGGCGCTGCAAGGTGAGAATCACATCGGCCGTTCCCTGAAGCGTGGGACAACCGGCACAGAAGTAGAGTGAAAACAGCTTGCGGTCCTTGTTTTCCGAAAACAACCGGTTAATCTTGTTCATGACTTCTTATTTTAGTGATAAACTGTTCCAGTTTTCTGATATCCTTCATCGCAGGTTCAGACTCAAAACAGGAATTGAGGTCTATGCCCGCGAAACGTCCATGCCTGAAAGAGCATATATGTTCAGCATCTTCTGGACCTATGCCTCCACCCAACAGAAACGGTGTACGGCCGTGGTAGGCCGAGAGCACAGTCCAGTCAAACTTGTCACCACTGCCGCCATGGCCAGGGCATTTCGTGTCGAATAGGAAATAGTCAACATGACCCTCGTATTCGCAGCATTTCTGCAAGTCGGCTTCACACGCGACAGGGATGGCCTTGATGAAACCGATTCCGGGTCTGATGTCGGGATCAAGGGTGAGCCGCAGGTTGTCAATCAACTCAACAGACTCGTTTCCATGCAACTGCACATAATCAAGTCCATACCCCACGACATGGCTGACAATCTGCTGCGCCATTTCATCCACGAATACGCCTACTCTGGCAGCCCGGCGTAGTTGTCTGCTACTGGTGTCCTGCCCCATCTGTTCGGGCTGCAAAGCCTTTTCTGCATAATCGGGAAGATGCCCTGTTCCCGAACTGACCATGGAAACATACCTCGGACTGCCAGGATAGAAAATCATTCCGATGAAGTCAACGCCAAGCTGCTCTACCGCACGAATATTGTCGGACCTCCTTAGTCCGCATACCTTGATAATCATAGTTTGTCTGTTATTGTCATAATGTAGAAAGCTGTCTGATGAATTGTCCAAGCGCAGATGCCGGTTGGCCGGTGCGCATGAAATGTTCGCCAATGAGAAAGCCGTTGAATCCGGCCAGCCGAAGTGCCTTCAAGGTGTTTGCATCAGAGATTCCGCTCTCGCTCACCTTGCAGATGTCTGACGGCAGGTGTGCTGCCATGTCAAAAGAGCGTGAAACATCGGTTACAAAACTTCCCAGATTGCGGTTGTTCACGCCACACATGTCAGGGTCGGCCGCCACATAGTCGAGTTCCTGCTCGGCATGGAGTTCAAGCAACACTTCAAGCCCCAGCTCATGGGCCATCCGCGTAAGCCTGCGCACTTCTGATAACGGCAATACGGCAGCAATAAGCAACACAGCACTGGCTCCGCACAACAGAGCCTGGAACAACTGGTATTCATCGACAATGAAATTCTTGTAGAGCACCGGAAGTGCCACCCCACTGCGGCGCGCCCGAAGGATATCATGGTCTGAACCTCCAAAGAAATGTCCATCGGTCAGTATGCTCAATGCCGCAGCACCACTGTTTTCATAGTCCATGGGCACCTTTTCCGCATCCGCATCCTTGGCAATCCATCCCTTCGATGGCGACTTGCGCTTGAACTCCGCTATGATTCCCCACCTGTTTTCCAACAATGCGTGGCACATGGACACCCGTGGTTTCATACAGTCATACTGCTGTTCCACCTGCTCATGTATCTGACGCGGAGAGCATAGCTCCTTCATGTTCTCCACTTCCTGTCGCTTATAGGCGACAATCACATCCAGTATATCTGCCATCAGGAGTTGATTTCTGCGAATTTACGGAAAGTCGCCATCGCACTGCCGCTTTCTATGGACTCGCGCGCAATGGACATGCACTCTTCTATGCTCTTGCGTCCCTGCTCATAGACCTGTATGCCAAAAGCTGCATTGGCCACGACAATGTCACGCTGAGCCGGCAGTGCCCTGTTTTCCAGCACACTGTCGAAGATGGCTGCGGCTTCTTCCTCTGTAGCTCCGGCCTGCAGCTCTTCGGGAAGAGCGGTACGCAAGCCAAGATCCTGTGGATTGAAAATGCGCTCATACTGATTGGTGGTCACCTTGAAATCGCCCGTAAGTGAAATCTCATCGTAGCCGTCTATGCTGTTCACAATGGCATAGTCAATTCCAATCTGCTGATAAACACTTTTGTAGAGCCTCATCTGCTCGAGTGTAGCCACACCGAGCAGCTGGCACTTGGGTTGTGAGGGATTGACCAACGGGCCGAGCAGATTGAAACACGTAGGAAACTGCAACGCCTTGCGTATGGGACCCACGAATTTCAGTGCACTGGCAAACAACTGTGCATGAAGATAGACAATACCGCACTCATTGATGGAGCGGTTGAGCTTGTCAATGTCAGCCGTGAACTTCACGCCATGGCGGGCAATGACATTCGATGCACCGCTGGTAGAAGTTGCAGCATAGTTGCCGTGCTTGGCCACCTTATATCCGGCTCCCGCAATGACAAAGCAGGAAGTAGTGGAAATGTTGAACGTGTTCTTGCGGTCGCCGCCTGTCCCCACTACATCAATATACCGGTCGCAATCGAGCAGTGCCGGAACACCCGTTTCCAATATGCCGTCACGGAATCCAAGCAATTCGTCAACTGTGACACCACGCATCTGCAAAGCTGTCAGCAGGGCGGCTATCTGCTCGGCAGCATACTCACTGCGGGTAATGCCCAGCAGGACATCCCTCATCTCCTCACGACCCAGCTGTTCGTGATTGAGCACCTTGTTCAAAACATCCTTCATTTCCATATTTCTGTTCCTTTAGTCTATACCGATTACCGAAAATAAAAAAAGCCTGCCGTAAGAACGACAGGCCTATATGTTTTCTGGAGTATCAACACGGCTTCGTAACTCACGACTTATTTTGAAATCCTGAGCAACGCCACCACCAAAAGTTTGATACCATGTTTCTTTTCATTTTTCTTGACTGAATATCAATTAAACTGCTGCAAATATACACATTCTTTCAGTAAGACCAAAGAAAATCTGACAAAAATTCAAATTTTCATAAAAAAAGTTTACATTATGTCACTTTCAGCCCGTTTCACCTTATATATATATCAGTTTCCTTCACAGCTTGTTCCGCTCCAACACTCTACTGACAATCTCGAGCAGGACATCATGATTACACCGGCTGTTGGCTGCAATAACACCGCCCGGAGAAACCAGAGACAGCCTATGGCCATCAAGCGACGAGATGACACCACCCGCCTCGGCCACGATAAGCGATGCAGCAGCAAAGTCCCAAGGACTGAGCAGATATTCAAAATACAGTTCACACCTGCCCATAGCCAGATAGCACAGTTCCGGGGCACAGGCACCGAAACGGCGGATATCATTGCACCGCCCGAAGGTCTCCACAATGATTTCGGAACACAAACCTGCATATTCTTTATGATAGACAGGGAGAGCAGTACACATGACACCGTTTCCGAAACTCCTGTCCGAAACGTGAATTCTCCTGCCGTTCAGATAGGCACCCCTTCCCTTCTCTGCATAGAACATTTCATCGGTACGGGGAAGATAGACCACCCCCATCACCATATCGTCGGCATGCTTCAGGCCCACGCAGATGGCACATTGGTCTATTCCACGACTGTAATTGGCCGTCCCGTCTATGGGGTCGATAATCCATGTGTATTCATGCTGGACGTCGCAAATATCCTTCTCCTCACACAGGAAACCACAGCCAGGCAACAGCTCCGCCAGCCTGCCGCACAGGAACCCCTGCACGGCCAGGTCGGAAGTGGTGACAATGTTCTCGCACCCGCCCTTCTGCTCAATCTCAAAGCCGTCAACGACCATCAGTGCCGAGGCTTGTCTCACGACTTCTGTCAAAGTGCTGATCTGTATCATATCGTTGCTTCTGTTTCATGAAAAGCCCATCCAGGGTGCCACATCACAGAATTTTCCATGCCGACCGGAAAAACTGCACAGCACACAACCGTTTAGGGATATGCAAAAATACTACACTTACACGGAAACAACAAAGGATTTCAGTTTTTTATTATCCATAACCATTACACGTACAAAGTACACTATGCCATTTTCCGCCGTCCGCCAGAAAGGGCAATAACGCAAAAATCCCTGCAAACCGTTGATTTGCAGGGATTTACCTCCGTGATTCCGGTGGGATTCAAACCCACGACCTTCAGAACCGGAATCTGACGCTCTATTCAGCTAAGCTACGGAACCATTTGTATAGCGGATGCAAAATTATGGAAAAAAAATGAATCACGCAAGTTTTGGGACTACTTTTGAAAAGAACCATGGAAAGTATATACTCCACTGGGGGTGTGGGCGTCCCGTCCACACTTGTCGCACTGTCCCGCAACAAGGTGTCATGGTGACATTGACTGAGCTGTCTGGCGATGTGCGGGCGGGACGCCCACACCCCCAGCGGCATTCCCGACAGTTTCCTACTTCCGGGAGCAGAATCGGTGCAAAAAATCAAAGTGTCAGAATTTTAACGGTTTTGCTTACACTTTGATTTTTCGATGTATTCAAAAACAAGCGGTTTTGGACCGATTTTCATGTTAACAAGTGTAAAATGTCGGTTTTTTGCACAAAACGGAAAAATCAGTTAAGT
>JBJEHA010000089.1:0-5627 GCA_051875605.1 Prevotella sp. | reverse complement strand
TGAAATCCACCGGCCGGCTGGGCTTCGAGTACTACAACAAGCTGGGCTATGTGCCTTATGATGTGAAAATCAACGAGAACGTGGCCCGCACGCTGGAATATGCCTACGATGACTGGTGCATCTACAAGTTGGGCAAGGCTTTGGGCAAGAAGGACAAGGAACTGGCTCCGTTCAAGAAACATGCCATGAACTACAGGAACGTGTTCGACAGCGAGACCAAGCTCATGCGCGGCCGCAATCAGGACGGCAAGTTCCAGGCACCGTTCAATCCGCTCAAGTGGGGTGATGCCTTTACTGAGGGCAATTCCTGGCATTACACATGGTCAGTGTTCCATGACCCACAGGGACTCATCAACCTGATGGGCGGCAAGGACGTGTTCAACCAGATGCTCGATTCCGTGTTCAGCGTCCCGCCACTCTTTGATGACAGCTATTATGGTGGTGTAATCCATGAAATCCGCGAGATGCAGATCATGAACATGGGCAACTACGCCCACGGCAACCAGCCCATACAGCACATGATCTATCTCTACGGCTACTCCGGACAGCCCTGGAAGACGCAGTATTGGATCCGTGAAGTCATGGACAGGCTCTACAATGCCAACCCCGACGGCTACTGTGGCGACGAGGACAACGGACAGACCTCGGCCTGGTACGTGTTCTCGGCCATGGGCTTCTACACCGTGTGTCCGGGCAGCGGAGAGTATGTGCTGGGTACGCCCTACTTCGACCGCATGACCCTGCATCTGGAGAATGGCAAGAACATGACCATCACTGCCAGAAACAACAGTGCGGAGAACCGCTACATCGGCAGCATGAAACTGAACGGTGCGGACTATACCAAGAACTATCTCACACACACCGACCTGATGAATGGAGGAAGCATTGTCTTCGACATGTCGGCTACGCCCAACACACAGCGTGGAACGGCTGGGAGCGATGCTCCGTACTCCTTCTCCAACGAGAAATGACCCATTGGCGGAATGCCTGTTTTGCAGTGGATGCCGGAAAACCTGACCTTCATCGGTGTCAGGCTTTCCGGCACGTCGTTGCATAGGGGTGTTCCGCCTTTTCCTGTTGCAATCCCAAATCATCAATAAAATCTATATGACAATGAAAAGAACACTATTCCTGTTGGCTCTTGTCTTTGCTGTGTGCAGCTTGACAGCAGCTCCGAAGACACTTAACCTGAAATCGCCCGACGGTACAGTTTCTGTAGATGTGACTGTAGGCAATGGCGTAACCTACAATGTTTCCATTGACGGCAATGTCCTGCTCACGAACTGTGCGCTGGGCATGACCACAAGCAACGGCACGCTGGGGAGCGGCACCACCTTGCGCAGCTCAAAGCGCGGAACGATTGACGAAATCCGCACGCGTGTCGTACCCATGAAGAATGCACAGGTACGCAACCACTGCAACACGCTCCTGCTGAATCTCAGCGGAGGCTTCTCCGTGGAGTTCCGTGCCTATGACAACGGTGTGGCCTACCGCATCGGCACTTCAAGCAAGAAGGACCTCAACATTGTCCACGAGGACTTCAGCATTGCTTTCCCCACAGAATACCAGGCTATCGTCTCGCCGGTCAACAGTTTCCGCTCTTCCTGTGAGGAGCCGTACAAGCACATGGCCACGACGGGCGACATTCCCGAGCGCAGGATGACCTATCTGCCTGTGCTTGTGGAGACCGACAAGCAGTACAAGATGCTCATTTCCGAGTCTGACCTCAGGGACTATCCCGGCATGTTCCTCACCAAGAACGGCAACGGTTTCCGTTCGGTGTTCCCGCCGCTTCCCCTTGCCGTGGAAGACGATGGCGACCGCAGCCAGAAGTTCACCAAGGAAGCCGACTATATCGCCTCCACGCAGGGCAGACGCACCTATCCTTGGCGTTATTTCGTCATCAGCCGTGAGGACAAGGACATCGTGGCCAACGAAATGACGTTCCTTCTCTCTTCGCCGTGTGAAATCGCTGAAACACAGTGGATCAAGCCCGGACAGGTGAGCTGGGACTGGTGGAACCATCTCAACATCTTCGGTGTGGACTTCAAGGCTGGCATCAATACCGCCACCTATAAGTATTTCATTGACTTTGCGTCACAGTATGGCGTTTCCTACATCATCATGGACGAAGGGTGGGCCAAGAGCACCCGCAATCCCTTTGAGACCATCAAGGAAATAGACCTTCCCGAGCTTATCAGATACGGCAGGCAGAAGGGTGTGGGTGTTATCCTGTGGCTGCCCTGGCTCACGGTGGAGAAGAACATGGACCTTTTCGCCAAGTATGAGGAATGGGGCGTGGCCGGAACCAAGATTGACTTCATGGACCGTCAGGACCAGGCCATGGTGAACTTCTACGAGCGCGTGGTGAAGGAGTCGGCCAAGCATCATCTGCTGGTCGATTTCCACGGAGCCTACAAGCCGTCAGGCCTGGAGGTGCGCTATCCGAACCTGCTGTCCTATGAGGGTGTGCTCGGACTGGAAATGAATGGGGGCTGCCTGCCTTCCAATTCCATCTATCTGCCCTTCATCCGCAATGCTGTAGGCCCGATGGACTTCACGCCCGGTTCCATGTTCTCGGCACAGCCCGAGCACAACCGCTGCACATGGGCCAATGTGATGGGCAACGGAACAAGAGCCTACCAGATGGCCCTCTACGTGGTCTTTGAAAGCGGAATCCAGATGCTGGCCGATTCGCCTACGCTCTACATGCGCGAGCCTGACTGCACCGGCTTCATCACCTCTGTGCCTGTGACCTGGGACGAGACCCGCGTGATAGATGCCAAGGTGGGAGAGTATGTGGCTGTGGCCAAGAGGAAAGGCAACAAGTGGTTTGTGGGTGCCATCACCAACGACAAGGAGCGCACCATCCAGTTGCCCATGAATTTCCTTCCGGATGCCGCCGACAGGTCGTTGGTCAGCTATGAAGACGGACCCAACTGCGACCGTCAGGCCATCGACTGCATCAAACGCCAGCGCACAGTGAACAGCAGCACCACGCTCACTGTCACCCTGCACCGCAATGGCGGGTGGTGTGGTGTCATGGAATAGGCATCAGGCAACACCCGGTATCAGTATCGGCAGGTTCCATGGAATCGCAAGGGCGGTTCTGTGGAACCTGTCTTTTTTCATGCCTTTCCCTTCCGCTGAACCATGGTGCAGCCAGACTGTTCCGTCTCTTCCTGCAGGTGGGGTGCCGGAAGCAGCCGGATGCAGGGGTGGACCGCGGTAGGGGAAAAGTCCGGAAAAGCGAACTGGAAAGTCCTGAAGAGCGAAGTATAATCCTCCGGAGACCGAAGCCCAATCTGTAGTTCACGGCGTGAAATATAGTGTTCACGGCGTGGGATATAGTGTTCACGACGTGAAATATAGTGTTCACACCGTGAACTACAGATTGGGCTTCGGCATTCCGAAGATTCCAGTTCACTTTCCCGGACTTTCCAGTTCGCTTTTCCGGACTTTCTTCTGTGTGCTTCCGCAACAGGATGTGCGACCACCTCTTCCACCTCTTTATATATGTGTATAGGCAGGTTCTGGCAAACTCCTCCGGCCAATCACTTGTGCATCTCCCGGAAAAAGCGTAACTTTGCACGCAGATTGAAATTTTTCCCCTACGATTTATGAAAGAACTATCATTAAAGTACGGATGCAACCCCAACCAGAAGCCTTCGCGCATATTCATGACCGAGGGCGAGTTGCCCATAGAAGTGCTTAACGGCCGTCCTGGCTACATCAACTTCCTGGATGCCTTCAACTCGTGGCAGCTGGTGAAGGAACTCAGGTCCGCCACCGGTCTGCCCTCAGCCGCTTCGTTCAAGCATGTTTCTCCTGCCGGTGCGGCTGTCGGTCTGCCGTTGAGCGACACGCTGAAGAAGGTCTATTTCGTGGACGACCTGAAGGTGGAACTGTCGCCTATAGCCTGTGCCTATGCCCGGGCGCGTGGTGCCGACCGCATGAGCAGCTATGGCGACTTCGTGGCGTTGAGCGATACCTGCGACGAGGCTACGGCACTGCTCATCAAGCGCGAGGTGAGCGATGGCGTGATTGCGCCCGGATTCACTCCGGAGGCACTGGAGATACTCAAGGAAAAGCGCAAGGGCACTTATAACGTCATCAGGATAGACCCTGACTACGTGCCTGAACCCATAGAGCGCAAGCAGGTGTTCGGCATCACCTTCGAGCAGGGACGCAACGAGGTGAAGCTCAACGACCCGGCTCTCTTCGAGAACAGGCCCACGCAGAACAAGACCTTCACGGAGGAGGCCATGCGCGACCTGGTCATCGCGCTCATCACGCTCAAATACACACAGAGCAATTCCGTGTGCTATGTGAAGGACGGACAGGCCATAGGCATCGGGGCAGGGCAGCAGAGCCGCATCCATTGCACCAGGCTGGCCGGGAACAAGGCCGATATATGGTGGCTCAGGCAGCATCCGAAGGTGATGGCACTGCCTTTTGTGGACAATATCAGGCGTGCCGACCGCGACAACACCATAGACGTGTACATCAGCGAGGACCATGACGATGTGCTGCGCGAAGGCACCTGGCAGCTGTTCTTCAAGGAGAAGCCCGAGGTGCTCACCGCGGCGGAGAAGAAGGAGTGGATAGCCCGGAACAGGGGCGTGGCGCTGGGCAGCGATGCCTTCTTCCCCTTCGGCGACAACATTGAGCGCGCCCACAAGAGCGGTGTGGAGTACATTGCACAGGCCGGAGGTTCCGTGCGCGATGACCACGTGATTGATACCTGCGACAAGTACGGCATAGCCATGGCCTTTACCGGTGTAAGGCTGTTCCATCATTGATACGTACTAAAAAAGGAAAAAACACTATGGCTGATATCGACGACATCATTGCCGGAGGCGGAATCGTTTTCAGAGGTGCTCCAAAGGGTGGGCAGAAGGAAGACAAGGTGAAGACAAAGGCAAAGAAGAAGAAATACATTACCGGTGCACACGGTTCCGGTTCGGCCCGTCAGAAGGCCAAGTACCGCGAACAGCGTGCCAACAGGCACAAGCGGTAGGTGAACCGGACCAACCATAGGATGGCAATCATAACATGCAGATACAGAAAAAGGATGCTTTACGGCATCCTTTTTCTGTTTGTGTAGGGACGATCGGGCTCGAACCGATGACCTCTGCAATGTGACTGCAGCGCTCTAAACCAACTGGGCTACGCCCCTGTACACACGCTTAAGTGCTGCAAAATTATAAAATCTATTTGTTCCGGCCAACGATTTCTGCCATTTTTCTTCCAAGCCCAGCAAAAAAACATCAGTATGAACCGTTTCCCGGGACTATCTTGGTCTGCTGCATGTATGGGGTAGGGGAGCGTGGCTCAGCCGGTAATCTGTCCGTCGAACAGATGGATGATGCGGTGGGCAATGGATGCATCACGGTCGCTATGTGTTACCATTACGATGGTGGTGCCTTCACGATGTAGTTCGGTAAGGAGTTTCATCACCTCAATACCATTCTTTGAGTCGAGGTTTCCCGTGGGCTCGTCGGCAAGGATTATCTTTGGATCGAACACCACGGCACGGGCTATTGCCACACGCTGTTGCTGACCGCCCGAGAGCTGATGGGGGAAGTGCTTGGCACGATGGCTTATCGCCATGCGCTTCATTATCT
>JBJEHA010000088.1:0-5673 GCA_051875605.1 Prevotella sp. | reverse complement strand
TAATGGGCAATCCCTGCACGGAAACCGACCTGTTCGTCACAGACCGGGAAACGGAGCTGCTGCCTGAAGAATATGCCAGCGGACGGCAGACACTGCTGACCCTGCCACTCTATAGTCTTGTGGAGCGCATCTACACCATCTTCCGACTCAGGCAACTCAGCGACGACGACGCCTTCGTCTGCGCCTTCTTCGACCAGCTGACCGGCTTCATCGGAAGCAATCCGGCCGACATCGACGCATTCCTCAACGAATGGGACAGCAACCTGCACGAAAAGACCATCCAGGCCGATGCCGTGGACGGGATAAGGCTCATCACCATACACAAAAGCAAAGGCCTGGAATACGGGCACGTGTTCATGCCCTTCTGCGACTGGAAGCTGGAAAACGGAGGCATCCTGTGGTGCACACCCAAAGAAGAACCCTTCAGCCAGCTGCCCGTGGTGCCGGTGGACTACAGCATGAAGCAGATGAAAGGCACAGTGTATGAACAGGACTGCATGGAAGAACGGCTGCAGAGCTGCGTGGACAACCTGAACCTGCTTTACGTGGCCTTCACCAGGGCTACGAAAAGCCTGACCGTCTTCGGGAAACGGGGAAACTCCGGCATCAGGTCTGCCATCATCGAGCAATGCCTTCCGCAGCTCCAGGATGAGCTTCCGCAAGCCGAAAGCCAGGGCGACAGCAACTCGAAAGACGACACGCTCACCTTCAGCTACGGGCAGGAGGACTTCGGCCAATGGACCGGAAAGACGGAAAAGCACAGCAGCCGGAACGTGTTCCTGCAGAGACCGGAAGACCGCCGTGCAGGCATAGACACCTTCAGGCAGCACGTGGAATTCAGACAAAGCAACCAGAGCCGCTCCTTCACCGTGACCGACGAAAAGGAAGAACAGCAGGAAACGTACATCAAGCTCGGAAACGTGCTCCACGCACTGCTCTCCACCATACGCACAACCGCCGACTTCGGACCGGCACTCAGCAGACTGGAAACGGAAGGGGTCATCTATGACGAGGAAATCAGCAGGGAAAGACTGCACGACCTGCTGGCCCGCCGACTGGAAAACCCCACTGTGGCCGCATGGTTTTCCGACCGCTGGGAAGTGTTCAACGAATGCTCCATCGTCTATCGCGATGCGGTGAGCGGCGAACTGTCAACACACAGACCCGACCGCGTGATGACCGACGGCAAGGAAACCATTGTGGTGGACTTCAAGTTCGGAACACCAAAACCTGAATACCATGACCAGGTGAGACGCTACATGACCCTGCTCGAAGACATGGGGCACAGCCATGTAAAAGGCTACCTGTGGTTCGTTTACTCCAACAGAATAGAGGAAATAAAATGAGACAATACTTTCTGGAACGTGTCGCACAGGACCTGCTGGACAGGTTCGGGCACAACCTTTCACGCATCGTGGTGGTCTTCCCCAACAAGCGCGCATCACTGTTCATGAACGAGCATCTGGCCAATCTTTCGGACAGACCGGTATGGACACCCACCTACATCACCATCAGCGACCTCATCCACCGGCAGGCATCCCTGCAGCCGTGCGACCAGATCATGGCTGTGAGCGAGCTGCACAAGTCCTTCACCAAAGCCACCCGACTGGACGAGACACTCGACCACTTCTACGGATGGGGGCAACTGCTGCTGGCCGACTTCGACGACATAGACAAGAACATGGCCGATGCCGGACAAGTGTTCGCCAACCTGAAGAACATACACGAACTGGACGACATATCCTACCTGACAGAAGAACAGAAAACTGCCATCAAGGCCTTCTTCAGCAATTTCGACGACAACCACGAAACAGAACTGAAACGGCGTTTCCTGAGCCTGTGGAGCCACTTTGCCGACATCTACACCGACTTCAGGCAACGCCTGGCACAGAAAGGCCTGGCCTATGAGGGCGCACTGTACAGGGAAGTGGCCGAGAAAGGCATTGACAGCGCATCGGCAGACTGCTTCGTGTTCGTGGGCTTCAACGTGCTGCTGAAAGCCGAACAGACAATGTTCAGCAAGCTCAGGCAGGAAGGGAAAGCACTGTTCTACTGGGATTTCGACCATTACTACATGCCTGGAAAGACCGTTGTCCACGAGGCCGGACGCTATATCTCGCAATACCAGGCCGACTTCCCCAACGCGCTCGACACCAACGACACCAGCCTCTACGACAACCTGAAGCACCTGAAGGACGTGACATTCATGAGCGCCACCACAGAGAACATACAGGCACGCTACGTGAGCACATGGCTCAGAGAGAAGCAACGCATGGCAGACGGGAAGAAGACGGCCATCGTCATGTGCGACGAGACCCTGCTGCCGACAATCATACACAGCCTGCCGGCGGAGGTGGACAAGGTGAACATCACCACCGGATTCCCGCTGGCCCAGACACCGATGGCATCGTTCGTGCCACTGCTCATGGAACTGCAGGTCAACGGGCTGAGGCGCGACAGGAACGGCTACCGGCTCAGCTGTGTGAACAAGGTGCTGCGCCACCCGTGCAGCGCATTCATGTCAGACCAATGCCAGACCATCATGCAACAGCTCACCGACCCGCCACACTATTATCCCACACGCAGCCAGCTCACCGCCGACGAAGGACTGGCACTGCTGTTTGCCGACCTGGGATGCGGGGAAAACAGGAGAGAGCCCTCCAACCTCGCACTGCTGGAATGGCTGCTGAGGATAACGAAACGGGCAGGCATCAACGCCAAGGACACCGCCGATGTGCTCACAAAGGAGTCCATCTTCAGCACCTATACCCTGCTCAACAGACTGCACACGCTGGTGGAAAGCGGCGAACTCGAGGTGAACATCAGCACCCTGCAGCGGCTCATCGACCAACTGATAAGGTCGGCATCCATCCCCTTCCACGGCGAACCCGCAGAAGGCATACAGATCATGGGCGTGCTGGAAACCAGGAACCTGGACTTCGACCACCTGCTCGTGCTGTCCTGCAACGAGGGCAACATGCCCAAAGGCGTGAACGACGCGTCCTTCATCCCCTACTCCCTCAGGAAAGCCTACGGACTGACCACCATCGACAACAAGGTGGCCATATACGCCTACTACTTCTACCGGCTGATGCAGAGAACCAGCGACGCCACACTCGCCTACAACCAATCGACCGAAGACGGACACACCGGGGAAATGAGCCGGTTCATGCTGCAATGGATGGTGGAAAGCGGCGGAACAGTGAAGAAGACCAGCCTGACAGCCACAAAGAACTCCACCTCAGCCGCGGCCGCGCCAGTGGAAAAAGACCCCGACACCATGGAACGGCTGGACCAGCTCAGGACACTCTCGCCCACAGCCATCAACACCTACCTGCGCTGCCCCTTGCAGTTCTTCTACAAGTACGTGGCCGCCATCAACGAGCCCGAAGAAGACGAGGAAGCCACCATGGACAACCGCACGTTCGGAAACATATTCCACATTTCGGCACAACGCATCTACGGGGAAATGGCCGGAAAGGGAACAGACATAAAGGCCGCAGACATAGACCGCTTCCTGAAAACGCCCGCCGCCATAGAACGCATCGTGGACGAGGTGTTCGAGGAGGAACTCTTCAAGATGGGAAGCCGGAAGCAGAAACCGGAATACAACGGCATACAGATCATCAACAGGCAGGTCATCATCAGCTATCTGAAACAACTGCTCACCGCCGACAGGCAGCTCACACCCTTCGCCATACTCGGGCTGGAACTGAAGGTGGCCACATCGCTCACCCTGTCCACCAGCCGGGGACAGCACACCGTCAGAATAGGAGGAATCATAGACCGGCTGGACCGCATCACAGACAAGACAACAGGGAAACACCGCATCAGAGTGATAGACTACAAGACTGGAAAACCGGCAACACTGAAAATACAGGCCGTGGGAGACATATTCGACGGACAGGGCATAGGACAACGCCACTCCGACTACTACCTGCAGGCCATGCTCTACTCGCTGATAGTCAGCAACTCCGGTGAACTGAACCCGGACGGCCTGGACGTAAGCCCCGCACTGCTCTTCATACAGCAGGCCGCCAAAGACAACTACGACCCGACACTCTGCATAGGACAGGGCATCATCAGCGACATAGGCATCTACAGAAAGGAATTCATGGAACGCCTCACCGGACTTGTGACCGAAATACAGGAACCGCAGCAGCCCTTCCGGCCCACCAACGACAAAACGCGGTGCGCACTGTGTCCCTACCAGCTGGTTTGCCAGAGTGCCGCAACCAGACAGTGAGCCGCCAGCAGCCCACACCACTTCTCCCCATGGCAACGGACCCCTCCTGCCCGCAACGGCAGCCAGAGTCCGTTTTTTCATGTCCGTGCACCCTTGCGGCAACCTATGGCAAGCCTTCACAAAGCCAGGACCACCGTTTTGCAAAGTGTCAGTTTTTTAACACTTCTGCTTACACTTTGATTTTTCAAGGTCTTGGAAATCAGGCGGATTTGGGACGGTTTCCATGTTAACAAGTGTAAAATGACGGTTTTTTGCACAAAACGGAAAAATCAGTTAAGTGTTAGGGGGGAAACACTTAACTGTTTCCGGAAAATCAGTTAACTGTTTTCGTCTTGGCACTTAAGTGTTTTTGAGGCAAAACTTAACTGTTTCGCGACAAAAACCTATGTTTTTCGGCCTCAAAACCGTGCTTTTCCGGCCAAAAGTGCAGAAAATGAGAGCTGAAAACTGCACAAATCGCGTGTTTTGAGCACGAATTTAACGTATTTTAGGTTAAAATCGGATGGTTTTTATTAACACTTCCCTCCTACGAAAACTTATTCTATTGATTATCAACGGTTTACAGAACACTCCCAAGGAACTCAAAAATTCTGCTGGCGCACAAAAATCCGGTCAAGCCCGAATCTCCGGAAACGGCCCGAAAATCAAAGTGAAAGAAAAAGTGTTAAAAAACTGACACTTTGTAAAACCCCAACCGTTCATTTCCGGCCCTCGAATCCCCATTCCGCTGGAAAAACCATTCCGATATATGAACACAAAAACTAAAAGATTTGAAGTTTTTTTATCCATTTACGCCATCATCTGCGATTATTTTTATACCTTTATGGTCAGGATTTATATCATACAGCATTATGGATACAAAAATCATAGGACAAGGATATAACCTTGATGCAGACACCTCCATGGCTAAAGAACTAATAGAACAGTTCAATAGCAAGAGATATGATTCTTTTACCTGTTTAGTGGCTTTTGCAAGTTATGGGGGTATTTCTGCGTTAACACCATATGTCATAAAAGAGAAAGAAAGAGGAGTTAGGATAAAGATAATTCTTGGAATTGACCAAAAAGGAACATCCAAAGAGGCTCTTGAAGAGGTTCTGTCTTGGGGTGTAGAATCCCAAATCTACCATACACAATCCGTAAACATCTTCCATCCCAAAATCTATCTTTTTGAGAATACCGACATTTTCACACTCATAGTTGGTTCTAACAACCTTACTACAATGGGGTTGGTAAAGAATATAGAATGTTCTTTACTTATCAAAGACGCTAAAGGAGAACATACAGTTCACAATGATTTCTACGTTTATTGGAAGTCTATTCTCGATGGAGTAGATATTAATTTATTGCCCATTACGCAAGAACTTATTGAGGCTCAGTAGCTATTTAGTGTGGGTAGGCGTAAAGTTTAGCAATGCGAAAGAGGA
>JBJEHA010000087.1:0-30723 GCA_051875605.1 Prevotella sp. | reverse complement strand
TGTGTACAGGGGCAGTTTACAGACACTTATATTTCATCGAACTCACGTTATAATACCATTAAACGTGGTGAAAAAAGCCTGGAATTCATTGGAAATGCCCGTGAAAACGGCTTTTTTTCTTGGACAACTGGCATTTTCTTAAGAAAAAAGTGATGCAATTTAAATTTTATAGCTATCTTTGTGCCGAAATATTTCCAATTACAACGTAGTTGATACATTTTTGATTGTTAAATAAATAAAGGTTATGAAAAAATTTTTGATTATTTTGGCTTTCGCCGGCGTCTCTATGGCCACTATGGCACAGGACGCAGATCCTGTACAGAAGTACAGCGTAGCTACTAACTCTTTCTGGAGCAACTGGTTTATCCAGGTTGGTGCAGACTGGAATGCCTGGTATTCTGGTCAGGAACACGGAAGTGGGAACGCAAACAGCCCGCTCAAGTCTTTCCGCTCTAACCCCGGTGCATCTATTGCCATTGGTAAGTGGTTTACTCCGGGTCTTGGTCTCCGTACCAAACTTCAGGGCATCTGGGGAAAGTCGGTATTCCAGGACGAGGAAAGCATGAGTAATAAATACTGGACGCTGAACGAGCAGGCTCTCTTCAACCTCAGCAATATGCTCTGCGGTTACAATCCTACACGTGTATGGAATTTCATTCCCTTTGCAGGTGCTGGTGTTACACGTTCTTGCTCTTACAACCAGTATGGCATGCAGCTGAGCGTTGGTATCCTGAACACTTTCCGCGTAAGCAAACATGTGGGAATTAATCTTGAATTCGGCTGGAACCGTCTTGAGGGCGATGCTGACGGCTTCGATGTTGTTACAGCTGCTAATCGCGGTTGGGATTGCCACGACAACAACCTCTATGGTGAAGTTGGTCTGACATTCAACCTTGGCAAGGCTTCCTGGGACAAGACTCCCGATGTTGATGCTATCAAGGCTCTCTCTCAGGCTCAAATCGATGCTCTTAATGCACAGCTCAATGATGCTAATGCAGAGAATGCACGTCTGAAGAAACTGCTCGCTAACCAGAAACCTGCAGAAGCACCGAAGACTGTCAAGGAATTCATCAACACTCCTGTGTCCGTATTCTTCAACTTGAACAAGTATAACATCGCTTCAAGGAAGGATCTCGTTAACGTTGAGGCTCTTGCTAAGTACGCTAAGGAGAATGGTTCTAACCTGCTTGTTACCGGTTATGCTGATAGCGCAACAGGTAAGCCCGCACATAACCAGTGGCTGTCTGAAAAGCGTGCAGAGACTGTTGCTAACGAACTTGTTAACATGGGTGTAAGCCGCGACAAGATTTCTACAGCTGCTAAGGGTGGTGTAAATGATCTCTCTCCGATTTCATTCAACCGTCGTGCTACTGTTCAGGTTGCTGAATAATACAGAAATAGTTTGAATAAAAACATAAGGAAGCTGTGTCGTGATAGCTGTTTTACGACACAGCTTTTTTTTTATGTCTGCATCAGAGGTGCTTTTATATGGAAAGAAAATATGATATTCAATATTCAAATATTGAAGATAAAAAGCTACTTTACTGATAAAAATAGTGATAAAAATAGCATCAAAATTTGGTTAGTTGGGAAAAATGATGTATCTTTGCACACGCTTACAAAAAGCAAGGGCGTTTAGCTCAGCTGGTTTAGAGCATCTGCCTTACAAGCAGAGGGTCGGGGGTTCGAATCCCTCAACGCCCACTGGGGTGTTTCCCTGTAATCATCGGTTATCCGTGGTTGCAGGGATTTTTTATGATATTTATGTAAACGCAAAGACCGGTTCTGAAAAAAATAATAGCCATTTTCTACTGAGTCCATTTTCTACTGAACCGTTGTACCCGATAAAATCTGGGGGTGTATAAAAAGGACAACCCGTATTGGATTGTCCTTTCTTGGTGGGCGTTGAGGGATTCGAACCCCCGACCCTCTGCTTGTAAGGCAGATGCTCTAAACCAGCTGAGCTAAACGCCCTTGCTTTTTGTAAGCGAGTGCAAAGTTAAGCATTTGAATGCAGTCTGCCAAATTTTTTTTGTGATTTTTTCATGAAAAGTTCAAAAAAAGTGAGCAAAATAGGAGAAAAGGTAAGTAAGGTATGGATGAAAGTAGATAAAGTAAGGATAGAAGTAAAATTAAATTGAAGAAAGGGCGTGAATGGTGTTGTTGCTGTTATGTCAGGATGACGGGAATTGCTTTGTTCACGCCCTTTTGTTTTACTGTATTCTGTCCTTTTAGGGTTGTATCCTGTCTTTTTATTGTGGTCTTCAGTCTTTTATGGTGGAACTCTTTCTTTTTATGATGGAATTCTGTCTGTTGATGTTGAGTTCCATTTCCTTGGCAGTATGTTAATGCTACGGTATTATTCCAGTGCGGTGCGCAGACGTTCCAGTGCCTCTTTTATATTGGCGTGTGTCGTGCCTACGTTCAGGCGCATAAATCCTTCTCCGCCCGGTCCGAATATGGCACCGTTGTTCAGTGCCAGTCCGGCGCGGTCCATGAACAGGCGATTCAGCTCCTCGCTATTCATGTGGAGAGCCCTGCAATCAAGCCATACCAGGAACGAAGCCTGTGGCCGCACGGGTTTGACCTGTGGCAGGTACTGTTTGCAGAATCCTATGGTGAAGTCAATGTTTCCCTCCACATACCTGAGCATGCTTTTCCGCCATTCCTCACCGTTCCTGAATGCTGCTATGGTTGCTATGGGCGCGAAGAGGTTCGGTTCCTCAAATTCGTTGGCCTTTATCCAGCTGAAGAATCTCTGGCGCAGCATGTCGTCCGGTACTACGGCGTAGGAGCTCACGATGCCTGCAATGTTGAATGTCTTGGTAGGTGCCCCGAAGGTGATGCTGCATGCGGCTGCTTCTTTGGAAACGGAGGCGAAGGGGATGTGCTTGTTGTCCCATAATGCCATGTCGCAGTGTATCTCGTCGGAAACCACTATGATGTTCCTGCTGTAGCAGAATGCCGCCAGTTTTTCCAGTGTTTCCCTGTCCCACACTATTCCTGCCGGATTGTGCGGATTGGAAAGTATGAGCATCCGGCATTTCCCGTCGGCCACCTTTTCCAGGTTCTCGAAGTCCATGTCATATAGTCCGTCGGGCCGTTCTTTCAGCGGATTATACACCACTTCTCTTCCGTTTCCTTGCGGTGTGATGCGGAAGGGATGATAGACCGGGGGCTGTATGATGACCTTTTCGTCCTTTCCCACCAGTACGTTCACGGCCATGCCTATGCCTTTCACGATGCCTGGTATGTAGCACATCCATTCCTGTTTCACGTTCCATCCGTGGTGTGTGGCTATCCATTCTGTTATGGCTGGCCAGTAGTCTTCCGGTACCATGGTATATCCGAAAACCGGATGTTCCAGTCTTTCTTTCAGTGCATCGCAGATGAATGCCGGTGTCTCAAAGTCCATGTCGGCCACCCACAGCGGCAGCAGTCCGGCATTGCCGTAGCGTTCCTGCAGCGCGTCCCATTTCAGTGCGCCCGTTCCGCGTCGTTCCACTTTTTTGTCAAAGTCGTATTCCATGCTTTATCCTTGTTTCTTCTTGTCCTATGGTCTATCCTAAGGCCTGCCTGATGTCATCGAGCAGGTCGTCCGGGTGTTCCAGGCCTATGGACAGCCTGATGGTGGTTTCCTTCACGTCCATGTGTTCCCTTTCCTGCGGGGTGAAGTTCCCGAATATGGTGCTTGCCGGATGAATGGCCAGCGACTTGTTGTCGAACAGGTTGGTTGCCCTTCTGATGACCTTCAGCCTGTTGATGAAGCTGAAGCACGCTTCCTTGCTGTCCAGGTCGATGGTCACCATGGCACCGGCTGTGTTGCCGAACTGTTTCCGTGCCAGGCCGTGGAAGGGATTGTCTTCCAGCCCCACGTAGTTCACGCTCTTTATTTTCTTCCATCCCTTCATTTCCTGTGCCAGCCGTGCGGCGTTATCGGCCTGTATGCGGTAGCGTGCATCGAGTGTTTCCAGTCCGAGCGACTGCATGTAGGCCACGTGTGGTGACATGTATCCTCCCAGGTTGAAGAGCATTTCCTTGCGCATCCGGTTGCCGAATCCTGGTGCCGTGCCGTAGTCTATGACCAGTCCTCCAATGGACGTGGCACCTCCCGACAGGTATTTCGTGCTCGACACCACCTCTATGTCCACTCCCAGCTGGCCTGCGCTGAACTGTGTAAACGGTATGGCAGTGGTATCGGCCACCAGTGGCACATTGTGGCGGTGGGCTATCTGCGCGAGTGCGCTGAGGTCGGCCACTTCCATTTGTGGGTTGGTGATGATTTCGAGGAATATGCAGCAAGTATCCTTGTCCACAGCCTGTTCCACGGCATCCAGGTCGGTCAGGTCGCAGAGTGCCGGTCTTACCCCGAATCGCGCCAAGGTGCTGTCGATGAGTGCGAAAGTGTTGCCGAAGAGATGTCGTGACGAAACGATGCTGCTTCCAGCCCTGGCCAGTGCCAGAAGCGTGTTGCTGATGGCTGCCATGCCCGAGTTCAGGGCAATGACCTCGCTGGATCCGGTGAGTGCCTTTACCTTGTTTTCGAAATAGGTCACGGTGGGGTTGGTCACGCGCGAGTAGTCGGGCGCGTCAGTCCGTCCGCAGAATGCGTCGGCCATGTCATCCGCATTGTCAAACTCGTATGCGGCAGTGTGATACACCGGCATGCTCAGTGCGTTGTACGCGTCCTGGCTTTGGAATGGTGTGTGGATAGCTTGCGTTTGCTTGTTCATAATTAATATCAGTTGTCAGATTCCTGCATCGCATGCCCAGAGAAGCGTGTCCGGCTAACTGTGTGTGGGTAGCCGTGGGGTTCGTTTCAGGTCTGTATGTGCGAGGCGTTATGTGTATATATACCTGTTTTCAAGATTCCATGTACGCTGCTTTGCCGTTGCGTTCTGCACAGTAGCAGAAAAGTTGTGCAAACTTACACATAATTCTGGAAATGTAGCACACCGTTGGCCAGTTTTTTTTACGAGACCAAGCCTGCCCCCTAATGCCCACCCTGACTCCTCCCTGGGGGAGAAATGATTGTTTGAGGGCATTCTTATGGAAGATAAGTCCATTCGGTTGATTTTTACAAAGTGTCAGGATTTTAACGTTTTTGCTTACACTTTGATTTTTCGTGGTCTCGGAAAGCGGGCTGTTTTGGGCCGATTTTCGTGTTAATAAGTGTAAAATGACGGTTTTTTGCACAAAACGGAAAAATTAGTTAAGTGTTAGGGGGGAAACACTTAACTGTTTCCAGAAAATTAGTTAACTATTTTCGTTCTGGCACTTAAGTGTTTTTGAGGTAAAACTTAACTGTTTCGGGGCAAAAACCTGTGTTTTTCGGCTTCAAAACCGCGATTTCCCGGCCAAAAGTGCGGAAAATGGGGGTTGAAAACTGCACAAATCATGTATTTTGTGCATAAATTTAACGGATTTTAGGTTAAAATCAGGTGGTTTTTGTTAACACTTTCCGGCTATAAAAACTTATTCCATTGATTCTCAGTGGTTTGCAAAACAGGCCTCTTATACCCGGAATTCCCGCTGGCGCGCAAAAATCCGCTCTTGCCCGGATTTTCAGAAATGGCCGGAAAATCAAAGTGTAAGTAAAAGTGTTAAAATTCTGACATTTTGATTTTATGCATTTCCTGCATGTTGCCTTAGGAATCGGCGTGATTGCTTCCGAGTGTCATCAAAAATGTTCCATTTAGCAAACTTTTGCGATGTTTGTGTTCCCAGTGTCGATTAAAATTGCTAATTTTGCAGTCTCATAAACAATAAACAGGTATGACATTGGACACGCTCACGGCGATTTCGCCCATAGACGGTCGTTACAGAGGAAAGACCGGACAACTTGCAGACTATTTTTCTGAATACGCACTCATCCGCTACCGCATACGTGTAGAGGTGGAATATTTCATTGCGCTCTGTGAGTTGCCCCTTCCGCAGCTGGCCACATTCGACCACTCTCTGTTTGGCGCGTTGCGCGACATATACCTGCACTTTGACGAGGAGCAGGCCGCCCGCGTGAAGGAAATAGAACAAGTGACCAACCACGATGTGAAGGCTGTGGAATATTTCATCAAGGAGCAGTTCGACCGTATCGGTCAGCTCGGTTCCTACAAGGAATTCATTCACTTCGGCCTCACGTCCCAGGACATCAACAACACCAGCGTGCCCCTTTCCATCAAGGAAGCACTGGCCGATGTCTATTGTCCGCAGGTGCGACAGCTCATTGACCAGCTCCGCAGCTATGCAGAGGAGTGGAAGGATGTGCCCATGCTAGCCAAGACCCACGGACAGCCAGCCTCGCCCACACGGCTCGGCAAGGAAATCATGGTCTTCGCCTACCGTCTGGAACAACAGCTCAAAGAGCTGGAACATTGCAAGCTCACCGCCAAGTTCGGCGGTGCCACAGGCAACTTCAACGCCCATCATGTGGCCTATCCCGACTATGACTGGCGTGCCTTTGGCAACGACTTTGTAGGTGGGAGGCTTGGCCTGGAACGTGAACAGTACACCACCCAGATCAGCAACTACGACTGTCTGGGCAGCGTGTTCGATGCCATGCGCCGCATCAATACCGTCATCATCGACCTGGACCGCGATTTCTGGATGTATATCTCCATGGAGTATTTCAAGCAGAAGATCAAGGCAGGGGAAGTAGGCTCCAGTGCCATGCCCCACAAGGTGAACCCCATAGACTTCGAGAACAGCGAAGGCAATCTCGGCATAGCCAACGCCCTGCTGCAGTTCCTCGCCATGAAGCTCCCCGTGAGCCGTCTGCAGCGCGACCTCACCGACTCCACCGTGCTCCGCAACGTAGGTGTGCCTATGGGCCACGCCGTCATAGCCCTCCAGAGCACCATGAAGGGTTTGGGCAAGCTCATCCTCAACGCACCCAAGCTGCAGGCCGACCTCGACAATACCTGGGCCGTGGTGGCCGAGGCCATACAGACCATCCTGCGCCGTGAAGCCTATCCGCACCCCTATGAGGCACTGAAGGCACTCACGCGCACCAACAAGCCCATGACCGAGGAAACCATCCACGAGTTCATCGGCACACTTGAGGTGAGCGACAAGGTGAAGGCCGAACTCCTGGCCATCACCCCGAGCAACTACACAGGCATGTAGCAATGTGGAATACCCGCCTGTCAGCGTTCGCGACGAACAGGGTCTGACAGGCCGCAAATCAGGCAGTAAATTTATTCACATCAGTATTATACATTTTTCAGACAAGTTTTTTATTATCAATCAACAAGGCCGGGAGGCCGGAAAAGAATTCATGAATTATGGACTTAGAAAAGGAAAACAAACAGGAACAGCCCACTGGGCAGAATGAGAATGGCCGAGAAGGTTACAGCAAACCGTCGGCAGGCTATCAGCAAGGAGAGTACAGGACCGTTGGCAAGACGCCGCGCCCGCGCATCCACGTTCAGCGTGCCTATACCACTGACCGAGACAACTCAAATGACGAAGGAGGATTCCGTCCCGAGGGATTCGGAGCCGGGCTGCAGTCGGCCGGCAATGGCTACCAGCCCCGCCAGCAGCAGGGTGGCTATCGTCCCCGCTACAACAACAATGGCAACGGCTACCGTCCGCGCTATGGCAATGATGACAGTCAGGCTGGCTATCAGCCCCGTCAGCAGGGCGGCTATCGTCCGCGTTATGGCAGCGATGAGGGTCAGGGTGGCTACCAGCCCCGCCAGCAGCAAGGCGGCTATCGTCCCCGCTACAACAATCCCAATGACAATCAGGGTGGCTACCAGCCCCGTCAGCAGCAAGGCGGCTATCGTCCCCGCTACAACAATCCCAACGAACAGGGCGGCTATCAGCCCCGTCAGCAGGGTGGCTACCAGCCTCGCCAGCAAGGCGGCTATCGTCAGCAGGGCGGCTATCAGCAGCGTGGAGGCTTCCAGCCCCGTGGCTATCAGTCCCGTCCGCAAGGAGGCTATCGCCAGCGCACACCCGACTATGACCCGAATGCAAAGTACAGCCTGAAAAAGCGCATTGAATATAAGGAAGAACATATCGACCCCAATGAACCGATCCGCCTGAACAAGTATCTGGCCAACGCCGGAGTATGCAGCCGCAGGGAGGCCGACGAATACATCCAGGCTGGTGTGGTGACCGTGAACGGCAACGTGGTCAGCGAACTTGGAACCAAGGTGCTCCGCACGGATACCGTGAAATTCCACGACCAGCCCGTATCATTGGAGAAGAAAGTCTATGTGCTCCTCAACAAGCCCAAGGACTATGTGACCACCAGCGATGACCCGCAGCAGCGCAAGACCGTCATGGATCTGGTGAAGAACGTCTGCCCGGAGCGCATCTACCCTGTAGGACGTCTCGACCGCAATACCACTGGCGTGCTTCTCCTGACCAACGACGGCGACATGGCCAGCAAGCTCACGCACCCGAAGTTCCTCAAGAAGAAGGTGTATCATGTGTTCCTCGACAAGAACGTCACTGCACACGACATGCAGCAGATTGCCACCGGAATTACGCTCGATGACGGTGAGGTGCATGCCGATGCCATAGAATATGCCAGCGATACAGACAAGAGCCAGGTGGGCATCGAGATACACAGCGGAAAGAACCGCATCGTGCGCAGGATATTCGAGAGCCTCGGCTACCGCGTGGTGAAACTCGACCGTGTGCAGTTTGCCGGTCTGACCAAGAAGAACCTGCGCCGCGGTGACTGGCGTTTCCTCACTGAGAAGGAAGTGGACATGCTCCGTATGGGCGCATACGAATAGTACGGATCAGGCAGCGCGTTAAGCAGACAAATAATACACACAAAGGAAAATGGAAAAAATAAGCAGGACAAAAGTCGTGGACGTGCTACAGCGCACGGACTTCGGCACGCTTGTCAACGTGAAGGGATGGGTGCGCACGCACCGCAGCAGCAAGTCGGTGGACTTCATCGCCCTGAACGATGGCTCCACTATCAAGAATGTCCAGATTGTGGTGGACCCGGCAAAGTTCGATGAGAGTTTCCTCAAGCAGATAACCACCGGCGCATGTATCAGTGCCGTGGGTACACTCGTGGAAAGCCAGGGCACCGGACAGACCTCGGAAATACAATGCCAGACACTGGAAATCTACGGGTTGTGCGGGTCGGACTATCCTATGCAGAAGAAGGGACAGAGCTTTGAATACATGCGTCAGCACGCTCATCTGCGTTTACGTACGAACACTTTCGGTGCCGTCATGCGCATACGCCATAATATGGCCATAGCCATCCATGAGTTCTTCCATGAGCGCGGGTTCTTCTATTTCCATTCACCAATCATCACTGCCAGCGACTGTGAAGGTGCAGGCGAGATGTTCCAGGTGACCACGAAGAACCTCTATGACCTCAAGAAGGACGAGGAGGGCAAGATCATATACACAGACGATTTCTTCGGCAAGATGACATCGCTCACCGTTTCAGGACAGCTGGAAGGTGAACTGGGCGCTACTGCACTCGGGCAGATTTATACCTTCGGCCCCACATTCCGCGCGGAAAACTCCAATACACCCCGCCATCTCGCGGAGTTCTGGATGATTGAGCCGGAAGTGGCATTCATCGACATGAACGACCTGATGGATCTGGAGGAAGACTTCATCAAGCATTGTGTGAAATGGGCGATCGACCATTGCAAGGACGACCTGGAATTCCTCAACAAGATGATAGACAAGGGGCTGATAGAGCGTCTGCAGGGCATTCTGGCCGACAGTTTCGTACGTCTGCCCTATACGGAAGGCATACGCATCCTCGAGGAAGCAGTCGCATCAGGCCACAAGTTCGAGTTCCCTGTATCGTGGGGTATGGACCTGGCCAGTGAGCACGAGCGTTTCCTTGTAGAGGAACATTTCAGAAAGCCCGTCATCATGACAGATTATCCAAAGGAAATCAAGGCCTTCTACATGAAGCTCAACGATGACGGAAAGACTGTGCAGGGCACGGATGTGCTCTTCCCGCAGATTGGTGAAATCATCGGCGGAAGCGTGCGTGAGGAAAGCTACGACAAGCTTATGGCACAGATCAACGAGCGCAATATCCCGATGAAGGACATGTGGTGGTATCTTGATACCCGTAAATATGGATCATGTCCACACGGAGGATTCGGCCTCGGATTCGAGCGGCTTATCCTTTTCGTTACAGGAATGCAGAACATCCGCGATGTCATCCCGTTCCCGAGAACACCGAAGACAGCGGAATTCTGATACATCGGAAAAGCCGTGCAACCGGAACATACAGGAATGCACTCCTTGCAGAAGGGGTGCATTTTTTATGCCATGGACCGGAATATGTCCACCTCCCGATGACAGGAAACCAGGTACCTGTTCTGAGAAATGGTGCAATATTTATAAAAATCTGAACAAATTTTACAAAAATATGGATGAATATTTGCATTATGACAGAATTTCGCTATTTTTGCAAATAAAATGACAAATTCCGGACTTCTGGATTTTCATCAGGTGAACTCCGGTACATGAAATGAAACTCAGACGTATAATTTACAGATTAACCCCAATTAACTACAAAACCGTCTTTTTGCTTTTCTTGGGCGTGATTTTGGCATCTTGTGGAGGAACAAATGGAGGCAGCCGACGTATGGCTGGTGGAAAATGTTACATGAAAAGCGTTGAAGATTCCATTACCGCCTTGTCTCCCTGCGCGCGTACCATGATAGAAAAAGGTCTGCATGAAGCAAAAGACAGCTTGACCTATTACAGATACCTGGCGTGTCTGGCCAAATACTATGCCCTTTCCAGTACACCGGATTCTACCCATCCTTGCCTTGACCGTGTGATTGCCTTTGCCAAGAGCCAGTCACCGTCGAAACGCATCAACGGCCTTTTGGGCTACGCCTATTCATGCAGGGCCAATGTGTATCATAATTTCCATATCAATCCGGAAACAGTGACACAGCTCTATAAGAAGTCACACGACCTGCTGATGCAAAGCTGTAGCAAGGACATGCTTCCTGATGTCTGTGCCAATCTGGCCGATGCCTACATCTTCCGGAACGACATGCCAGCCGCCGCCAGCTGGTATCGCCGTGCGCTCTATCTGGTCGATTCGCTCAATCTGCCCAAGGAGCGCAATGTGTCGCTGCTCATGGGTCTGGGGCGCATATACATCTCGCTGGGCGACTATGAACAGGCCCACAAGTATTATCGCGAGACTGAACCTTATTACCGCACAATGAGGCCCAGTATGCAGGCCTATTTCCTGAACAACTACGGCAATTTCTATTATTTCAAGAAAGACTACAGCAGTGCGCTCGAGAAGTTCCTGCTCATGAAAGGCGTGCTGGAACGGTATGGCATGCAGGACAACTTCGACATGTATGTCTGCAAACTCAATATGGCGGATGTGCTGCTGAATCTGGGGCGCACGGACGAATCGCTGAAATACATTGAAGAGGTGCTGCCCTTTTTCCAGAGGCACAACGACGAGACCGCCATATACTACTGCAATACCGTGCGTATGGGCATCGCGCTCAAAAGCGATGACGTGAAGACGGTACGGGAGATTCTCGCCAATGAGAAACGGCCAACCACCATTGACTATAATCTGGTGAACATACGCTACAGATATGCGCGGGAATACTATGAAAGGGTGGGTAACTACGAGATGGCCTATCGGGTACTCAGGCGTTCCATTGCACTCACCGATTCGCTTTCCCACAACCGTATCAGCATGCGCTCGGCAGAAATCATGGAACGCTTCACGCAGGATACCATACGCTTGCACCATGATGTGCTCATCGGGCAGAAGAATCTCCAGATAGAGCGGGCCAACCTCAAGGAAACCATTTTCATCAGCCTCTCCATTGCGCTGGGATTGCTCCTGGTGGTATGGACGGTCTATTCCAGGAAGCGGATCCTGCAGGACCAGATAAAGATCATGCAGATGAAGATTGCCAGTGTGAGCAACCGTATTTCTCCGCACTTTGTCTTCAACGTGCTCAACAACCGCATCATGAACGCGGATGAAAAGGAGGCAACGGAACTGACAGAACTCTCCAAGCTCATCAGAAGCAACCTGGACATGTCATGCAGGCTCAGCGTGACACTTAAGGAGGAACTGGAGTTCGTGAAATCCTATGTCAGGGTGGAGCGTTTCCTGCTGGGCGATGACTTCACGTTCGAGCTGAACGTACCAGAGGATTTCCCGCTCGACAGTGTGTATATTCCGGCCACTTTCCTGCAGATTCTCGCTGAAAACTCCATCAAGCATGCGCTGAAGGGAAGGGAAGGCGACAAGAAACTGAGCATCAGCGTGAGCCATGTGGACGACACCACCTATATCGTCGTTTCAGACAACGGGCCAGGGTTCGACATCAGGCACAGGAACACCCATACGAAAACCGGACTGACTGTAATAGCGCAGATGACGGCGTTCGTCAATGCACGCAACAAGAAAAAGGTACGTTTCAATATCAGTAATGTGCTTGATGCTGACGGAAAAACCAAAGGTTGCACTGCATCCATTGCCATACCAGACAATATTAACATGTTCCCCAATAACTAAGACTTATGATTGCAGTAATAGTAGATGATGACAGAAAATCGGCCGAGCACCTGGCCGGAAGACTCCGGGACTATCCGGATGTCGTTGTAGCAGGAATGGCTGCCGACGGAGTTTCCGGTCTCTCGCTTGTCAACAGCCACCAGCCAGACGTGCTGTTCCTGGACATAGAGCTTCCCGATATATCGGGCATGGATTTTCTGGAGCGATTGGATCCGGCCGTGCTCAGGCGTTGCAAGGTCATCATGTACACGGCCTATGACCACTTCATGCTTCCTGCATTCCGCAAGCGTGCCTTTGACTATCTGCTCAAGCCCATTGATGACAAGGAACTGCGCACGGTGGTAGGGCGTCTGCGTAGCGAGAAGGAAAATGATGTCGCTCTGAGGCAGAAGGAGAGCATCATGCAGCGTCCGGACGGCAAGTGCCTTATCTATATCAACAGTGTAGATTTCAAGCTCGTTGACATGCGCGATATAGGCATCTTCCAGTACAACCATGAACTGCGCCTGTGGGAAGTCATCCTCGCAGGAGAGCGTGACCCCGTGAGACTCAAGCGCAGTGTGAACAGTAGCCAGCTGCTTGCATTGAGCGACCAACTCATGCAGGTCAACCAGAAATACATCATCAATCTGGGCTATCTGATTGAGGTGATTGACAACATCTGCCGTTTTTATCCGCCGTTCGACCGTATAGACTACGTGAAGGTAGGCCGTTTCTTCCGTAAGAAGCTCATCGACCGGTTCAACAGCCTGTAGCCGTTTCTGGCAGGTGAACCGTTACATCCGCATGTGTTGATTACTGTGCTGTACCGGCTGAAGGACGAAGTCCGGAAAAACCAAGTGAAAACTCCTGAAAAGCTAAGTGAAAAAACGGAAGCACTGAACCATAATCTGGAGTTCACGTCGTGAACGATAGTGTTCACGCCGTGAACTCCAGATGCGGGCGAAGTCCTTTCAGGTTTAGAGTTAGGTTTTCCGAATTTTTCACTTGGCTTTTCCGGACTTTTATGTTTTGTTCCTGATATTCTCATTTCAATAGGCTTTTTCACCTTAATTTATTCCATATTTCCGGAAATTTACCGCAGAATGTCATATTTTCAGGAAAATTTGAACATTCTGAACACGTTTTTGCATTATCTGTACGTGTTTTTAAGCCAAATAATCCAATCTTAGGCACTTTCTGCTTGTGGATTTTAATTATTTTTCATAATTTTGCGCATTATTAAACATTCCTGTCTGATTTTCCGGACATGTGACTGCTTCACTGCGTGCAGGTTTACTGCGTGGCAGGTCGGACATCAGGAAATTACGTTATACATTATTATATATTATATTTACTGACAGCATGAAAAAGCTTGTTTTATCCATCATCATGATGGCATCCCTGTTCCTCGGCAACACTGCAGCGGCACAGGAGGAATCGGATTTCAGGTATGGCATGTTCAACCACCTCTCGTTAGGTGTTACGGCATCGACGACTGGTTTTGGCGCTGAAGTGGCTACACCCATCACAAAGTATCTGGCACTGCGTGGGGGATTTTCCGTGTTTCCGGGAATCAATGTGAAGAGTACGTTTGATGTGGAGCCAGAGAACCTTGGCATCGATGTAGATGAAGGTTTCTGTGATGAGGTTGAAGTCAAAGGCTCGTTCAGCCGCACCACAATTGACCTGTTGCTTGACTTCTATCCTTTTGGCAAAACCCTCTTCTTCACTGGAGGCTTCTCGTTCGGTGGGTCGCGTGTGGTCAAGCTTGCCGGCCACAGTGCCATGGCAGCGGAGTATATGGCCAGCCATCCGGGCGCCGAGGACGTGGGTATCAGAATCGACAAGTATTTCATCCCGGCCGACAAGAACGGTGACCTGACTGCAGAAATCAAGGTCAATGGTTTCCGCCCCTATCTGGGATTCGGATTCGGCACCAGGGCCGTGCCCAAAAGCCGTCTGGCATTCCGTTCGGAATTAGGCCTGCAGTTCCATGGCACTCCGAAGATCATGTCCGGAGGCGTTGACGTGCTGAAGGCCACGAAGTATGACGGGGAGGACGATTTTTCCAAGATTGTGGACAAACTGGTCGTATATCCGGTAATCAAGTTCAGACTTTGCGGACGAATATTCTAATCAGGAGGATAATGGCATGAAAACGAGATTGTTCCTGTGTGTGATGGCCTTGTGCATAGCCTGTGGGGCTGATGCGCAGACCAAGACCAAGCGTTCCAAGACGGCCAGGCAGAAGGCCAAGGTCGTGGAGGTGGATCCGGAGGTGGTGAAGCCTGTGGAGGTCGTGGATTCGGCAATACTTGCCGTGGCCGACTCCCTGGCTGCTGACAGCATTGCTGCGCCTGAACCTGAAAAGCCGAAAGACCGTACCGACACTCTCTATTATGACAAGAACTGGCGGGTAATCGGCAACAAGACCTTTGCCACCTATTATCGTTATGCCCTCTATCCCGTTGACAGCCTTGCCCCCAGGTATTTCAAGACATTCTTCCTGAGCGGTGAGCTGCAGGGCGAGGGAACGTTCCTTCAGATGGGTGAGCGTTCCGACAAGGAAACGGTGTTTGATGGCGAAGTGGTCTATTATTATAAGGACGGTGCTGAAAAGCAGCGGCTGTTCTATTCAGACGGCAAGCCCAACGGTGAATGCACGGACTACTATGAGAACGGAGGCATCAAGGAACACATCACGCTGGTCAACGGCAAGCGCAATGGCATCCACGCTTCGTTTACGGAGGACGGTATCGTGTGCCGTCTGCAGGAATATGCCGATGATGTGGCTGCCGACTATTACGTCATTGTTGACAAAGACGGCAACTATTCCAAATATGATGCCGGGACGGAGAAGCCCATTCTGGAGACACCCGACGAAAGTGAGAGGCAGACGGAATACAAGAACGGTGTGGCATGGCCGTACTACAACAAGAACGGACTCATCCTGGGCGTGAGCAATTCGCCTGTAAAGGAGAATATCGGCGACTTCCGTGAAATCGGCGTGTTCCTGGTGAACAAGAGCATGATCAACGTGGAACTTGACCCCGCACAGATTGAGGTCTATTCCATGAAGAAGGGCAAGCGCAGTGACTTCAAGATGATGCCTGCCGATGAGTATGACGAGAAGGTGTATAAGAAGAAGGTGAAGAACCAGAAGCGTTCGCTCAAACGCAAGGCTGTGGTTACGATAGAGCGCGAGAACAATGTGAGCGAGAATCTTGGTGCATCCGTATTCGATGCAGGTACTTCCCATACGCTCAAGGCCTTCCAGGAAAGCATTATCAGCCTGAAGACACTTGTCAAGGGCAACAAGATGCGCTATGCCGAGCGTGAACACGAAGACCTGGGCTATCTGGAGCGCACCACTGTGCATCCGGGTGAGATGGTGGCAGGATTCCTCTACACGGACGATAAGAAAGTGGACGACCTGTTCGTGAAGCTTACCGTCAACGGCGTACCTTATATCTATGAATGGAAGGTCGAGAAGAAATGACCTTCATCCATTTGCTGTTTCATATATTTTAGATAGATCTCCTCGTCTGGTTTTTTCCGGGCGGGGAGAGAGTTTTTTCAGGGAAGTCAGGAAAAACCAATGGATTTCAGGTCTGCAAGGACGAGAAGTATGCTGATGCTGTTTGCGGTGTTTGCCGTATGCAGCCTGGTGCGTGTGCACTTCATCCTCCAGCGTGGTGGGCTTGATGGCGACGAACACACTTCTTTCGTATTGGCTTACAATAGCAAGGGATGGTTTGGCAACACGTTTGAACCGGAAAAGGTCTATGAAGCCACGGAACTGAAAAACAACCTGTTCGTAGATGATCGGGGGGGGTGGAAAGGCTATGCCGAAGACATGGCTACGCTGTGGAACGATAACCGCGACCCCTCGCATGCTTCGCTCTACTATATGGCTTTACGCACCTTTCTCATTGGCCAGGACCATGCGGACCTGAAGCCGGCCATCCACAGGGCCTGTGCGCTCAACATGGTGCTCTTCGCCTTTTCTTTCCTCGTGTTGTCCGTGTTGCTGTTGCGTGTTTTCCCGCAACGCTTCGGGCTGGTATCTGCCTTGCTGGCACTTGCTTTTCTCAATCCGGCATCGGTGTCCATGACATTGCTGGCCCGCGAATACCAGTTTGCCGAGATGATCACGAACGCTTTTGCATTGCTGTGTGTGGGGCTGTGGAATCGGATAGATATGGGTGGAAAACTGCTGACCCTGAAGCATGTCACGGTTTCGTCTGTGCTGATTGCAGCCTTTGTTTCGACAGGCTATTTCAATGTCATCTTTGTCCTGCTTGCGGGAAGCGTGGTCTTGTGGCATGCCGTGCGTGCCAACGGCAGACGGGAGCTGCTGTTCGTGCCGGCTGTCTTGATGGTCTCTGTGTCGGTCTGCCTGTTGATGTATGCAGGATATTTCCGCTTCCTGGGCGATAGCCGTACAGTAGAGGTGTCATCGAAGTTAAGGGGAGCCAGTCTCTTCCAGAATCTGTTCTACAGCGCATCTGCGGCCGTCAGGATGCTTGTGCTCGATATGTTTGGCTGTGTCTCTGCGGTATTGGCTGTCTTCCTGTTGGCGGTTGCCCTTTTCAGGAAGAGGCTGTTTGCAGGAAATGTTCCCTGCTCGTGGTTAGGAGGGTGTGCCTTTCTTTGGTTCTCGCTGGTCTTTGTATTTACGACGTGGAAACTTAACCGATATTCCTCACCCGGTGTGCCCTTGCTCATGGCCTTCCTGTTTGCCTGGCTGATCCAGCGTGCAGGCCGATGGCACCGCGCCTTTCTTTCTGTGGCGGTTGTCCTGGCTTTTGTGCATACGGTTTGGGGAAACCGGGTGAAGTTCGTCTATTCGGAAAAGATAGACTTTCCGAAAGAGAAACGTGTCTTCCTCATGGCGCATGAACTGTGTGACTGCCATACGCTTACGCTCCTGACCCCGATGATGGCCGATGGGCAGGAATGTGTCATTCTTACTGACATCGGCCGGTCAGGACTTTTCACGGACAGCCCCACGGTTTCGGTGATTGCCGACCATGACACTGCTCCGTTCATCGATCCGTGCGCTGTATTGTCTTCCAGACCGCTGGAAGGCCGTCGGCTCTTTGTCTATACTGTAAAAAACAGAGAGAAGCCTTCCGCGGTATGCAGGCCTCTCTCAAGATAATGTATGTGCATCATGTCTTCTGCAACCCTTAGGCAGAACCGTTCATAACAGGTGCAGGCCGTCTTCTTCTATGGTGATGAGGCGGTGTTTGTAAAGGTCACCTACAGCGCGTTTGAACACCTTCTTGCTCACTTCAAAGCGTTCCTTTATGGTTTCCGCATCGCTTTTGTCGCCCAGGTCACAATAGCCGTCATGGTCTCTGAGGTATTGCAGCAGCGCAGCTGAGAAGTCCATGGTCTGCTGGCGTCCTGTAGGCTGCAGCGTCACGTCGATTTTCCAGTCCTGCCTGATTCCTGCTATGTATCCGCGCATGCGGTCGCCGGTGTGGATGTCCTTGAACACCTGGTCTTTGTAAACCAGTCCAGGGTATTTGTTGTCTATGATGACCTTGAATCCCAGTTCCGTCTTCTGCCATATCAGCAGGTCCACCTCCTCGCCCGGTATATAGGCTGGAGGTTCCTCGCTGAAATAGCGTTCAACCTTGGCCGATGCCATGATGCGGTAGCTGTCCTCGTCAATGTGCACATGCACTATATAGCTGTTGCCTTGCTGCATGCGCATTTTCTGTTCGCGGAACGGGCAGAACAGGTCTTTCATCAGTCCCCAGTTCAGGAACGCCCCATACTGGTTTACCCACGACACTTCCAGATAGGCGAAGTCGCCTACACGGCAGACGGGTTTTTCGGTCGTGGCCACCAGACGCTCTTCACTGTCCAGGTAGAGGAATACGTTCAGCTCATCGCCTATTCCGGTGCCTTCCGGAACATATCGTTGTGGCAGGAGCACTTCGTTGCCGTCTCCAGCGTCAAGATAGAGTCCGAAATCCACCACCTTGGCCACCCTCATGAGGTTGTAGTCGCCAAGTTTCAATAAGTTCTTTTCCATTATTCTGTAGTCTTTGTTTCTTCTCCGGTTGTCTTGTCTTCATTGCCTGTCGGTTGTGCAGCCGGTGTGTCTTCAATCATGCCGTCGCGCAGGTGTATGGTGCGGTCGGTGGTGGCGGCGAGCTGCTCGTCATGGGTCACGATGACGAAGGTCTGTCCGAACTTGTCGCGCAGGTCGAAGAACAGCCGGTGCAGTTCTTCCTTGTTCCTGGTGTCCAGGCTGCCGCTTGGCTCGTCGGCCAATACTACGGCGGGTCTGTTCACCAGTGCCCTTGCTACGGCCACCCTTTGCTTTTCGCCCCCTGAAAGTTCGTTGGGCTTGTGTGTGGCGCGGTCGGCCAGTCCCATGAACGCGAGCAGTTCCGTTGCCCTTTCCCTGGCTTCCTGCTTGCTTTTCCCTGCGATGAAGGCCGGGATCATGATGTTCTCCAGTGCGGTGAATTCAGGCAGTAGCTGATGGAACTGGAACACGAATCCGATGTGCCTGTTGCGGAAGTCGCTCAGCCTGTCGGTACTCAGTTTCCCTACCTCTGTGCCATCCACGCAGACCGTTCCGCTGTCAGCCTGGTCCAGTGTGCCTATGATCTGTAGCAGTGTGGTTTTCCCGGCACCGCTTGGCCCCACGATGCTCACCACTTCACCTTTCCCGATGTGCAGGTCAATGCCCTTGAGCACCTGCAGGTTTCCGAAATTCTTGGTTATACCCTTTATGTCTATCATAATCTTGTCTTTTTCCTGAACCATTCGCAGATTACCTCGTATGCGCTTCTGTCTTCCGTGTGTTGCGGTTGTGCAAACGTCATCTCTTCCATGGCATCACCGTGCTGGTCTGGGAAAATGATGATGATGTTCTTGCCCGAGAAGTGTGTGGTTATCTCGTCCGGCAGCCTGTCGAGCGCGTTCTTGTAGGAAACGGTGCCCTTTCGTGCCGTCACCACCACAAACAGATGGTCCTCGGCTATGTTGGCCGCCAGATGTGGCAGCTCGTTCCAATGGGTCATTTCCGTATATTCCACCCGGGTTTCCGGATGCCTGTTCTTCACGTATTCACCGATCAGCTGCAGCGTGTCACCTCTTCCGTGGAACTGTATGCGGCATTCCAGGTTCCCGGCCATCCGCATGAGTCTTTCCAGCCATCGGTAGAAACCCGGTTCAAACTGTGCCCTTGACGGCACGGCCACCTGTATGCGCCTGATGGTGCTCAGGGGCTGTTTCAGCCTGGCCATGGTAATCTGCCGGTTCAGCCCGTTGAACAGGCTCTGGTGGAATTCGCCCCAGAACTTGTTCGACACTTCCTTGTGCATGTGCATGCCGATGATGATTTCCGAGGCGCGGAATTCCTTGAAGGCGTGTTTTATGCCGTTGGCTATGTTGGCCGCCACGCGTACCTGTGTCTGCATGCGCACATCGGCCGCCGCAGCCTGTCTTGACATCTGCTCGAGCAGTCTGGTGCCACGCTCCTGGTTGGCGCGCATGTCGGCATCGTCGTACACCACGTTCAGTCCCACCAGCCCTCTGCCCAGCCGCGGGTTGCGCATGAGCAGTGCCATGTTCACCAGCCGTTCGGCGTATTCGGGATATTTCATGGGTATGAGCATCTTCTCGTCGTCTGTTGCCGATCCGTCCTGCGGAATCTCCTTGTCGCGCAGTGTAATCTGCTGTGCTGCCGATTCCGTGACCATTGTGGAGATGATGCAGGTGATCAGGATCATGATGACCACCCCGTTCAGCATGTCGTCGCTCACCACGTACTGCCCCCGCGCGTCTTCCATCCCCATGCCCACCATGACCATGGCTATGGCACCGGCAGCGTGGGCCGAGGTCAGTCCGAACATCATGTTGCCTGAAGACAGCGGCATGCGGAACAGCACGGAGGCCACGTAGGCGGCAATCGCCTTCCCGAATGTGCCGAAGAACACCATGGCCAGCACCACCCAGATGATGTCGCCGCCGTGGAAGAGCAGACGTACGTTGATAAGCATGCCCACGCCGATGAGAAAATAGGGGATGAAGATGGCGTTGCCGATGAACTCGATGCGGTTCATCAGCGGGGAGACATGGGGTATGTAGCGGTTGAGAATAAGTCCGGAGAGGAACGCGCCGAAGATGCCTTCCAGTCCCACGGCCTCGCTCAGCGCGGCACTCATGAAGAGCATGGACAGGATGAAGATGAACTGCATCACTGCATCACTGTAGCGGCGCAGGAACCACCGCGTGAGGCGTGGTATGAGCATGACCATGGCCGTACAGTACAGCACGAACTTTGCGGCGAACAGCATCCAGAACCCCATGCTCGTGGTGCCGTTGTGGGCTGTGACCAGGGCGGCCAGCGTGACCAGCGACAGCAGCAGCGAGATCATGGACGAGCCTACGCTCAGGGTGACGCTTGGCTTGCGCTGCAGACCGTAGCGGCTTACGATGGGGTAGGCAATCAGCGTGTTCGAGGCCATGATACAGCCCAGCAGCAGCGCAGCAGTGCCCGAATAGTGGAGCATGCCGACGGCCATGGCGCAGGTAATGCCGAACGGGAGCGCGAAGGTCAGCAGGCCGAAGGTCACGAACTGCCACGTGTTCCTCTTTACGCCTTCCATGTCCATTTCCAGGGCAGCCAGGAACATGATGTAGTAGATGCCTACTTTGCCGAACAGTTCGAAGGAGTCATCGCGGTCGAGTATGTTCAGGCCGTACTCGCCCACCAGCACGCCGGCCAGCACCATGCCTATGATGTGCGGAATGCGCAGCTTGCCCATGATGATGGGTGCGAAGAGGATGATGAGCAGCACCACAAAGAAAATCAGTGTGGGGTCGGTGATGGGAAAATATTGTGAAAAGTCGGGCATGGAATGAATCTGTTTGTGCCGGGGCGAGGAAAACTACAGGTTCCGCCCCTCGGAAAAGCGTTGCAAACTTACGGAAAAAAAACGTAAATCTCCGTTTTTCCTTGCGGAAACTGATGTTTTAGTCCCGTTGTGTACCTGTATGCGGAAGGATAGGCAGTGGGACAGCCACTTCCAGAGGGTGGAAAAGGACAAAACCGGAAGCAGTGAACTGGAAAGTCGGTAAAAGTGAAGTGTAATATTCCGATCTGTGATATTTGCTTTTCACATCGTGAAAATAAGATTACTCAACTTTCGGAAATGGAAAGCTGTCGGGGATGCTGCTGGGGGTGTGGGCGTCTCGCCCGCACACTGCCAGGCAGTCACCGTGACACCTTATTGCCGGATGATCTGACAAGTGCGGGCGAGACGCCCACACCCCCAGCGGCATCCTCTACAGTTTTTTATTTCCGGAAATCGAATAGGGTTCAGAAATCAAAGTGTCAGAATTTTAACAGTTTTACTTACATTTTGATTTTCAGACCATTTCTGAAGAGTCAGGCAAAAGCGGAATTTTACGTGCCAGCGGAAAATTTCGGTTTCAGATGGCTGTTTTTGTAAACCGTTGATAATCAACGTGATAGGTTTTTACAGGCGTGAAGTGTTAATGAAAACCGCCCGATTTTAACCTAAAATCCGTTAAATTCGTGCACAAAACAGCCGGTTTGTGCAGTTTTCAGCCCCCTTTTTCCGCACTTTTGGCCGGAAAATCGCGGTTTTGAGGCTGGAAAACCTGAGTTTTTGCCCCGAAACAGTTAAGTTTTGCCTCAAAAACACTTAAGTGCCAAGACGAAAATAGTTAACTAATTTTCCGGAAACAGTTAAGTGTTTCCCCCCTAACACTTAACTGATTTTTCCGTTTTGTGCAAAAAACTGGATTTTTGCACTTATTAACATGAAAATAGTCCTAAAACCGTCTGTTCCTAAAGACCACGGAAAATCAAAATGTAAGCAAAACCGTTAAAATTCTGACACTTTGATTTTTGTATCGATTCAGCTCCCGGAAGCAGGAAACTGTCGGGAATGCCGCTGGGGGTGTGGGCGTCTCGCCCGCACTTGTCAAATCATCCGGCAATCATGTGTCACGGTGACTGCCTGGCGATGTGCGGGCGAGACGCCCACACCCCCAGCGGCATCCCCGACAGCTTTCCATTTCCGAAAGTTGAATAAGATTATGGTTAACATTCAGAATCCTGTTACTTGTTTTTGGGGAACTTTCCAGTTCGCTTTTCCTGAATTTTCTCATGTACGGTGCAAAGAAATGCGCTGAAAAATGTCTTCTTGGAGCAAAAAACGTTATCTTTGCATAAAATAAGCTGCACCTCGGCATAACGCCCAAGCAAGCTTGGCGATTCTGCTCTCGGTTTGCGTTATCTTTGCATAAAATAAGCTGCACCTCGGCAAAACGCCCAAGCAAGCTTGGCGATTCTGCTCTCGGTTTGCGTTATCTTTGCATAAGATAGGCTGCGCTTTGGAAATCACCATCGGTAATCAATATGTCATAATACATGAACGCCTGAATCCTGATAGTAATGTTCGCGACCAAGATACTGCAACCATCTGCTCTGCTGCGCCCTTTCATCCATCATTACTGGATAATGCGCGCCGATGGCTTCTCCATGGAAATGAACATCATGCCCATGGGGTGCATGAAGTGGATGTTCTACCGCAGCAGACCGTTCACCGTCAATGGCCATGACGATTATGCCGATGTGGCCACTGTATGCGGGCAGTATGATGAGGCCGTCCATGTGGCTACCCGGGAGAGCATAGACCTGCTCTTCGTGTTCTTCCAGCCGTTTGCCATGAAGACGGTCATGGGCATGCCCTGTGGGCTGTTCCAGGAGAACAACGTGGACATGGACTGCCTCGGGCTGCCCGGATTCAAGTTGCTCAAGCGGCAGGTGATTGAGGCTGTGACCGACGGACAGGCTGTCGGCCACATCGAGTCGTTCATCCTGCACCAGCTGGCCTGCCACTACGATGACCTGCAGTTCCGGCAGATGCGTGCCGTGTTCGGGGAGATAGGTTGCCATCCCTACACCAGCACCGGAAGACTGGCCGACATAGCTTGTCTGAGCGAGAGGCAGTTCCGCCGTGTGTTTTCCGAACAGGTGGGCCTTTCGCCCAAGCAGATGCTCCGTGTAAGGCGTTTCCTGCTGGCATCCAGGCAGATCCAGGCAGGGACAGCCGACTTCACCTCCATTATCCATCGGCTGGACTATACCGACCATTCGCATTTTTACAAGGACTTCAGGGATTTCTCCGGCATGTCGCCCACTGACTACATGCTCCACATCAGGCAGCTCGAACAGAGACGTATGCTCGGTGCCTACCGCTCCTATCATGAGGAATGACCGGCAGAATGTCCGTTTTTTACCAATGCGTCTTGCTGGAAGTGCGTAACTTTGCCCGACTTTCAGTAATACAGATATGATGAGAAGACTTTTTTTTGTGCTGATACTGGCTGCCCGGACAGTATGGGCCGGAGCGCAGACCGATGTGGTGGCAGATACCCTGGCCGTAGATACCATGGATATTCACGAACTGCAGGAGGTGGTGGTCAAGGGACTGCTGCCCAATACCCGCCTGAAGGGCAACGCCATGGTCACGCGCATCACCGGGTCGGTGCTGGAGAAGGCCGGTACGGCCCACGATGTGCTGCGCAAGGTGCCGGGCATCATCAGGAACGGCGAAGACCTTGAGGTGATAGGACGCGGAAAGCCGGTCTATTATATCAACGGGCGCAAGGTTGTTGACCAGGACGAGCTGAAGCGCCTCATGAGTGACGAGATAGCCAATGTGGAGGTCATCACCAATCCCGGCGCAATGTATGACGCTACAGTCTCGGCCGTAGTCAGGATCAAGACCGTGAAGCGGCAGGGTGAGGGATTCAGTTTCAATACGTTTGCCAAGACCGAGCAGAGCCTGCGCACCGGCATGAACGATCCGGAATGCCAGGTCAACATGAACTACCGCATCAGGGGCATCGATTTCTTCGCATCGGTCAAGGAGTGGCAGTACCGTACCAATCAGTGGAGCAATCTGGGTCAGCTGACGACCGACACCCGCAACGGTGACGAGCTGTACAGGTATGAAGGCACGCTCAGGCACGCATGGCACGGCGTAGGTACGCACCTGAACGGAGGCTTCAACTGGCAGGTCAGCGAAAACCACTCGCTCGGCGCGAAAATAGACTATGCTGTATCCACAAAGGCCGACACCAGGGAGAAACTCGACATGGACAAGTTCGACAGAGGACAGCTGGTGGAAAGTGTGAAGAGCGACGGGAGGAAATGGAGCGACCATCCCGACAACATACTGCTCAATGCCTACTATAACGGCAATGCGGGCAAGCTCAACATCGATTTCAACACCGATATGTATATCCAGAAGGACAACGAGCATCAGCTGACCAACGAAATGGCTACAGCCGAGCAGAAGGATGTGGAGGCCGTGACAACCTCGAAGAACAACATGGTGGCCACGAAACTCGTTCTGACCTACCCGATAGGGAAAGGCACGCTCTCGGCCGGGACGGAAGAGACGTTCGTCAGCCGCAAGAACACCAATGAAAGCACCGGGACAGGATTGCCCGATACCGACTCGAAAGTATGTGACAATACGTATGCCATGTTCCTGCAATACGCACTGGCCTTGGACGAGAACACGCAAATGGATTTCGGGCTGCGTTACGAGCATGCCTATTTTGACTACGAGGACAGGCTCCTCGCCGCAAACAACCTGAGGCGCAGGTATGACAACATATTCCCATCGGCATCAGTATCTACCGTAATGGGGCGGCTCAGACTTGCGTTCAATTATGCCAGCCGTACGCAGCGTCCGTCGTTCTGGCAGCTGAACAATGCCATGAGCTACCACAACCGATATGTTGTGCAGCAGGGAAACGCCACACTGAAACCTTCGATAGAGCACACCGTAGGGCTTACTGCCATGGCGGGCATGTTCACCGTCGGAGCCAGCTATACACAGGTGAACGACCTGGTGTGTAACTGGAGTGAACAGATGAACGATGATGGCATGATACGTGTCACGTTCAAGAACATAGACAAGCCGCAGAGACAGCTCAACCTGTTTGCCGTGGCCAACCGCACATGGGGATGCTATTCGCCCTCGTGGACAGTGGCCTTCGTCAAGCAGTGGCTCAAGCTCGACTTTGACAACGGAAGCCGTTCGTTCGGAAGGCCCATGTGGATGTTCAATGCCAGCAATGCCTTCAGGTTCAGGCACGAATGGCAGTTTGAGGTGAACTCGGAATTCCACAGCAGGTCGCACTTCAGCAATGTGAAGCTGACCAACAACTACTGGGCGCTGGAAACGGCCGCACAGAAATCTTTCCTCAAGGACAACGCGCTCACACTCAGGCTCTCATGGCAGGACATGTTCCGCAAGGGCAACAACAACGTGTACATCTATTACGGCAGCTACAGCATCCATCAGACAAATACACTCGACTTTAACCGCCTCATTTTCACGGTGCGCTACAGTTTCAATGCCGCACGCAGCAAGTACAAAGGCACCGGTGCCGGTAAGGATGCCATCAACCGCATAGGGTCGGCTGCAAAATAGGCAGGGGTACAGAAACAAGGACATGCTTCATTTATACCAGGGAAAAACAGGAAAAGAGGATATGCAGTGTAAAAACTGGCATATCCTCTTTCCTTTGTCACAGGTCGGTTCAGTGCATCGCTTCCAGGCGCGCTTTCACGTTCACCTGTCTGCAGGGCGGAGCTTTCAGCAATACTGGTTCACACGGTGGAATGAACGGATGTACTCCTGAAGCTGTTCGAGTTTCTGTTTCCTCTCATCGCTCAGTTCGTTCTTGTTCAGCTTCTTGCGGTTGAACTTCAGCCAGTTCAGCATACGGTGTTCTTCCAGCCGATGGCGTGAAGGTCCCCGATGGTTCTGGGACACGAAAAGCCAAAGCTGTTCGTAATTCTCGTTCCATGTATCAGTTCGGTTCATTGCAGGTCTGTTTCGTTTTCCCTGCAAAAATACGCTTTCCCTGTCGATTCCCCAAAAGTATGGCAGGAAAAACATGCAGGACTGCAGTGGACAGGTAGGTCCTATGGATGGAAAAGCGGGAAACAGCAAAAAGCTCCGCTAACAGTGGGTTTCTGAAAGCACCGTTAGCGGAGCTATGGGTAAGAGGGAAATCCGGATTACTCGGCAGGAGCCCACTTGCAGCGTACAGGAGACACAATGGCACCCTCTTCCTTCAGCTGCTTCATGGCTTTGTCCACTTCCTTACGGTCGAGGCCGCTGAGTTCCGCAATCTTTCCGGCATTAAGAGGCGTACCAGCCTCTTTCATTGTCGCCAGGACTTTTTCTTTTACTTCCATAATGTGAATGATTTTTAGTGGTTAATACATGTGTAATCTCGCGTTTCAGCTATAGCATCCGCGGCATGGCTCAGGCATCGGTCACTACGTGCCTTTTATCTCCCGGGATGATTTCACCCTACAAAGATGGTAAGTTTTCTTCATTCAACCAAGACTTAGATGGAAAAACTGCTAATCTGACAGAAGAAAGTTTAAATCGATTTCATACCATGTATTAAGTTCTTATTTTGCTATCTTATCGCAAAATTCGAACAAAATTCGAACTTAAATCGACGTTTTATATGTTTTATCCCAAATCGGCCATTAGAACTCACGCGTAGTATGGGAAGTCCAGGTCATCCATGGCTTCCCATATACCTTTGAAGGCTTTTCTTGCTGTCAGTGATCTGCCAGATACAACACTTTCTTGTCCTTGCTTTTTCTGATGTATCCTGGTATGGCCAGCAAAGAATACCTTATACTTTTCATAAACGGATGACTTCGGTTGTTGGTCATGACAAGTCTGAAGAGAGAGTAAAGATTATACGCCATGATGATGAAGTTCGCGCAGGCTTCGTTCGCCCAAAATCCGTGTACGGTGAATTTGTTGACAGAAAAGTCGTATTTGATTTCCTTGATTCGATTCTCCGAGTCAGCACGTCCGCGATATGTATCATAAATAACTTTCATTGGCAATGCCATGTTGGTAACGAAGCAGCTGTACCGATAATTGGAAAGGTCGGCTACATCAGGGAAAAGTTCCACCTGACGTATCTGTTTGCCGGCAGCCTTGGGACGCTCGTCAATACGTTGGCGCACCATGATGATTCTCCGTCCGTTTTCCCAATCAAGTCCCTGATATGTACCCTCTGCTATATCCAGTCCCGGTGCCACGTTCGCCCATTTCCGTTCATAGACAAGCTGATGTTTGATGCGGTTGTTGAACCGACAGGCGATGATATAGTTGAGTTCCTTTTCCTCTAACGTCTTCATTATATGGTCGCTAAAGAAACCACTATCCATACGGATAAGACCAACTCGTTTGCCATGCAATTTCTCCAGGGTGTCCTCAAGAAAGGACAGGAAATTGGCCGATGCGGAAGTATTGCCTGGGCGAAGCCAAAAGTTAGCTATCATGCGAAGGTCCGCCACAAAAGCCAGTAGTGGATGATGCGACTGCCGTCCCGGACGCTTCGGGTTGTACCCCTTGGCTGCTCCCTCCTGCTCACCGCACCGCTGTTCCACGGTAGAGTCAAAGTCCAAAGTATAGTTGTCGAAGCATAACTTACCAAAGAACCACTGGTGCAGATTAGTGAAGACGCGCTGGTTGTCAGCTTGTGAGAACTTGTCGAAATACCTCATATAGGATTTGTGACCGGCACCGCGACTCCAACCGAGTATCTTACGGAGACATCTGTCGTGGCGGACAATTTCAAGTTGCTCGAAACACGATGCACCGCACCACACGCCCGCGAACAGTCCGTATATCAATTGTTCGGGCGAGTACCCACGGTTTGACCCTTGTTTGGGCAGGGGACATGCAGCCAAGGCGGCTTTCATGTCGCACCGCTCCAACATCTTGAACAATAATGTCAGCCCTCCCCATGGAGAAATCTCATTGTCGGTAAAGCGTAATTGTAGGTCTTCCAGCATAACAGTTCCATTATTTACGTGGTAAAGATACAAACTTATTGGAAACCAATAGCTTATAATAATGATTTTCTAATGACCGCCATTAGAAATTAGACGGTTGACTTCTCTAATGACCGATTTGGGTTTATGCTTGTTACTATTGCGTGGATGTTCCCGAACTTTTTACGGTTGTTCCCGAACCTGTTATCGAACTTCTATCCGAACCATATTCCAATGTCTTTTTTCTCCAGCAAATTAACGACAAATTAAACCGTGTTCAGATGCGGAGCTTCGAGTATTTAATATATAATGGATGTGTGAATTTGTCGTATAAGCATCAATAGATTGGTCTTTTAATCAAATTTCAGGTAAAATATTTCAGTTTTTTGATTGTTCCTACATTTATAGTGATTATTTTTTTATCTTTGCCATCTAATTGTAAATGATGCTTTTGAAATAAGCAATGAAATCCTGTTCCGAACGTTCGTTCTGTGCAATCATTTCCTGCTCTCTATCGGAATACACCACAGCAGTGTCGTATTCCTGTTGGCGCAAGGCTCGCACCTTGTCGGCATATCGACATGCCTCCTTGTCTGGCTGTGAGACACATTGGATGATACCGTTGGCGTCTCGCTTTGGTTTGTACTTGTAGTTTCCATCCTCATCAATGCCAGTTATAGCAGTTGTGTCCCATACTGGAGTGGTGATGATACGGTTGACCGCTTCGATGACTCTCTTAGGCTTAGTGCTGCCTGGATTACGAACTGGGTACGACTTTGTGTAGAGGTACCACTCTTCACGGTAGTCCGACTTGCGGAGCTTAACCGTCACTTTAGTGTGTAATAAAGGTTTTCTCATAATTCTTCTGATTTATATAAGTTATCAATTTCTTCTTTTGGAACATACACATAGTTGCCGATTTGACGGGAGGGAATGGAGTACTTTCTGACATGCGTCCAAACGGAACTGTCGTTGATATGATACTTTTCGCAGACTTCTCCGATGGTATAGCAATCTTCGGGTTCAAGACTGTAGAGTTTCTTTTGCGGAAGTTCTTTTGCTTCTTTCAAGTCTCTTCTGTAGTGAAATAACAAGTCCAGTTCTGAACGCTTAAAACGCATCAGTCTTGTGCCTAGATTAATACAGGGAATCTTGCCTAATTTGGCCAGACGGTACAGTGTACTGCGCTCAATTCCGTATATAGCAACAACTTGCCGAGCAGTCAAGTACTCGCGAATATCTGGGACTTGTTGCGCATATGTAGCAAATAAGGCTTCTTTTTTCTCTTTGTCCTTCTTACGCTTGTTTGCTACTTTGCTGCACTTCGGAGAGCAGTAAACGCTGTCTAACGTCTTAATAATAAAGACCTTGCCGCAAATCGGGCATTTTCTCTTGATTTCAATTCCTAAATTTGCCATGTTTTCTACTTTTAAGTTTTACTAAGTCTTATATGTATGTTTAAGTATGTTTATGTCCAACCTTATCTACCATTAAGTCTTGCTACAAGCATGTAACAAAAAAGCCGTAAAAAAAGGGGGAATAAGCACATAGAAAACATGAGCCTATAAAAAGCAAATGGCGTGTAACTCACCAGAGCTACACGCCATTTGATAGTGTTTTGTTATGTCTTTACTTATGCGTCTCATTTGACCTCCTCGAAATGCAAACCGTTATTAAACAAGCCATTTGCGTGAGCGTGCTGCAAATGTGCTGCAAATATGGAAATAAGCAACGATAAGCAAACACGCACTCAACTGCTGCAAAGGTAGTGCAAATGAGCGGAATATCAAAACAAATACGAAGTTTTGTTTTGTATTCCCGAGGTGCAGCCTACCTTATTAAAAGGTAGTGCTTTACCACAAAAACACATGACAAAACGCCCCAAAAACTACAAATGAAATACCTCAAAAATTATAAATAGATTACAACAAAAACTTAAAATAAAACACATCAAAAACTTAAAATACGTTTGATAATCAAATTAAAATGAGTACCTTTGCAGCATAAAACAAAATCGAATATGGCATATCTAAATAGAGTCTTTGACTTGCGACTTAAAGCGCATCTAAAAGCAATGGGAGCAGTGCTCATTGAAGGACCAAAATGGTGTGGCAAGACCACCACTGCCAAGCAATTAGCCAATAGTGTTATTAGTTTACAAGATACTGACCATCGTGAAGAATATTTGGCTACAGCCATTACCAAGCCCTCATTCTTATTAGAAGGGGAAGTGCCTCGCTTGATAGATGAATGGCAAGATGCCCCAATGCTATGGGATGCAGTGCGCACAAAGGTTGATGAGCGTGGCTTGCCTGGTCAATTCATA
>JBJEHA010000086.1:0-31405 GCA_051875605.1 Prevotella sp. | reverse complement strand
GGTAAAACTTAACTGTTTCGGGGCAAAAACTCAGGTTTTTTGGCCTCAAAACCGCGATTTTCCGGCCAAAAGTGCGGAAAATGGGGGCTGAAAACTGCACAAACCGGCTGTTTTGTGCATGAATTTAACGTATTTTATGTTAAAAACTGACCATTTTTATCAACACTTTACGTCTTTAAAAACTTATCCAGTTGATTATCAATGGTTTGCAAGGTATGTCTCCTGGACCCGGAAATTTGTGCTGGCACGCAAAAATCCGCATCCGCCCGGTTTCTTGGAAATGGCCTGAAAATCAAAGTGTAAGCAAAAACGTTAAAATCGTGACATTTTGTAAAGCCGTGTAAACGGGCTTTCGGCCCTGAACTGCACTTTCAGGAGCGTTCCCGGCAAGCCTGATGGGCGAGGCAGGGCTTGTCCAGGCTCGAGACGCGACAAAAAAATGTGGAGATTTTTGCAATGCCGGGTTTGCAAATCGGGAAATATGTAGTATCTTTGCATCCGGAGCACGCGCCGCATCGGCGGGCACGCTGCATCTGCGGCTCCGGAACGTTAGCAAGCATGGAGGCATTTTTCAGAACACACGCCTATCTGGTGGAGCATACCAATGCGCCCATCAGGAGAAAGCTGATGGACCAGATAGACTGGAGCCAGCGGCTTATAGGCATAAAGGGTACCAGGGGAGTGGGCAAGACCACTTTCCTGCTGCAATATGCCAAGGAGCACTTCAAGCTGGGCGACAGGCAATGCCTCTACTTGAACATGAACAATTTCTATTTTCAGGGTCGCGGGTTCACCGATTTTGCACAGCGTTTCGTGGAAGGCGGTGGAAGGGTGCTCCTCATAGACCAGGTGTTCAAGCAGCCGGACTGGAGCCGTGAGTTGAGGGCCTGCTACGACAGATTCCCTCAGCTGAGCATAGTGTTCACAGGGTCGAATGTGATGAGGCTGAAGGAAGAGAACCCGGAACTCAACGGTATCGTGAGCAGTTACAGCCTCAGGGGGCTGTCGTTCCGGGAATTCCTGAACCTGAAGACCGGATGCAGCTTTGAGCCATGGACACTGGAGGACCTGCTTGCAAACCATGAACGGCTGGCACGGACAGTGCTGCCCAAGGCAAGTCCCATGTCGCTCTTCCGCGACTACATACACCATGGCTTCTATCCCTTCTTCCTGGAACAGCGCAACTATTCGGAGAACCTGCTCAAGACCATGAACATGACCATAGAGGTGGACATCCTGCTCATCAAGCAGATTGAGCTGAAATACCTCACCAGAATCAAGAAACTGTTCTATCTGCTGGCCGTGGATGGCCCGAAAGCACCGAACATCAGCCAGCTGGCCCACGAAATAGATACCAGCCGGGCCACGGTGATGAACTACATCAAGTATCTGGCCGATGCCCGTCTGCTCAACATGGTCTATGCGCCCGGTGAGTCCTATCCCAAGAAACCGGCCAAGGTGATGCTGTACAACCCGAACCTGATGTATGCCATCTATCCCAGCAAGGTGGAGACACAGGACCTCATGGAGTCGTTCCTGGTGAACATGCTCTGGAAGGACCATGAGGTGTGCCAGGAACCCAAGGACAGTCACTACCTGGTGGATGGCAGGCTGAAGCTGCGTGTGGCCGATGCTGCGGAACAAAGGCAGAGATATGTTCAGGATACGGTCTATGCACGCTACAACACGGAAGTGGGCAAGGACAACCGCATCCCTCTGTGGATGTTCGGATTCCTCTACTGAAAACAGACTTCAGGAGACAACAATCGAGACTTTATACATTTTTCATATAAAAACAAAGGAAAATATGGCAAAAGAAAAAAAGTTTATCACTTGTGACGGTAATGAGGCTGCCGCACACATCAGCTACATGTTCAGCGAGGTGGCAGCCATCTATCCCATCACGCCATCTTCGCCTATGGCGGAGCATGTTGACGAATGGGCAGCACGTGGCCGTAAGAACCTCTGGGGACAGACGGTGAGCGTGCAGGAAATGCAGTCGGAAGGCGGTGCCGCAGGTGCGCTGCACGGTTCGCTCCAGGCAGGTGCGCTGACCACGACGTTCACTGCATCGCAGGGCTTGCTGCTCATGATTCCCAACATGTACAAGATTGCCGGTGAGATGCTCCCCTGCGTGTTCGACGTATCGGCACGTACGCTGGCATCGCACTCGCTGTGTATCTTCGGCGACCATCAGGATGTGATGGCCTGCAGGCAGACCGGCTTCGCCATGTTCTGCTCTGGCTCTGTACAGGAGGTCATGGATCTCACGGCTGTACCCCATCTGGCTACACTGAAGACGGGCATACCGTTCGTGAACTTCTTCGACGGCTTCCGTACATCGCATGAGTACCATAAGATTGAGCTGATGGAGCAGGAGGATGTAGCTGCTCTGGTGGACGAGGCCGATGTCAAGCGTTTCCGCGACCGCGCGCTCACACCGGAACGTCCGCAGACCCGCGGAACGGCAGAAAACCCGGAGACCTTCTTCACACACCGCGAGGCATGCAACGCCGCCTATGACGCTGTGCCCGAAGTGGTGGAGCACTATCTGGGTGAGGTGAGCCGCATCACAGGCCGTGAATACCATCTATTCTCCTACTATGGCGCAGAGGATGCCGACAGGCTGATTATCCTCATGGGATCGGCAACAGAAGCTGCAAGGGAGGCCATCGACTATATGAACGGGAATGGCGAGAAGGTAGGTATGATAAGCGTACACCTGTACAGGCCGTTCTCCGTGAAACACTTGCTGGCAGCAGTGCCCAAGACGGTGAAGCGCATCGCTGTGCTTGACCGCACGAAGGAACCCGGTGCAGAGGGCGAACCGCTCTACCTCGATGTGAAGAGCGCATTCTATGACGTGGAGAGCCGTCCGCTTATCGTAGGTGGCCGCTATGGTCTGGGATCGCGTGATACCACCCCGGCACAGATCATATCCGTGTTCAACAACCTTGCACTGAACGAACCCAAGAACCACTTCACAGTGGGCATCGTGGACGATGTGACCTTTACATCCCTGCCAGCAGTGGAAGAGATTCCCATGGGCGGTGCCGGTACTTTCGAGGCCAAGTTCTACGGTCTGGGAGCAGACGGTACTGTAGGTGCCAACAAGAACTCGGTGAAGATTATCGGCGACAACACCGATAAGCATTGCCAGGCTTATTTCTCCTACGACTCGAAGAAGTCGGGAGGATTCACCTGCTCTCACCTGCGTTTCGGCGACACACCGATCCGCTCCACTTACCTGGTGAATACGCCTAACTTCGTTGCTTGCCACGTACAGGCCTACCTCAACATGTATGACGTAACGCGCGGCTTGCAGAAGAACGGTACATTCCTGCTCAACACCATCTTCGATGGAGAGGAACTGGTGAACTTCATCCCGAACAAGGTGAAGCGCTATTTCGCCCAGAACAACATCACGGTTTACTATATCAATGCTACCAGGATTGCACAGGAGATAGGTCTGGGCAACCGTACGAACACCATCCTGCAAAGCGCGTTCTTCCGCATTACAGGTGTTATTCCCGTGGACCTGGCTGTAGAGCAGATGAAGAAGTTCATCGTGAAGTCGTATGGCAAGAAGGGTCAGGATGTCGTTGACAAGAACTACGCAGCCGTGGACCGAGGAGGCGAATACAAGCAGCTCACAGTTGACCCGGCATGGGCAAGCCTTGCTGATGATGTGAAGGCAGAGGACGATGCTCCCGCTTTCATCAAAGAGCTTGTAAGGCCTATCAATGCACAGGCCGGCGACTTGCTTAAGGTTTCCGATTTCGTGAAGCACGACACGGTGGACGGCTCTTGGCAGAACGGCACTGCTGCGTTCGAGAAACGCGGTGTAGAGGCTTTTGTTCCGGCCTGGAATGCAGAAAACTGTATCCAGTGCAACAAGTGTGCATACGTATGTCCTCATGCAGCTATTCGTCCTTTCGTTCTCACAGACGAGGAACTTGGCGGATTCAGCGGAACAACGCTTGAAATGAAGGCTCCGGCCACCATGAAGGGTATGCACTTCGTCATAGAGCCTTCTGTGCTCGACTGTCTTGGATGTGGCAACTGTGCTGATGTCTGTCCGGGCAATCCGAAGAAGGGCAAGGCTCTCACTATGGTGCCTTTCAATCCTGATGCACCCGACATGAAGCAGGAAGCTGCAAATTGGGAATATCTGGTGAAGAACGTGAAGAGCAAGCAGGATCTGGTCGATGTGAAACTGAACGTGAAGAACTCGCAGTTCGCACAGCCGCTGTTTGAATTCTCTGGCGCATGCTCAGGCTGTGGAGAGACTCCCTATGTGAAGCTTATCTCCCAGCTCTTCGGCGACCGTGAGATGATTGCCAATGCCACAGGCTGTTCTTCCATCTATTCGGCTTCCATTCCGTCAACACCGTACACGACCAACGAAAAGGGACAGGGCCCGGCTTTCGACAACTCGCTGTTCGAGGACTTCTGTGAGTTCGGTCTGGGTATGGCTCTCGGTAACAAGAAGATGAAGGAACGCATTGTCATGTTGCTCAACAAGATGATTGAAAGTGACAAGGCTTCTGAGGAATACAAGGAGGCTGCACGTGAATGGATTGCAGGTAAGGATGATGCAGAGGCTTCCAAGGCTGCTGCAGCCAGACTTAAGCCGCTGATTGCAGAGAGTGCAGCCAAGGGCTGTCCTGTTTGCCAGGAACTGCAGACGCTGGACCACTATCTTGTGAAGCGCAGCCAGTGGATTATCGGTGGCGACGGTGCTTCCTATGATATTGGCTATGGTGGTCTCGACCATGTTATCGCATCCGGTGAGGACGTTAACATCTTCGTCATTGACACAGAGGTCTATTCCAATACCGGAGGACAGGCTTCCAAGGCTACTCCGCTTGGCGCCATCGCGCAGTTCGCAGCCCAGGGCAAGCGTATCCGCAAGAAGGACCTCGGCATGATTGCCACGACCTATGGCTATGTGTATGTGGCACAGATTGCCATGGGCGCAGACCAGGCACAGTGCCTCAAGGCGCTCAGGGAGGCTGAAGCCTATCCCGGACCTTCGCTTGTCATTGCCTATGCTCCGTGTATCAACCATGGTCTGAAGGCCAAGGGCGGTATGGGCAAGAGCCAGGCAGAGGAAGCTAAGGCTGTGGAGTGTGGATACTGGCACTTGTGGCGTTACAATCCGCTGCTTGCAGAGGAAGGAAAGAACCCGTTCTCACTCGACTCGAAGGAGCCTGACTGGAGCAAGTTCCATGACTTCCTTATGGGTGAGGTGCGTTACCTCTCCGTGCAGAAGGCTTATCCGGAAGAGGCTGAGGAACTCTTTGCAGAAGCACAGCGCATGGCACAGCTTCGCTACAAGAGCTATATCCGCAAGAGCCAGGAAGACTGGAGCAACGAATAATCCGGATGAACTGAAGAAACGCATGGAGTCTGCATCGGCAGGTTCCGGTACATAGACAAACTGGCCATTCTCTTTTTCAGGGGGAATGGCCTTTTTTTTCAAGTTCAGAAAAGTTCATATTAACCATCAAAAAGAAAGGAAAACAAAAATGAAGAAGATTCTTGTAATGGCTTTTGCAATGGCCGCAATGATGTTTTCAGCGTGTGGAAACAAACAGGCAGCGCCTGTGAATGAAGCAGACAGCACGGCCGTAGGCACGGAAGTGGAAACGGCTGTTGAAGAGGCCCAGGCACTGGGCGAGACGCTTGCCGGACAATTGCAGGGCATGGATGCCGAGGGTGTGAAGAGCACAATCGAGGAAGTGAAGAACAAGTATGAGGAACTGGTGGCTGCCGGGAAGACCGAGGAGGCCAATGCCTATGCCTCACAGGTACAGGAGTTCATCAATACGCATGCTGAAGAACTGCAGAACGTGACTTCGGGCAATGCGACTGTGGTTGACCTGATCGAGGCTGTGAAGAACCTGCCCACCAATGTGAAAAATTCGGCGGCAGAGGCTGCTTCGGCTGTGAAGAGTGATGTGGAGAATGCTGCCAATACTGCGGTGGACAATGCCAAGGAAGCTGCTGTACAGAAGGTTGAGGCTGCAAAGCAGGAGGCTGCGGCTAATGCAGAGGCAAAGCGCGAGGAGGCCAACCAGAAGGCCACTGAAGCTGTCGAGAATGCAAGCAAGAAGGCCACTGATGCCGTGAATTCTGCGGCTCAGAAGGCACTTGAGAAACTGAATCAGAAGAAGTAGGCCGGGAGAGGCCTTACTGAAAGAAGAAGCCGGAGACGGTGTGGATTCTGTCCATGCGGTCTCCGGCTTTTTATGTGCCTTGTCCTGAATGGTCTTATCCTGCTCCGGACCTCAGCCTGACCGACAGCCTGCGGCCCCATACCACAATCATGGCAAAGGATATGCGTGTGGTGACGATGAGCGCTGCCGATATGCCGGTCAGGGCAAACACGATGGTGTCCTCGAGCAGTGAGTGGTTCATGATGAGATGGTAGTTCACGTCATTGGCTTCTTCGCGCGATATGATGCCTTTTTCCTCCAGTTCGAGCATTACGGCCGAACCGTAGCTGATGCCGAGCACGTTGCCCACTAGCCACATGTAGGCTGCCTTCTGGGGAAGGCCGAAAAGAGTCATGAGCGGAGAGAGCATGCGCGATAGGGGAGCCAGCAGCGCGTAGGCTTCCATGGCGCGCTGCATCACCATGAGCAGGTAGATGATGAGGAAAACCATCAGCCCCATTTTCACCTGTGACCACAGCCATGTGCGGAGCACCAGTCCCGGTGTGCTGTCATCAGGTGCGCCGAGATAGATGTACATGCCCTGGAGTTCTGGGAGCAGGATGTTGAGCAGGAGCGCGCAGGCCAGGGCCATGACGATGCGTACGGCCCCCATCTTCCAGAACGACGAACCGGTCTTGCGGTTCACGGCGCACTCCATGGGCAGCGCGTGGCAGAGGGCTATCATGAGCGACAGGATGGTGGCCTGTTTCATGGTGAGCGGTATGGACATCATGGCAGCGATGCCCGCATAGGTTCCGGCTGCGGCTCCGGAAAGGAATATGACTGCAGATGCTCCAGGCAGTCCGAGGTGGATGAACAAGGGATTGAGGTAGCGTGCCAGCCATGCGAGAATGCCGGAATACTGCATCAGCGTCACGGCAAGCGAAATGGGAATCATCAGCTTGAGCAGCCACGATGTGCTCTTCCATGTCGAGGGAAGGGCGGTGCGGAAGCAGTGGAGCAGCAGTGCACCCTTGGCCATGTGATTCTTGTCGGCAGGTTCAGTCGTTTTCATACATCCGGTTGAACCATCTCAGTTCCTCGTAGCTTTGCTTGATGTCATTGATGTCTATGTCAAAGGTGCGGTCTATGGTGCGTGGGTCGTCCTTGGTGGAATGCGAGAACAGCCAGTCGTAGGTCTTCTGCATGTAGAACAGGCGGGCCAGGATGCCGTGCGAGCCGCCCTGTACCCAGTCATAGCGCAGCAGGCTGTCGGCCTGGTTTTCCTGAAGATAGTCCACTACCTTCTGCGACTGTTTCACGCTGACGGCGCGGTCGGCAGTTCCGTGCATGATCCATAGCGGCAGTTTCCCCAGTCCGCTCATGTCACGTAGTGAGCATCCGCCGCAAAGGGCCATGGCCGCGGCCACTTTTTCGGGATAGGTGCCCACGAAGTCCATTGTGCCGTAGCCGCCCAGGCTCATGCCGAGCACATAGATGCGTGTCGTATCTACGCGGTAGTGCTCTTCGGTCCACTGCAGCAGTCTGTTGAGCTTTTCCGGATTCCATGCGCCGCCGTTGTTCTGCGGGGCCAGTACGAGCGTGGGGACAATCTTTCCCCGCTCTATGGCATCGAGCACCCCGTAGCGTTTCACCCTGTTCAGGTTGTTGCCGCACAGGCTTGCACCGTGGAGGAAGAGCACCAGCGGCAGCGGATGGGTGTCGTCTTCATAGTCGGCAGGTGTGTAGATCCAGAAGTTGTAGCTTTCCGGCACGGCCTTGCGCTTGGCTTCCAGCCGTCCTTTTTCCGGGACCTGCGCGCCGGACATGACTGTTGCCATGCAGAGCAGCCACAGGAAAATGATTCTTCGCATGCTTTTGTGAGAATTTAGGTAAACCATTGTCCCTGCAAAGTTAGTGGATAATTATGAAATAAGGGAGGATGGACTGGAAGAAGTGAAGGCAAAAGCGGGAAAAGCGAAGTGAAAAGTCCGGGAAAGCGAAGTGTTTTCTTCGGAAGTGCGAAGTGCAAACTGTAGTTCACGGCGTGAAATATAGTGTTCACGGCGTGAAATATAGTGTTCACACTGTGAAATATAGTGTTCACGGCGTGAACTACAGTTTGCACTTCGCACTTCCGAAGAAAACACTTCGCTTTCCCGGACTTTTCACTTCGCTTTTCCCGCTTTTGCCTTTCACGTGTTCCGCAGGGTTCCCGGAATGGCTGTTTACAGGGCGCTGATGCTGTCCGGCAAGGGTCCGCGGCTGTGCTGATTGTGGGAAATAGTGTGCTTCAATGGGGCAAAAGGCGCTTTTTGCCTGGTCATGGTTTCCGGTTACACGGGAAATGGCTAACTTTGCAGTATGAGAATACATGTCTTTAATCCGGACCATGACCTGGCGCTTGCTTCCGGACGGACGGCCTATACGCCGCCCCATGCCGCGCGCCGCATGAGGGCCGACCTGGGTTTTCTTCCGGCATTGTATGCCGATGATGGCGATGTGGTGCTGGTGGACGATGTGGAGGCTGCCGTAGAGGCCGTGAGGCATGTCCGGAAGTATGCTGCCGATGTGCTCTACCTGTCGTTTGGTGACCTGGCACGACTGCCGCTTGTCATGGACAAGTCGCTGAAGCTGGATGTATGGGGATGGGACAAGCCGTTGGCATACAGGCTCGGGAAATGCTGTTCCGGGCTGAAACCGCTCCTGCCTGATGACAGTCAGCTGGCCGACCTGCGCAGTGTGAGCAACCGGCGTTTTGCGGCTACGGTGCTCCTGTCCATGCTTGTCCCGTCAGACCGCAGACTGGTGGGCCACATGGTGTATTGTCAGGACGAGCGGGAGGTGCGGCGTTTCATCATGACCTATTCCAGATGCGTGCTGAAGGCTCCTTGGAGCTGCAGTGGCAGAGGGGTGCGCTACGTGGACGGTTCGCTCACGCCATCGCAGGAAGGATGGTGTGCCAATATCATCCGCCAGCAGGGAGGGCTGATGGCAGAGCCGTATTATGACAAGGTGAAGGATTTTGCCATGGAGTTCTGCATTGGCGACGACGGGAAGGTGGTTTACCGCGGACTCTCCCTGTTCAGGACCCGGGCCGGTGCATACGAGGGCAGTATCTGTGCCACGGAGCAGGACAAGTGCCGCATGCTGATGCGCTATGTGGAGCCGGAACTGCTTTATCAGGTGCGCACAGGCATAGAGAAGATTCTCGGACAGTCTCTTCCGCGTTTCTATCGCGGATGTTTCGGCGTGGACATGATGGTGGTGCGTGGCTTCCGTGGCGAGGGTTTCCTGCTGCATCCGTGTGTGGAGCTCAACCTGCGCCGCACCATGGGGCATCTTTCGCTTGCGCTGTCGCCGGAACCGGGTGAGCAGCAGCGGCTTATGACCATTGAATATAACGGCCGCTACCATCTGCGCATCTCACGGACTTCTGACAATGTGCTGTGTACGGATGTGCTCTGAACCGGGAAGGCAGAAAAGGAAATGAGGTGTATTCCACAGGATTTGCGGAATGCACCTCATTTTCTTAGGGTATATGCCTCTCTTGTACTCAGTCTTTTTCTTCCACGATGTTCGGCTCTTCCAGATGCAGCCCCTTCTTTCTGTCCACTACCTTGAGGATAAGCCCTATGAAGAGTGCAGCCACACCCAGTCCGGCCAGCATGACGAGCGGAGCCGTGTAGTCGAGGTTCGTGGCATCGGTCACGCCCTCGTTGGTGGCTGTAAGGACTTTGCCGATGAGCAGCGGGAACAGCCAGAGGCCGATGTTCTGGATCCAGAAGATCAGTGCATAGGCCGACCCGATGATCTTCTTGTCCACAAGCTTGGGCACGCTCGGCCAAAGTGAAGCCGGAACCAGCGAGAACGATGCACCGAGGATGAGGATGGTGAGATAGGCCACGACTACGCCGCCGACCTGGTTGCCCCTGAACTGCGGCAGGATGAAGGCAAAGGTGAGGTGGCAGGCGATGAGGAGCAGCGAACCGAGCACAAGCATGCTTGCTGCCTTGCCTTTATGGTCGACATAGCTGCCCAGGATGGGGGTGATGCCCACAGCCAGCAGGGGGAATACGGCAAAGATGGATTCGGCCGACTGGCGCATGTAGCCCATGTAGCAATATACGACCAATGCCAGTATGGAAAGCGACAGGACGGCGTATCTGAGCTGTTTGCGCTTCAGGAAGTTGAACATGAATGCCGTAATGGCAACAATGAGCATGACTACGTACTGGACAATGGTCACGGAGGTCGAGGCCCAGAACGAGTCGGCAGGGATTTCTGTGAACGTGAGGTTGCACTGCAGCATGTTCACGGCATACTTCTGGAAGGGGAAGATGGCGGAATAGTAGAGCACACACAGAAGCGATACGAGCCAGAAGCCGCTGCTGGTGAGGATCTGCTTGAGGTCGCTTACCTTGAACGGGTCGTCTTTCTCTTCAGCCTCTCCGGTCTGGGCATCCAGCTTCTTGTCCATGAAGAAATAGACGATGATCATGATCATGGCGATGCAGAGCAGCACGACACCGAAGGCTACCGAACGGGATACCTGGACGTTGCCGCCTAACTTGGCAAAGAACGGGGAGAAAATCATGCAGGTGGCTACACCAAGACGGGCCAGTGCCATTTCGGAACCCATGGCCAGCGCCATCTCCCTGCCCTTGAACCATTTCACGATTCCGCGCGAAACGGTGATGCCGCCCATTTCGGCCCCGCAGCCGAAAAGCATGAAGCCACAGGCGGCCAGCTTGGCCGATGAAGGCATTCCCTCATAGAACGGTGAAACGCCCAGCTGCTCGAACACCGGGATATGGTTGAGGTTGTTGGTGAACCACACATCAAGCGCGCTTCCTGCAAAGCTCTCGCTGATGGCATACCACTTGATGATGGCACCGGCAAGCATCACCGCACCGGAGAGCACTGCCGTGAAGCGTACTCCCATCTTGTCGAGGATGATTCCGGCGAAGATGAGGAAGAACACGAAGACATTGAGGAATGTCTCTGAGCCCTGCATTGTGCCGAACGCGTCGGAGTCCCATCCGCGCTGGGTTTGCATGAGGTCCTTGATGGGTGAAAGGATGTCCATGAAGATGTAGGCACAGAACATGGCCAGTGCCAGGAGCAGCAACGCCGTCCAGCGTAGGGCTGCCGAGTCGCGAAGCGTTTTCTGTACGCTTCCCGTCATTGATTGTACGGTTTCTGTCATTTTGTTGTTGTTATTTGTTTTGTTGTCTGTTCCTGCTTAGTCCTTCAGCCAGCGGTTGAGCCAGTTGAAGAAGGTGCGCTGCCAGAGTATGCCGTTCTGGGGCTTGAGCACCCAATGGTTCTCGTCGGGGAAGATGAGCAGCTGTGCCGGAATGCCGCGCATGCGTGCTGCATTGAAGGCTCCGAACCCCTGGTTGGCGTTGATGCGGTAGTCCATCTCACCGTGTATGCAGAGGATGGGCGTGTCCCATTTGTCGACAAAGCGATGTGGGGAGTTCTCGTAGGTCTTGCGTGCATTCTCGCTCATGTCCTTGTTCCAGAAGGCATCTTCGTATTCCCAGTTGCTGAACCAGTTCTCTTCTGTATCCGTGTACATGGATTCCAGGTTGAACGCCCCATCGTGGGCAATGAAGCACTTGAAGCGTTTGTCGTGGTGCCCGGCAAGGTAATAGACGGAGAATCCGCCAAAGCTGGCACCGACAGCAGCCAGTCGGTTCTTATCGACATAGGGCAGGTTTTCCGCTGCATCGTCAATGGCTGAGAGATAGTCGTCCATACATTGTCCGGTCCAGTCGCCGCTCACCTGCTCGTTCCATTCCATTCCGAATCCCGGCAGGCCGTGGCGGTTGGGAGCGACTACAATATATCCGTGTGCAGCCATGATCTGGAAATTCCACCGATAGCTCCAGAACTGGGACACCGGGCTTTGCGGGCCACCCTCACAGAAAAGCAGGGTGGGATATTTCTTTGCAGGGTCGAAATGGGGTGGCAGGACAATCCAGCAGAGCATGTCTTTCCCGTCTGTGGTCTTCACCCAGCGTTGCTCCACCTTGCCGAAGGTCATCTGGTCGTAGAGGTGCTTGTTCTCGAATGTCAGCTGTTCTACAGTAGAGGCTTTCTCTTTCTTTGCCGGAGTTACGGCAAACAGTTCCGGTGCCTGTGAAATGCTATGGCGTTCTGCAAGAATGCGTTTGCTGTCGAGCATCTGCAGCGAGCCGAAGTCCCACCATCCGTCTGTGAGCTGCTTCACTTCTCCTTTCAGGTTGGCCTGATACATGTTCTCGCAGGCATGCCATACACCGATAAAATACAGGGTCCTGGAGTCTGGAGCCCAGCAGAAGTCATCGACATTCGAGTCAAAGCTTTCCGTGACATAGTTTTTCTCCTTGGTGGCCAGGTCAAATACACACAGCCTGTTGCGGTCGCTTTCATATCCGTTGCGCTCCATGCTCAGCCATGCAACATATCGCCCGTCAGGAGAGAACTTAGGGTTCTGGTCGTAGCCCACGTTCATGTCTTTGTCCAGTCCCCATCCATTCAGGTTGTTGATGCTCTGGTCCTTCAGCGACTTTGTAGGATTTACATTGAACCGGTCCTCGCTGTTTAGTCTGAAGGGCAGCTTTGTGTCTTCATAGCCGTATTTGCACAGGTTATCTGTACTGTTCTTCTCTATGTCATAGAGGTATATGTCGGAATCTGTGGATATGCTGTATGCAACTCCAGTGTATGGGCGCATGGTATAGGCGATTTTCTTGGAGTCTGTGCTCCAAGCCAGCTGCTCTATACCTCCGAACGGTTCCATGGGGCATTCGTAGGGCTGGCCTTCAAGCATGTCCTTACCCGGCATTATGCCGTCTGCTGTGACATGGGCTATGAACGGATGGCGGATAGACTCCACATAGCGGTCCCAGTGCCTGTAGTTCAGGTCGTTGACAATCCTGCCTGTGGCTTTGGGCAAATCGTCCGGATTCTTTTCAATGCTTTCGTGATACGGTATGGACTGGACGAGAATGACATGCTTTTCATCAGGAGAGAACAGGAAACCCTCGATTTCCTCGTCTTGCCTGGACAGTTGCTTGCGGTCTGTTCCATCCGGTTTCATGGACCATATCTGCCCGTCTCGGAGGAACGCTATGCGTTGTCCGTTTTCAATCCATGCTGCATCAGTCTCGTTCTTTTCCGAAGTGGTGAGGAGTTTCTGGTTCTTTCCGTCGGCATCCATAATGTAGAGTACATGATGGCTTTTGTTTTCCTTCACGCTGTAGTAGCCCACCTGATAGACAATGGTCTTTCCGTCTGGCGAAGCCGATGCCGAAGCAATGCGTCCCATGGCCCACAGGGCTTCCGGTGTCATGAGGTCACTCTTGAGTTTCAGGTCGCTCTTTCCGATGATGTTCTGTGCTTCCATATTGCTGCAGAAGGTTAGGGCAGTCAATAAAAAAAGTGTGATGAATTTGTGCATAGTGTATATAAAAGAAAAAACGCAGATTACGTCGTCTTGTCCGCTGAATGGGTTCTTCTTCCATTCTGCCGTACGGCGTAATCTGCGTTGGTTATGTTAGAATCCTCGTCTTTTCCGTTCCAGTTCCTCGCGTTTGCGTTGCAGTTCCATTTGCTGTTCCTGCATGGCTTGTAGACGTGCGGCCAGTCCGCTCATTTTCTTGGGATTGTCCTTATTCTCCTTGTATTTGGCTTCGAGTATGGCCAGCAGCTTGGCATCGTCTGTTGTCTTTCTCAGCGTCCACATGATGGCTGCACTGAAGAACAGGCTGACGAAATAGTAGAAATTCAGTCCTGATGAATAGTCGTTGAACATGAAGAAGAACATGAGTGGCATGAGATACATCATCCACTGCATCATTTTCATCTGTTCAGCCTGTGCGCCTACCATCTGGTCGCGTTGCTGGCGCATGGTCATCCATGAATAGAGTATGTTGGCCACACAGAAGAGAATACATGTGAGGCTCAGGTGGTCGCCGATGAGCCAGATGTTTGTCCCCCATTCCACAATCGGGTCGTATGTGGAGAGGTCGCTGATCCAGAGGAAGCTTTCCCCACGCAGCTGGATGGCATTTGGCACGAAGTTGAACATGGCAATCCAGATGGGCATCTGTATGAGCATGGGCAGACATCCGGAAAGCGGACTGACACCATACTTGGCGTATTCTGCCATCATGGCCTGTTGCTTCTGCATCTGGTCTTCAGGCTTGTTGTATTGTGCTGTGGCAGCTTCGAGCTTCGGTTTCAGTACACGCATCTTTGCAGAGCTCATGTAGCTTTTCTTTACGAGCGGGAAGGTGATGAGCTTCAGCAGAAGGGTAATCAGTATGAGCACGATACCCATATTGATGTTCATGCCTGTGAGGAAGTCGAACACGTAGATGGTGAACCAGCGGTTGATGATGCGGAACAGCGGCCATCCCAGGTCCACGAGGCGTTGCATCTGCAGGTCTTTCCCGAACTTGCATTCGTCTTCCACTTTCTGGAGCAGCCGGAAGTCGTTGGGTCCGTAGTAGAAATCCAGTTCTGTGGGCTTGTTCCCGGTGGGGTCGAAGAACGTGCGCAACCGGGCCTGGTATTGCTTCAGATAGCCGGAACCTTTTTCCTGTGGGATGCTGGTGAGCGATGCGTTTTCGGCGAAGTCGTCCTTGGCAATCATCACAGCCGAGAAGAACTGGTTCTTGAATGCCATCCAGTCGGTCTTCTCTTCCACGGTCTTATCTGTTATCTCCTTGCTTTCGCTCAGGCTTTTTGTTCCTCCTTCAGACTTGTGGTAGGTGAGGGTGGTGTACCGGTTCTCGAACATGAAACCTTTCTCCTGTTGCGGGCATTTGTCACTCCAGTCAATGTCGAGCTTGTTGTAGTTCGGTGCAAACAGTCCCTGCATTCCTGTTGTCTGCAGTTGCATGTGCAGCAGATAGTCCTGTCCTAATGTGTATCTCAGTGTCAGGCTTTTCCCGTCTGCGGCTGTTGCAGTCATTGTGACGGTTGTGTCGCTCACTTCTGACGGTTCAAAGAACAGGTCGGCCGTCATGATGTTCTGTTCCTTGGCCAGCAACATGAAGTTGAGCTGCTGGTCTTCGGGCGTGAATAGTGTCACGTCTGGTTCGCCTTTCCTGTTCTCGAAGCCTTTGATTACAGCTTTTTCCACTGTTCCGCCCTTTGTGCTGAGTGTCAGTTCCACCTTGCGGTTCTTGAGCACGATGTCCTGTGCTTTTCCGCTCAGTGCTGTATGGAACAGTGCTGTAGAGTCATTTTGTACGGCAGCCTTGGCCTGTGCTGCCTTTTCCAGTTCAGCGGCTTTCCTGTTCTCCTCGGCCTGTTGGCGCATGGCATTCTGTATGGAGTCCTGTCTGATTGCTGCGGCCTGTTCTTCGGCCGATGGCTGCGACCAGATGCTGAAACCTATCAGTACGGCTGCGATGAGAATGAAGCCGGTAATGGTATTCTTGTCCACTTGTGTCTTCTTTGTTTGTTGTGATGAATAAAATGTCCGTTACGGTTATTTCTTGTGTTCTATGGCGGTTTTGATGAAGTCCACGAACAGGGGATGCGGATGGAGTACGGTGCTCTGGTATTCTGGGTGGAACTGTGTGCCGATGTACCATTTCAGTCCGGGAATCTCCACGATTTCCACCAGGTCGCTTTCCGGGTTGCGTCCTACGCACTGCATGCCGCTGCGTTCGTATTCCTGCTGGTAGTCGTTGTTGAACTCGTAGCGGTGCCGATGGCGTTCCTGTATGTTGCTCTGGTTGTAGATGTTGAAGACGCGTGAGCCTTGCTTCAGCACACATTCGTATGCGCCCAGTCGCATCGTTCCGCCCATGTTGGTGATGTTCTTCTGTTCCTCCATGATGTCAATGACGTTGTGCTGTGTCTTCTCGTCTATCTCGCGGCTGTTGGCATCGTTGTATCCCAGTACGTTGCGTGCGAATTCGATGACCATCATCTGCATGCCCAGGCAAATGCCGAATGTCGGTATGTCGTGTGTGCGTGTATAGTGTGCGGCAGTGATCTTGCCTTCTATCCCGCGCTGTCCGAATCCGGGGCACACCACGATTCCATCCACGCCTTCGAGCTGCTTCCCGACATTGGCTTCGGTGATGTTCTCCGAGTTGATGAACTTGATGATGGTCTTGTGGTCATTATAGGTCCCGGCTTGCGAGAGGCTTTCGCGGATGCTCTTGTAGGCATCCTGGAGGTCGTACTTGCCTACCAGCCCGATGACCACTTCCTTTGTGGCGTTCTTCCTGCGCTCCAGGAAGTTGCGCCACGGCCCCAGCGACGGCTTTTCGCCTATGGGCTGGCACATCTTGCGCAGGATGGCTTCATCCAGTCCCTGGCTTTGCATGCTTACCGGTACTTCATAGATAGAGGGCAGGTCCTCGCTCTGTATCACACAGTCGGCATCCACGTTGCAGAAGCTGGCCACCTTTTTCAGGATACCGTCGTTGAGATGCTTTTCCGTGCGCAGCACGAGGATGTCGGGCTGTATTCCGATGCTCTGCAGCTCTTTCACGGAGTGCTGTGTGGGCTTTGTCTTGAGTTCCTGTGCCGCCTTGAGATAGGGCACATAGGTGAGGTGTACGCAGCACGCGCTTTTGCCCAGTTCCCATTTCAGCTGCCTGATGGCTTCGAGGAAGGGGGTCGATTCGATGTCACCCACGGTTCCTCCGATTTCCGTGATCACGAAGTCGTAGTGGTACTTCTGCCCGAGCAGTTTCACGTTGCGTTTTATCTCGTCTGTGATGTGCGGAATCACCTGTATGGTCTTTCCCAGATAGTCGCCGCGGCGTTCCTTGTCGATTACGGCCTTGTATATGCGTCCTGTGGTCAGAGAGTTGGCCTTGGTGGTCTGTATGCCGGTGAAGCGTTCGTAGTGTCCCAGGTCGAGGTCGGTTTCCATGCCGTCCACGGTCACGTAGCATTCTCCGTGCTCATAGGGGTTCAGCGTTCCGGGGTCGATGTTGATGTACGGGTCGAATTTCTGGATGGTGATGTTGTAGCCTCTTGCCTGCAAGAGCTTTCCGATGGACGAGGAGATGATGCCTTTGCCGAGCGAAGACACAACGCCACCGGTGACGAAGATGTATTTTGTTTCAGCCACGATGAAATATAGGTATAAAAATTAATATCAAAAATACGAGTTGCAAAGTTAGCACAAAAATGCGAATTGGGCAAACAACTTCCCTTTTTTCTGCTTTCTTTCGGTTCTTGCCGTTCATGCACGAAAATCCCCGGGCTCTTGCGGGTCCGGGGATTCCTTTTTTTGCGTGTGCCTGTTCAGGGTTAGCCGATGGCTATCTCGCGGCTCACCTTGTGTTGTTCTTGTTTCTGCTTGGGCAACTCTACGGTGAGCACACCGTCGGCCACGCGGGCAGAAATCTTTTCCTTTTCAACGTCATCGGGCAGGATGAGCGTCTGCTCGAACTTGGAGTAGGAGAACTCGCGGCGCAGATAGTGGGCCTTCTTGTCTTCTTCCTTGTTCTCGCGCTTGCTTTCCATCTTGACGGACAGGTCGCCGTCGGCATTGATGTTGACGTTGAAATCCTCCTTCTTCATTCCCGGTGCGGCGAGTTCCACTATGTATTCGTCTTGTGTTTCCTTGACGTTGATGGCCGGAGCCGTAGCGTTTGCCCTTGGCATGTTGTTGGTTTCAAAGAAGTCGTTGAACACTTCCGGAATCCATGAGTTTCTGTAAATCGGCATCATAATCATAACCTCCTGTTTTTTTATTTGTTGTTAAACTTTTTATTGTCCTTGAGGCTGCTCTTCCGATTGGCCTCACCCTCCATTATGCAAGTTGCGTACCAATGGGGATGGAGGTGACAAAATGTCGCAAACGCAAGACAAATTGGCAGATTTGGAGATTCCGGTCCGTGTAATTATTCCATAATGTGGGGTGTGATGAATGCTTTCACGGCCTTTATGTATGCCTTGGGGTTTTTTCGGTAAGCCTCGGCGTGGGCTGCTCCTTTCACAAGTACGAGCCGCTTGTCTTCCCGGACGGCCGATGGCTTGGCCTTGAACAGCGGGAACACCATGCGTGTGGGCACGAAATCATCGTCCATGCCGTGGATGAAGAGCATCGGCTTGTGGCACTGTGCCACCTGATGCAGTGGCGATGCCTCGCTGAATGTCCAGCCGTACTTCATCCGGCAGAGCGCGCTGCATGCGTGGAGCAGCGGGAACGGGGGGAGGTGGTAGCGGCGGTCCAGCTCGTGGGCGAACTCGTCCCATGCACTCGTGTAGCCACAGTCCTCCACGAAGCACCGGGCGTAGTCGGGTGTGGTGTCGCCAGCCACGTTCATGGTCGTTGCCGCGCCCATGGATATGCCGTGCACCACCATGCGCGACTCCCCCTCTTCCGTGCGGAACAGCCGTTCGGCCACATCCATCCACCGCAGCACGTCGGTGCGGTCTTTCCATCCCATCTGTATGTCGTCGCCGTCGCTCAGCCCGTGTCCGTGCAGGTCGGGCAGCAGCACGTTGAAGCCGAACAGCCTGTGATAGAAGCAGGCTATGAAGAGCATGCCCTCCGAGCTGTCCTTGTAGCCGTGCACCAGTATGGCAGTGCGCCCTCTGGCCTGTTGGTGGCGTGCGTAGATGGCATGGTGGCGTTCGCCCTGAGGAGTGGTGATGAACGTGTCGCGCAGTGCGCCTTCAGCCCTCAGGCTGTCTATCCACGGCACTATCTCGGGGTACATCTTCTTGGGGTAGGCAAAGCGGTCGGTGGTGTCGCGGTGGTTCTCGCTGGCATCAAGCGCATAGTGCACCATGTATATGCTGCCGCCCGTCAGGGCAAGTGCCAGAACCAGCAGAACGGCAGCTGCAAATGCAAGGATTCTTTTCATCGTATGGTCTTGTCTTTTTTTGTCCGTGTTGCAAATGTAGGCATTAAAAGTGGCATTCTGTCCGCTCGGCATCATTTTTTTTGAATATTCCCGGAGATTTCAGGAAGGGAAATACCGGAAACGTGTTTTTCAAAATGTCAGAATTTTAACCTTTTTGCTGACACTTTGATTTTTCACGGTTTTGGAAAAATGGCTGTTTGGGACTAATTTCCATGTTAATAAGTGTAAATTGTCGGTTTTTTGCACAAAACGGAAAAATCAGTTAAGTGTTAGGGGGGAAACACTTAACTGTTTTCAGAAAATTAGTTAACTATTTTCGTCTTGGCACTTAAGTGTTTTTGAGGAAAAACTTAACTGTTTTGGGGCAAAAACTCAGGTTTTTCGGCCTCAAAACTGCGATTTTCCGGCCAAAAGTGCGGAAAAAGGGGGCTGAAAACTGCACAAACCGGCTGTTTTGTGCACGAATTTAAATGATTTTAAGTTAAAATCGGGTGGTTTTTGTTAACACTTTACATTCGTAAAAACTTATCCCGTTGATTATCAACGGTTTATAAAACAGTCCTCAGAAACTCAAATTTTGCGCGCCAGCGGGAAAATCCGTTTTCGCCCGATTCTTCAGAAATGGCCGGAAAATCAAAGTGTAAGCAAAAGTGTAAAAAAACTGACACTTTGTAAAATCTGGCAAATGGCGTTTCCGGCCTTAAGGATGCCATCAGACAATCGTCCCCTCCTCTTTGTGAGGGGTTAGCGTGGGCTTTGGCGTGGGTTGGGCTAATCCTTGGATTTCTCAAGTTATTGGGACATATTGTCCGATAATCCGATATTTTCACATAACTTTGCATCATCAATACATAAAAATATAAATGAGAAGGTGCTATATTTCCCGCAATTACAGGGATCTGACCTCTGCTGGCAACAAGGCAAAGACAGACATTGAGACAACGATGCAGCGCATGGGGTTTGTCAATCTTGGACTCAGCCATAGCGTTGGCAGGGGTGTCGTCAGACACTTCATGCGCAATCTCTGCGGGGTGATTAAGGCGATGTGCCTGCTCCGCCGCGACGATGTGCTTGTCTTGCAGTATCCCTTGAAGAAATACTATGAGTCCCTGTGTAATGTCGCTCATTGGAAGGGTGCGAAGGTCATCACCCAAATCCATGACCTCAACTCATTTCGCAGTAAGAGGCTCACTCCCGGGCAAGAGATGAGGAGACTGGGACACAGCGATGTGGTCATCGCTCACAACGATACGATGAAGGCATGGCTGGAAAAGCAGGGGTGCCCCGCAAAACTGACCACGCTTGGCATCTTCGACTATCTCTCGCCCCATCCCGTCGCATCCTCCCGCCCTTCACCTTCAGGGCGGTGTCCGACGATGTTTTTCCTGGGTAACCTCAACCCCAAAAGCAACGTTTTTGTCTATAGGCTCGCCTCACGCCTCTCGTCCTCATTCCTTCACCTCTACGGCAACAACTACCACGAAGAACTGCTGGGCAGTGGAGCGCGCGCCAGATATGAAGGATATGCCGTTGACACAAAAATCATGCAGCTCAATTCAGGCGACTTCGGGCTCTCATGGTATGGCGAGTCTCTTGCGGGGGGGGTAGGAAAGATAGGTGAGTACATGTCATACAACAATCCTCATAAAGTATCGCTCTATCTGCGCTGCCATGCACCAGTCATTCTTTCAAAGACAGCAGGACTCGCCAGTTTTGTCGAGGAGAATGGCATAGGCTTGACCGTGGATTCTCTCACCGATATAGACGCCGTGCTCGCGGCGGTCACCCCCGACCAGTATGAAAGCATGAGGCAGAATGTCATCAAGGTCAGCGACAGGCTTGCGCAGGGCTACTATTTTGAACATGCCTTCAGGAGAGCCTTGGAGTTGTTGGATGAAGACAGATGAACCGACTTCCGCAAGATGCTCTTTGCTTGCAGCGGTGGTCTTAGGTGGTAGCACTGCAGGGCTGTCCGTGTGGGTCTGTGTAGGATTACGGATTTACAAGTTGAAAAAATACATGAGCGTCAAAAATCAAGAACAGAAGTTTGCCCATTAGGCAAATTTGTCTTAACTTTGCACACTCGGGACGGATGGCCGTTATATATAAGGTGTGGAAACGGCCGGTCTCTTCTCAACGAAAATCAAGAAACGACAAGCAAAATATGAAGAAGAAAATTCAGTTCAGTCTCCTTTACAGAGACATGTGGCAGTCGTCTGGAAAGTTCCAGCCGCGCAAGGACCAGTTGGAGCGCATCGCTCCGGTAATCATAGAAATGGGATGCTTCGCCCGCGTAGAGACCAACGGCGGCGCGTTTGAGCAGGTGAACCTGTTGGCCGGTGAAAACCCCAACGATGCCGTGCGTGCATTCTGCAAGCCCTTCAACGAGGTGGGCATCAAGACCCACATGCTCGACCGTGGCCTGAATGCGCTGCGCATGTATCCCGTGCCCGATGATGTGCGCCAGCTCATGTACAAGGTGAAGCATGCACAGGGTGTGGATATTCCACGCATATTCTGCGGACTGAACGACGTGCGCAACATCATTCCCAGCATCAAGTGGGCGGCAGAGGCAGGCATGACCCCCCAGGCCACGCTTTGCATCACCACATCGCCCGTGCACACCGTGGAATACTACAGCAACATAGCCGACCAGGTGATAGCAGCCGGTGCACAGGAAATCTGCCTGAAGGACATGGCCGGAATCGGTCAGCCCGCCATGCTCGGCAAGCTGACCAAGGCCATCAAGGACAAGCATCCGGAAATCATCATAGAATATCACGGACACAGTGGCCCCGGCCTCTCCATGGCCAGCATCCTGGAGGTCTGCAACAACGGCGCCGACATCATAGACACGGCCATCGAGCCATTGTCATGGGGCAAGGTGCATCCGGATATCATATCCGTGCAGAGCATGCTGAAGAACGAGGGCTTTGACGTGCCTGAAATCAACATGAACGCCTATATGAAGGCCCGTTCGCTCACCCAGGAATTCATAGACGAGTGGCTGGGCTATTTCATCAACCCGGCCAACAAGCACATGTCCTCGCTCCTGCTGGGCTGTGGACTGCCGGGCGGCATGATGGGATCGATGATGGCCGACCTCGGCGGCATCCGCACTGCAATCAACAACATACGCAAGAAAAAGGGCGAGGAGGAACTGTCAATGGACGACATGCTCGTGAACCTGTTCAACGAAGTGGAGTATGTATGGCCGCGCGTGGGCTATCCGCCACTGGTGACACCGTTCTCGCAGTATGTGAAGAACATCGCCTTGATGAACCTGCTTACCATGGAGCAAGGCAAGGGACGTTTCGTCATGATGGACGACTCCATGTGGGGCATGATCCTCGGAAAGAGCGGAAAGATTCCCGGCGACATCGATCCCGTATTGGTGGAATTGGCTCAGCAGCAGGGACGTGAGTTCACGGATGCCGACCCGCACACGCTTATCCCCAATGCCCTCGATGATTTCCGTAAGGAGATGGACGAGAACGGATGGGACTACGGACAGGACGACGAGGAACTCTTCGAACTGGCCATGCACCCCGAACAGTACCGCAACTACAAGAGCGGACAGGCCAAGAAAAACTTCCTGGCCGACCTGCAGGCTGCCAAGGACGCGAAACTCGGCAGCAAACTGTCGCCCGAGCAGCTTGCGGCATTCAAGCATGCCAAGGCCGATGCCATCGCATCGCCGGTGAAAGGACAGGTGTTCTGGGAGTTCCAGGGCGAAGGCGAATGCACACCGGCTACTGAACCGTTCATCGGGAAAGAGTACAAGGAAGGCGACACCTTCTGTTATGTACAGGCTCCGTGGGGCGAGTTCGTGGAGGTGAAGGCCGCGCTCGGCGGAAAACTCGTGGAAATAGGCGCAAAACAGGGCAGCAAGGTGCAGAAAGGCGATGTGCTGGCCTATATTGAGCGTGAGAACAGCGAACAGTAATGGACTGCATCGGCATCATCGACAAATATTACGGTGAAGGCGAAAGCCGTCTGAAGCAGATATTGCTTACTCATAGTCAATCTGTGGCGCAACGCGCGCTACAGATTGTTTTTTTGCATCCGGATCTGGAGGTGGACCGGCAGTTCATCTACGAGGCGGCTATGCTGCATGACATAGGCATCATCAGGTGCGATGCACCGGGGATATGCTGTTTCGGCACGCAGCCTTATATCTGCCACGGAAGAATAGGGGCGGAAATGCTCAGGGCCGAGGGAATGGAACGCCATGCAAGGGTCTGCGAACGCCACACGGGAACAGGACTGACAAAGGCCGACATCGTGGACAGGAACCTGCCGCTTCCACAGCAGGACTTCCTGCCTGAAACCCTGGAGGAACAGATCATCTGCTATGCCGACAAGTTCTTCTCGAAAAGCAGGCCGGACACCTGCAAGACTGTAGAGCAGGCACGCCGCAGCCTGGAGAAATTCGGACCGCAGTGCGTGGAACGGTTCAACCTCTGGGTGGAACGTTTTGGCGGATAAAGGCCACGAAAAGCCAGGGGGCGTCGGATAGACTGGTCATAATTAGTTAAAAATAACGAAATCAGATAACGATTCATCTTTTATTGCGTAATTTTGCACGCCAATGAGAACAAAGACGCTCATAGCCCTCTTGTTGAGTGCCATCATGTTTGTGATGGCCGGTACAGGCGTGCCTTCCCCGCAACGCAAGAAAACGGCCAGGTCGGCCAAGGCTGCCAGCGACTCGACGGACAGGACTGCGGAGGAATTGCCGGATTCCGTGAAGACCCTCCCGATAGATACCACGCTCATGGATTCGCTGCAGTTGGCCATCTATCATTACAACAAGCATATAGACGACTCCATCCGGCTCGACTCCATCAACAGGCAGAAGTCCAGCGGTATAAACTCCCCTGTGGACCTCACGGCGGCAGATTCCATCGTCTATGATGCCCAGTCGCGCAGCGCACATCTTTTCGGTGAGGCTAAGGTGAAGTACGAGAACATGAACCTGGAGAGCGAACGCGTCTATATGAGTCTGGACAGTAGCCTGGTCCATGCTACGGGTATTAAGGATACGACAGACACAACTGGCCTCAGGCTGGTGGGGACACCGGTTTTCACAATGGGGCAGGATGCCTACGAAAGCGATACCATGGCCTTCAACTTCAAGACAAAGAAAGGCCTTATCAGTAATGTCTATACGCAGCAGGAGGACGGGTTCCTGCGCAGCGAACTGTCCAAACGCAACGACAATGGTGACGTATTCCTGCAACATGGCAGATATACGACCTGTGACGCTACGCATCCGGATTTCTACATTGCCCTGTCCAGAGCCAAGGTGCGCCCGGGAAAGGACGTTGTCTTCGGGCCGGCCTATCTCGTTGTCGCCGATGTGCCTCTCCCATTGGCTATCCCGTATGGCTTCTTCCCGTTCACCAAAAGCTATTCCTCTGGCTTCATCATGCCTTCCTATGGTGATGAGAGTAGCCGTGGGTTCTATTTGCGTGATGGAGGCTATTATTTCGCAATGAGCGATAAATGGGACCTGAAGCTGCTCGGGGAAATCTACACTAAAGGGTCATGGGGGATATCCGCAGCCAGCAACTACCAAAAACGCTACAAATACAGCGGTAGTTTCCTGTTCAGCTATCAGGACACGAAAACCGGTGATAAGGGAATGCCGGACTATGCAAGGCAGGAAAGTTTCAAGTTGCAGTGGAGCCATAGGCAGGACAGTAAGGCCAATCCGTTCAGCAGCCTCTCGGCAAGTGTGAACTTCGCTACATCAAGCTATGAGCGGAACAATCTCAACAGCATGTACAATCCGCAGTCACTCACGCAGTCAACACGTACTTCGTCGGTGAACTGGAGTACTACGTTCTCGTCTATCGGAATGACGCTGAGCTCTACGGCCAACTTGTCCCAGAACATGCGTGACTCGACTATTGCCATGACGCTTCCTGACTTGAATATATCTATCAGCCGTTTCTATCCGTTCAAACGGAAGAAATCTGCCGGAAAAGAAAGATGGTATGAGAAAATTGCCATGAGCTATACCGGACAGCTGTCCAATTCAATCAATACAAAGGAAGACCAGCTCATGAAAGCGAACCTGGTGAAGGATTGGCGGAATGGCTTTCAGCATTCGATACCTATCAGTGGCAGCTTCACGTTGTTTGACTATATTAATGTGAATCCGTCATTCAACTTTACCGACCGTATGTATGCCAGCAAGGTGAGTAAGTCTTGGGATGAGGAACGGCAGGTGGAAGTGGCTGACACAACGTATGGATTCAACAATGTGTACAACTGGAATCTTAGTCTCGGAATATCCACAAAAATCTATGGCTCGTGGATTCCCAACCGAAAGATATTCGGTGACAAGATAGACCGTATTCGCCATGTGGTCACACCTACTGTAAGCTTGAGCTATGCGCCTGATTTCGGTTCATCGCATTACGGTTATTGGGAGACTTATCAGCGGACAGATGCTGATGGAAATGTGACCCTCGTGGAATATTCACCATACCAGAATGCATTGTATGGTGTGCCGGGCCGGGGTAAGACGGGAAGTATTTCTTTCGGACTGGACAACAATCTTGAGATGAAGATAAAGAGCGACAAGGATACAACCGGTTTCAGGAAGATAAGCCTTGTGGACAATTTCGGATTGAGCATGTCTTATAATATGGCAGCCAAGGAGAAACCCTGGAGTGACTTGACCATGAATATTCGACTGAAGTGGTGGAAAAGCTATACATTTAATTTACATGCGGTCTTTGCCACTTATGCTTATGAACTTGACGAGAACGGGAAACCCTATGTCGGTAATCATACTGAATGGGGATATGGCCGTTTCGGCCGTTTCCAGGGCATGTCACAGAATTTCTCGTTCACACTCACTCCGGAAAAGCTGAAAAAGCTTTTCGGCCGAGATGAGGAGGACGAGGATGACAAGTTGAAGGACGAGGATGAAGAAAGCATGGACACGGATATTGAAAGCAATGTGGATGAAGACATGGTCCGTGGGCAGCGTGGTGCCAGGAAGAAGAAAGACACGGGTAAGGCAGAAACCGATGACGACGGCTATATGCGTTTTTCCATGCCGTGGTCGCTGACGGTGGGCTATGGTATTACTATGCGTGAGAACACTTCTGGTAAGTTCAATACAAAGACCATGCGCTATCCTTATAAATATACACAGACACTGAACTTCAGTGGTAATGTGAGAATAAGTGACGGATGGAATATCAGTTTCTCGAGTGGCTATGATTTTGAACGCCATGATGTTTCCATGACTACGGCTTCACTTCAGCGTGACCTGCATTGTTTCAATATGTCTTGCTCTGTTGTGCTTGCCCCATACACCAGTTATAATTTCACGTTCCGCTGCAACGCCTCCACGCTTACCGATGCCCTGAAATACGACAAGCGTAGCGGCCAGACTAATGCGGTACAGTGGTATTAGACCAGTGACAATATGCATGGACGAAAAAGTATGATTGTACTTTGATAGATTAAGGATAGATTAAGGGTAAACATACAAGAAGGCCGGGCGAAGCCAATGCGCTTTGTCCGGTCTTTTCTTTAGCTTTTCAGCTGTCGGGCCAGCAGGTCGAGTGCGTCCTCTTCACCTACCACCCAGAGGATGTCGCCTTTCTCGAAACGGTATGCCGGATCTGCCTGTGAAAGCGTTTCCTTCCCTTCTTCCAGGCCTACGACCATGCAGTTGAAACGGTCCCTGATACCACTTTCCCCCATGGTTTTCCCTACCAGGGCACTTTGTCCGCCTACTACCATCTGCCTGAGTTTCATTTCACGTTTCTCGATGTACGGGTCTTCTGTCAGCAGTTCGTCTTGCATGGCAGTGTTGAAGGCATGCAGCTGTTCATCGTTGCCAATGGCTTGCAGCCGGTCGCCCGGGAATATGACACTGTTTCCACTGGGTATGTTCTGCCGTTGCTTACCACGCAGAATGCTGCTTACGTGAACGCCGAAGCGGTTTCGGAACTGCAGTTCCCCGAGGGTTTTTCCTGCCCATTCCGATCCCTCCGGCACGTCAAATTCGCCGATATGTATGTCGCGGTCCAGCAGATGTCCCTCATAGAGCGGTTTCTTTCTTCCCATTACTTGCGCTTCTATGTCACGCGAACGCAGGTTCAGGATGAACATTCGTTCCATCTTTATGCTCTGGTGTTTCAGTGTGCGCGAAATGATCATCAGGGCCACCATGGCAGTTGCTATGCTGACCATCAGTGCGTTGGTGAAGCGTGAGAGGTAGTTGCAGATGTAGAATATGAATGATATGGCGATAGCCAGTCTCACAAGTATGGTCACCAGGAGCGGCAACCGGTTCAGGCGGCTTTCGCTCCACAGTGCCTTGAATTCTTCACTGTGGTTCTTCTTCATGACCATGGCTCTGAGGAACGGCGCAATGAACAGCGTTGTCATCAAGGCGCAGATGGCGTTTGCCCACCAGTGGTGTCCTGGCAGGACACTCCGTATGAATGGCAGGAAGAATGTGAACATCAGTGCGATGGCAGCCATGGAGAGTATGGCATATATGACGGTATTGCGCACCATCTGCATGAGCAAGATGTGCCAGTTACCGCGTGGTGCCGATGAAGGATGGCTCAGGGCTATATTGTTCAGTGCCCGTACCCATGTTTTCGGCAGATGTGTCTCAAGCAGTTCATAGCAGGGTCTTGACAGCCTGATCATATAGGGTGTAAGGAAAGTCGTCGTCACGGAGACGGCCACCACAACTGGGTAAAGGAAATGGCCGATGACACCGAGCGACAGGCCAAGCGAGGCTATGATGAACGAGAACTCGCCAATCTGGGCCATGGAGAATCCGCAACGCATGGCCGACTTGAGCGACTGGCCGCTGATGAGGAATGCAAACGTGCCGAACAGCGCCTGTCCAAGGATAATGGTCAGTACCAGAACCAGGATGGGCAGGGCGTAGTCGGCCAGTACCTGAGGTTCCACCAGCATGCCTACGGAGACGAAGAATATGGCGCCAAAAAGGTTCTTCACCGGTTCCACCAGGCGGATGATCTTGTCGGCCTCCACCGTCTCTGCCAGAATGGAACCCATCACGAATGCACCGAATGCACTGCTGAAGCCCATCTTCGTGGAGAGCACCGACATGAAGCAGCACAGTCCCAGTGCCACTACCAGCAATGTCTCGGCATTGATCAGCTTTCGCACATTGCGCAGGAACATGGGAATAGCAAAGATGCCCACTACAAACCACAGCACCAGAACAATCCCTATCTGTATCACGCTGTGCAGCATCTGCCCGCCGTCCGGATCTGTTCCCCGTGCTATGGCCGACAGCATCACCATCATGACTATGGCGAGGATGTCTTCCAGTATGAGCACGCTCATGACCATTCCTGCAAACTGCTGCTGCCGAAGGCCCATGTCGTTGAACGCCTTGTAGATGATGGTGGTGGAGCTCATGGCCAGCATTCCGCCGAGGAAGATGCAGTCCATGCGGCTCCAGCCGAAGCCGTGGCCGACGGTCATGCCCAGCATCATCATGCAGAAGATGATGGTACAGGTGGCTATGATGGGAGCCACGCCCATTTTCATGATTTTCTTGAAGGAGAAGTCCAGCCCGAGCGAGAACAGCAGGAACATCACGCCGATGTCTGCCCACGTCTTGATGTTGGCCGTGTCTATCACGGACATCGTATAGGGCATGTGCGGACTTACCACGAATCCCGCCACGATATAGCCCAGCACCAGTGGTTGCCGGAGTTTCCTGAAAAGCAGGGTCACTACTCCGGCAACGACGAGTATGAGTGCAAGGTCCTGGATGAGGCTTGGTAGTTCAGACATGAATGTTTCTTTCTGTCGTTCTGCATGTGTTCCTCCGCCGGGAGGAAGTTCTCTCTTCTGACGGTGGTTCAGTCGTTGTAGGCGGCTGTCAGTTCACAGATTCTGGCGATGACCTGGACGGCTTTTTCCATGACCTGAATGGATACGAATTCATGGGGACCGTGGAAGTTCACTCCACCAGCGAATATGTTGGGGCAGGGGAGGCCTTTGAACGAAAGCTGTGCACCGTCGGTTCCTCCGCGTATAGGCTCCACTTTAGGCGGAACGCCACACGCCTGCATGGCTTTCAGCACGATGTCTATGACGTGCATGTTCGGGTCTATCTTCTCCTTCATGTTGTAGTACTGGTCCTTCACCTCAGCCGACACGGTGCCCTGTCCGTATTTTTCGTTCATGCGCTTCACGCATTCTTCGATGAAGTCCTTGCGCTCTTCGAAGCGGTCGCGGTCGTGGTCGCGTATGATGTAGGACAGCGTGGCCTGTTCTATGTTGCCCTGTATGGACAGCAGGTGATAGAAGCCCTCGTAGCCTTCTGTGGTCTCGGGAGTCTCGTCGGCCGGGATCATGTCGGCAAACTCCGTGGCCACTCTGTTGGCGTTCACCATCTTGCCCTTGGCATAGCCCGGGTGCACGCTCACGCCTTTGATGCGTATCTTGGCCGATGCGGCGTTGAAATTCTCGTATTCCAGGTCGCCCAGGTCGCCTCCGTCCATGGTGTAGGCCCACTGGCATCCGAATTTCTCCACGTTGAAGTGGTGTGCCCCCATGCCTATCTCCTCATCGGGGTTGAAAGCCACGCGGATATCCCCGTGCTCCACTTCCTTGTGGTCACGCAGCCAGCACATGGCCTGTACGATTTCTGCTATGCCGGCCTTGTCATCGGCACCCAGCAGCGTGTGTCCGTCGGTCACGATGAGGTCTTCCCCCACGTGGGCTTTCAGTTCCGGGAATTTCTCCGGCGACGAGACGATTCCTTCCGAAAGCACGATGTCGCCACCGTCATAGCCCTTTACTATGCGTGCCTTCACGTCCTTGCCGCTGCAGTCGGGGCTGGTGTCGTAGTGGGAGATGAAGCCTATGGTGGGTGTCTTCTTGCGTGTATTGCTTTTCAGCGTTGCGTAGATGTATCCGTTCTCGTCCATCTCCACATCGCTCAGTCCCTCGTTCTCGAGTTCTTTCTTCAGGTATTCTGCAAACACGAGCTGTTTGCCTGTACTGGGTACGCTTTCGGACTCTTCGCTCGATTGCGTGTCGAATCTGGTGTAGTTCAGAAATCTTTCAATGATGTCCATGTCTTGTTTTTATAATGTATGTTTTTTTTGTTATGATAAGTTGTCTTGTCAGATGATGCCGAAATGGCGGAGCGCATGGCTGATGCCGTCATCGTCCACGCTGTCGGTCACGTAGTCGGCCTGTGCCTTCACCTCGTCCGCGGCGTTGCCCATGGCCACCCCGATGCCGGCCGCCTTCAGTATGGCCACATCGTTGCCGCCGTCGCCGAAGGCCATGGCTTCTTCTGCTTCAAATCCCTCGGCCTTGGCCATTTCTGCCAGTCCCTTGCCCTTGTCGGCTGTGGCCAGCGTGATGTCGGCGAAATCGTGGTGCCAGCGCAGCACCTGGCAGCCGGGCACCTGCTGCAGCACGGAAGCCTCCTCATCGGGAGTGATGAAGGGCGTGATTTCCAGTACCGGATGGCTGACAGCCTCTTCAAAAGTGGTCAGCGTCACGATTTCCGTGAGTCCGAGAATCCCGTCCATCACCCGCTGCATCTTCTCGTTGGCATTGACTATGGCCACCCCTTTCGTGCTCATGAAAATGCACGCAAAACCCTTCCTGTCGGCCATCTTCTTCATCTTCAGCACAGCCTCGTGGGGTATGGGTTTCAGGCAGAGCGTGCGGTCGCCAGCGTAGCAATACGCACCGTTGGTGGTCATGTAGCCGTCTATGAGGTGGGCTATCGGTGCCAGGTTGTTGATGAACTGCCATGGCCGGCCGGTCGCAATGTATATGCCCACGCCGCGTTGCCGGGCTGCCGTGAGCGCTTCCACCGTAGAGGCGGGCACCGTGTGGGTCTGGAAGCTCACCAGTGTGCCGTCAATGTCGAAGAACAGGGCTTTCACCCTTTTCCTTAGCTCATCGCCTTTTGTTTCCATGACCACAAAGTTACGGAAAAACATGCGAAAACCATCACCTTTGAGCCAATAATCTGGATTTTGCAGCGTGGAAAACCGGAAACAGTGCGTCTGTAGTCAACTGACGCATGACTGTTGTGGCTGACCCCACGTATTGTTTTTTCCATGGGTAAGGTCCTTCCTTCTGCTGTATGGCAGAAAATCAAAGTGTCAGTTTTTTAACACTTTTGCTTACACTTTGATTTTTCGTCCATTTCTGAAGAATCTGGCGGGAGTGGATTTTTGCGCGCCAGCGGAAAATTCGGGTTTTAGAACCATGTTTTGTAAACCGTTGATAGTCAACGGGATAAGTTTTTATAGACGAAAAGTGTTAACAAAAACAGCCCGTTTTTAACCTAAAATCCGTTAAATTCATGCACAAAACAGCCGGTTTGTGCAGTTTTCAGTCCCC
>JBJEHA010000085.1:12772-31475 GCA_051875605.1 Prevotella sp. | reverse complement strand
ACTTAACTGATTTTTCCGTTTTGTGCAAAAAACCGGTAATTTACACTTATTAACACGAAAACCGGTCCAAAACAGCCTGTTTTTCAAGACTCTGAAAAATCAAAGTGTAAGCAAAAACGTTAAAATTCTGACACTTTGATTTTTGAGCCCGATTCAATTTCCGGAAGCAGAAAACTGTCGGAAATCTATGGCATTTCCAATTATCAGTAGAGTGCCTTTCTCTATCGTTCTCTCACGCATTCCGTCACATGTCTCAAGTCCGGGAATGACTGTGTCCAGAGGCCGAGAGGCATGCAAAGTGCATATTTTCGTGGAGAGCCGCCTTGTTTGAGCCTTTTTTCGTACTTTTGCAGACCGAAAATCCAAACATTTTGCTCAGATGGACAGAAAAAAGCCGGTAATATTGATTTCAAACGACGATGGCTACATGGCTCCGGGCCTTCAGTCGCTCATCCGCATGCTCGGGACTATAGGGGCTAAGTTGCTGGTCTGTGCTCCCGATGGGCCGCGCAGTGGCTATTCCTGTGCCTTTTCCGCCGACCGCCCGCTGCGGCTTTTCAAGCGGTCGGAAATGCCTGATGTGGAGGTATGGTCGTGCACGGGTACCCCTGTCGATTGTGTGAAGCTGGCTATCGACCGTCTCTTGCACGGAAAGATGCCCGACCTTGTGGTCGGTGGCATCAACCATGGTGACAACTCCACGGTGAACTCCCATTACAGTGGCACGATGGGCGTGGCGCGTGAGGGTTGCATGAAGTACATCCCCTCCATAGCGTTCTCCAGCTGCTATTACAACCACGATGCCGACTTGGAGCCACTCGGTCCCTACGTGCGTGCAATAGTCAATAAGGTGCTGGCTGAGGGACTGCCGCGCGGAGTGTGCCTCAATGTGAATTTCCCGGCCAGACAGGAGTTCGCAGGAGTGAAGGTTTGCCGCATGAACTTCGGTCAGTGGGTGAACGAGGTCGTACCCGGAAAGCATCCTGCCGGATATGAATACTATTGGCTTGTAGGCTCCTACCGCGATGATGAGCCGGAGGCAAGGGATACTGACCAGTGGGCCTTGCGCAACGGCTATGTGGCCATCACGCCGACCAGGCTGGACATAACTGCCTATGAGATGATGGATGAACTGGACAGCTGGTTCGGGAAATGAATGTCTTCCAATTAGCACGCTGAAACATGAAGTATTATCTGATAGTAGGGGAAGCAAGCGGTGACCTGCATGCTTCCGGACTGATGGAATCGCTGGCCGCCGCCGACCCGGAGGCTGAGTTCAGGTTCTTCGGGGGCGACCTCATGACTGCGGTCGGGGGTACAAGGGTGAGGCATTTCAGGGAACTGGCCTATATGGGTTTTGTTCCCGTGCTGCTGCATCTGCCTGCCATCTTCAGGAACATGGCCTTCTGCAAGAGCGATATCGTGAACTGGAAGCCCGATGTGGTCATTCTTGTGGACTATCCCGGCTTCAATCTCGGCATTGCCAAATATGTGCATACCCATACGGACATACCTGTGTACTATTATATCTCTCCCAAGATATGGGCCTGGAAGGAGTGGCGCATAAAGGACATCAAGCGGCATGTGAGCCAGATGTTCTCCATCCTGCCGTTTGAGGTGCCTTTCTATGAGCAGAAACATCGCTATCCCATCCATTATGTGGGCAATCCCACTGCACATGAGGTGAAGTCCTTTCTCGACGGGAACAGGCAGGATTTCAGTGGCTTCTGCTCGGAGAACGGTCTGGACGGAAGACCGGTGATAGCGTTGTTGGCCGGAAGCAGGAAGCAGGAAATCAAGGATAATCTGCCGTCGATGATTGCTGCCGCTTCGGCTTTCTCCGGCCAGTACCAGATTGTCGTGGCGCAGGCACCGTCGGTGGACGATGACTACTATGCCGCATTTGTCGCGGGGAAGGACGTGAAAACCGTGAAGAACAAGACGTTCGCGCTGTTGTCGCATGCCACGGCGGCACTGGTTACCAGCGGAACGGCCACACTTGAGACGGCACTCTTCAATGTTCCGCAGGTAGTATGCTATGAGACACCGCTGCCCAAACTCATCCGCTTTGCTTTCAACCACATCATTCATGTACGTTATATATCACTGGTCAATCTCATTGCCGACAGGGAAATAGTGCCCGAGATGCTGGCCGACCGCTTCACCGTTGACGGCATAAGGGAAGAACTGCGCAGGATACTGCCCGGACAGCCTGCCCGGACAGCCATGCTCGATGCGTATGCCGAAGTGCACCGTCGTCTCGGCAACGAGGTGGCGCCGGACAACGCGGCAAGAATCATAGTGGATTTACTGCAGAAAAAATGATTCCGCCCATCGGTTGATGAACGGAATCATTCAGCTCTCTGGCCAGGTAGGGCGTTTTGCCGGTCAAGCCATTGTCAGCGTATAAAGATAGATGACTGCAGCCGGAATGGCCATGAGTGAAGAGTCGAAGCGGTCGAGCATACCTCCATGACCGGGTAATATGTTCCCGCTGTCTTTTACTCCAAGCGTGCGCTTGAACAGTGATTCTACCAGGTCACCCCATGTGCCGAAGAACACGACGACGAGTCCAAGTCCTGTCCATTGAAAAAACGTGAGCGATGTCGTCCCGAATGTCTGCAGGCTGTCGAAATGGCCTATCACGGCAGCCGCAGCCACTACAAACACTCCTCCGCCAATGCTTCCTTCCCAGCTCTTTCCCGGACTGATGCGTGGAAACAGCTTGTGTCTGCCAAACAGCGAACCGCTGCAGTAGGCACCTGTGTCGTTGACCCAAAGGAAAACGAATACGCTCAGCGGAATAAGGGAGTTAAAACGTGTCATGCCGTTGTCGTTGGTAAACGCCAGCACGTTGATCATGGACAACGGCAGGGCAATGTACATTTGTGAAAGCATGGTGTAGGCCCAGTCGTTGATGGCATTCTCATTCTTTGCATACAGTTCGGCAATGAACAGATAGACAATGGTCAGCAGATAGGGAATGAAAACGGCTGTCGGAGTGATGTCTGCACAGAATCCCGCTACAGCGAGGAAAAAATAGACTCCTGCCGCAGTGGTGATGAACCGGTTCACATTCACGTTTTTTATGCTGTTCACCAGCCCAGTGTATTCCCATACGCTCATGCCCGTGATGAGCGCGAACAGTGCGATCATGCCTTCGGGTACGAGAAAGCCGGTAATCATGATAGCCACGAACAGCACTCCCGTAATGGCTCGCACAATCAGGTTCTTAAGTTTTTCACTCATGTCTTTATTGGTTGTTGTTTCCTTCTTCTTTTTCCTTGTTCTCTGCCACGGATTTTTCATGTTCGGCCTGTGCGGCTTTCACTTCCTCCGGCATGTGCTCGAGCTTGAGATTTTCTTCCTCTGCCTCCATGATTTCCTGTGAACGGCTCACCCAGGGTCGCTTGCCGAAGATTTTCTCTACGTCTTCGGCAAAGATGACCTCGCGCTTGATGAGCAGTTCTGCCAGTTGGTTATGGCCTTCTTTGTGCTCTTCCAGCAGATTCTTTGCGCGTGTGTATTGCTCGTTGATCATGGCCAGCACTTCGTCATCAATCAGCTTGGCTGTTGTTTCCGAATACGGACGCTGGAACTGGTATTCCTGATTGTTGTAGAAGCAGATGTTGGGCAGTCTGTCACTCATGCCAGCGTATGCTACCATGCCGAATGCGCTTTTTGTCGCGCGTTCAAGGTCGTTCATGGCACCGGTTGATATATGTCCGGTGAACAGTTCCTCGGCTGCGCGTCCACCCAGAAGTGCGCACATCTCATCAAGCATCTGTTCTTTGGTGGTGATTTGTCTTTCCTCAGGCAAATACCACGCTGCACCCAATGCTCGTCCCCGTGGCACAATACTCACCTTGACCAAAGGATTGGCATGTTCGCAGAACCATGATATGGTGGCGTGGCCAGCTTCGTGCAGGGCTATGGTACGCTTTTCCTCATTTGTCATCACCTTTGTCTTCTTTTCCAGTCCGCCGATGATGCGGTCCACGGCATTGAGGAAATCCTGCTTGCCTACAGACTTGTTGTCGTGACGGGCTGCAATCAGTGCGGCCTCGTTGCACACATTGGCAATGTCAGCTCCGGAAAAGCCTGGTGTTTGCCGTGCCAGGAAATCAATATCTACGGTCTCGTCTATTTTTACTGACTTAAGGTGGACATGGAAAATCTCCTTACGTTCGTTCAGGTCGGGCAAATCGACGTTGATTTGCCTGTCGAACCGGCCTGCCCGGAGCAGGGCCTTGTCAAGCATGTCTGCACGGTTCGTGGCGGCAAGGATAATGACACCGCTGTTTGTGCCGAAGCCATCCATTTCTGTGAGTAGGGCGTTGAGCGTGTTTTCACGTTCGTCATTGCCGCCCATAGACGGGTTCTTGCTTCTGGCGCGTCCGACGGCATCAATTTCATCAATGAAAATAATACACGGTGATTTCTCTTTGGCTTGTCGGAACAGATCACGTACCCGGCTGGCACCGACACCTACAAACATTTCCACAAAGTCGCTGCCACTCATAGAGAAGAATGGTACGCCAGCTTCTCCTGCAACGGCCTTGGCCAACAGTGTCTTACCGGTTCCCGGAGGGCCGACGAGCAATGCTCCCTTGGGGATTTTTCCGCCCAAGTCAGTATATTTCTTGGGGTTTTTCAGAAAATCCACAATTTCCTGTACTTCCTGTTTGGCACCGGCCTGTCCTGCCACGTCTTTGAATGTCACGCCCAGGTCATTGCCTTTTTCATACATCTGTGCCTTGCTTTTTCCCACATTGAACACACCGGCTCCGCTATTTCCACCTCCCATGCGACGCATGAAATAGAGCCAGATGAATACCAGAAACAGGATAGGGCCGAAGTTCATCAGCAGGTTTAAGAGTATGTTCTCATTCTTGTTATCGTAACTGAAATCAGTGATTTTCCCGGTTTCCTGTGCTGAGGTCAGGTATTTTTCCAGTTCGTCCACAGAACCGTACTCCACTATCACGAATGGTTTCTTTCCGGTTTGTTTGGCATCTTTGCCGAATACGTCCCTGATATGCTTGGGCTTTACATACATTTGCAATTCGCCTTTCCCCTTGTTCACTACCACACTGCTGGCATAGCCTTTATTTACATATTGCTTGAATTGCGTGTAGGTGGCTTTCTGGTTGGCCGATGCCGAACTTAGGAGCACCCCGCCTCCGTCCGTGATGTAGAGTAATCCGATGACGAGCAGCACAATGGTGTAGATCCAGTTCATGTTGAACCTCGGCATTTTCGGCTGGTTGTTGCTGTTTTTGTCGTTATTGTTGTTTTCCATTTCTGCTTAACCTTATTTATAAATGTCCAGGCTTTGTTACAGGCCTTTCTTCACTGTGTGCGTAAATCAGTCCAGATTGGGTACGTTTACCATTTCTGCGTCCTGCCACAGATTCTCCAGATCATAGAATTGTCTTGTTTCGGGCAGGAACACGTGTACCAGTGTGTCGCAATAATCCATGGCCACCCACTGGCTGGTGCCCAGTCCAATCACATTGACGGGTTTCTCTCCAGTCTCGATACGCACCATTTCGCCTACAGATTCTGTGATGGCTTCCACTTGCGAGGGGGAGTTCCCCTGGCAAATGACGAAGTAGTTGGCTATGGCGCCTTCAATGCTACGCAGGTTCACGATAGTTATGTCTTGTCCTTTCTTTTCCTGAATACCTTTGATGATGGTCTCTAACAGTTTGTTCGCTTGTTCCATTCAGTATGTTTCTTTTTTTGATAATAGTGACTACAAAGGTACGCCGAATAATCTGAAAAACACGCGATATGTATGTTATTTTCGTTTTTTTTTAGAAAAAAGTCAGCAAAATTCTTGCCGGTTCAAAAAAAATGCGTACCTTTGCAACGCAAAACGAAAGGTTATTGCAAACATATTGGGATATGGTGTAATGGTAACACTGCAGATTCTGGTCCTGCCTTTCCTGGTTCGAGTCCGGGTATCCCAACTTGTTAGAAAAGCCCACCTTGGAGGTGGGCTTTTTTTTGTTTCCTGTTACTGAACTGCCGGGGCGGTCTGTATGAAGCCGGTGCTTTTCCCGTCTTGGCTCATTGTTTTTCCGGCCGGTGCATCATGAGCCTTTCTATCAGGTCGGCAAGCCGGTCTTGCGGCATGTCGAAAAGCAGATGTTCGTGCGGACCTTTGGGATGGGCCACCCATACGTTTTTCCCGTCGGGCAATACTACCATGACCCCTCGTTCTGTCTTGAACAGACCATCTGTGCCACGTACTCCAACCAGTGCAGCTGTCTGGTCCCAGCTCATGCGTCCTTCGGGATTGTCTTGCGGCAGGCACATGGCGAACACGTCAGCTACGGGGCTTCCTTCTGTTTCCGATGCTGCCAGGCGCTTGCCGGTGAGAATGGCGTTTCCGATGTCGAAACCGCTCAGCAGTACAGGCGTGGGCCATTGGCCGAACACCACCTGCGAGGCGTGTGTGTCGGAAACCACATTGAATTCTGTGCCCTCCGGCATTTTTCCTGCCATGCATACCAGCCGTTTCACTTTTTTCCGCACCAGTGCGGTTCCGTCCAGCCTGCTGTATTGGTCGGGACCCGACTCGAGCAGGTAGCGCAGGTTGCTCAGGAAGCCCACGGTGACGATGGTCACACTGTGGTCGGGCTGTTTGCTCAGTACGCGCCGATACACCTTGAGCGCATCTTCGCTCTCGTCGGAAGAGGCTGTGCGGTGAGCGTATCGTCTGGGCAGCTCTTCTGTCCATCGCAGTCCCTTGTGCCAGGTGGTCAGTTCGGGAGCGTCTCCCTTTACACAGCCTGTGGGGATGTCCGGTCGGCCGAAGTAGGTGTTGATGACTTCTATGCACGGAACGCAGGTGGCGCATTTGTTGGACGATACGGTGGCGAGAATGTGGGCTTCTCCCGAATCGGCCAGGGCGTGGAGCAAGGCCAGCGCACCCACATCGTCGTAGTCGGGTGCCATGTCGGTATCGAAGATGATGCCGGGCGCATGGCGTTGTGTGCCGCATCCGGAAAGAAGAAAAAGCGTTGAGGCAGAAAGGGCAAGGAGAACCGGCAGGGTTCTGCTTATGGAGACAAAGGATATGCGTGTTGTCATCAGGTCTGGTTTTAAGGTGAATGAAGGTGTGTGTCTTTCGCCTTCGGGGGACAAGGACTGGAAAGGACGGGGCATACGCCGGTATGCCTCCCGTCCCTTTAGGGCTTTTCTCAGATTTCCGTGAAGTTACTGGCCGGAGCCTGGCAGAGCGGACAGCGGTAGTCTGAGGGCAGCTCGCCTTCTGCCTCTGCCACATAGCCGCAGAGGTTGCAGCGGTATTTGCGTTTTCCGGCAGGCTGTTCTGTCTGCTGAGCCGGTGTCTCTTCCACGTAGGTGGGGGCATTCTTGGGAGCCTTGCCCTTGACCACGCGGTGATAGTAGTCATAGGTCATGGGCGTGCCCTCTCCCTGTACGGTGTCTGCCAGACGGGCCAATACCACGACATGGGTCTCGTTGTCCACGAAGTTGACGGCATCGAGCACCAGCCTTCCTGCAAAGCGTCCTTTCACCAGGGGTGCCCCTCCTGCCATGTCAAAGCCGAAATCGGAATATTTGTCACGGTCGCGGCTGGAGGTGAACCCGAACATGGAGATGACCATGGGGTCGGTATCTTCGGCGATGACGGAGAGCGAGAACCGCTTGTTGCGGCGGATGGCCTCAAGCGTGAAGTTGTTCTTGTTGAGCGAGATGGCCAGGATGGGGTTGTCGCTGGTGACTTGGAAACAGGTGTTGATGATGCAGCCAACCGGACGCTCGCCGTCCATGGCTCCTACGACATAAAGCCCGTAGGTGAGTTTGAATAATACGGTCTTATCCATGATGCTATTATATATATAAATAAGGTGTAAATGATGATTACTGTGTGCAAATATAGATAAAATCCTCAAACTGTCGTGCTGGCAGGAGGCGGAATTTTTTCATTCCGGGCGGAAAAATCACCCGATGACGCCTTTTTCAGCCTTCTCCCGGGCCTTGGTACGCGCCTGTTTCCATTTCCGCATCGGGAGAATGGAAAAATGTTCCGGGAGGATGTAATAAACAGGCAGGACGGGCGTTATTAAAGCAGTAAGAACAAAAACATTTGCCTATGGAATACTCTACATCCGAAGAACTCAGACCCTCTGAGCACACCCTGAACATTATCAGGCAGATTGCCTATACTTACCGCGTCATGAAGCTGACCGGAAAGCCCGACCCGCTCTGCCTCAACTGAATCCCTGCAAACTTCCTTTCATAACGCTATGGCTGAAACACTGGTATCGCCATCGCTGCTGTCGGCCGACTTCCTCGACCTGCGGCGCGATGTGGAAATGATCAACAACAGCGACGCCGACTGGCTCCATCTGGACGTGATGGACGGCGTCTTCGTACCTAATATCTCTTTCGGATTTCCCGTTATCGAAGCGGTGGCAGGGATGTGCCGTAAGCCGCTCGATGTGCACCTCATGATCGTGCAGCCCGAACGCTATGTGGAGCGCGTGGCCAGGACTGGCGCCATGATGATGAATGTCCACTACGAAGCCTGTACGCATCTGCACCGCACCGTGCAGGAAATCCATGCCGCCGGAATGAAGGCCGGGGTGACCCTCAATCCGTCAACGCCCGTGAGCATGCTCGAGGACATCATCACCGATGTCGATATGGTGCTCCTCATGAGCGTCAATCCGGGATTCGGCGGCCAGAAGTTCATCGAAGGCACACTGGAGAAGACCCGCAGGCTCAGGCAGCTCATCGCGCGGTCGGGCAGCAGCGCGCTCATACAGATAGACGGAGGAGTTCAGGCCGACAATGCACCCCTGCTGGCGGAGGCCGGAGCCGACGTGCTCGTGAGTGGAAGCTACATATTCAAGGCATCCGACCCGCTGGAGGCCATCAGGAAAATCAAGGTGAGGAAAGGCTGAACACGCCCTTTCCCGCAACCAGGGACCCATGTGAAAAGGCTCCCGGCAATGCCCTGAAGAGGGGTTGCCGGGAGCCTTTCCGCTTTCTGCTGGCTGTGCCGTGCGACCGTTGCCGCGCCCTGTGTCAGGGCAGCTGAAGCGCCACGCCATGTTCCTTGGCCATGCGCCGCAGGTTCAGTATGGCATAGCGCATGCGGCCCAGTGCGGTGTTGATGCTTACGTTGGTCGATTCGGCGATTTCCTTGAACGACAGCTGCTGGTAGAAGCGCATATATACCACCTCGCGCTGCGGGGCCGGAAGGCGTTCCGTCATGTGGCGCACGTCACGCATCACCTGGTCATAGACATACTGGTTCTCTATGTTGCCTATGAGCATGTCCATGCCGCCCAGGTTCGACAGGTCGTTGCCCTGCGACGGCTCCACGATCCTGTCTGCCTTCTGCTCGCGGTACCAGTCCATGATGACATTGTGGGCTATGCGCATGATCCACGCGCTGAACTTCCCGCTGGTGGTGTACTGGCGTTGCTGCAGCTTGCAGATGACCTTCACGAAGGTCTCCTGGAAGATGTCCTCGGCCATGTCGCGGTCGCGGACCACGAACAGTATGTATGAGAAGAGCTTTGACTGATTGCGTGACAACAGCAAGTCGAAAGCGCGGTTGTTTCCAGCCGCATAGGATAAGGCCAACTCCTCGTCGGTCATATCATGGAATTTCTTCATTTCCTATTTCAGATTTATACGATAATGAAGTAGAGTGTTCCTATAGGCTTTCGGGTTTTAAAATGTTGTCGTAATGATGTTTCGCTGGCAAAGGTAGCGGTTTTTGGCGAAACAGCCAAATTTTTTCAGAAACAATTTGGACGCACCGGCCCCATGCGCCACCGTCCGTGAACCGGAGGGCAAAGGATGTTGCGGACACACCGGAGGCGGGACGGACGGAAAAGTCCGGAATGGCCAAGTGGAAAGTCCGGAAAAGCTAAGTATAATCTTCAGGAATGCAAAGTCTAATCTGTAGTTCACGCCGTGAACTATAGTGTTCACGCCGTGAAATATAGTGTTCACGCCGTGAACTATAGTGTTCACGCCGTGAACTACAGTTTGCAGTTAAGGTCCGCCAACTTTTCAGTTCGCTTTTCCGGACTTTCCACTTGGCTTTTCCTGACTTTGTGCTCCAGTCTTCCTGCTGCGTCCCTGTGGCTACGGTGGCCAGGGCCTTCTCTGTCGCCGTTTCTGCGGATCTGGCTTGCACAGCCCTTGGTTCGGGAAAGGTGCAGGTTGCATGCTGTGGACAAAAAAGAGGTTGGTGCAGGACGCTACCAACCTCACGAAAAAAGATTTTGCCGTAGAAACAAAATCAAAAAGATGCGACAAATATAGTTCTTTAATTTGTTAAAAGCAAATTTTTAACAGCCAAATACCGTTTTTTTAACGTTACCGCGGGAAAAAAGGATACTCATTGCGCGCGAAACGTTTTTTTAATTGTTTTTAAATAGGTTGATGATGGCCGTTTGAAGAATAATGCCTAAATTTGCATAGTAATACATTACAAACTTAAAAATAATACAACAATGGTAAAATTTTTACGCTTTACATTGATGAGCATGTTGACCATGCTCTGCGGAATGGTGTATGCTGATACCTATTCCTACACGTTCGAGGCAAGTCAGTTTGCTGTGGCTGACTTTACAAACAATGTGGCCCAGAAAGAACTGGGTGGTTTCACCTGGACAGTGACAGCTGCTGAAGGATTCGGATATTGTGGATATGATGACACGAAGGGTCAGCAGTTCGGAAGCGGTAGTGCACCGGCTAAATCGCTGAAAATCGCGATTGAGGGCATTGCCGGTACGATTTCATCGGTTAAGGTCAATACCTCCGGCGCATCGAAAATTGCCGGTACACTGAATGTCACGGTAGGCGGCACTGAATTTGGCGATACCTATACGCTGACTAACACAGCTACGGATGTTGACTTCCCGGGTTCGGCTTCGGGAACCGTTGAGCTGTCCTATGCACAGACTTCATTCAAGGCCATCTACATCAAGAGCATCGAGGTGACATACAGCATGACCGGTGGCGAGAAGAAGATGGCAGAGGTGAAGTTCGACCAGAAGTCGGTTGAGCTTGTGCTCGGCGAAGCGTTTACCGCACCCACGCTGACAAAGGCCACCACTGCCGATGTGGCCTACAGCTCAAGCGACGAGACGGTGGCTACCGTTGACGCCGTATCGGGCGAGGTGAGCATCCTGGCTGCCGGAACGACAACCATCACGGCCACTGCTCCTGAAAACGATGAGTACCTGGAGGGTTCTGACTACTATACCATCCTGGTGAAGGAGCCGAAGCTCACAGAGGTGTCCCTGCCTTATGAGGAGCCCTTTGACGAGGACGAGGGCAACTTCGTAATCAATGACGTAAGCCTTGGAGAGGGTCTGTCTTCTGTATGGACATTCGCCACCAACAGCGGCAACAAGTTCATGAAGGCATCGTCTTATAATGGCGTAAAGAACTATGACGCCGAGAGCTGGCTGGTTTCACCGCTCATCGACATGACGGGAGCCGAGTTCGCTTCCTTGTCCTTTGACCAGTGCATCAACAAGTTCTTCGGCAATGTAGAGGTGGAAGCCACGCTGTGGGCACAGGAAGAAGGCGGCGAATGGGAGCAGCTGACCATCGGCTATCCTGAAGTGGGTACTTCCACTTATTCTGCTTTCGAGCCGGAGACTGTTGACCTGAAGGAATATGCCGGCAAGAAAATCCGCATCGGCTTCAAGTACATCGGTACAGCTACCACAGCCGGAACATGGGAAATCCGCAATCTGGTGGTTACCGGTGGCGCAAAGCAGGAGGCCGGAATGGAGTTCTCTGTCAAGGAAGTTACGCTGCGCCTGGGCGATGAGTTCACGAAGCCCGAACTGTGGCGTTCAACCGACGCAGACGTTGTGTTTGCTTCCGACAATGAGGAAGTGGCTACTGTTGACGAGGAAACCGGAGACGTTACCATCGTCGGTGTAGGCGTTGCAGTGATTACTGCCACCGCAGAGGAGACTGACGGCTACAATGCCGGTTCCGCCTCATATACTATCACGGTAAAGGCTGCCAAGCTGCTGGAGGTAGATGTTCCCTATTCTGAGCCTTTCGCAGAGGATGAGGGCAACTTCACTATCAACGATGTCAACCTTGGCGAGGGCCTCTCTTATGTATGGAAGCACGACAGTTCTTATGGCTATATGAAGGCATCGGCCTATGCCGGTGGAAACAAGGAGGCTGAGAGCTGGCTGGTTTCTCCGGTCATCAGCCTGGAAGGCCAGGTGAGCGGTGTACTTACCTTCGACCACTGCATCAACAAGTATTTCGGTAATGCTGAGGACGAGATCACCGTTTGGGTGAAGGAAGTGGAAGGCGAATGGATCCAGCAGACCATCACCATTCCTGAAATCACCAGCGGAAACTGGTCGGCATTCACACCGGAAAGCATCAACCTGAGCGGATTCGACGGAAAGAAGATCCAGGTGGGCTTCAAGTACACGAGCACTGCAGACGCTGCCGGTACATGGGAAGTGAAGAACTTCTCTGTCACAGCAACTCCTTCGGGCATCTCTGGCATCGAGACCAACGGAGAAGGCGTGAAGGCTCCCGCCTACAACCTGGCCGGTCAGCGCGTGAACGAAAGCTACAAGGGCATCGTGGTGAAGAATGGCAGGAAATACCTGAACAGATAATCATCCGGCGGCACACGCCTGAAGGGTGACCGCAAGGCCATCCATGAAAAAGAAGGGCAGTCCCCATGTGCAGGGGCTGCCCTTCTTGCATTTCGCCTTGTCCTTTCCGGTTTCCGGTCTTTCCGGCGGGAGGGAATCACTGTGCCAGTTCGCCGTAGAGGCTGTTCACTTCTTCCATGAGCGCCACAAGGTTCTCCTCGTTGCGGCACGCCTCGAGCAGGAGCGACTCAACTGTTCCCGTAGTGCTGGCGAACGGCTTTTCGCGCAGGAGTATGTTGGCGTTGTATATGAGTATTCTGTAGATGGTGAGCTGCTGTAGCCGTGGCAGTTGCGGACATGCAGTCTTCAGTCCGGCGGCATAGGCGCGCAGCACGGTGCGTGCCAGAAGCCTCAGGGCCATCCGCTCGTCGCAGAGCGATGGTGTGTCGCCCCGCAGGTAGGCGTTCACATGCTCTTCCAGGGTGGAGAAGCGGCCCTGCAGCAGGAGCGTGAAGTTGCGGCGGTATTCCTCGGCCATGTCGTTGTAGAGGCTTTCCGTGCGGCAGGCGGCCTTGAGCAGTTCCAGTCTCGATGGTGCTGTGCCGCAGTTCTGCCTCACAGCCTGGCTCACGGCCTGTGCGTCTTCGTAGTTCATCTGTGCCAGCACATAGAACATCACGTCGAAGAAATGGCCGTGGATGTCCTCATAGTGGTTGAGCATGGCGCGCTTGGTTTCCTGTGGCGGGTAGTTGTGCCTGGCCATATCGGCAGACGCTTCTCCGCCGTGTGCCGGTGTCGCGTCGAGCACACCCTTGGCATAGGCCTCGAAGAAGGCGCGCACCAGGGCGGCCATGGTCCGGTTGGCGTTCATAGTCTGTTTCATCGTGTATTGTCTTTGTCGTTCTGTTTCTTCCGGTCGTTTTCAGCCGCGATCATGATGTTGCGCATCAGTCCGCTGTATTTTGCCCTTTTCACGGCACTGCCCTTGAACAGGCATCGGTATTCGTCTTCGGTAAGGTTCTGCCATTTGCTTTTTGTCATGCCGGTGAGTTCAGGCTTGGGCTGCAGCTCGGGTGTGGTGTTGGGCGTGGAGAAGCGGTTCCAGGGGCACGCCTGTTGGCAGCGGTCGCAGCCGTATATGCAGTCTCCCATGCTTGTGGCGAGTGCTTCGGGAATGTCGCCCCTGTTCTCGATGGTCTGGTAGCTCAGGCACAGGTTGGCGTTGAATCCGGTCCCGGGTGTTTCGGCATCGGGGTGTCTTTCCCGGAAGAGTGCGCCCGTGGGACAGGCATCCACACAGGCCGTGCAGTTCCCGCAGTGTCCGGTCATGGGACGGTCAGGTTCCACTTCTTCCTGGATGAACAGTTCACCCAGGAAGAACATGCTTCCCGCCTTGGGGATGATGAGCTGCTGGTTCTTGCCGATCCAGCCTATCCCGGCTTTCACTGCCCAGTAGCGTTCGAGTATGGGTGCTGTGTCGCAGAAGGCACGGAACACGTCCAGGCCCAGGTGTGAGGCCAGTCTGTCCAGCCGTTCCTTCACCACGGTGTGGTAGTCCTGTCCCAGCGCATAGGCGGCCATGCCGTAGCTGTCCTGCTGCAGGGTGGTGGCGGGGGCATAGTTCAGTGCCACGCAGACAATGCTTTTCACGCCGTCCATGAGCAGACACGGGTTGAACCGTTTCTCCATGTTCCCGGCCAGGTAGTCCATGCTGGCGTGGTTTCCGGAGCCTATCCATTTGCGGTAGCGTGCACACTCGTCCTCGTCCACGGGTCCGGCCTTGGCGATGCCGCATGCAAAAAAGCCGAGGTTCATGGCCTCGGCTTTTATGTCCTTACTGGAAAGTCTTGAATTCATAGCCTTGCTCTTTCAGCCATCTGAGCGATTCCGGCAGTGCGTAGTGCAGCTTGTCTATGCTCTTGAGCGAATCGTGGAAAGTGATGATCGAGCCGTTCCGGGTGTATCTCTTCACGTTTTCCAGCACATCGTCGGCTGTCATCCATTTGGAGTAGTCCCGCGTCACGAGGTCCCACATCACGATCCTGTATTTCCTTTTCAGCCAGAAATATCCGCCGTGGCTCATGCAGCCGTGTGGAGGTCTGAAGAACTTGGCATGAATCAGTTCGTTGGCCTTGTCGGTATCGTCTATGTAGGTCTTGGTGAGGTGTTTGAATCCTCCCAGATGATGAAACGTATGGTTGCCCACCTGGTGGCCTTCGTCCACGATTTGCCTGTAGAGGTCGGGATATTTCCTCACGTTGTCGCCCACCATGAAGAATGTGGCGCGGATGTCGAACTCCCTCAGCGTCTTCAGTATGAAAGGCGTTGATTCGGGAATAGGCCCGTCGTCGAAGGTCAAGTAAACCGAATGGTCGTTCTTGTCCATTCGCCAGATGGCACTGGGGTAAAGCCAGCGCAGCCATGTGGCGGGTTGTTCGATGATCATGTCCTTGCGCTTTTATTCGAGCGAACCTCCTCGGCTCTGGTAGATGGAATAGCTGTTGTTCACGAACGCTTTCAGCTCATTGGCCTTCTTGCTGTCTATGCTCTTCATGATGTCGGCGGTGCTGTCGAGCATGTATATCTGTCGCATGAATTCCATCTGTGACATCAGCAGCCGCCTGTCGCTGAGCGAAAGGTAGTATGCTATGTACTGACGGCTGTTCTCTGCCACCATTGCGGCCAGCTCGCCGGCTTTCTTCTTCATGCCGAGCCTTACATAGACCTTGGCCATGTCTGCGCCTCCCATCATCCATGTCATGGGCACGTTGCAGGCCGGTATCATCTGTTCGCACTTCTGCATCACCTTGAGCGCCTTGTCGTTCTTGCCTTCGTCTATGAGCCGCTGTGCGAGCTGCACCATCATGTGGCGGTGTGTGACGCACATGCGTGTCACGGTCTCGTCGAGATACACTCCCGGCTTGTCCACGCCACCCCACTTGAAGCGGTTCATCACGCTGTCATAGGTCTTTTCGGTGTCGAAGTTCAGTGCGCCCTCCTCGTTTGTGGTGAATGGCGTGATGCGGTGCACGAGTCCTTCCTGTATGAAGTTGTCGCCCAGGTTCATGTAGTTCTCCTCGCCCACGGTCATGGCCACGTAGATGGGCCGGGTCCAGTTGCACTGGTCTATCATTTCCAGCATCATGAGGTCGCCTTTGTACAGGGCTCGCTTCCCGCTCAGCGAGATGACCATCTGGTCGGGTATGCTGTCAGTGGCCATCATCATGCCGCTTTTCCTCACGGCTTCCTTGTCTATGGTCATGTAGAGCGTGTCCGTGGGTATGAAGTGCATGTCCTCGTCCTTGGAGCGCACCCAGTATTTCAGGATGTTCTTCAGTTCGAAGGGCTTGTCGCCGAACTGCTCCCTTGCTGCTTCGGGATGCTGCCTGTAGAGGTCGAGCACCTGCTGCTTGGCCGACGGGATCACCTCCACATACTCGTTGGTGCCCGAACAGTAGTCCAGGCGCGGCCAGGAGATGGGCACTGAGGGCGAGTCGTAGGCCGGGCGGCGCATCTGGTCGATGTACCAGTCGGTCTGCAGATAGCTCAGGTTGCACACGCGTGCGTCTGTGCGCACCCCTTCCACTTCCTGGTTGTACCAGAGCGGGAAGGTGTCGTTGTCGCCGTTGGTGAATATGATGGGGTTGCCTTTCTCCTGCAGGCACATGAGGTAGTTCTGTCCGTAGTCGCGGCAGGTGTAGCGTCCGCTGCGGTCGTGGTCGTCCCAGGTCTGCGATACCATCTGTATGGGCACGAGCAGGCAGAGCAGTCCCGCCACGGCGGCCAGTGCGGTCTCGTTCACCTTGAGCCTGCGCTTTGCCATGTCTATGATGGCTGTCACGCCCAGTCCGCACCAGATGGCGAAGGCGTAGAACGAGCCGGCATAGGCGTAGTCGCGCTCGCGTGGCTGGAGCGGTGTCTGGTTCAGGTAGATGACGATGGCCAGTCCGGTCATGAAGAACAGGAAGAACACCACCCAGAACTGGCGTATGCCTCTCCGTCCGCGCCATGCCTGCCAGAAAAGCCCGATGAGGCCGAGCAGCAGGGGCAGACAGTAGAACACGTTGTGCCCTTTGTTGTCCTTCAGCTCGTCGGGCAGCTTGCTCTGGTCGCCCAGCATCAGGTTGTCAATGAACGGTATGCCGGTGATCCAGTTGCCCTTTTCCAGCTCTCCGTTGCCCTGCAGGTCGTTCTGCCTTCCCGCGAAGTTCCACATGAAGTAGCGCCAGTACATGAAGTTGCACTGGTAGGAGAGGAAGAACCTGATGTTTTCCAGCTGTGTGGGCATCTTCACTGTGACCGGTTCGCCGCAGCGGTCGTAGGGCACGTCGTGTCCTTCAATTCCTCCCATCCACTGCTCGTAGGCCTGTACATGCTTGCTGTCGGAGCTGTGCATGCGGGGGAAGAACATGTTCTGTGCATAGACCAGCTTGTCCTTGTGGGTCACCACGAAGTAGGAGTCCTTCTCGTCCTTGGAGGCTTTCTCCTTGCGCTGCCATACGGGTGCGCCGGCACTGCGTTTCGGTATGCACATGTCGCCCTCGCGGTTGAAGTCCACCTGCGAGCTGAAGGCCTGTCCGTAGAGCAGCGGCCGGTCGCCGTACTGGTCGCGGCTCAGGTAGTTGCCCAGGGTGAAGATGTCCTCGGGCGAGTTCTGGTCCATGGGCGGGTTGGCCGATGAGCGTATGACGATGAGCGCGTAGCTCGAATAGCCGATCATGAGCATCAGCAGGCAGAGCAGCGCGGTGTTCTTGAAGCGGGCCGAAACCAGCTGCACGCGCTTGCCGTCCTTCACCTGCTTGTAGTTGAGCACGAGGCCGAGCACGGCCAGCACCACGATGCCGATGACTACCGATGACCAGCCGAAGCCGTAGAACGGGATGCCGAGGAACGCCACGCTGAGCAGGAACGATATGTTCTGGCGCAGCACGTTCTCCGTGGCATAGCTCTCGTAGATGGCCCATATCACGGTGGCGGCCAGCAGCAGGATGTAGATGATGACACCCGTGTTGAACGGGCAGCCCAGCACATTGACAAACAGCAGCTCGAACCATCCGCCCACGGTGATGATGCCCGGCACCACGCCGTAGAGCGTACCGGCCACGATGACAAACGACACCAGCAGGGCCACCAGGGAGCCTTTCAGCTCGATGTCCGGGAAGCGGCGGTAGCAATAGACCAGCACAATGGCCGGGATGCAGAGCAGGTTGAGCAGGTGGACGCCGATGGAAAGGCCTGTCATGTAGGCGATGAGCACCAGCCAGCGGTCGCTGTGGGGCTCGTCGGCATGGTCTTCCCACTTCAGTATGAGCCAGAACACCACGGCGGTGAAGGCGGAGGAGTAGGCATAGACCTCGCCTTCCACTGCGCTGAACCAGAAGGTGTCGCTGAAGGCGTAGATCAGCGCGCCCACCAGGCCGGAGGCTTCAATGGCGATGAGCTTGGAGGTGGTCAGTTCCGACCAGTCCTTCAGGATGAGCTTGCGCGCCAGATGGGTGATGCTCCAGAACAGGAACAGGATGGTCAGCGCACTGAGCAGCGCGCTCATGATGTTCACCATGAAGGCCACCTGCGACGGGTTGCTGGCCAGCTGAGAGAACAGGTTGGCCGTGAGCATGAAGAACGGTGCTCCGGGCGGATGGCCGATTTCCAGTTTGTAACCTGTAGTGATGAACTCCGGACAGTCCCAGAAGCTGGCTGTCGGCTCAACTGTAGAACAATAGGCCACGGCGGCTATGAGAAATGCCAGCCAGCCGAGCACGTTGTCCGTCAATCTGTACTTTTTCATTTACTGTATCTCAAATAAAGTGATTATTCGCATCAAGTCGATAGATTCTGCAAAGGTAATAAAATTAGCTGACAGAGAGGGACGGAAGGGTATGCAGTTAATATATTTTAGCATACATTTTTTATTTGCGTGTGTGCGATGGGTGCAGCTTCCTGCTTCGTTCGGGCGGGATGCCCACACCCCAGGCCTTACCCACGTGCATATCGGTGGCGTTGTTGGTGTGCTGCTTCGTGCGGGCGAGACGCCCACACCCCCAGCGGGTTTCTTATTT
>JBJEHA010000085.1:0-12672 GCA_051875605.1 Prevotella sp. | reverse complement strand
TTTTCTGGCATGGAAAACGCGTCTTCCGGCCCGGATGCTTACAATCAGCGCGAGAAATCGTGTTAAAAGTTGCGGATTGTCAATTATCTGAAAATCAGCAGGATAGACGTAATTTATGTTAAATTGTTTACATATTTTAAGTTAATATTGGGGCTGAATGTTAAATCCGTGTGCTGAGCACAGCGTTTTCTGTTCTTTTTCTCCACCTGTATTTCAGGAGGCCCCGTTCTGAAGCCTGTAAAAAAGGGAAAAAAGGGCGGAAAACAAAGTCCGGAACAGTGAAGTGGAAAGTCTGGAATACCGAACAGAAATCTTAATGAAAGTGAACAGAAAAGTCATTTTCACACTGTGAAATATAGTATTCACAGTGTGAAATATAGTGTTCACGGCGTGAAATATAGTGTTCACGCCGTGAACTCCAGATTGCAGTTCACATTCCGGAAGTTTTCTGTTCGCTTTTCCGGACTTTTCTCTTCGCTGTTTCCGTCTTTAACCTTTTCTGTACCAATGGGTTGCGTGCGTGTTCCTGTTCTCTGCGGTTGTCTTTTCCCCGTTTTTCCAGTGCAGGAACGGATGAATAGCCTGAAAATTGAAGGTCTGTTAACATAAGTTTGCAAAACGAAACAGTATGACGGGAAAGAGAAAACGGACAGCAGATTGCACACAATGCTGTTTTTGTGCAATCTGCTGCCCGTTTTTAACAGTTTCCGGGCAAGCCTGGCCTGCGATGGCCGGATTTGCTTACAGATTGTAAGTTGGCTCCTGGCAGCCTATGCTGACTGTCCTTCCGGCATATTTCCGGATGGCCTCCAGGTCGTGGCTCACCACTACGACGGCGCAGTTCCTGTTCACCTGTTGCAGCAGCTGGAACATCTGTTCGCGGAAAGGCCGGTCGATGTAGGTGTCGGGTTCGTCGAGCACCACGGCTTCCGGCTCCGACACAATGGCTCTTGCCAGCAGCACGCGTTGCAGCTGCCCGCCGCTGAGTGCTCCGATGTGCCTTTGGGCCAGGTGGGCGATGCCCAGTCTGTGCAGTGTCTTCTCCACCTGCTGCCAGTGGTGTCGGGTGAAAGGCCTGAAGAGGTTCTTCCGTGCGTTGAGTCCGCTCAGCACCACCTCGCTCACGCTGATGGGGAAGTGGCGGTCTATGCTGGCCGCCTGTGGCAGGTAGCCTATGTTGATGCTGTCCACGGGTTGTCCGTCCCTGTAGTAGTCCACGGTTCCCTCGTCCGGTTTCTTCAGTCCGAGCATCACCTTGAGCAGTGTGGTCTTTCCGCCTCCGTTGGGTCCGGTGATGCCCAGGAAGTCGTGGCTCCCCACGGTGATGCTCACGTCGTCGAGTGCGGTCAGCTGGCCGTATGTGGCCTTGACGTGCGAAAGCTGTATGATGGTGTCGTCGTTCATTTCAGAAGTCTTGCTGTCCTTGTCATTTCCTTGTCCCAGTCGTAGCCCAGCGGATTGATGGGTGTGGGCTGCAGTCCGAGCTCGCTGGCGGTGGCCTTGACACTGCGGTTGTCGAACTCCTGCTGCACGAAGAAGGTGGTCACGCCCTCTTCGGCCGCTTTCCTGAGCACTTGCTGCATCTGCGCCGCGCTGGGTTCGCGCCCTTCCTGCTCGATGGGCAGTTGCCGGAGTCCGTAGTCGCGTGCGAAGTAGGTGAGTATGGGGTGGTAGATGAGGAACGCCTTCTGCTTGCCGGAGGCTGTGATGTGCCTGCGCACCTCGGTCTCCACGCTGTCGATGCGGGTGAGCAGCCTTTCCTTGTTGGCCTTGTAGTAGAGGCTGTCCTTGGGGTCGATGGAGGTGATGGCCCTGCAGATGTTCTCGGCCATGATGCGCGCGTTGGCAGTGCTCATCCAGGTATGCGGGTCGCTGATGCCGTCGGCCGATGTGGCGGGCACGATGCCTTCCGAGGCGTTGGCGATGACGGTGTGCCGCGCGTTGTCCTCGATGCGCTTCATCCATGTGCGCTCGAAGCCTATGCTTCCCACCATGATGTAGAGGTCGCTGTGGGCCAGGCTCATCATCTGTCTGGCCGAGGGTTCGTAGCTCTCGGGGTTTCCGCCCTGCGGCACCATGGAGAACACGTCGAAGCGGTTGCCCGCAATGTGTTCGGTGAAGAAGCGCAGCGGTTCTATGGTCACGGCTATGGTGCGCCTTTCCGCCGGTTTCTCCCTGCATCCCTGGAGCAGTGGCGCGGAGAGCAGCAGTGCAAGCACCGCCAGGAGGCAGGTCCGGGAGAGGGCGGAGGAGGGTCTGTGTGGGTGTATGGTCATGTTGTCTGTAGGAAAAAGTGTTCTTCTTGTTGTCCAGGGGTTCAGCACACCATGAGCGCGCTGTAGATGAGGACCAGGTAGCGCAGGAACTTCCCGATGGTGATGCTGGTGATGGAGATGGCCATGTTGGCGCGCATGAGTCCGAGCACGATGGTGATGGCGCTTCCCAGCAGTGGCAGGAAGGCGAAGAATCCCATCCAGGCTCCGTGTCCGCCCATGAACCGCTTGGCCTGTTCCAGCTTTTCGGGTTTCACGTGCAGGTAGCGTTCCATCCAGTCGAGTCGTCCCAGCCTTCCCACGCCGTAGTTGAACATGCTCCCGAGCACGTTGCCCACGGTACCGTAGGCAATGAGTGGCATGGGGTCGAGTCCGGCGGCCAGCAGTCCCAGCATGACGGCTTCGCTGCTGAAGGGGAAGAAGCTCCCGGCCAGGAAAGCCGAGACAAGCATCCCCCAGTAGCCCCACTGCATGAGAAAATCTACCAGGGCATCCATAGGTTGAGCATTGAGGTGGCGATGGACAGGAGCACGAGCAGCAGGAAGGCGATGTTGGTGATGCGCGTGGAGGTGAGGGCCACGAAGTGGGCGATGAGCGGTGCCGCGTTCACGGTCATGAGGCGCAGGGCCAGCTCGTGGCATTGCGGTTGCAGGAGCAGCAGCAGGGTGGCGCACAGCTCCATGGTGATGAATATCTCGTAGAACATGCGTGTGCGTATCTTGTCCTTGTAGCTGGTGCGCAGGAAGTGTATGGTGCCGGTCAGCGCGGCGAGTGCGGTCAGTGCGAAGACCGTCCATTCGCGCGGTGTGAGCGTTTCGTAGGCGAAGGGCTCCTGTATCAGTGTCAGTGAGCATACGGTGTTCCACAGCCCGGCTGCCGTGCCCTTGTACAGGTGGTAGCCCGTGACGAACCACAGCGGTGTGGCCAGTCCGAGCAGGGAGGCCGCGAAGGTGTGCAGGCTACCGGCCATGACATTGCTGAAAAGCAGTATCCAGACTACGGGAATGAAGAAGACGGCCTGGACATGGAGCATGCAGAGCAGGCCGAGCAGGGTGAAGGCATAGTACACCCAGCCGGTGGCGCCGCGGTCCTGGTAGGCACGGAACAGGAAAGCATAGAACGCAGCCGGCAACAGGGCTGTGAGGTTGCCTTCGGGTGAGCACAGGGACATGGGGTCGGCCAGCGACAGCAGCAGGAAGGAGCAGGACACGGTCTGGCTGAAGATGCGGATGAGCGCATGGGAATTGTTCAGCTCGAGCATGACAAGCACGGTCAGCGCGAACAATGTCCATGCCACCCATGCCGACATCCCGGTCATGCTCAGGATGACTGCTGCATATACTGCGGAAAAGGGCAGGGAGAACCTGCTCCCCGCCACTTTGTTCTGTAATCGCTTCATTGAATGTCCATGATATCAGAGGTCCTGCCCGATATCACTGCGGAAATACTTGTCTGTGAAATGTATCTTCTGGGCCTCGGCAAACGATTTCTGCAAGGCTTCGGCCTTGTCCTTGCCATAGCTGCTCACGGCGATGACGCGTCCGCCGGCGGTAACGGTCTGCCCGTCCTTGACAGCTGTTCCTGCATGGAACACGATAGAGCCTTCCACCTGGTCGATTCCGCTGATGGGATAGCCCTTGCGGTACTCCTGCGGATAGCCTCCGCTGACCAGCATGACGCAAACGGCAGAACGGTCGTCGAACGCAATGGCGCGGCGGTCGAGGTCGCCCTGTGCCACGCCTTCGAACAGGTCCACGATGTCGCTCTTCAACCGCAGCATCACGGTCTCTGTCTCGGGGTCGCCCATGCGGCAGTTGTATTCAATGACCATCGGGTCTCCATCCACGTTGATCAGTCCGAAGAAAATGAATCCCTTGTAGCCGATGCCTTCGGCAGCCAGGCCTTCCACCGTGGGGCGGATGATCCTGTCTTCGACCTTCTTCATCCACTCTTCGGTGGCAAAGGGTACGGGCGACACGCTTCCCATGCCTCCGGTATTCAGTCCGGTATCGTGTTCGCCGATGCGTTTGTAGTCTTTTGCTTCGGGAAGAATCTTGTAGTTCCTGCCGTCGGTGAGCACGAAGACAGAGCACTCTATGCCGCTCAGGAACTCTTCTATGACCACGCTGGCCGAAGCGTTGCCGAACATGCCGCCGAGCATGTCGCGGAGTTCTTTGCGGGCTTCTTCGAGTGTGGGCAGTATGAGCACGCCTTTTCCTGCACACAGGCCGTCGGCCTTGAGCACGTAGGGGGGCTGCAGGGTTTCAAGGAACTCCAGGCCCTGTTCAAGTGTTTCCGCGGTAAAGGTCTGGTAGCACGCCGTGGGAATGCCGTGGCGTTTCATGAATGCCTTGGCAAAATCCTTTGAACCTTCGAGCTGCGCGCCGGCTTTCGACGGGCCGATGACGGGCACGCAGGCCGTGCGCGGGTCGGCGGCGAAACTGTCGTAGATGCCGTTGACCAGAGGATTCTCCGGGCCTACCACAACCATGTCAACGTTGTTGGCCACGACAAACTCCTTCAGGGCTTCAAAATCATCGGCCTTGATGTTAACGTTCTCACCACACGACAGTGTCCCGGCGTTGCCTGGGGCAATGAAAAGTTTTCCCACACGCTCACTTTGAGCAATTTTCCATGCCAGTGCATGTTCGCGTCCTCCGCTTCCTAACAACAATATTTTCATACAAAATGGATATAAGAGGGCGTTTCCCCGAAAGGAAACGCCCGGTAATGATGGATGATTATTTCAGATAATCTTCAAAATAACGGGTAATGCGCTCATGCAGGTGCACGCTCTGGTGTCCGCGCATGTTATGCGGTTCGCCGGGATAGACAAAGAAATCAGGCTGTGTTCCAGCGGCGATGCAGGCCGACAGGAATGACAGGCAGTGCTGGGGAACGACGGTCGCATCGTTGTAGCCTGTAATGATCTGAAGGCGTCCCTTAAGGTCTTTTGCCTTGTTCAGCAGGGATGTCCTGGCATATCCTTCTGGGTTCGACTGCGGTGTGTCCATATACCGTTCGCCATACATTACCTCATACCATTTCCAGTCTATGACCGGACCACCGGCCACGCCGACTTTGAACACATCGGGATAGTTGGTCATCAGGGATATGGTCATGAATCCGCCATAGCTCCATCCGTGTACACCCAGCTTGTCGCCGTCAATGTAGGGTTGTGACTTGAGGAATTCCACGCCTTTCATCTGGTCTTGCATTTCCACCTGTCCGAGCTGGCGGAATGTGGCCTGTTCAAACTCACGTCCGCGCAGCTCGCTTCCTCTGTTGTCCATAATGAACAGCACATATCCTTTCTGTGCCATGTAGGTTTCCCAGCCGCGGCTCCAGTAATGCCATGACGCTTCTACATTATGGGCATGCGGCCCTCCGTAAACATAGATGACGGCGGGATATTTTTTCGTAGGGTCGAAATCATGCGGCTTTACCATACGGTAATACAGGTCGGTCTGTCCGTCTGCGGCCTTGATGGTTCCACAGCTGAAGATGGGTGATTTGTATTCTTTCCAGGGGTCGGGAGCAGAGAACAGTTCTGTGCTGTTGGCTTTGGCTGTGCCTGTAAGGCAGATCTTGCGTGGCACATCCGGCTCGCTGAATCTGTCGAGCATCCATTGGCCGCTGGTTGACAGTGAGGCACTGTGGACGCCCCTGCCGTTGTCCAGGGCTTTCATTGCCCCTGTCTTCAGGTCAACGGCGAATGTGTTCTGCTGGATGGGTGAAACAGGATTGCCTGTGACGATGACTGTGTGGTTCTTTTCGTTGAATCCTACAAAATCCTTCACTTCCCAGCTGCCTTTTGTGACTTGTCTGAGTTCTTTTCCCTCCGTATCGTAGAGGTAAAGATGGTTATAGCCGTCCTTTCGGCTCTGGAGTATGAACCGTGTGCTGTTCCAGGGCAGGAACACGATGGGATGCAGAGGCTCTACATACTTCTCATGTTTCTCTGTATATATGATGCCGTTCTTCTTTCCAGTGGTGGCATCATAGCACACGAGCTGGCAGTCGTTCTGGTCGCGGTTGAGTTCAAACATGTAGATGCTGCTGTTGTCAGGACTCCATGCTATGTTGGTGAAGTAGCGGTCGGTGGGGTCTCCGGCCTGCAGGTATATCGTCTTTCCGTTTTCTGTGTCATACACGCCTACAGTGACCTTGTGGCTTGTTTCCCCGGCCATAGGATATTTGTCGGGCTGGCATTCGGCTATGCGTGGAACAATGTCCACCTGTGGATAGTCGGTCACCATGCTTTGGTCCATCCTGTAGAATGCCAGACGTTTGCCGTCCGGACTCCAGAATGTTCCTTTGGTGATGCCGAACTCGTCACGGTGTACGCTCTGTCCATAAACCAGTTCGCGCGAGCCGTCCATAGTCACCTGCATCGTTTTTCCCGACTTGTCAGTTATATATAAGTTATGTTCGCGCACAAAAGCCATATTGCCGGATGAGGCGCACCAGTCTTCTGCGCTCATGTCTGCCGTGCTGTAGATGGCTTCTTTGCTGCCGGTTTTCCAGTTGAGCAGCACAACTTGCTTGCCTCCGGTCAGCCGGGCAATGGGCTCTCCGGGGTAGGGAAACTCCACGTTGTACAGGTGGCGCATGCGCTGTGGAGAGTCGAAGTCAAGCAGTCTGTTCAGTTCGTCAAGCGTGAACAGCTGTGTCTCTTTGCCTGTCTTGCTGTCTATTGTCGCGCATGATTCGGCATCTGTTCTCACAAGCCTGTCGCCCCACCACGTATAGTAGCGGTTTTCCGGTACCATGTTGCGGTAGTTGCTGCCACCATAGTTCAGGTCTTCAAGCGTAAACAGTTTTTCCTGTGCATACATGTTCATTCCAGTGAAAAGATACAGGGCCAGAAAAGCCGATGCGGAAAAAAAGTTCTTCATAATCAGGTAAAAATCTATTCTGTGTTTCAGTCTTCACGTCTTCTTCTGCGGTCAAAACGGTCACTGTTGCGACTGTCCCGCTTGCCGCCCCATCCCTTGTCGTTGCGTTCGTGGCGGTTGTCCCCACGTCTTCTGCCATCGCGGCTTTCCCTGCGGTCAAATTCGTGGTTGCCTCTGCGGTCATTGTCTCGGCTGCTGCGCCTTTCTCCATATTCTTTTCGGTTTTCCAGTGAGTGGAACTTGAACGACCGTATGTCGGCCTGTTCATTTTCCTCGTTTTCTTCCAGTCTTTTCTTGAATTCGCGGTTTTTCTTGAAGCGATGTTTCTCGGACATGGCTTTCAGCTCCTCTTCGGTTTTCACCGTTCCGCCTTCTGAACGGAACACGTTCATCTTCCCTTCAAAGAGCTGGTACTTGCGGAATTCGCATTCCAGTGAGCCGTTGTACAGGGGAAACTTGATTGAAGGTTTCAGTCCTATCTGTTCAAAGCATTCCTCGCGGTAGCTCAGGATCCACGCATCATTGCCCGAGAACTGGTGCTTGAGCCTTTCGCCTATCATCTTGTAGGTGGCCAGCAGGTTGGGAGTGGATATCCGTTCGCCGTAGGGTGGGTTGGTCACCATGATGCTCTTGTCTTTCGGCTTGGTGAAGTCTTTGAAGTCGGCCTGTTCCACGCTGATGATGTTGCTCAGGCCGGCGGCGCGCACGTTGAGGCGTGCTGTGTTCACAGCTTTCATGTCAATGTCGTAGCCGTAGATATGATGACTGAACTCGCGTTCCTGTGAATCATCGTTGTAGATGTGGTCGAACAGTTCGGCATCGAAGTCTGTCCATTTCTCGAAAGCGAACTCCTTACGGAAGATGCCAGGGCTGATGTTGCGTGCTATGAGCGCTGCCTCTATAAGCAGTGTACCTGACCCGCACATGGGGTCTATGAAATCCGTGTCGCCTTTCCATCCGGTCATGAGGATCATACCGGCGGCCAGCACCTCATTGAGCGGTGCCTCTACCGATTCCTGGCGGTAGCCACGCCGGTGGAGCGATTCGCCTGAAGAGTCGAGCGACAGTGTCGCCCTGTCCTCGGCAATGTGTATGTTGAGCCTGATGTCGGGATTGCTTACCGAGATGTTGGGGCGGTTGCCGGTCTGTTCGCGGAACTGGTCCACGATGGCATCCTTTACCTTGTAGGTCACGAAGCGCGAGTTGCGGAATTCCTCGGAGTAAACCACTGAATCCACGGAAAAGGTCTTTCCCGGTTCAATGATTTCCTTCCAGTCCACTTTCTTTACTTCTTCATAGACATCGTCTGCGGAGCCGGCCTTGAAGTGCCTGATTGGTTTAAGGATGCGTATGGCCGTGTGGAGCTGGAAATTGGCACGGTACATCATTTCTTTGTTGCCCGTAAACGACACCATGCGGCGGCCCGCCTTCACGCTCTTTGCACCCAGTGCGGTCAGTTCTGCTGCCAGTACGGGTTCCAGTCCCATGAAGGTCTTGGCTATGAGTTCAAATTCGTTCATTTTTGTATATAAGTATTATCTATCTATCCTGTTTGTTTTCTTGCTGTGTGCCGGAGGCCGAGGCTTTGAGCACTGTTCCCGGCGCCATGTCCTCCGTCACCCATTCGTTGGCGCCCACCACGCATCCGTCTCCGATGTTCACGCGTCCCAGAACGGTGGCGTTGGCATAAATCACCACGTCCGAACCTATGATGGGGTGGCGCGGTATGCCCTTTACGGGGAAACCGTTCCCATCAAGCGGGAAGCTCTTTGCACCGAGGGTTACGCCCTGGTAGAGCTTTACCCGTGAACCGATGATGCAGGTTGCCCCGATAACCACACCCGTTCCGTGGTCTATGGTGAAGTGGTCGCCTATGGTGGCACCCGGGTGGATGTCGATTCCGGTTTCGGAATGGGCCATTTCAGTAATCATTCGTGGGATGAGTGGCACCCCCATCTTGTACAGCTCATGGGCCAGACGGTAGTTGGTGAGTGCCTTGATGACCGGGTAGCAGGAGATGATTTCCCCGTAGCTCTCGGCGGCAGGGTCGCCATTATAGGCAGCTGATACATCAGTGGCCAGTATGCGGCGCAGTTCCGGCAACCGGCTTATCAGCCCGGCAGCCAGTTCATCAGCCCGTTGCACATGGGTCAGTATATCCGTTTTTCCACCATCGGCAGCTTCCTGTGCAAAGCACAGACCGGCCAGAATCTGGTGGGCCAGCACATGCTGCAACCGCTCCAGGTTCACACCTATATGATAGCTGATGGTCTCAAGGTTGATGGTGGAATTGCCGTAATAGCCCGGAAAGAGCACAGATCGGGTGAGTTTTACGATTTCTGCAAGTGCCTTGCCCGATGGCAGAGGTGTGCCTTCGCGGTGCTGGTGGCACAGACCTTTGAGGGTTTCCGGCGCTGACAGGCGTTCCACAATGTCCGTGAACGCCCGCGTCTGTTTGCTATTACTCATCTGTGAAGTGTGTCAGAATTTTCGGATGCAAAATTACGAATAATTATCGTAAATGCAAAACTCATGACTAAAAAACAGCTGCCAGCCGGACAGTCTTGTGCTCTGACTTTTCTTTTCGGAATCTGCCGGGTGCCCGTGTGTGGTCTGTCCTGTTTCCCGAATGCCGGGACTAGTGCGATGGAAAACCTGGAACAGTAAGGCATAATAGACGGGTTGAAAGTAGCAAAGTGACAGATATAGGTGTATTTTCTTTACATATTGTAAACTTTTTATGGTCATTTTTTGTCCATATGATAAGTTTTGCCTATTTTTGCACCGTTTTTTACAAAAAAGCCAGGCCGGAGTGATTTTTGGCCGGTTGCAATTCACCTTAACAGAAAAAGAAACGACAATGAGTAAACTGATCAAGCCTGTCGGCTACAAGGCATTGCTCGATGCCAAGCAGACCGAACAGGGCATTAAGCTGATAAAGGATTTCTTCCAGCAGAATCTTTCCACCGAGCTGAGGCTGCGCCGTGTCACGGCACCCCTCTTCGTGCTCCAGGGACTGGGCATCAACGACGACCTCAACGGCGTGGAGCGTCCGGTGACCTTCCCCATCAAGGACCTGGGCGAGGCCAAGGCCGAGGTGGTGCACTCGCTGGCCAAATGGAAGCGGCTGACACTGGCCGAATATGGTGTGGAACCGGGCTACGGTGTCTATACTGACATGAATGCCATACGTGCCGATGAGGAGCTGGACAACCTGCATTCGCTCTATGTGGACCAGTGGGACTGGGAGGCCGTCATCACCTCCGCGCAGCGCAATGTGGATTTTCTCAAGAATGTGGTAAGGCGCATCTATGCCGCCATCCTGCGCACCGAGTATCTCACATGTGAAACCTATCCCGGACTTCAGCCTTTCCTGCCGCAGGACATCCATTTTGTCCATAGCGAGGACCTGCTGCAGATGTATCCCGGAATGTCGGCCAAGGAGCGCGAGGACGCCATTTGCCGCAAGTACGGTGCCGTGTTTGTCATAGGCATCGGCGGAAAGCTCAGCGACGGCAGAAAGCACGACGGGCGTGCACCCGACTACGATGACTGGTCAACGCCTGGCGAGGACGGGAAGGCCGGACTCAATGGCGACATACTTATATGGTATCCTGTACTCGGACGTTCATTCGAGCTTTCCTCCATGGGCATCCGTGTGGACCGCGAGGCACTTCTGCGCCAGCTGCGCATGGAGGGCAAGGAAGACCGCACATCGCTCTATTTCCACCGTCAGCTGCTTGAGGGCAGGCTGCCCCTGAGCATAGGCGGAGGCATAGGGCAGAGCCGCCTGTGCATGGTGATGCTCCACAAGGCCCACATCGGCGAGATACAGGCCAGCATCTGGCCCGAGGACATGAGACAGGCTTGCCGGGATATGGGCATGCCGCTCATCTGACAACTACACCTGCATATTTAGGAAATGACCAATGATAAGAAACTTGCTGTTTGACATGGGTGGAGTGGTCTTCACCCAGAACACCGCCGAGGCGTTCAGGCGGTTCCGCGAGGCTGGAATAGACCCGCAGAAATACATGGGAGACCATGGACAGAAGGATTTCTTCCTCGATGTGGAAACCGGCATCATCGACGGCGAGGAGTTCTGCCGCCGCATGGCACAGGCTACGGGGAGAGACCATGTGGGCTGGGACGAGGCTGCACGCTGCTGGCTGGGATTTGTCGATGGTGTGCCGGAAGACAGGCTTCAGGAACTGAACCGGTTGCGCCGGGACTACCGTCTGTGCCTCCTGAGCAACACCAATCCCTTTATCATGGAACACATGCGCAGCAACAGGTTCTGTAGCCTGGGACTGCCCATCACCCATTTCTTCGACGCGCTTTTCTGCAGCTACGAGATGAAGGCATACAAGCCCCATCCCGACATTTTCCTCCAGGTGCTGGAGGCAGAAAACGTGTGTCCCCAGGAGTGCCTGTTCGTGGACGACAGCAGGAAGAACACGGAAGCTGCGTGCGCGGTCGGGATGCATGTGCTCCATGTGGAGACCAACGCCGACTGGCGGCCTGCGCTCAGGCAATGCCTTGACGAACTGAATGCATTGTAGAAACAGAGGAAAATACAGACCATCATGAAACAGACCAAGGAAAAAGTACAATATCTGAGGGTGCGCAACCTTTGTGGCATACTGGGCATCGTATTGCCATGGCTTGCCCTATTCTCTGCCGGCATAGCAGAGCATCCCAGCCCGGAGTGGTGGTGGAGCATATCGGCCACCTACTATCAGTCACCGGCATTGGTGGGTGTGCTCATACCTGCCAGTCTTGTGCTCATCACATACGTGGGCTATGACCGCAGGGACAACATCGTCACCACGCTCAGCGGTGTTTTCGGATTGGGCATCGTGCTCTTTCCCTGTAGTGTGAACTGGATAGATCCGGCCGCGCGCGTGGGCTTCTTCCAGATTCCCATGTCGGTCTCCAATGTGCTGCACACGGCATGTGCCGCGCTGTTCTTTGTCCTGCTGGCCTATAACAGTGCGTTCCTGTTCACGAAGAGTGGCGGGAAGATGACCGGAAAGAAGAAACTGCGCAACAGGATCTACCGGATATGCGGATGGGGGATGATAGCCACCGAGGCTGTGTTCGCGCTTCTTGTCATATTCCCTTCGCCGGGCTACACCACGATGCTCGTAGAAATCGTGCTGCTCCATCTTTTCGGCCTCTCATGGCTGGTCAAAGGGGAGGCCGTCAAGGCTCTGAACGACTGACGGCCTTGCAGTGGAGCGGCCTTGCTGAACAGGAAGATTTCCCGGAAATGGAAGTCCTGGGATTGCTGTCGATGGATTCTATTGGCAGCCGGATTTGCAGTGCGGGATTTTCAAAGTGTCAGGATTTTAACACTTTTGCTTACATTTTGATTTTTCAGTGTCTTTAAAAACGGGTGGTTTTGAACCGATTTTCATGTTAATAAGTGCAAAAAGTCGGTTTCTTGCACAAAACGGAAAAATCAGTTAAGTGTTAGGGGGGAAACACTTAACTGTTTC
>JBJEHA010000084.1:0-32099 GCA_051875605.1 Prevotella sp. | reverse complement strand
AACTATCTTGGCCTGTCCGACCATCCGAGGCTCATAGAAGGAGCGCGCAGGATGATGGAACGCCGAGGGTTCGGTATGTCGTCGGTCAGGTTCATCTGTGGCACGCAGGATGCCCACAAGGAACTTGAAGCGGCTATTTCCGACTATTTCAAGACTGAGGACACCATACTCTATGCGGCTTGTTTCGATGCCAACGGCGGCGTGTTCGAGCCGTTGTTCACGGATCAGGATGCTATTATTTCCGATGCCCTCAACCATGCCTCCATCATTGATGGCGTGAGACTCTGCAAGGCCAAACGTTACCGTTATGCCAATGCCGACATGGCAGACCTGGAACGCTGCCTTCAGGAAGCACAGGCACAGCGGTTCCGTATCATTTGCACCGATGGTGTGTTCTCCATGGATGGAAATGTGGCGCCGATTGACAAGATATGTGATCTTGCCGAGAAATACGATGCACTGGTCATGGTCGATGAGTCGCATTCGGCTGGAGTGGTAGGGACTACCGGCCACGGTGTGAGTGAACTGTGTGGCACCTACGGTCGGGTGGATATCTATACCGGAACGCTGGGCAAGGCCTTTGGTGGTGCGCTCGGTGGATTCACCACTGGACGCAAGGAAATCATCGACTTGCTCCGTCAGCGTTCGCGTCCCTACCTGTTCTCCAACTCTCTCGCACCCTGTATCATCGGCGCCAGCCTTGAGGTGTTCAAGATGCTGAAGGAAAGCAACAGTCTGCACGACAAGCTCACGGAGAACGTGGACTACTTCGTCAGCAGAATGGTGGATGCAGGCTTCGATATCAAGCCCACCCAGAGTGCCATCTGCGCAGTCATGCTCTATGATGCCAAGCTCTCGCAGGTGTTCGCCTCGAAAATGCTCGAGGAGGGAATATATGTTACAGGTTTCTACTATCCTGTGGTGCCCAAGGAACAGGCGCGCATACGTGTGCAACTATCTGCAGGTCATGAGCGGGAACACCTCGACAAGTGCATCGCGGCATTTGTCAAGGTAGGCAAAGAGCTTGGCGTGTTGAAATAAAGACCATCAATCATTATTTTATATTTTTATACCATGTTAAAGTTAACCTATATTATTGCTGCCTTGCTGCTGCCTCTGACGCTCCATGCGCAGAGAGCAGACAATTACCCGCCCACGGCCAGTATGGCCGTGGAGCTGACTCAGACCAATCTCCCCATCGTGTTCATCAACGTGGAGGGAAATATGATTCTCAGAGATACGCGCATAACGGCTTATATGAAGATTATTGACAATGGCGAGGGTCAGATGAATTATGGAGATACGATAGCCCATCCCGGACAAAAGGAGGACTATGCCGGATTCGTATCGCTGAAATATAGGGGCAACTCCTCATTCAATTCTTCCGACAAAAAACCGTTGTCCTTCCGGCCGTTGGACAAGCGGTTGGAGGAAGGCGGGGTGAAACAGAAGGTGAAAATTCTGGGAATGGGTAAGGACAATGACTGGGCCATGCTTGCTCCGTTCAGTGACAAGAGCATGCTCCGCGATGTGCTTGCATTTGAATTGGGTCGTCCCTATTTCGACTTTGTACCTCACTCAAGGCATTGCGAGGTTGTCCTTGACGGCATCTACTACGGCATCTACATCATGACCGAGCGGCCCACCAAAGGCAAGAAGCGGCTGAACCTGAATGATCCCGGTGAGGACAACGGTGACCTGACAGGCGATTTTCTTGTGCAGATAGACAGGGCGGACGAGCCGGAGTATTACACCTCGCCTTATAAGCCCACTGACTCCAACGGAAACGAGATCAGCCGGAGCGTGTATTATCAGTACAAGGCACCGGAGCCGGACGACTTTCCTGACCTGCCGGCTGGAACGAAGCAGGCCATAAACAATGCCATCAACCAGATGGAGACATCATTCAGGTCGTTGAACTACAAGAACCCGGAATCCGGATACAGGAAGTACATTGATGTTACATCGTTCATTGACTATCTCATTTCCACTGAGTTCGGCTACAACATCGACGGTTACAGACTCAGCACGAATCTGTATAAGTACAGCAATACACGTGCGGCCAACGAGGGGCTGGACAGCCGGTGGAAAATGTCGCTATGGGACTTCAACCTGGCCTACGGCAATGCCAACTACTACGACGGCAACCGCACCGACCGCTGGATGTATGCCTTCAACGACAGCTATTCCTATGACGGCAACATTGTGCCGTTCTATTGGCAGCGCATGTTCAACGATGAGAATTTCCTCACCGAGGTGCAGGAAAGATGGGCGCATTGCCGTCAGGGGGCTTATGCCACGAATGCTGTGATACAGAAAGTGGACTCCATGGCACAGGTACTCACCATGGGTGGGGCTGTCAAGCGCAATGAGGAGGCCTGGAGGCTGTTTGGTCGGGGCGTATGGCCCAATTACTACGTAGGCAATGACTATGCCGAGGAACTGGACTACATGAAAGGATGGTTATGGAAACGTGGACAGTTCATGGATGCCGAGATACTGGGCGAAGAAACTGAGGTGAAAACGGAGCCTGTGGAGATAGAGTCGGGATGGAATGCCGATGTGGTAGCGGAAAAGTCACCCGCTTCTTCGGCTTGTACCAATACGGTGGATAATGGAAGGACATTCTATTCAGCTACGGTGCAGATTTCCGGAGGATTGCCGCTCAACAGGGAGATTCATGCCTGGAACGGAGTGGACTACCGGCTGGCATCTTATAGTCAGGACAATGCACTGATACTCACTTCGGCTGGACAGAGCGGTGAACTCAGGTTCAAGACACCTTCAAACACCAACATGGTGCATGTCTTGGCCACCAGTGCAACAGGCTACTCGCTTGTGAATGCTACGGTAAACTATACTGATGGGACATCAGACCCTATGAGACAGTTCGCCATACGTGACTGGTCGTGCCGACGTGTGTCGGGCAATGAGGTGCGTACTAATATGGGAACCATATATACGAGTGACAACAGCATCTCCTCGGATTGCCATTACGGACTTTACTATTTTTCCATACCGGCCAATCCGGGCAAGAGTATCGCATCCATTGGCTTTGAGGCAGCAACAGACTCACGTGCCACCCTGCTGGCCTTATCGATGGATACTTCAGTTCCATCGGGTATTGACAGCATCATTCAGTCGGATACGGAACGTAGTGTGGAGGGCATTTACAACCTGAACGGTGTTCGTATGAATGGTATGCAGAAGGGTGTGAACATCTTGCGCTATTCAGATGGTACAACCCGCAAGGTTCTCGTGAAATAAAGGAAAGTGATGAACGCACGGTTCGCGTTCACCACTTCTTTTTCTGTCGGCCATGCAAAAACATTCGTCTGCATGGCCGGCATTTTTTTGCTTGTCGCACAAGGCTCAAGGACTCTGGCTTTATGGCTCCTCCGGTGTCTTTCCTTCCTGTTTACACTGCGCTTTCCTATACATCCATATCTCCACGCTGTTGATGATGTTTTGCCATAGAATGTAGCATCCGGGACCTACAGAAGAAAGGGGATTCAGATAGGTATATGCAATCCAGATGGCAAAAGCGGTGTTTTTTTGTCCTAATCCTTGTCCGGCACAGATGACGGCATTGAAATAGTGGCCGATGAAACGACCCACGGCGAATTGGATAATGCAGATGATGAGGCCAAGTATGGCTATAGCGAGAATGACCCATATTCCAGATTCGGCATGGAAAATGTGTTTCAGGGTCGTGCCTGTAAGAATGGTGAGTGAACAGGACCAGAGGTAGTAGGACAGGTCTTTTACGCTGACAATGAGGCGGTGCAGCCGTTTCATGTGGTGTTTAACGATGTAGGCCAGCAACAGCGGGAGTACAAGCACGGAACATACTTTGGAGAGTATAAGCAGGAATGCGTCAAGGAAATGAAGGCCGGAAGCGTTTTCTATGAGCGGAAAGCATACGGGGATGAGGATGGCTGTGATGAAATTCGAGATGAAGACAAAGGTGGTGATGCTTTCCAGTCTGCCACCGATTTTCTGTGTTACCACAGGGGCTGCGGCAGCACACGGAGCCACAATGCAGGTGATGATGGCTTCCATGAGCAGAAGGCTGTCGCCCTGCAGGTTCAAGCCCACGACAATGGCGGTAATCAGGGCGGTGAGAATCACCTGGAATGCCCCGACATGAAAATGCCAGCGTTCGGGCCGCAGCTTACGGTAATCTACCTTACAGAACGTGACAAACAGGATGAGAAACATGAACATCGGCAAAATCTGGTCGAAGAAAGGAGTGAAGAAAACTGCTGCGTCATCAAGAGCCGGGATGAGTGCAAAAAACAGATAGACCACGCTTCCAATTCCAATGGCAATGGGCAGCGTCCAGTCTTTGACGAAACGAACTATATCCATTTTATATGTCTTGTACGATTTCAAGAATTGTGCAAAATTAGCTAATTTTTCTCAGTCTTCACCTTTGGGAACTGTGAAAAAGTAAAAACGGTGGAATCCCGTCATCACGACGAAATTCCACCTGCAAACTTAAACAACCAATAAAAGAAATAGATATTATCTAATGAATAACAGTTCCCTGTACTTTGGAAGTGTCCAGAGCTCGTCTGCAACAATGAGTTCGAGCTTGTCGATGTGGTAGCGTATCGTTTCCATTTTCGGCGCTACAGTGTCGTGATAGGCAATAGCCTTGTCATGTTCGTTCTCGATCTTGTTGGCCACGCGGCGTGCATTCACGAGTTCATCCACTTCTGCTTCAATAATCTGTGTGCGTTCTGCAATCTCCTTGATGATTTTCACATTGCGCGCTGTCAGTTGCTTGGCTTCTTCCTTTCCGAAGATATCAATCATGTTCTGCACGTTTTTAGCCAGTTGGCTCTGATAGTGAGTGGCAACGGGAATGATGTGATTCATGGTCAGGTCGCCGATGACACGTGCCTCAATCTGGATTTTCTTCGTGTAGGTTTCCCATTTGACTTCATTCCTGGCCTCAAGCTCATTGCGTTTCATGACGTTGAGGGTTTCAAACATCGTCACGCTGGATTCGTCAAGATAACGTTCGAAAATCACAGGACAGCTCTTTTCCACATCGAGTCCTCTGCGTGTGGCTTCTTCTACCCATTCGTCAGAATAGCCGTTGCCGTCAAAATGTATGGGCTTGCAGGTTTTGATGTCTTCACGGACTACCTCAACAATGGCGGCAATCTTGTCTTCGCCTTTGGCAATGCGTGCGTCAACACGTGCCTTGAAATCGACGAGTGCTTCAGCTACGGCAGCATTGAGTACAATCATGGCCGATGCGCAGTTGGCTTCAGAACCGACGGCACGGAATTCAAAGCGGTTCCCTGTGAAGGCAAATGGTGATGTACGGTTACGGTCGGTGTTGTCAATCAGCAGTTCCGGAATCTCGGGAATATCCATCTTCATACCTTGCTTTCCTGCAACGTTGAACAGGTCATCAGTGTCCGATACCTCAATGTGGTGTAGCAGGTCTGACAGTTGTTTGCCGAGGAATGAGGAGATGATAGCGGGTGGTGCTTCATTCGCGCCCAGACGATGTGCGTTTGTTGCGCTCATGATACTTGCTTTCAGCAATCCGTTATGGCGGTAAACGCCCATAAGCGTTTCAACGATGAATACTACGAAACGAAGGTTGTCTTCAGGTGTTTTCCCGGGGCCGTGGAGAAGGATTCCGGTATCAGTAGAAAGGCTCCAGTTGTTGTGCTTGCCGGAACCATTAATGCCTGCGAAGGGCTTTTCGTGGAGTAAGGCCCGGAAACCGTGACGGCGTGCAACACGTTTCATGAGAGACATGAGCAACATGTTGTGGTCTACGGCAAGATTGGTTTCTTCGAAAATAGGAGCTACCTCAAACTGGTTCGGAGCCACTTCATTGTGCCGTGTCTTGCAGGGAATTCCCAGCTCGAGAGCCTGTATCTCCAGATCTTTCATGAATGCCTGAACCCGTTCAGGGATTGTGCCGAAATAGTGGTCTTCCATTTGCTGGTTCTTGGCAGAATCGTGTCCCATGAGTGTGCGACCTGTGAGCATCAGGTCAGGACGTGCAGAATACAGGCTTTCGTCAACGAGGAAGTATTCTTGCTCCCAACCAAGGTTACTGGTTACTTTCTTCACGTTGGGATAGAAATAGTGGCAAACATCGGTTGCGGCGACGTTCACTGCGTGCAGTGCACGAAGCAGGGGAGCTTTATAGTCAAGTGCTTCTCCTGTATAAGAAATGAAGATGGTCGGGATACAAAGTGTATCGTCAATGATGAAGACCGGTGAGGTGGGATCCCATGCAGAGTAGCCTCTTGCCTCAAACGTGTTTCGGATACCGCCACTGGGGAATGAGGAGGCATCAGGTTCCTGCTGTACGAGCAGTTTGCCGGAGAATTCTTCTATCATGCCACCTTTCCCGTCGTGTTCAATGAAGGCATCGTGTTTCTCGGCAGTTCCTTCTGTCAGTGGTTGGAACCAGTGTGTGTAATGGGTCACGCCATTCTCATCTGCCCATTGTTTCATTCCTTTGGCCACAGCATCGGCGATGGAACGGTCCAGGTGGGCGCCGTTGTCTATGACATCAATGAGTTTTTCATAGACATCCCGTGGCAGGTACTTGTACATTTTTGCGCGGTTGAATACGTTTTTCCCGAAGAGTTCCGATGGTCTCTCAATGGGTGTAATCACTTCCAAAGGCTTTTTCTTGAATGCCTCTGCTACGACTTCAAATCTTAAATTTGCCATTTTTCAAGTCTTTTATGGTTTTATTTTGATGATTGTTCTATGAACGGTGGAGAGAGGTATGTTCCTGCCTCCACCATGTTTCAAGTTTAAGTTCGCATTGCTCCAAATGGCAGCTTCCTGAAAAGTCATTTTGCTTTCTTTTGCCAATTTTTGCAAAGTTAACGTTTTTTCTTCAATTACGGATGCAATGTGAAACCTAATAGCAAATATGCTTTCTCGTTGCTCGGGTTTGCCGTGATACCGGCAAATACAGGAACAGAGAATGAATCTGTAATTCTGATGTCTTTTGAGGCTTTAAGCGTCAGGTTTGTGACTGCAAATCCGCCTTGTGCATCACCGTAGGCCCACGTCTTGTATGGAACGGCGCCTGCAGTGGCTGTCCATTCACATCCACCCAATGAGAAAGGAGCAGTAAGCTCGAAATATGAAGAGTAGGCCCTCTTCCCTGTTGTGGGCTTGTTGTAGTCAGCACCTGCAATATAGGTGAACCACTGAAAGTTAACAGGACCGAAGTCATAGCCAACATTAGCCTCGAATGTGTGTGCAGTGTCATGCGCTTTATAAGCGAAATACCTGTCGTCGGTGTTGTTGAACCAATAGTCTGTTATACCGATGTTGAAGTGTCCTGTAGTGTAGGCAAGTGTGAGGTCAAATTCCTTGGTGTCCTGTGAATCTGTTAATCCCACGCTACCCCATGCTGTGAGCGAGAACCCTTTGTAGGCAACTCCAAGCGTCGGTTGCAGACTTACATTCCCAAGATCCTGTCCACGCCAGATGTATTGGTTTACAATGTCTGCGGAAACGGTTGTCTCGACTTTTTCTTGTGCATTGGCACTGAATGCTGCGGTTAAGGTACTTAGGATTACCCAACCGGCTACTCTCAATTTTTCCATAATCTTTTTGTGCTTGTGTATGTATTATTATTAATGTGTGCGCCTGGTATTCGTTGCCTTGAGGCGCATTTTCAGAATGTCTTGTTATTGAGCCAGCCGCCTATCCTCTCCATCGCTTCTTTGCAGTCTTCCCGGTTCCCGAATGCTGTGAATCTGACATATCCTTCACCGCTCGGGCCGAATCCTACGCCCGGTGTACATACTACTCCTGCTCCGTAAAGCAGTTGCTCGAAGAATTTCCAGCTCCCGGTTCCATGAGGTGTTTTCACCCATAAGTATGGCGCATTTGAACCACCGAAAACCTCCAGCTTATGAGAAGTGAGGAAATCCCTCATCAGCTGTGCATTGCCCATGTAGTAGTCAATGGTCTCCTTTATCTGTTTCTTGCCTTCCGGTGTGTAGATGGCCTCGGCTGCCCGTTGGGTGATATAGCTGGTGCCGTTGAATTTGGTACTTTGTCTTCTGTCCCACAAATGATTCAGCTCCACCCTTTTCGAACCGTCCAGCGTCACGGCAGTCAGTTCTTTCGGAATGACAGTATATCCGCATCTCACACCTGTGAATCCTGCGGTTTTTGAGAAACTTCTGAATTCAATGGCCACTTTGCGTGCCCCTTTGATTTCGTAAATGGAGTGGGGTATGCTGTCGTCCTTGATATAGGCTTCATAGGCAGCATCATAGAATATGATTGTGTCATTGCGCAGTGCATAGTTCACCCATTTGCGCAATTCTTCTTTAGGCAATACGGTTCCGGTGGGGTTGTTGGGATAGCACAGGTATATCATGTCCACGCGGTGGTTGGGAATTTGCGGTATAAAATTGTTTTCCGCTGTGCAGGGCATATAAGTCACGTTGCTCCATTTCCCGTTCTCGAGCGTTCCGGCTCGTCCACACATCACGTTAGAGTCTATATATACCGGATATATAGGGTCGGTCACTCCGATACTGTTGTCCCACCTTACAATTTCCCCGATGTTTCCCGTATCGCTTTTGGCACCATCGTTGATGAACACCTCGTTGAGGTCCAGACGGATGCCGCGTGGCAGGTAGTCGTTCTTGACTATGGCCTCACGCAGGAAATCATACCCCCTTTCCGGGCCATATCCTCTGAAAGTGGACTTCACTGCCATTTCGTCAACGGCTTTGTGCATGGCTTCTATCACGGCCGGGCAGAGTGGCTGTGTCACGTCACCGATACCCAGGCTGATGACTCTTGTCTTGGGATGGGAAACTTTGAATGCGTTTACTTTCTTGGCAATATCCGCAAACAGGTAGTTGTTGGATAACTTGAGATAGTGTTCGTTTACTAATGCCATATTGATCTGTCTCTTTGGTTGTCTATGATGTCGCTTATAGTTCTATTTCTCCCTCAAAGGCTATTGCAGCCGGTCCACTCATGTAAACATGGTTGTCCTTGTCGTCCCATCTGATGTGGAGGTCCCCTCCGTCCATCTGAATCCGGCATTCCCTTTCTGACCTGCCTGTGAGAAAGGCGGCCACTGCTGTGGCGCAGGCTCCTGTCCCGCAGGCCATGGTTATGCCGCTTCCTCTTTCCCACACACGTGTCCGTATGGTGCCGGGAGCGGTGATTTGTGCAAATTCTATGTTGCAGCGTTGCGGAAAGGCAGGGCAATGCTCAAGCAGTCTGCCATAATGTGCAATGTCAATGGTTTCAATGTCGTCAACGAATATGACGAAGTGCGGATTTCCCATTGACACGAATGTGCCGCGGAAGGTCCTGAAGTCCACTTTCAGCTCATTCCCGTATGATTCATCATATTGTTCATCGTTGTGAAGCACTGGTTCCAGCATGTCCACGGTGACACTCGCCACTATACCGGCTTCCCCTAAGTGCAGCTGCAGGATTTTCACGCCTGAGAGTGTTTCCAGTCTGATTGAGGTCTTTTGGGTCAGCCCTTTTTCGTAAAGGTACTTGCCTATGCACCGGGAGGCGTTGCCACACATCATGGCTTCCGAGCCGTCGGCATTGAAGATGCGCATGGCGAAATCGTTCTGGCTGTCGGCAGGAGCACCTATGAGCACGAGGCCGTCGCTGCCTATGCCGGTGTGGTATCTGCTCCAGGCAATGGCTGCTGCGTTCGGGTCGGCTATATTATATAATAATGTATTTACATATATATAATCATTGCCAGCTCCGTGCATCTTCGTGAATTTGACCGTTTTCGTCATTTTGCTCGTTTTTCTTTTTAAAAAGTGACATTTGTCTTAAATCCAGTGCAAAATTACAACAAAATGAGATATGAAGCAATGTTTTTCTGACAAAACAATTTTCTTTTTATTCCTTGGTTACAGATTGTCGTGAAAAGCTGTGTTTTTGTGACAGATTGCAAGAAAAACCACTTTTTGGTTTTACAAAATGTAATGTAATAGAATTTTAAATAATCAAAATGACACATTTATACTCTGTAATTTTACAAAATGTCGTAATTTTGCGCCATAAAGTTTACAAAGTGTTATTTTTATCGTGTATATTAATTTGAAAAAGAAGAGAGGTAAACATGAAGAAGATTGAAGCAATCATCCGAAAGACAAAATTTGAGGACGTGAAGGAAGCCCTTCTGGCTGCCGACATCGAATGGTTCTCCTATTACGATGTGCGCGGTGAGGGCAAGATGCGCCAGGCGCGTATTTACCGTGGCGTGATGTATGACACGAGCAGCATCGAGCGTGTGCTGGTCAATGTCGTGGTGCGCGACAAGAACGTGGAAAAGACCATAACGGCCATTCAGCGGGCTGCCTATACCGGAGAAATCGGCGACGGCCGTATTTTCCTCATTCCGGTAGAGGATTCCGTGCGCATAAGGACAGGTGAGCGCGGAGACATTGCACTTTACAACGCAGAACAAGAGAAATAGGCTATAGGATAACAGATTAACACAGACACATTAAAACACATACATTATGACTATCGAAAGTTTAAGCATATCATTGGACACTGTATGGATGCTGCTGGCAGCCATGCTCGTATTCTTCATGCAGCCGGGCTTTGCCCTGTGCGAGGCCGGTTTCACCCGTGGAAAGAACACGGCCAACATCCTTTTCAAGAATTTTGTGGACTTCATCGTGGGTTCGTTGCTGTTCTGGTTCGTGGGTTTCGGTTTCATGTTCGGAAGCAACGGAGCCGGGTTTATCGGAATGCCCAATTTCGGTGACCTCAGTTTCTATGACGGAGGTCTGCCCACAGAGGGGTTCCTCATTTTCGAGACCGTTTTCTGCGCCACGGCGGCTACCATCGTTTCCGGTGCCATGGCCGAGCGCACCAAGTTCTCCATGTACATCATCTATTCATTTTTCATCTCCCTGCTCATCTATCCTGTCGAGGGACACTGGACATGGGGTGGAGGATGGCTCTGCAATGGTGAAGAAGGCTCGTTCATGATGGACACCTTCGGTGCGACATTCCATGACTTCGCCGGTTCGGCCATTGTGCATTCTGTGGGTGGCGTGCTTGCCTTTGTCGGCGCCATTTTCCTTGGCCCGCGTCTGGGCAAATACGACAAGAACGGCAAGAGCCGTGCCATTCCGGGCCACAATCTGCTGGCAGCAGCCTTGGGCGTGTTCATCCTCTGGTTCGGCTGGTTTGGTTTCAATCCCGGCTCCCAGCTGGCCGCTTCGGGCGAGGTGAACCGTGTGGCCATTTCCCACGTGTTCCTGACCACCAACCTTGCAGCTGCCGCCGGAGGTCTTGCCACCATGTTTACATCGTGGATCAAATACGGCAAGCCTTCGTTCTCGCTCACCCTCAACGGCGTGCTGGCCGGACTGGTCGGCATCACAGCCGGATGCGACCTCGTTTCGCCTTGGGCAGCAGTGGTCATCGGTCTGGTCTGCGGTGTGGTGCTGGTGTTCTCCATTGAATTTATCGACAGCAAGCTGCATGTTGATGACCCGGTGGGCGCAAGTTCGGTCCATGGTGTGTGTGGCATCATAGGAACCCTGCTTACGGGTCTGCTGGCTGAAGGCTCCGGTGCGCTGCTGGGCTATGGATGGGGATTCTTCGGTGCCCAGTGCCTGGGTGTGCTGGCCATAGACCTGTGGGCTGCCGCTGCCGGCGTGGTGCTGTTCTGGTCCATCAAGAAGGCCCGTGGGCTGCGTGTGGACAAGCGTATCGAGGAAGAGGGTCTTGACATCTATGAACACGGCGAAAGCTGCTATAACTGACACTTCCTTTCAGGGACACGGTTGCCGGGCTGGCTTGCAGACTGCGGTTGCCGGATCCCTGTTCCTTTCATTGATAATCCTTAAATAGACCAATAGAAATATGTGTGGAATAGTAGGCATTTTCAACATTCAGGCACAGACACCTGAACTCCGGCAGAAAGCGTTGCGCATGAGTCAGAAAATCCGTCATCGCGGTCCAGACTGGAGTGGAATCTATTGTGGCGGTTCGGCCATCCTGGCCCATGAGCGGCTCTCCATCGTCGATCCGGAATCGGGGAGACAGCCGCTGTTCAGTCCCGACATGAAGCAGGTGCTGGCTGTCAACGGGGAAATATACAACCACCAGTCCATCCGTCAGGCATTTTCCGGCAGCTACCAGTTCCAGACCGGCAGCGACTGCGAGGTCATCCTGGCACTGTACCGGGAAAAGGGCATCGGATTTCTGGAAGACCTGAGTGGCATTTTTGCCTTTGCGCTCTATGATGCCGAGCGCGACGAGTATCTCATAGCCCGCGACCCCATAGGGGTAATACCGCTCTACATTGGCTATGGAGACGACGGGCTGGTCTATGTGGCCAGTGAACTGAAGGCGCTCGAAGGCAATTGCGACCGTTATGAGCCATTCCTGCCCGGCCACTATCTGTGGAGCCGTGAGGGGGAACTGAAGCGGTATTACACCCGAGACTGGATGGACTATGACAGCGTGAAGGACAACGGGGCTTCTGTCAAGGAACTCCGCAGCGCGCTCGAGGAGGCTGTGCGTCGGCAGCTCATGAGCGATGTGCCATACGGGGTGCTCCTTTCCGGAGGCCTCGACTCGTCGGTCATCAGCGCGGTGGCGGAGAGGTTCTCGGAGAACCGTGTGGAGGAAGGGGGCTGCACAAGGGCCTGGTGGCCACGGCTGCATTCCTTTGCTGTGGGGCTGAAGGGTGCTCCCGATTTGGCCAAGGCGCGTCTGGTGGCTGACCACATAGGCACTGTCCACCATGAAATCAACTATACCATACAGGAAGGGCTCGATGCGCTGCGCGATGTCATCTACTTCATCGAGACCTACGATGTGACCACCGTGCGCGCCTCCACACCCATGTATCTGCTGGCACGTGTCATCAAGTCCATGGGCATCAAGATGGTGCTCTCGGGCGAAGGAGCCGATGAAGTGTTCGGCGGATACCTCTATTTCCACAAGGCACCCACGGCGCGCGCCTTCCATGAGGAAACCGTGCGCAAGCTGTCCAAACTCCACCTCTACGACTGCCTGAGGGCCAACAAGAGCCTTTCGGCCTGGGGCGTGGAGGGGCGTGTGCCGTTCCTCGACAAGGAGTTCCTCGATGTGGCCATGAGAGTCAATCCCGAAGCCAAGATGTGTCCGGGGCAGACCATCGAGAAGCGCATTGTGCGTGAGGCGTTTGCCGATATGCTGCCCGGCGAGGTGGCATGGCGGCAGAAGGAGCAGTTCAGCGACGGAGTGGGCTATTCCTGGATAGACACGCTGAAGCGCATCACGTCCGACCTTGTGAGCGATGAGCAGATGGAGCACGCCGCAGAGCGTTTCCCCGTCAATCCGCCACGCAACAAGGAGGAATACTACTACCGCTCCATCTTTGCCGAGCACTTTCCGAGCGACAGCGCGGCGCGCAGTGTGCCCAGTGTGCCCAGCGTGGCGTGCAGCACCGCGGAGGCACTGGCTTGGGACGCTGCCTTCAGGAACATGAACGACCCCAGCGGAAGGGCAGTGGCCGGAGTCCACGAACAGGCCTATTGAATCATTAGGGAGATGGGTAAGGTCAAGGAAGTCAAGGGCGTGTGTCCAGGCACTCAGGGTGCCTGGGCAAAAGCGTCTGGACGATAGTCCCAGACTTTCTTGTATCAAAAGTCTGAAAGAGTGAAGTGGAAGGTTCCTGATACTTCACTCTTTTTTCCGTTTCTGTTCACTGCAATCTGTGTTTCACGGCGTGGAATATAGTGTTCACGGCGTGGAATATAGTGTTCACGGCGTGAAATATAGTGTTCACGCCGTGAAACAGAGATTGCACTTCGCCTTCCGGAATTTTATACTTCGCTTTTCCGGAGTTTCCGCTTCGCTTTTCCGGACTTTGTCCCACAATGCCCTGCCAATGGGTGTGCGATGGTGGCGTGTGGACACAGAAAAGGCATGCTGGCAGACCTGTTGTCTTGCCAGCATGCCTTTCAGCATTCGTATTGTGCTATGCGTGCCTGTTCCTGCCGGCCCACTTGGCCATGCGTTGCGACAGTGCCTTGCCTATGCGCCCGAAGTTGCCGTGGCGCAGGTTGCGCAGCAGTTCCTCCAGGGAATAGCGCACCTTTATCCAGGGGTGTCCCCAGGCGTTGCGGCGATAGACACATTCCTTGTAGGCCACGTTCTCCATGACATGTTCCGGGTGGCGCAGTGGAAACTGCAGTTCGTGACGCTTCATGGTGAACATCTTGCGGAGCGGCGTGGGCAGTGTGTCGAGCGATGCTGAGAAATGGGTCGATTCGGCCGTCACGCCCATATTGTTCACCAGGTTCTTCGCCGGCATGATGGCCAGTCCGCTGTTCAGCAGCATGGAAGCCCAGAATATGGTTTCGTAGTAGGCCTTTCCGCTGTTGCGGTGGTCGCGGCACATGGGCAGGAAGTCTTTCCTGAAGCCGCGCTGCCTGATGAGCTGTTCCAGCTGCCGGAGTGTCTGTGGCTGGTCCAGGAACGAGTAGGTCTCGTCCCAGGTGTCGATGACGCGCCTCCACGAAGCCCATCCCCAGATGCTGAAGACGGAGGTGAAGAAATAGTCGGCCTCCACATCGGCCGTTGTCTCCTCGCTGTTGAATCCTGCCACCATCCACACGCGCTCGTCGTGCTCGTAGCGGTCGAGCATTGCCTTGCAGAAGGTGAAGAACGAGAGTGACGGCACATCGTCGTCCTCGAGCACGATGCACTTGTCGGCCATCGAGAAGGCCCACTTCTGGGAGATGTATTCCGAGGGGTCGCAGCCGTAGTTGCGTGTCTGGTACATGCGGTGCACCTCGCATTCCCAGTCAATGTCCCCGGCTATGCGCCGGCAGGCTTCAATGCCGGCCATGTCGCGTTCGCCGCGAGGGCCGTCCTGATAGAGGAACAGCCGGGTGGGGCGTGCTTTCTTCACCTGTTCGAATACCAGCCGGAACGTGTCGGGACGGTTGAAGAAAAGTAGCAGCACGGCTACATCTGTTTCAGCAGGATGTTTCATCGCGTTGTCTGATTGTCTTGTTAGTGATGTGCAAAGGTAGCCGAAACGCGCTGAAAACCAAAACAAAAAGGCCGAAAACTGTGACCTGCAGGTGCCTGTGTCCCTGTTTTTCACGGGCACAGGACGGGTTATTCGCGTTTTTTGTATAAATTTGCACCACGCTGCACCAGGCATGGAGGAACAGCTCGTGCCGTGCAGGGTGGGGAAACGGAAAGGAAAACGGCATGGCAAGGAAGGAATACCGATATACGGAGGAGGAACTCAGGCAGCTCCACGGCGTGCTCTATGAGATACTGGAGGAGATCATGCGCGTGTGCGACAAGTGCGGCATACGCTACTTCATCATTGGAGGAACGGCCATCGGGGCGCATTTCTGGCAGCGCATACTGCCTTGGGACGATGACATAGACATCGGCATGACGCGCGACAACTACAACCGTTTCCTGGAGGTGGCGCCGCGTGAACTGAAGCCCGGCTATTTCCTGCAGTGGGTGGAGACCGACCCGCATGTACCGTTCTTCTTTGCCAAGGTGCGCAAGAACCACACCCTGTTTGCCGAAAGCCTGTTCAGGCACATCGACATGCACCAGGGCTTCTATGTCGATGTGTTTGCCTTCGACCACATACCACAGTCGCGGTGGCTGGAGCGGCTGCAGTGGTCGGCACTGAATTTCCTGAACGGCTGCTTCATCAGCCGCGAGATCTGGCAGTACAGGCATTGCGGGAAATGTGAGGTGGAGGAACCGCGCGAACGGGGATTCCTGCCGTGCCTGCTCACGCGGTTGGTCAATCTCGTGCTCACCAAGCGCGCGCTCTACAGGCTGCTCATCGGTGTGCAGACGGCGTTCAACGGCAACCGCTCGCCCTACTGCAAGAACATCATCACCCCCAATGAGCGCGTGCTTATAGAAGATGTGGAGCAACCGCAGACGGTGACGCTCGGGCCTTTGCAGGTGTCGGCTCCGCGCGACCTTGAAGCCTATCTGCACAACCATTATCCTGTGCTCGTGAAGGACATTCCCGAGGAGCAGCGCGTCAACCACCGGCCGGATGTGCTCTGCTTTGACACACGCAACGGAAAAGGCTGCAATGTCCAGGCTTGATGCTTGCCTGTCATTGCAGCCTTTTCCGTTTCCCTGTTTCCCTGGTTTTCCGCTTCCCCTTGTCTTCGTCTTACTTTCTCTTTCTCTTCATGATGAAGTCCGTGCACTCGCGCAGGATGGTCACGTCTGCGATGCGCATGGCCGCATAGTAGAGTGTGGCGGCCATCAGTATGCGCGATGCGAGCAGCAGCCACAGGTTGCCAATGGACTGTGTGGCCATGTGGGTAAGCGCCATGACCCCGAGAGCGGTCAGGGCGAAGGGCAGCGTGTCCCTGAGCAGGTCCAGGAGCCGGTAGCCTGTAAGACGGCAGACCAGCCTGTGCCATACGAAGAGCCACAGCACGTTCAGCGCGGTATAGCCCATGACCATGGCGCGGATGCCGCTGTGCCGCAGGGCGACCATCGTGGCAATCTGCAGGAGGCAGAGCAGGGCTGTGGAGCGGAAATAGATGCCCGACTTGCCCTTGGAGACAATCATGTTGGAGAGCAGTGTGCACAGTGGCATGACCGCACCGCTGACGCAGAGCAGCTGGAGCAAGGGCACGCTGGGCAGCCATTTCTCCGTGATGGCCAGCACGATGAACTCGCGCGCCACAAGAGCCAGCCCGAAAAGCAGCGGGAAGGCGATGAACGCCGTGAAGCGCATGAGCTTGCGGAAGGCGTGGAGCTGGCGGCCGTCCTGGTCCTGAAGGTCCACCAGCACCGGCTGTGCTACCTGCGACACCATGCCCTGCACCAGCGAGAAGGCCTTGAAGTTCCACTGGTAGGCCTGGTTGTAGTTGCCGGCCGGCTGCACACCGTAGAAACGTCCGAGCAGTATGTTGAGCACGTTGTTGTTCACCTGTGTCGTGATGGTTGTGGCCAGGATCCGGCATGAGAAGCGGAACATGCTCCTGACCGGCCCGAAGTCTATCATGAGCGAGGGCCGCCACGCAGAGAAATGCCATTGCAGCAGGGTGTTCACCAGCACATAGACCAGCCCCTGTGTGGCCAGCGACCAGTAGCTCATGCCGCAGTAGGCCATGACCACTCCTATGGTGCTCGACACGAGGACTGCACTCATCGAGGCCGTGGCCTGCTGCCGGGCGTACAGGTGCTTGAACAGCCACGCGCTCTGTGCCGTGCCGAACGATGCGAACACAATGCTCAGGAAGGCATAGCGGCAAAGGGCCACCATCTCGGGATTGCGGTAGAAACGGGCAATCAGCGGCGCGCAGAAGAAAAGCACGCCATACATCAGCGCGCCCATCAGGATATTGAACCAGAACACCGAATTGTAGTCGCGGTCGGTAGGCTCCTTCAGGTTGGCCAGTGCGGTCTTGAATCCGCTGTCTTGCAGGGCCGTGGCCACTAAGGAGAAGATGCTGATGGCAGCCAGCATGCCGTAGTCGTAGCTGTTGAGCTTGCGCCCGAGCAGTATGCCGAAGGCCAGCCCGACAACCTGGAGCACCAGGCTGTTCATGCCACCCCAGAACAGTCCTTTCGCGGTTTTCTCTTTCAGTGTTTCCATGTGGTTTTTGCGGAATGTCGGCAAAGTTAGTGCAAGCCGGGAGAATTACAAAATAAAAACCTGTTTTATTTTTCATCTGCGGTTTTTAAATGGGTGAGCTGTGAAAACACACTTCTGGCTTTTAGGAATTTATGATGATTCAGGATTCCTGCAGAATCGTCTTGTACTTTTGCGCTCAGATTGAATTGAATGAGCGAAAATATGAAAAAGATTGTTCTGGATCTGGCAGCAATGCTGTTATGTGTAGTGCAGGCTGCCGCACAAACCGGCGGCACTGTGACCGGCGTACTGAAAGAAAAGACCTCTGACTTGCCGATGGAGTTTGCTACCGTTGTCCTGCATGAAGCAGGAACAAAAAGCGTTGTAAACGGTTGCATGACAGACAGCACCGGGCAGTTCCGGTTTGAAAAGGTTCCTGCAGGAACGTATTATGTTGATGGCAGCTATGTGGGGTGTACTCCGGTTCGTCCCAATGTATTCATCTTGGAAAAGGGACAAACGATAGATATTGGCACATTATATATATCAGAGGGCGAACAGCTTGCCGAGGTCGTGGTGGAAGGCAGGAAACCGACACTTATAACCGACATTGGCTGACGGATGTGATTGCTGGTGCCGGAATCGGCATACTGAGCGTACAGGCGGCATATTGGCTCTATCCTGTAATAACTGGAACCTTCTTCCATAAGCAATACCTTAAAAATACATACATCTCGCCATATATGTCTGAAGGCAGCAAGGGAGTGAGTTGCGCCATCACATTCTGACAAGTGAAAACTGTACGCAAGTTGGTGGGTAGTGAGGGCATGTCTCTATTTTATATGGTGGCATGCCTTTTCTTGCCTTTTGCAAAGTGTCAGAATTTTAACGTTTTTGCTTACACTTTGATTTTTCGGAGTGTTGTGAAAAAGACAGTTTTGGGGCGATTTTCATGTTAATAAGTGTAAATTGTCCGTTTTTTGCACAAAACGGAAAAATCAGTTAAGTGTTAGGGGGGAAACACTTAACTGTTTCTGAAAAATTAGTTAACTATTTTCGTCTTGGCACTTAAGTGTTTTTGAGGAAAAACTTAACTGTTTTGGGGCAAAAACCTAAGTTTTTCGGCCTCAAAACCGCGATTTTCCGTCCAAAAGTGCGGAAAATAGGGGCTGAAAACTGCACAAATCAGCGATTTTGTGCACGAATTTAACGCATTTTAGGTTAAAATCGGGCGGTTTTCGTTAACACTTTCTGTCTGCAAAAATTTATCCCGCTGATTATCAGCGATTTACAGGACAGGCCTATGTAACTCAAAATTTCCGCTGGCGCGCAAAAATCCGGTTTCGCCCGAATCTTCAGAAATAGCCGGAAAATCAAAGTGTAAGCAAAAGCGTTAAATTTCTGACATTTTGTAAAACACGACTTTCGGTCAGCCTGTGCCGAAGTCGCGTTGCGGAATGGACAGGTCATGGGGTGATTCTGCTCCTGTTCCCGCCAGTAATTGCCCGATGAAGGCAGGACTCGCGATGAGCCTGTATGGATATGCCTCCAGATGCCTGTACGATTTTCGTCGGCGAAGGCATGAATTCAAGGAAAAAGACTTAACTTTGTGCACAAATTACTGGTGCAACACGGTTTGTCAGACGTGAACGTATATTTCTATCATACACAGGATATACAATATATCCTCAAGCGCATGGGTGAGGGTGAGTTCCCTGCCCACTATCTCTACGGTGCCACGCTCCTGCCCGGAATGGGAATCGGCGTGGTGTGGCACCGTGCCCGTATAGGGTTGCCCCGATGGCGCATGATGCTGCGCAACAGCTGGCAGATACTGAAGCATTTCCGTTCCTATGACGCACTCTTCGCCACCCATTACCGGGGCATTGAGCCGATTATCCTGCTCCGTGCCCTCGGACTTTTCCGCAAGCCGGTGGTCGTCTGGCATCATCAGCCTGTCATCACGCCGAAGTCGTGCTGGAGGGAGTGGCTCGGACGGCTGTTCTACAGGGGCATGGACGAGATGCTTTTCTTCTCGCAGAAACTGGTGGACGACTCGCTGAGGTCAAGGAAGGCATGTCCGGAACGCATGCACGTGGGGCACTGGGGCGCAGACCTCGATTTCTATGACCGCGTGCATAGGGGAGACACGGCGCGCAGCGGTTTCATCAGCACGGGAAAGGAGATGCGCGACATGGCTACGCTGGTGGAGGCGTTCAATGCCACAGGGCAGCCGATAGACATCTACCTGAATGCCACGAATGGGACACTTGACTATGAACGGCTGTTCAGGACTCTGGAAACCAGACACAATGTGAGGGTGCATTTCCAGGGCGGGCTGGTGCCCTATGAACTCAGTCTGCTTGTGGATCGGGCCGCATGCGTGGCCATCTGCTGCATGGAAACGAAATATACTGTTGGACTGACCACACTGGTCGAGGCGCTGGCACTGGGACTGCCTGTGATATGCAGCCACAATCCGCAGATACCTGTGGATATAGAGCGTGAAGGCTGCGGCATTGCCGTGCCTTACCGTGATGTGGAAGGCTGGAAGCGTGCCATCGGCTACATGGCATCCCATCCGGATGAAGCCAGGGAAATGGGAAAGCGCGGACGGGCTTTGGCAGAACGGCTATATAACAACCGCCGGTGTGCGGAAGAGGTGGCCGCAGTACTCAGAAAAGCCATGTCCCGCGCGTAGCATGGTGTCAGTCGGAGTATGGTTTCCCGGTTAAAAATGTGTAATTTAGTTAATTTACATTAAAAATCAGAATGTGGCAGTACGCAAATGAAAGGCACACAAAATTAAATATGTAACTTTGCAGTCCGATTATTTCGGGGATGAACTTAGAGTCCCCTGTACGGGAGTGTTAATAGTGGTGCCTTTGGCCGGGCATCATGGTTAGTGAATCGCTCGTACACCTCTTATATATAATATGAGAGGCTTGAAAATGTTTTTTAGTAGTAAAATTTTTAACAAACGAAATGAACACTTTAAGTTACAAGACTATTTCCGCCAACAAGGAAACAGCTAAGAAGGAGTGGGTGGTAATCGATGCTACCGACCAGGTGGTTGGTCGCCTTTGCTCTAAAGTAGCTAAGCTGATCCGCGGAAAGTACAAGCCCAACTTCACCCCTCATGTGGATTGTGGCGACAACGTTATCATCATCAATGCTGCCAAGGTGGTTTTCACTGGCAAGAAAGAAACCGACAAGGTTTACACCCGTTACACTGGTTATCCTGGAGGTCAGCGTTTCAACACGCCGGCACAGCTCCGCAAGCGTAAGGACGGTGCAGAGCGCATCATCCGCCATGCAGTCAAGGGTATGCTTCCCAAGGGTCCGTTGGGCCGCAGCCTGCTGAACAACCTCTATGTCTTCGAAGGCACCGAGCACGACAAGGCTGCCCAGAAACCCAAGGCAATCGACATTAACCAGTATAAATAAGTAGAAAAAGATGGAACAAATCAATGCAATTGGTCGCCGCAAAAGCGCAGTAGCACGCGTTTACCTCACAGAAGGAACCGGTAAGATCACCATTAATAAAGTAGAACTCACGAAATATTTCCCATCTGCCATTCTGCAGTACGTGGTTAAGCAACCGCTCTCACTGCTCAACGTGGAGGAGAAATACGACATCAAGGCCAATCTCGACGGTGGCGGCTTCACAGGACAGAGCCAGGCTCTGCGTCTGGCAATCGCCCGCGCTTTGGTGAAGATCAACGCCGATGACAAGAAGAACCTGAAGGACAACGGCTTCCTGACCCGTGACTCACGTGCTGTGGAGCGCAAGAAACCGGGTCGTCCGAAGGCACGTCGCCGCTTCCAGTTCAGCAAGCGTTAATACCGGACAACAGACCGGATGGAGGCGGACGGGCTATTCCGCACACGCAGCATTGCGTATGCCGTTCCCGTTACGCACCGCAGTTTAGCATCTAAACCGGCGCGACTCCTGATCGGGGGACTACCCGCCGGTTGGTTCTAACAAAAACCAAAAAGAAAGTAAACACATTTAAAAACAAGAAAAGAAAATGTCAAGAACAACATTTGACCAACTTCTGCAGGCCGGTTGTCATTTCGGACACCTCCGCCGCAAGTGGAATCCCGCCATGGCTCCCTATATCTTCATGGAGCGTAACGGCATTCACATCATCGATTTGCACAAGACCGTAGCCAAGGTTGACGAGGCTGCTGAAGCACTGAAGCAAATCGCCAAGTCAGGAAAGAAAATCCTGTTCGTCGCTACTAAAAAACAAGCTAAGGACATTGTCGCCGAGAAGGCTACAAGTGTAAACATGCCATACGTGATCGAGCGTTGGCCGGGCGGTATGCTCACCAACTTCCCCACCATCCGTAAGGCTGTCAAAAAAATGACGAACATCGACAAGCTGATGAACGATGGCACTTATTCCAATCTCTCTAAGCGCGAGTTGCTTCAGGTGACACGCCAGCGCGCCAAGTTGGAGAAGAACCTCGGCTCTATCGCTGACCTTTCCCGTCTGCCGAGCGCACTTTTCGTGATTGATGTCATGAAGGAGCACATCGCCGTGAAGGAAGCCAATCGTCTGGGTATTCCCGTGTTTGCAATGGTTGACACCAACTCTGATCCCAAGAACATTGATTTCGTGATTCCCGCAAACGATGATGCAAAGGATTCTGTAGAAGTGGTGCTGACTGCATGCTGTGCTGCCATTGCTGAGGGACTGGAGGAAAGAAAGGCTGAAAAGGCCGACGAGAAGGCTGCTGCTGAACAGGCAGAAGAGGCTGCCGAAGCAAGGCCGAAGCGCACACGCAAGGCCCGTAAGGAAGCTGCACCGCAGGCTCCTGTCGCAGAACCGACAGAGGCACCCGCTGAAGAAGCAGCGCCCGCAGCAGAATAATCAGGATATAACCATTAACAATCCATGGGAAACGGACAACAACATCCGTTTCCCATAACATAACAACAAATTTATATTATGGCTATTTCAATTGAAGATATAAAGAAACTCCGTGCCATGACTGGTGCAGGTCTGGCCGATGTGAAGAAAGCACTCACCGAAGCTGAAGGTGATTTCGACAAGGCCAAGGACTTGCTTCGTGAGCGTGGACTGGCCATCGCAGCCAAACGTTCTGACCGTGAAACTTCCAATGGTTGTGTACTGGTGAAGAATGTTGACGGTTTTGCTGCCATCATCGCCTTGAAGTGCGAGACAGACTTCGTGGCCAATGGCGCAGATTTCATCAAGTTGACAGAGAATATACTTGATGCAGCTATTGCCGCAAAAGCCCATACACTGGAAGAGGTCAAGGCTTTGACACTGGCTGACGGGTCGGAGGTGCAGGCTGCTGTAACCCAGCGGTCCGGTATTACTGGCGAGAAAATGGAACTCGATGGCTACAATGTGCTTGAAGGTGAGAATATCGAAGTGTATGACCACATGGGCAAGCACACACTTGCTACGATGGTGCAGCTCAACAAGGACAATAGCGAACTGGGACACAAGGTGGCCATGCAGGTGGCTGCCATGAAGCCGGTAGCTCTTGATGAGGATGCTGTGTCTCAGGAAGTGAAGGACAATGAGTTCAATGTCGCTGTACAGAAGACTAAGGAAGAGCAGATCGAGAAAGCTGTTGAGGCTGCCTTGAAGAAGGCCGGTCTGAATCCGAACCTGGTGGACAGTGACGACCACATTGAATCGAACATCAAGAAGGGATGGCTCACACGTGAGGAGGCTGACAAGGCTATTGTCATCAAGAAGGAAGCTGCTGAGCAGAAGGCTGCAAACCTTCCTGAGCAGATGATTCAGAACATTGCCAAGGGCCGTCTGGCCAAGTTCCTCAAGGAGTCTTGTCTCGTTAGCCAGGAATTCCAGTTCGGCGATGGCGACAAGGCCAGTGTCGCTGAGTATCTGAAGAAGCAGGACAAGGATCTCAAGATTGTTGCCTACAAACGCTTCACTCTGGTTGCTGAATAAACCCGGATATATTCATACGGTAAGGGGTGTGCCAAATCTGGTGCACCCCTTACCGTTTTCAATAAAAGGAATGTACCGGCCATGGGACTGTTATGGAAATGATATATAACACATATTTTAAATGGATATTTTGCAGGTTGAAAATTAATTGTTACATTTGTCGTAGAATATAGCCGGTCGGAATAACGCCGGTTCCTACTTATAAACACCTTCACGATGAAAATCTTCGCAATAGGGATGAACTATATCCAGCACAATAAAGAACTGGATGGGACGTTATATAGACCGGAGGAACCTGTAGTCTTCACTAAGGCGGACTCTGCTTTACTCAAGGATGGAAAACCTTTTTTTATCCCAGAGCACCTGGGGCGCATTGACTATGAGGGAGAGCTGGTGGTGCGGATATGTCGTTTGGGAAAATGTATTCCTCAGCGGTTTGCGCATCGTTATTATGACGCAGTAACGGTAGGCGTGGATTTTACCGCACGTGATTTGCAGGAAAAACTGCGAGGAGCTGGCCTGCCATGGGAACTGTGCAAGGGATTTGACGGGTCGGCCGCTGTAGGACAATGGATTGACAAGTCAGTGTTCCGCGACATACAGGCTGTACATTTCCATCTTGACATCAATGGCGGTGTAAGACAGGAAGGACGGGCCAGTGACATGCTTTTCAAAGTAGACGAGTTGATTGCTTACATCAGTAGGTTTTTTACACTGAAGACAGGTGACCTGCTTTTTACAGGAACACCAGCTGGTGTTGGGGCTGTAAATATTGACGACCATGTAGAGGGCTATGTCGAGGATCGTAAGGTGTTGGATTTTAATTGTAAATAAAGGAGACAACGTGATAACAAGACATGCATTCATTTTCAGATGCACAATGTTGATGATGGCTTTATCCATTTGTGTATCGGTAAAAGCCCAACAGTTCTTTAACCTTACGGCTGATGAGGTGAAAGTGGATAGTGTATTGCCACGTTTTGTACATTCCATTCCCTTGGAAGGAGAATTCCGTGATTCTGTTTATAATGTGTCTGTTATGTATCCGGAATTCATGGATCTTACAGCGCAGGAAATCGAGCAGTACAAGAAAATGTCAGGACAGCCTCTTCCGGAGTTCCCGGATCTAACGCAGACGCTGGCTCTTGACCGTAAGAAAGGTTCCATTATCGTGGGCTTTTGTCCATTGGTGTTCAGGTCTGGGAAATATCAGGTACTGGTCAGCTTTATGCTGAAGAAAGAGTCCAGACCACGCTCTATGGCAATGAGGATTTCTGCAAAGAAAACAGATGGGACAGCTGCAGGGAGATATGTTGGTCATTCGGTTCTGTCCAATGGAAAATGGGCAAAGATACGTGTGCCGGAAACGGGTGTGTATCAGTTGACTGAGGCTCTTGCACGGCAGGCCGGATTCAATGATTTCTCCAAAGTGAAAATCTATGGTTATGGAGGAAATCTTCAGAATGAATCTTTGAATGAGACGGACCTCATAGAGACCGATGACCTCAAGGAAGTGCCGACATGCAAGGTCAATGGCCGACGTCTGTTTTATGCAAAGGGACCGGTGTCCTGGACGAGCAAGGTTGTCGGTAAACGTACACGGAATCCGTATTCTGACTATGGTTACTATTTTATCACGCAATCTGAAGGGGAACCTTTGTCGGTGGATTCGGCTGCATTTGTCGATTCTTTCTATCCATCGTTTGATGATTACCATTCTCTTTATGAGGTGGATGGGTATGCTTGGTATCAGGGAGGAAGGAATCTGTATGATTCAAAGGTAATCAATGACAACAGTTCTTATGAGGTAACCTTGCCGGAGAATGCAAATGCCACATCAGCCTATCTTGCTGTGTGCTTGTCTGCAGCCGGTTCTTTTACGGCGCAAGTCTTTTATAATGATTCAATTGTAGGTACAGTCTTTGGAAGTTCGCTTAGTTCAGAATACGATAGTGCAAAAGAGATTACTTCCAGCTTTAGAATACCGAATCCGAGAGGGGCAACTAAAGTGAAGGTTTCTAATGCAGGTTCACCGGTTCGTATAGATTATATTTCAATGGCATGGAATCAGCCGTTCTCCGCTCCACGTCTTTCTTCCAGCACTATTGGCACACCGGAATACGTGTATAATATTACGAATCAGGATCTTCATGCAGATGGCTTTGCTGATATGGTCATCATTATACCCACTTCACAGAAATTACGTAGTCAGGCTGAACGGCTGAAGGCATTCCACGAGACGCATGATGGACTACGTGTGAACATTGTTCCTGCTGACGAACTCTATAACGAGTTTTCCAGTGGAACTCCGGATGCAAATGCTTATAGGAGATATCTGAAGATGCTTTATGATAGGGCTGCGACAGAAGCGGATATGCCGAAATCCTTATTGCTTTTCGGGGATTGTGTATGGGATAATCGTATGAAAACGCAAGAATGTAGGATGCTGAATCCGGATGACTATCTGCTTTGTTATGAAAGCGAGCATTCATTGAACAAGGTAGATTGTTATGTGGATGACGGATTTTTCTGTCTGCTCGATGATGGCGAAGGCAAAAATCCTCTTTCTTCCGATAAACTTGACATCGGAGTTGGGCGGTTCCCGGTAGTGACAGAATCACAGGCGAAGTCAATGGTGGACAAGACAATTGGATACGCTACAAATTTCAATGCTGGAGCTTGGCAGAATACGCTTGTTTTTATGGGTGATGATGGAAATAACAATGTTCACATGAATGACATCAATGATGCCGCTGAAATGGTATCGGCTCTTCACCCAGGGTATGTTATCAAGAAAATCATGTGGGATACTTATGATTATGAGGCTCTTTCAACAGGAAAAACATATCCTGAAGCAACACAGGCCATTAAACAATTGCAAGCCTCGGGCGCGCTGATTATGGATTATGGAGGTCATGGAAGCCCTACTCAGATTTCACACGAAAAGGTTCTCGGAATCAACGATTTCATGAATTTCAAGAACACAAATCTGCCATTATGGATAACAGCTTCTTGTGATATTATGCCATTTGATGGGTTGGAAGCGACAATAGGTGAAGAAGCTGTGCTGAATGAAAAAGGGGGAGCTGTGGCTTTCTATGGAACTGCGCGGACTGTTTATGCAGACAGGAACAAATTGATGAATATGGGATTCCTGAAGCATGTTCTCAGTTTCAAGGATGGTAAGCCTATCACACTGGGTGAGGCACAGCGTCTTGCCAAAAACGAGTTGATCAGTGACGGGCAGGGGGCGGACAAAGACCATACGGTGAACAAACTGCAATACGCATTGTTGGGCGATCCTGCATTGGCTTTATGTCTTCCACCTCTAAATGTCAAGATTGACAGACTGGACGGAAAGGATGTTTCCAAGGGAAACATTACGCTGAAGATGGGGCAGACCGTAAAAGTCGAGGGTCATATAGAGAATGCACCACAGGATTTCAACGGTACGGTTACCGCCACTGTGCGCGATGCCCGTGAACACATAATCTGCAAGCTTAACAATACCACAAGTGATGGGGCAAAGACACCTTTCGAATACGATGACTATACCAATGTGCTTTACAATGGTTCCAATGTTGTAACGAACGGTCTTTTTGAACTGACTTTTGCAGTTCCTATAGACATCAATTATTCTGAAGAGAATGGCATGATGAATTTCTATGCGGTCAATGATGCACATACTCTTCAGGCACACGGCGCTTTTGATTCCTTTGTTTTGGTAGGTGACAATTCCATTAAGAACGACTCCATTGGCCCCTCCATTTACTGTTATCTTAATTCACCGTCTTTTGTAAATGGAGGAAAAGTAAATCCCACTCCTTATTTCGTGGCGCAGGTAAGTGACCAGGACGGAATAAATGCTGCTGGAAGTGGTATAGGACATGATATGGAACTTATCATTGACGGTAAAATGTCTTATACTTATAACCTCAACGATAATTTCATGTTCGATTTCGGTTCATATACATCTGGATCCACTCATTACAGCCTGCCGGAACTTGAGCCAGGAGAGCATCGCCTTCTTTTCCGGGCATGGGACATGCTGAACAATTCGTCAACTGCAGAACTGACATTCCATGTTGTCAAGGGGCTGGAGCCACGGCTTGTGAACATCAGTTGTACGGATAATCCTGCGACCACATCCACGACATTTGTCATTGGTCACGACCGTACTGGCAGTATCGTCGATGTCGAAATCGATGTCTTTGACATGAGCGGCAGACATTTGTGGCACCATCAGGAGGCTGATGTAAGTACGGACAGCCCATATACTGTGAACTGGGACCTGAGGGTTGATAGTGGCGCCAGACTGCAGACAGGAGTCTATCTGTATCGTGTGCGCTTGTCGAGCGATGGCAGTTCTAAGGTGTCAAAGGCCAAGAAACTTATTGTCATAGGCAATAAATAAACGTGTGTGGCGTTTATTGATTAGCTTTTTTGTATGTACATATCCCAAATGATTCAAGAATGAACACAGCTTACAGAATATTTTTGTTGTGCCAGCTTCTGTTGTTGGCTGTTTTTGCGTCTGCACAAGACAAGCGAGACATGTTCAATCCGGTCAATACATCTGTGACTTCTCAAACTATTGCTCCTGATGCCCGTTCTGCGGGAATGGGAGATGTCGGTGTGGCTACTGATCCGGATGTGGTGTCACAGTATTGGAATCCAGCGAAATATCCGTTTACCATTTCCCGTGCAGGTGTCTCGCTTAACTACACCCCATGGTTGCGCCAGTTAGTCAATGACATGGACCTGGCTTATCTTTGTGGCTATTACCGGATAGGCGACTATTCTGCTGTTTCGGCTTCACTGAGGTATTTTTCCTTGGGAGAGGTCTTCTTGGCAGCTGGTGAAACGGCTGATAACTCCATGACAATAAATCCTTATGAAATGTCGCTTGATGTGGCATATTCCCTTATGCTGAGTGAGAAATTCTCTATCGGTGCAGGAGTCAGGTGGATCTATTCAGACCTGACTTACGACTATTCTGAGGATACTTCTCCTGGGTCGGCTTTCGCAGCAGACTTGTCTGCCTATTATCAGGACTATATCAACATCGGGCAAAGGGAGTGCCAGCTCGGTGTAGGTCTGAACATATCGAATATAGGTAGTAAAATCAATTTCGGGGGCGATGACAACAGTGAATTCATCCCGACCAACATGCGCCTGGGTGTGTCACTCATGGTGCCTATCGATGAGTACAACCGTTTCACTATTGCTGCCGATGCCAACAAGCTTCTTGTGCCTACCTATCCCAAACAGGAAGAGGGCGAATCTACGGAGGATTACCAGGACCGTGTACAGAAGGACTACTATGACATTTCTTCCATCAGCGGAATCTTCAAGAGCTTTGGCGATGCTCCCGGTGGCTTCAAGGAAGAACTCCAGGAAATTCAGTGGAGTGTCGGCGGAGAATATGTCTATAACGACAAGTTCGCGCTCCGTGCGGGCTATCATCATGAAGCAGCCAACAAGGGAAACAGAAAGTACTTCACGGTGGGTGCCGGTTTCAAGATGAGCGTTTTCTCGCTTGATGCAGGCTATGTCATCGCCACTGCCAAGAGCAATCCGCTTGACCAGACCCTGCGTTTCTCCCTCACCTTCGACATGGACGGCATAAAGGACCTGTTCCGTCGCTGAATCAGGAATATGAATCAACCTGCTCAATTAACACCTTGCCCTTACCGCATAGGTATGGGCTATGATGTCCACCAGCTTGTAGAAGGCCGGGACCTCTGGCTTGGTGGAATAAAGGTCGGGCACACTTTGGGGCTGCTTGGCCACAGTGATGCCGATGTGCTTATCCATGCCCTTTGCGATGCACTGCTTGGTGCGGCAAATTTGCGCGACATAGGCTATCATTTCCCGGACACATCAGCGGAAACCAAGGATATGGACAGTAAGGTGATACTGAAGAAGACCATCGGGTTGCTCAGCGAAAAGGGCTATAGGGTGGGGAATGTGGATATCACTGTCTGTGCACAGCGCCCCAAGCTCAATCCTCACATTCCGGCAATGGTCGGATGCCTGTCCGGACTTATGGGAATAGAGCCTGATGCAGTTTCCATCAAGGCTACAACCACAGAACACCTGGGATTTACCGGCCGTGAAGAAGGTATCAGTGCCTACGCTGTGGCATTGATTATCAGGAACGGATGAGACAATCTGAAGGCAAATAGAAGTCATGTCAATTATGAATGCGCCCCAAAAGTCTGGTATATGGCTTTTGGGGCGTTTTCTGTATTGCTCTCCAATTCTTTCACAAGTTTTGCTTTCCGTTCTGCTGTGAGAGAGGAAAAGTCCGGTAATTTGAAAATTGTATTATCAACTCTGCTTGCAGACATTGCCAGTGCGGGTATCCCTTCCAGGATATTCTCCAGACAGGTACGGCTATGGCAATTACTATGAGAAGCCACCAGTATTTATACAACAGTCCCCAAAGCCAATCTGATGCGTCCTCCTTTTCCTGTGTTGGCTTTCCTGATGTGTTTCACCATTCTTTTGTTTACCCGTTTTGCTGGCATTTTCAGAGGATTCTGTCCTTTCATCAAGATCATTGATGAGATAGAAATGATTCTTGCCGTCAAGTAATGCTGCCAATTCACAGTCGCTTCTTATGCCTGGTAATGACAGGAGGTAATTTTTTGCCTCCAGAATGGCATTTTGACGAGTGAAGGCTTGTAAGGAAGACTTTGGGGAGGGAAATGTCGATTTTCAAAGTGTCGTTTTTTTAACACTTTTACTTACACTTTGATTTTCCGGCCTTTTCTGAAGATCCGGACGTAGGCGGATTTTTGCGCGCCATCGGAAATTCTGGGTTTCGGAGGTTTGTTTTGTAAGCTGTTGATAATCAGTGTGATAGGTTTTCGTAGATGGAAACTGTTAACAAAAACCGCCCGATTTTAACCTAAAATCCGTTAAATTCATGCACAAAACTCGTGATTTGTGCAGTTTTCAGCCCCCTTTTTCCGCACTTTTGGTCGGAAAAACGCGGTTTTGAGGCCGAAAAACATAGGTTTTTGCCCCGAAACAGTTAAGTTTTTCCTCAAAAACACTTAAGTGCCGGAACGAAAACAGTTAACTAATTTTCCGGAAACAGTTAAGTGTTTCCCCCCTAACACTTAACTGATTTTTCCGTTTTGTGCAAAAAACCGACAATTCACATCTATTAACATGAAAATTGGTTCAAAATGGCCTCTTTTTCAGACTGTCGAAAAATCAAAGTGTCACGAAAACCGTCAAAAAAATGACAATGTGTCAATCCGGCCTGTGCCGTATTTTGTGTCACTGTTTTTCGGTTGCCGCTTTGCCTTGGCTTTGTTCTTGGTGCGGCTTGTCTCATCGGCCACTGCGGTTGCGGTATGGACTGCCGGGTGCTGCTGTCGGTTTGTCAGTATGTCCTGCTATGTGCTGACACTGTCTTGTGGCACATTTTTTGCAGTGTTCCGCGTAGCTAATTAATACTGTAAATAGAATGGAAATACAAGAACTGGAAAAACTGATCAGGGAAAAGGAAGGTTCGTTCTCACTTGCTTTCCCGGCACTTATACGCAAGGTATATGTGTGGATGTCGTTGGCTTTGGCCATTACGGGTGTTACAGCCTATGCAGTGGCCACTTCGCCCACGATGCTTTCGCTTATCTTTTCCAACAACCTGGTGCGCATACTGCTGGTAGTGGCTGTGTTTGGCCTGGTCATTGGCATCAGTGCAGCCATACAGCGGCTTTCGCTTGCCACGGCCACGCTGCTCTTTGTGCTGTATGCCGTGCTCAACGGTGCCATGCTGTCGTCGATATTCGTGGTGTATTCGCCGACGGTCATCACGAAGGTGTTCTTCATCACGGCGGGCACGTTTGCCGCCATGGCCGCCTATGGCTATTTCACCAGGAGCGACCTCTCCTCCATGGGCAAACTGCTGTTCATGGGGCTTGTCGGGCTGGTCATCGCTACAGTCGTGAACATTTTCCTGAAGAGCGAGGGGCTTGACCTTATACTGAGCTATGTGGGCGTGGCCATATTCGTGGGGCTTACGGCCTGGGACACGCAGAAAATCAAGATGATGCTGGCGCAGTGCATGGACATGGGCGAGGGCGCGCAGAAACTGGCCTTGCTGGGGGCACTCACGCTTTACCTGGATTTCATCAATCTGTTCCTTTATCTGCTCCGTATCTTCGGAAGAAGCGACGACTGACGTGATATTTGCCGGTTCCGGACTCTGGCATGCATACTGTGGCGCAGCAATGGCAATGTGTTATATATATAATAATAGGTGTCAGACAGCACTTGCGCCCCTGTAGCCATGTTGCCTCTTTTTCTTGCGGATGGATGTCCTGCTGTGCACAGAATGCGATATCATAATGCCTTTTATGCGTATCTGTAGGTGCCGATTCCTTGACTTTTGTCAATTTTCGGCGAAAAATGAGGTTTTGCAAGAAAAAAAAGACCGAAAAGTTTGGAGGGTTGCCGGAAAGTGTGTACCTTTGCATCCGCTTTTGAGGACGAACGTTCCCGGAGCGGTTTGA
>JBJEHA010000083.1:0-6143 GCA_051875605.1 Prevotella sp. | reverse complement strand
GTTAAGCCCGTCATCGCCGATGGTACTGCAATGCAATGCGGGAGAGTAGGTAGCCACCCCCTTTTTTCCCGGGGAGGGTCACCGGACGATGTCCGGCTGACCCTCCCTTTTTTTTGCCCTGTCCGCTGGAACGGGAGAGGATGGTTCTGTAGAAAATCAAGTGGGGAATGGAGTTGTTTGGGTGGCGTTTTGACAAATTGTGCTGGTGTAAACATGTGAAAATGGGTATGGTATTTTTTTTGTCCGACAGGGAACTGCCTGGTTTGCTTGGCAGTTAAGTCTTTTTTCCATATCTTTGCAGTCGGGTAAAATGTCTGGTTTACATTTCGTTCAAATTTTTTATTGATTATTTCCAGAAATACTTGATTGAGTTTGCCATGTGGTTCGGAAGATTTTTATGCAGGAAAGGCTATGGTGTGCAATCCCCGTTGGCATATCGGTTCATCCGTTCGGTTGTTGCTGAAAGCTGGCCTTATTATGCCTATGATGAACTTAGGAAGAATGTGAAGTGCAGGAGCAAGGCTGAAAGAAGGAAATGTGAATTCTATTTGCGTCTTTCCAACTATCTTCAGCCATCGTTGTGGCTGGACAGCCCGTTCTGCGAGGATGCTAGCCGTGAATACATTGCTGCCGGTTGCAGGAGGGTGAAGTTTGAAAGCCTTTCCACTTCAGACTTTGCAGACCAGATGGCACAGGCTGGTGTCATCCGTTTCTTTTCACAGCACGATCCCATGTCTGCCTATCAATCCGTTTTGCCTTTCATAGCTTTTGATTCGGTTCTGATTGTGGAAGACCTGCAGACAGACAAGACCATGTCCGGGTTCTGGAAAGAAATTGCGGGCAGTGATGCTGTCACTTTGTCATTTGACCTTGACCAGCTGGGTATAGCCTTTTACATGAAGAGAAGCCAGAAGCAACATTACGAACTTTTTTTATAGTTATGTCAAGCATATACACGCGTAGGGGCGACAATGGCCTCACATCTGACGGGCATGGTGGATTTACCGGCAAGCAGTCTGCATATATTGAGTTCATTGGCACTATAGACGAGCTGCAGGCGCATATAGGGATGCTTCAGGCTTTGCTTGAGGAGAGGTGCGGGAAGCATGAGGACATGCTTGACACCATTCAGACGAGCCTGTTTGAACTGTCCTCACAGGTCGTTACCGGACAGCAGCGAATGCCGGTCGTCGTGTCTGTCGAGAGGATAGAAGAGCAGATTGACCGTATGGAGAGCCAGTTGCATCCTATGACTTCTTTCATTGTACCGGGTGGAAGCGTATGTGCAGCCCAGGCCCATGTCTGCCGTACTGTCTGCCGCAGGACAGAGCGTTGTCTGTGGAGATACCAAACGTCTGACACCTTCCTTCAGGGCTGGCCGGCCTATCTGAACCGCCTTTCAGACTTTTTCTTTGCATATGCGCGCTATTTGAATTTTATGTCGGGCATACATGAAAAAACTTGGAAGAACACTTGCAGATAATATAAATTTCACTATTTTTGCATGCGGAACGATATTTTTGTTTAAAACTTACATACTATGTATTGGACTCTTGAACTTGCTTCCAAACTGGAAGACGCGCCTTGGCCAGCTACCAAAGACGAATTGATTGACTATGCCATCCGCTCGGGTGCACCGTTAGAAGTGTTGGAAAACCTTCAGGAAATCGAGGATGAGGGCGATGTCTATGAGAATATTGAAGATATTTGGCCCGACTATCCGACAAAGGAGGATTTCCTTTTCAACGATGACGAGTATTAGTGTTTCTGTTTAAGACGGGAAAAGCAGGTAATTTCATGTCTCTCATGAAGTTGCCTGTTTTTTTTATGCGCCGTTTGCGTCAGAGAGAGTAGGATGCAACGTCAATGCGTATTTCCTTGCCAGGACTTTCGTCCGTTTTCCTGTAAACAGATGTGCTTCCCGTGAACATTTCCTTGAACGTGGGCAGGTACCGGGCATACCTTTCCCTTATTCTCCGCGATTCTTCCGGGTCATCGTAGCAGTCTCTGTAGGCATCATGAAGCTGTCCGTCTGCAAATCCGAAGAAGGATGTATGCCACAGACAGCATGCTGCAATCTCCGCTAGAGAGGCCTCTACATCCTTCCCGATTTCCAGTGCCCTGGAAAGGCACAGTTCCCATGGCACACCTTCCAGTGGCCAGGCTTCGATAGGCATGGCATACGGGTCACCGGGCTGCGCCTCGTTCCTGCACACTTTCACTGTCTGGCGGTCATCTCCCTCCGGCTGTGGTGTCATTTGGCGTAATAATTCACAGTGCATCCCAGGACCTGTCCCTGAACAGGCAGCTGGAAACCCATTCCCGGTGCGAAGTTATGGGTAATATGTATCAAAGCATGTGACAGGTTACTTATGACCAACCCCTTTCTCCGTGGCTCCCATGCCGTGGGGCAGGATGGCGTGTGCCATAAACTTCAGGATAGCGAACTGGAAACTCGGGAAAAGCAAGGTTTTTTCTTTCTGTATGCAAAGTCAAATTTGTAGTTCACGGCGTGAAATATAGTGTTCATACTGTGAAATATAGTGTTCACGCCGTGAAACGCATATTGCAGTTAGGCTAAAGGATTTTTCCAGTTCACTTTCCGGAACTTTCCGGTTCGCTATTCCGAAGTTTATGGTACACATGCCTTTCCCTGTTTCCGGACATCCTCCGGGAATCACCCGAAAAGCCTGTGCAGCATTGTTTTTTCTGTGTTTTTCTGGAAGCAGGTCCGTTTCTTCAGTTTTTGTACAGAATCGGGCGATAACTTTGCAGACGTATCGGTAATCGTGAGAATCAGGAAAGATGAGAAAGATAGAGAGCAGTTTCTTGTATGTGGGAATTGTAGTGGTTCTGTTGCCTTTGCTGCTGATGCGTGATTTCACTCCGCTCAATGAGCTTCGTTATCTGAGCATTGCCGAGGAGGCCTTGCGCAACCATGTCTTTTTCGCTTTCACCAACCATGGTGTCCCTTATGCCGACAAGCCACCGCTTTATCTGTGGATTGTGATGCTGTGCCGATACCTTGTCGGCAGCCATTGCATGTGGTTGCTGTCGCTGGCCTCCTTGCTGCCAGCCATGGGTGTGCTACTGGTCATGAACGGCTGGACAGCTCAGGAACTGGACCGTGAACACCGTCTGCTTGCCCAGACGATGCTGTGTTCAACCGGTCTGTTCCTGGTTACGGCTGTGGTGCTGCGGATGGACATGCTGATGACTTTCTTCATTGTCCTGTCCCTGCGGTATTTCTGGAAGCTTTATACGGCCGAGGGCAATGGCTGCACCAACGGTCTGCTTTTCCCTGTATTCGTCTTCCTGGCCATATTCTCGAAAGGCCCTATGGGACTGCTCATACCCCTGTGTTCCTCAACCGTTTTCCTTGTGGCGACCGGCAGGATCCGGAATTTCGGCCATTACTGGGGATGGCGCACGTGGGGTATCCTTGGCGGCTGCTGCCTCCTGTGGTTTGCTGTCGTCTATGCAGAGGGTGGAACGGGCTATCTGTACAACCTGCTGTTCCACCAGACCTTTGGCCGTGCGGTCAATGCCTTCAAGCATGCCTCGCCTTTCTATTTCTATGCTCTTTGCCTCTGGTACTGCCTTGCTCCATGGTGCCTGCTCTTTGTGGGTACGCTGTGCATGGCCCTGCGTCCGGGTTTCGTGCGTAGTGAGCTGCAATGTCTGTTCCTGTGTGTTGCCGTCAGTACGCTTGTGCTGTTGTCCTGTTTCAGCTCCAAGCTGCCGGTCTATATGCTTCCAGCCGTGCCTTTCATAGTGTATGCAGTGGCCATGTTCCTGCCACGTTTCCAGCAGAAATGGTGGCTTCGGTTGTCACTGGCCCTTCCGGCATTGTTGTTCATGGCTGTCCTGCCGTGCCTTTTCCTTGTGGTCAGACAGGGAAGATGGGCCTGGCTTGACCGGCCTGAGATGTATGTCGGTGCAACCATCCTGTCCATGACTGGGTTCGGTGCTGTCAGTCTGCTGTGCAGGAGAGGAAGGTCTGTGGACAGCCCCCGTGTCGTCCGCCGCATGGCCTGCGGGCTCCTGGTGTCGTTGTTTGCGGTCAGCTGGTCGCTCCCCTGGCTCAATGCCCGTATCGGCTATGGAGCCATGTGCAGCAGGGCATTGGAAATTTCACATGCGAAGGGTATTTCTGAATATCGCTCATGGCATCTTTCGCGACCGGAAAACATGGATATCTATTTGCATAGTCCAGTCAAGGCCATTGCCAACGAGGACAGCCTCGCAGCTGAACCGCGTCCTTTCCTCTTGCTGACGCGAAGGGGACAGACAGGTTGTTTCAAGGGACAGGATTCGCATGTTGTAGGGGCGTATGCTGTTGTCGTGTTTCCGTAAGAAAACAAAAAAATATCAGGAAGAAAATGAATAAGACAGGAAACTATCAGTTCACCATCATCATTCCGGTGTACAATGAGGAGGAGAATATTCTTGCTTTGGAGAAACGTTTGAGCCTGTATGTCCATTCCGCACCCTTCATGACCTGTGTGCTGTTTGTGGATGACGGCTCCACTGACGGCAGTCTGCCGCTGGTCAGGGATGTATGCAGGCGGCACCAGTCGTTCTTCTATCTTTCGCTGGAGAATAACAGTGGTCTCAGTGCCGCCCTGAAGGCAGGTATTGATGCCATCGCATCTCCTTACCTGGGCTATATGGATGCAGACCTCCAGACCGTTCCGGAGGACTTCAACCTGCTGTTGCCGGAAATTGCCCACTATGAGCTGGTCATGGGCATACGGGCGAACCGCAAGGACGGGGCGTTCAAGAAAATGCAGTCGAAGATAGCCAATGCCTTCCGGCGCATGATGACACACGATGGTGTCCAGGACACAGGATGTCCGCTGAAGGTGATGCACACCGATGTCGCCAGGCGCATACCGTTTTTCACAGGTATGCACAGGTTCCTTCCGGCTCTTGTCCAGCTTCAGGGTGGCAGGGTGAAGCAGATAGCCGTGAGGCATTTTCCGCGTAGCTGCGGGCAATCGAAGTACAATCTGCTGAACCGGCTTGTTGCGCCGTTTGTGGACTGTTTTGCCTATCGGTGGATGAAGAAGCGTTACATCAGCTATCATGTGGAAGCCGACAATTTCCGGTCGGCATAGGTTTTTGCTGGTATGGACAGTGACATTCTTGTACTGGCAACAGGCTTCCTGGCTCAGGGCTTCTTTTCGGCACGCACCCTGGTGCAGTGGATCTTGTCCGAGCGGGCACGGCACGTGCTGTCGCCAGCCGTGTTCTGGATCCTGAGCCTTGCCGGCTCCTATCTGCTGTGTCTTTACGGATGGCTGCGCGATGACTTCTCCATTGTCTTCGGCCAGTTCCTGACTTACTATATTTATATCTGGAACCTGAAGGTCAAGCAGCTGTGGTGCAGGATGGCCAGACCCTTGCGTGTGCTGTTGCTGCTCACCCCGCTGGTGATGGCAGGCTATGCCGCTTTCCATGGCGGGGATTTCGTGGCCCGCTTTCTTGACAACGGCGACATCCCACTGTGGCTGTTGCTGTTCGGCACATCAGGGCGACCTCTATTTCCTGCCCGCAGGACGACTGCATGCCATCGGTGCAGGCAATTTCCTTGCCGAGATTCAGGAGACCTCCGACATCACTTACCGCGTATATGACTTCGGCAGAAAGGATGCCCACGGCAATCCGCGCGAACTGCATATCGAACAGGCAAAGGAAGCCATCGACTATCAGGTGTGGCCCGAATACCGCACGTCATACGACAGTACCAAGCCTAACTCACAGCTCATCAACTGCCCCTACTTCAACGTCAACAGAGTGGTGGTGCAGGTGGCTGCACAGATTGACTTCAAGGTGGATTCCTTTGTCGTTGTGGTATGCCTTTGGGGCGAGGCCAACATCAACGGTATCAAGGTGAGACAGGGCGAGACCATGCTTGTCCCTGCTTGCGAAAACGTGCTTTATATCTTCGGCAACGCCACATTCCTCACTGCCACGATGTAAAAACGGATTATTCTTTATTGATTTCGTTGATGACTGGTTGCACCTCAACCTGCTGTAGGGTCTTACCTCGTGTAAGACCGCCCATGCGCAGCCCCCGTCCGCTGTAGGGTCTTACCTTGTGTAAGACCGCACCCCCGGATGGCAAATCTCCGAAAAAG
>JBJEHA010000082.1:0-32699 GCA_051875605.1 Prevotella sp. | reverse complement strand
CCGCTCCGCGGTTGATTAGTCTCTACCGTTCCTCTTTCCCCACATAGTCCGGCTTCGCCGTCGCAATGTGGGGTTACTATGGAGTGGAACCGCGCCGCGGTTCTACCTCTTACTACGCAGCAGAATGTCAACATGCGGTTCTGACTCTTCCCCCGCAGCAGAATGCCGACATGAGGCTCTACCTCTTCCCCCGCAGCAGAATGCCAACATGCGGTTCTGACTCTTCCCCCGCAAAAGAATGCCAACATGCGGTTCTGACTCATCTCCCGCAAAAGAATGCCGACATGAGGCTCTACCTCTTCCCCCGCAAAAGAATGCCAACATGCGGTTCTGACTCTTCCCCCGCAAAAGAATGCCAACATGCGGTTCTGACTCATCTCCCGCAAAAGAATGCCGACATGAGGCTCTACCTCTTCCCCCGCAAAAGAATGCCAACATGAGGTTCTGACTTTTCCCCCGCAAAAGAATGCCGATATAAGGTTCTGCATCTTTTTCCACAACGAAATGCATGTCAGGTTCTTCAGGCTATACTTTACGTAAACGTCTCAACACGTAAATGCCTCAACCTTCGCAAGTGGTAAACAAGTAGTAAAAAGGAGACAAAAGAAGATAGATGGGGATAAAGGACGTGTGTCCAATCAGGACTTTTGCCAACGTCTTTTATCTTCCATAGCGACCACAGGGAGGAGTTCCCTTGAGCTTTGCGAGAAAAGCCATCAGTTTTGTGCACAGGATATTAGCGAAAGTACATTTGGCTTAACTCCTTAACTCCCAACAATCTCCCTTATTCCCGAAAGTTGAGTAAAATTAAATATACTTAAAAAAATTGCCCATGTGATTGACAATTAGTAACTTTGTGCATCAAAACGAGCAGATAATTACTAAAAGAATCATATTTTTACAAAATGAAGACATTCTACCTCTCGTTGGCAGCCCTGCTGCTGACCATCCTTTCAGCTAATGCGACAGACATTGGCTACACCACCGGCTACTTCGACAAGAACAAGAATTTCTCCACAGAAAGCAATGTCGTGCAGGGACAAGCCATCAGGCTGGACAGCGAAAAACTGAAGATGCTCCAGGGCAAGACCATCACAGCCATCCAGGCCGTATTCGGCTCCAAGAACACCATTGACAAGGCTGTCACACTGTTCATCACCAAGGAACTGGGCGGAACGCCCCTCGTGGAACAGACTGGCACCATCAGCAGTGCTCCGGCATGGCTGACCTACACGCTCGACAATCCCTATACCATCACCGGTGATGAGGGCGAACTGTACATAGGCTACCGGGGCACCCTGATCGTCAGCTCATACAAGATGCTGAGCACCGACATGACCACCGACATGAAGGCATGCAGCTACGGCATGGCCGGAGACAAATGGGTGGACCTGAACGGCTATGGAAAGGGATGCGCCAACATCAGGATCACCGTGGAGGGACTGGACGGATTCACCGACCTCTGCATGAAGAACACCAAATACGATGCCTACTTCAAGAGCGGGGAGACATACAAGTTCTCCAACCAGCTGTTCAACTTCGGTTCACAGACCGTGAACAGCTTCGATGTAGTGCTGAAACTGGGCAACGAGGTCCAGACCTTCCCCTACACCGGACTGGAACTGGCACCGGCCGGAACATACGACTTCGAGCTGCCCGAGTTTGAGGCCAAGGAAGACGGCGACCTGGAAATGGAAATAACCGTGTGCAACATCAACGGCAGCGACGATGCTGACATGAGCGACAACACACAGGCCGAACAGCTCTACTTCTATCCGGCCAACATGGAGCGCGCACTGCTCGTGGAGGAATTTACCGTACAAGACTGCTCCAGCTGCCCCAGCGGGCACGCCACCCTTGTCAATGTGCTGAACGGACTCACCGAGCCCTACGTGGAGATAGACCACCATGCGGGCTATTATCCCGACATGTTCTCCATGACAGACGACTGGGAATACACCTTCCTCTATGGCAGCACCAGCACCTATGCACCGGCAGCCATGGTGAACCGCACCGTGGTGCCCGAACTGGGTGCACACCCGGTAACAGGAGTGACCAACTCCATCCTTACCACCGCGCTGAACTATGCCGCAAACGAAAAACCCTATGTGTCGCTGAAACTGGAAACAGCCTACGATGCCAACACACGCGAAATGACCATCAACTTCCATGCAATACCCCACACCGAACTGCCGGCAGGACAGAACCTCATCAACGTGGTGCTGGTGCAGGACAACATCAAGGCCTACCAGTCGAACGGAGGCGCAAGCTACAACCACAGATATGTGTTCAGGGGCACGCTGACCAACAATACCTGGGGACTGATTGCCGACTTCGAGCCGGGAAAGCCCGTGAGCTGGTCAACCAAGGTGGAACTGCCTGAAGCCATACGCTCAAGCTACTACACATCTGACGACCTGCTGAACAGCAAGGGCTATACGGAAGACATGATCAACTGGCCCACAGACCCGGAAAACACCTACATCGTGGCCTACGTGTCGGGATACAGCCCAGTAAGCACCGCGCTGAACAAGGTGTATAACTGCGTACAGGCCAAACTGGGCGAAAGCTATACACAGGCTGCCTTCGACGACACCAAACTGGGTGTGGAAGACATACAGGCCGCACAGAAGCAGGCCTACACCACCGTGAAAGACGGACGCATCGTATGTGAAGGTGCAGACAGGGTGGAGGTCTATAGCGTAGGCGGACACAGGATGAACGCCAACGCCTCCCTGCCCCACGGACTGTACATCGTGCGCATGACAGCAGGCGGAAAGCAGCTGTCGGAGAAAGTCATCGTGAAATAAACACATGCCGACAGCCATGAGACAGATTCCCATATTATATATAATAATGTGTGCGCTGACGGCAGTCCCCGCATCCACGCATGCACAGCAACAGCTGTCGCCCAAGGCACGCATAGCCGCCCACACAACAACGGCCGCCAACCGCCACGCAGCCACAACGGCACAGGACAAGGTGACGGTGTACGTGACCATAGACCCCACGAAGACCGACTGGGAAACGCTCCGCGAACGCCATGGACTGCAGACAGCACTCTGCACCGGCAACGCGGCAACGGCACGCATAGCCCGCACCCGACTGGCCCAACTGGCACAGACTGAGGGGGTAATCTATGTACAGACAGCATCCACACCGCAGCTCATGCTCGACATGGCCAGAACGGAGACCGGAGCCGACCGCATGAACAACGGGGAAAGCATTGGCAAGGCATACACCGGGAAAGGTGTGGTGGTGGGCATCGTCGATGCGGGATTCGACTACAACCACGCCGCCTTCCGCACAGCCGACGGACAACTGCGCATCAAGCGCGTATGGGAACAGCCGGGAGCAGAATTCGAGGGATGCACGGCACCGGAGAAGTATGGCTACGGCATAGAAATGAAAACGCCGGAAATCATCAGCAAGGCCGCCGGCGACAACTCGGCCAACTCCCATGGCACACATGTGGCCGCCATAGCCACAGGAAGCGACAAATTCATGGACGGTGCCTTCAAAGGCGTTGCACCGGATGCAGACATCGTACTGGTGGCCGTAGATGTGAGCAACTGCCAACCGGCAGATATCAGCAACGCCATAGGCTACATCTTCGACTATGCCGACGAGACAGGGCAGCCCTGCGTGGTGAACCTGAGCCTGGGCAACCACGACGGCCCGCACGACGGGACATCAACGTTTGATGCCATGGCCGACAGACTGCAGGGACCGGGCCGGCTCATCGTAGGCGCAGCAGGCAACCACCGCGCAGACAAGTTCCACATCGACCACACGTTCACTTCGGCCGATGACGATGCACTGAAAACATTCATTGCCTTCAGGAACGACCCCTCCAGGAACAACGTTGGAGGCGACATAGAAATATGGGGAGAAAAAGGTGCTGACTTTGAAGTGGTGCTCTCCGCATACAGCCTGTTCAACAACAAGGACATGGTAAGCCAGACTGTCTATCCGGCCGAAGGCATACAGGATGTGACACTGGGCAGCTATGCCACCGGAACATTTGCCGTGGCAGCAGAAGAAAGTCCGCTCAACGGAAAGAGCCACGTCGTACTGACCTCTCAGCTGACCGGTATCCGCAACAACTACGCCATAGCCCTGACCATAGTGCCGAAAAGCGAAGGGCGCGTGAACATCTGGGCAGACAATGCCTATGTGGGACTGGAATCACGCGGACTGGACGGGTTCACCGCACCCGACGGGGCATCGACCATTGCAGAAATCGGAGGAACAGGCAAGCGCATACTCAGTGTGGGTGCCTATACCACACGCAACGAGTATGTCACGGCCAGCACATCGGGAACGCTGGACGAGACCGTGGGCAATATCAGCTCGTTCTCCAGCTACGGGCCCACGGCCGACGGACGGCTGAAACCGGAAATCAGCGCACCCGGATGCTTCATCATATCGGCACTGTCAGGCAATGATGCATCGGGCACACAGATGGTGGCTTACAGCTATTCCGGAAACGACCGCACGTATAGCTATGGCTACATGCAAGGAACATCCATGTCATCGCCTTTTGTTGCGGGAACCGTGGCAGCATGGCTGGAAGCATATCCCAAACTGACACCGGAAGAACTGCACGACATCGTCAAGGAAACAGCACGGAACGACAGTTTCACCGGCGACATCGCAGCCAATGGCGACAACAGCTGGGGCTACGGAAAGCTGGATGCCCTGGCAGGAATAGGAAAATGCCTGGAAAAAGCAGCCGCAGGCTGCGAGGAAACGGTATTGCCATTCAATGCGGAAATCATGAAACACGGCAACAACATGGAAGCCACATTCCTTTCTCCGACATCGGCAAAGGCCACGGTGTACACACCCGAGGGACGAACCGTCATGACAAAGGACTGGGGCAACGTGATGGCTGGACAAACCTGCCGATTGGACACCAGCCAGCTGAAGAAAGGTGTCTATCTGCTGGAAGTAAGGACTTCCGGAGGCACAAGAACCATGAAGTTCGTACAACAATAGGACATCCTGAAATGGACAGATAAGAGTAACGGGAGATGATGCATATCCATGTGCAACACCTCCCGTTTTCCTTTCAGTCCGGACTTAAACCGTTGTGTAAAGACCGTTCATCCGGATACACCGCTCCCACAAAAAATGTTAATAATAAGTGTTCCAAATAAACTTTTCGGTAAGAAAAGCTATCTAAGAAATTGCATTTCATAACAGTATCATCACATAATATGAAGAAAATCAAGACCTTATGCCTCATCGGATGTGCATTGTTGCTGAATCCGGGCATCTGTCAGGCCAAGAAGTGGTCGCTGAAAGACTGCATAGACTATGCCTTGGCCAACAACATTACTATCCAGAAAAATGTACTGCAAGAACTCAGTGCCATCGAAGATGTCAAGCAAAGTCAGTCGGCACTGCTGCCCACGCTGAGCTTCAGCACATCGCAGAACGTAAGCTACACGCCATGGACGGAAAGCGGAAGAGCCACCGTGGCCAATGGTTATGTACAGAACAGCATAAACAAGGTATTCTATAACGGTTCCTATTCACTTATGGGCAACTGGACGGTATGGAACGGAGGACAGAACACCAATACCGTGAAACTGAACAAGATCACAACAGAACAGGCACGCCTCGACTCGGCAGAAACCGCCAATTCCATACAGGAACAGATTGCACTGCTTTTTGTACAGATACTCTATTCCAACGAAGCTATCGGTGTGAACAGGGAAAGTCTGGAAACAAGCAGGAAAAACGAGGAACGTGGCATGGCCATGGTTGAAGTGGGCAAGATGAGCAAGGCCGACCTGGCACAGCTCACGGCACAACGCGCACAGGACGAATACAATGTAGTGGCAGCAGAAAGCAGTCTGCATGACTACAAACGCCAACTGAAGAAACTACTCCAGATAGCCGACAGTGAGGAGTTTGACGTTGAAGTGCCGGAAACAACCGATGAAATGGCACTCGAACCTGTACCGCCCATGGACGATGTCTATGCCGAAGCGCTGGAGACAAGGCCGGAAATCAAAAACGCATTGCTGGGTATAGAAAGCAGTGAACTGAGCATAAAGCTGGCAAAAGCGAAAAAACTGCCTGCCATAAGCCTCAACGCAGGGGTATCCACCAACACCACCACCATGAGTGAGAAGGTATGGGGAACCCAGATCAAGAACAATGTCAATGTGGGAGGAGGCCTGTCTATCAGTATACCGCTATTCGACAACCGTACGTCAAAGACCGCAGCAAACAAAGCTGCCATACAGAAAAAAAGCTACATGCTGGACGTGAAAGACAAACAGACGACACTGTATTCAAATATAGAAAACTATTGGCTTCAGGCCATCAATAACCAAAACAAGTTCAGGGCAGCCCGAACATCCACACAAAGTGCGCAGGAAAGCTATGACCTGCTAAGCGAACAATTCAGGCTCGGGCTGAAAAACATCGTGGAACTGATGACCGGGAAGAGCAATCTTCTCACTGCACAGCAAAATGAGCTGCAAAGCAAGTACCTGGCCATCATGAACATCAGTTTACTCAATTTCTACCGGAACGGGGAAATGAAATAAAAAGAATGCAGATTCCTAAGAACCAAGCTACAACAAAGGCAGAAAAGTATATTGCCAAAGTATAGAAGCATTATAAGAAAAGACATATCATCAGTTTAATCAAATAACCGTAACGCCCTACAAATCTGCCCTTATACAACAGGGCGGAGGGCGTTTCATTCAAAAAAGCATGAAAAGGATCAGTAAAGTGTGGATAGCCGCAGGGGTTATCCTTGTAGCCGCCATTGTCCTGTGGCTGGCATCGGGTAACAAGAAAAAGGAGGACGTAGCGTTTGAAACCGAGAAGGTAGCCCCGGCCAACCTTCAGAACAGTATCACCGCAACCGGAACCATAGAACCCGTGACTTCAGTCACTGTGGGCACACAGGTCAGCGGTATCGTGAGCAAGCTATATGTGGACTATAATTCAGAAGTGAAAAAAGGACAGGTCATTGCCGAACTGGACAAGACCAACCTCATCAGCCAGCTCACTGCTGCCAAAGCCAACCAGAAAAGCGCGCAAAGCAATCTGGACTACCAGACCGCCAATTTCAAACGCTATCAGGAGCTGTACCAGAAAGGACTGGTGAGTGCCGATGATTTTGAAAGCGCGCAGCTCACCTATCACCAGGCACGCGAACAGGTGACATCGGCTAAAGAAGAAGTGCAACGTGCACAGACGAACCTGGGCTATGCCACCATCACATCACCCATTGACGGCATTGTTCTCTCCAAATCCGTGGAAGAAGGACAGACCGTAGCTGCAAGTTTCAACACACCGGAACTGTTCACCATCGCACAGGACCTGACCAACATGCAGGTTGTGGCCGATGTAGATGAAGCGGACATAGGCGATGTGAAAACCGGAGACCGCGTAACGTTTACCGTCGATGCCTATCCCGATGACAAGTTCGAAGGTAATGTGGTACAGGTAAGGCAGGAAGCCACAACGACAAACAATGTCGTGACTTATGAAGTGGTCATCAGCGCACCCAACGCTGAACTTAAACTGAAACCCGGCCTCACCGCCAATGTGACTATCTTCACAGCAGAACGCGAAGGCGTTACCTGTGTGTCCAACAAAGCCCTGCGCTACACGCCGACAAAAGAGACCATCGGCAACAAGAAGATTGTCGATGCCAACGGCAAGAACAAGGTTTGGACCATTGAAGGCAACAACATAGTGGCACATACAGTAAACATTGGCATGACCGATGGTGTGCACACACAGATTGTCAGCGGTGTGAATGCCGGCACTGAAGTAATCACCGGAATCAAAACCGTGGAGAAAGACGATGCCCTGACCGGCGGAAGCAATGAAAGCAGTCCGTTTGCGCCAGGTCCGCCAAGAAGAAAGAAATAAACAGGAAAAGGGGAGAAAACAAAACGACATGAACAAGAAGGCAGTCATAGAATTGCAGAACGTGAAACGCGACTTCCTTGTGGGAGAAGAAACGGTACACGCATTGCGCGGTGTTTCATTTACCATATACGAAGGCGAATTCGTCACAATCATGGGAAAATCAGGTTCCGGGAAATCAACACTTCTGAACCAGCTGGGATGCCTTGATACACCGAGCAGCGGCGAATACTTGCTCGATGGCATTTCCGTACGCACCATGTCGAAATCACAACGCGCCGTGCTGCGCAACCGCAAGATAGGATTCATATTCCAGAACTACAACCTCCTGCCCAAGACCACAAGTGTGGAAAATGTGGAGCTGCCCCTGATGTACAACGCAGGAATCAGTGCAGCAGAACGCTTCAACCGCGCAGTGGAAGCACTTAAGGCCGTGGGGCTGGGCAACAGGCTGTACCACAGGTCAAACCAGATGTCGGGAGGACAAATGCAGCGTGTGGCCATTGCGCGTGCACTGGTCAACAATCCTGCCGTGATTCTTGCCGATGAAGCGACAGGAAACCTCGACACACGGACTTCTTTCGAGATACTCGTGCTCTTCCAGAAACTTCACGCACAGGGCCGCACCATCATTTTCGTGACCCACAACCCGGACATTGCACACTATTCTTCACGGAACATCATGCTACGTGACGGGAAGGTCATCAGCGACGAGTACAACCAGAACATACTCTCCGCTGAAGAAGGCCTTGCCGCACTTCCACCTAACACTGACGAACAATGAACTACAGCAACTTACTGAAAATCGCGCTGCGTGCCATCGCTGCCAACAAGATGCGGTCCTTCCTGACTGCGCTGGGCATCATCATCGGCGTGGCTTCGGTCATCACCATGCTTGCCATTGGCCAAGGCTCCAAACGCAGCATACAGGCCAACATTGCAGAAATGGGCTCGAACATGATCATGATTCATCCCGGTGCAGACATGCGCGGAGGAGTGAGGCAGGATGCATCGGCCATGGAGACGCTGAAGATTACCGACTACGAATCACTGAAAGACGAATGCAACTACATCAAGGCCATCAGCCCCACGGTGAACAGCAGCGGGCAGTGGATCTACGGCAACAACAACACCCCTTCGTCCATATACGGCGTGAACCAGGACTACCTGGAAATCAGGCAACTCAATGTGAGCGACGGGGAAATGTTCACCGACAACGACATCAAGGCCAGTGCGAAAGTCTGCATACTCGGACAGACCGTTGTAGATAACCTTTTCCCCGACGGAGCCGACCCTGTGGGCAAGGTTGTCAGATTCAATTCCATACCGTTCCGCGTCGTTGGAGTATTGAAGAAAAAGGGCTACAACTCCATGGGCATGGACCAGGACGACCTGGTTCTGGCTCCTTATACCACGGTAATGAAACGCATTCTTGCACAGACCTATCTCGGCGGCATCAACTGCTCTGCCATCACTGAGGGTGTGACCGACAAGGCAATGGAGGAAATCACCAGTATCCTGCGCCGCAACCACAAGCTGAAAGACGCCACCGAAGACCGGGAAGCCGATGACGACGATTTCAACATCAGGTCACAGGAAGAACTTTCCAGCATGATGAACTCCACCACCGACATGCTCACCATCCTGCTGGGATGCGTGGCTGGCATATCGCTCATTGTGGGTGGTATAGGAATCATGAACATCATGTATGTGAGCGTGACAGAACGCACGCGCGAAATAGGACTCCGCATGAGTGTCGGCGCACGCGGAATGGACATCCTGAACCAGTTTCTCATCGAGGCCGTACTGCTCAGCGTCACGGGCGGCATCATCGGTGTCCTGCTCGGCATAGGTGCTTCATACGCCGTGAACGCCATTGCCCACTGGCCCATCTACATACAGATATGGAGCATTGTCATGAGCTTTGCCGTATGCACCTTCACCGGTGTGTTCTTCGGCTGGTATCCGGCCAAGAAGGCAGCACAGCTCGACCCGATTGAAGCCATCAGATACGAATGACGCACACGGCCATACTGCCCTGAGACGCCATACACAGGGAAAGTGCCGGACGAACGCATGTTTGTCCGGCACTTTCCTTTTGCCCGGAAGAGAATGGAGCCACCGCAAGGCAACGGTCAGGCCTCAGAATACATCTTCCGGTCTCCTGGCGAAATCCGTAGCCCCGTTTCCTGTAAGGAAATCCCTGTCGCGGAACCCCCACAGCACACTGATGCAGGGCAATCCGCTGTTGCGTGCCGTCATGATGTCAACATCGCTGTCGCCCACATAGACCGCATCCTCCGCCCCGACTCCCAGGCTGCGCAAAGCCTCGACCACTGTATCGGGAGCCGGTTTTTTCCTGATGCCCTCGCGTTCTCCTATGGCCACCTCTATGTAGTCACCGAAAAAATGAGCACAAAGTTCCTGTGTGGCAGCATAGAACTTGTTGCTCACCACGGCCATGCCCTTTCCGGCAGCCTTCAGCCTTTCCAGCATCGGGATGATGCCGGGATAGGGCTGCGTATGGTCAAGGCTATGGTCCATATAATGACGGCGGAAGCAGTCGTAGGCCTCCTGGAACCGCGGATTGTCCAGTCCTCCGGGAACAGCCCGTTCCATGAGCTTCTTCACGCCATTGCCCACGAACTGCCGTACCTCGTCAATGGTCCTCTCCGGCATTCCCGTGTTTCTGAGTGCATAGTTGCAACTGGCTGCCAGGTCCTCAAGCGTGTTGAGAAGCGTACCGTCCAGATCGAAAATATAAGTGCTGTATTCCTTCATGATTCCAAATTTGAAAAAACAGGTGTGCAAAATTAGCAAAAATACCCCAACCACTGAAAGAAGGGCGGGAAAAAGCCCGGTTTTGCGCCTCACGGCCGGAAATCACGATAAACAAAACGAAGATTTCCACAAAAGCGAGGCCTTTTATTTTGAATTATCTGCAAATTAACCTATCTTTGCACACCGAAAAATCCATAATGTGATGACAATCAATAGAAAAAAACGATTTCTTGTAGCCATGTCGATTTGCATCGCGGCTGTGATAGGCATAACCTATTTCTATTTTCTTTCCCCCTTTTCTGCACGTCCGGCAACCACCTATTTATATATAGACAACGACGATGATGCCGACTCCGTGTCTTCCAAGCTCTCCGCCATTGCCCGTCATCACGCAATGACCGGCTTCAACACACTGGCTCGCCACAGCAACTATCCCAAGAACATACGCACCGGCCGTTATGCCATTGAGCCAGGCACACCCACCCTCACCGTCTTCCGGCGGCTGAAAAACGGCATGCAGACGCCCGTCAGCCTGACCATCCCGTCGGTCAGGACCAAGGAGAGGCTGGCTGCAGAGCTGTCGAAAAGGCTCATGGCCGACAGTGCATCCATCGCCACCGCACTGAACGACGGGCACACCTGTCGCCAGTTCGGACTGGACACTGCCACCATCGTATGCCTGTTCATCCCCAACACCTACGACATCTACTGGAACATCAGTGTGGAGAACCTGCTCAAGCGCATGCAAGCCGAAAGCGGCCGCTTCTGGACGGCCGGACGGAAGGAAAAAGCCATGCGCATGGGGCTGAGCACCTGCGAGGTGATGACCCTGGCCAGCATCGTGGACGAGGAGACGGCCAACGAGGCCGAAAAGCCCATGGTGGCAGGCATGTACTACAACAGGCTGAAGCTGCGCAATGCAGAATATCCGGAAGGCATGCCCCTGCAGGCCGACCCCACCATCAAGTTCGCATGGAAGCAGTTCAAGCTGAAGCGCATCTACCACAAGCTGCTCACCATAGACAGCCCGTACAACACCTATAAATATGCAGGACTGCCGCCGGGTCCCATACGCATCCCGTCGGTCATGGGCATAGACGCTGTGCTCAACCATGTGGAGCACGGCTTCCTCTACATGTGTGCCAAGGAGGATTTCAGCGGCACACACAACTTTGCCACCACCTACAACGAGCACCTGAAGAATGCCGCACGCTACACCAAAGCCCTGAACGAGCGAGGCATCAAGTAAGTACAGACACCTGACAAGCACATGTCCGAAAAGAACGACTCCAGCGAGCTGCTGCTTTCTGCCATTTCCGGCAACGACAAGCAGGCCTTTGACACCTTCTTCGTCAGATACTATGCCAGACTGAAATACTTTGTCATGGGTATCTGCGGTGACGAGGACCTGGCGGAAAACACAGTCCAGGACATCTTCATGAACATCTGGATACGGCGGCACGACCTGCAGAGCATCCGCTCCATAGAGAGCTATCTCTTCACCTGTGCACACCACTCGGCCATCAGCCTGCTGCAGAAGATGGAACGGGAGCAACACCTCGCGCGCCTGCCAGAGGAAGAGGACAACTCAACAGAAGACGACATCTATTACCACGAACTGGAAGCCCTCATCAACGAACGTGTGGCAGCCATGCCCGAACAGCGGCGCAAGGTGTTCAGGATGAGCCGCATGGAGGGCATGAAAAACCAAGAGATAGCCAAAGAACTGGGCATCAGCGTCAGGACTGTCGAAAAGCACATCTCGTCGGCACTGACCGACCTGCGTACGATTGAATACATTCTGCTGCTCATGTTCATCCACACGACAGGCCAGTGAGACAGGCACACGCTAAGAGACGGCCATGCACCGTCGCCACTGCACCACGGGAAGCACAAACCACAAAGTCGGAAATACTGAACCGGAAACTTCGGGAAAGCGAAGTAAAAAGTTTCATGTCCTTAAGCGCAATCTGTAGTTCACGGCGTGAACACTATATTTCACGGCGTGAACACTATATTTCACAGCGTGAACACTATATTTCACGCCGTGAACTACAGTTTTGCCTTCACGCCGCAGAAGTTATGGGTTCGCTTTTCCGAAGTTTCCGGTTCAGTATTTCCGACTTTGTCTTCCACGCCTTTTTCCAAGGCCGGAAAATGGCATGGCAGCATGGATATTGCAGTCCTGTGTCCTACCGTATGTGCCAGCTTCAGAGGGACAAGCGGTTGCCGGATACAGGGGGAAACAGGCATTATGACCCTGAAGAAGGTGCATTTACAGATTTTATTTCGCAATGTTGCACCTGCCAGCTGGTACCAGCCTCCACCACACCTGTCTCTGTTTTTCTGAGAATTAACACTTATTAACTACGTAAAATCATTCCATAAACACTCATAGTTATGAAGACAGAAAAAATGAAAAGCGACAAGGCATACGGGATTCTCCGCAAATACTTCGACGGATTGCTTTCATCCAGGCACATCCAGACTGTCAGGAAATGGCTGGCGGCATCGGATGGCGATACAGCCGTAACCGATGCCCTACACAGGATATGGGACCAGACAGAAGAAGGCATGGACGCACCCGACGTTGACGATGCGCTCGACCGTTTCCGCCACCGCCGCGAACAGTATGAAGCCCACAGGCAGCGCATGGGTTTCTACAAGAACCTGCTGAAATATGCCTCCCTCATAGCCCTGCCCCTTATCACCGGATACCTGACCTGGCACCTCACGGTAAGGAAAGAGTCCCAGGCCAGCCGCATGGTGGTATGCCGCGTGGCAGACGGCGACATGAAGCACATCGAACTGTCTGACGGCACGAAGATGACTGTCAACGGAGGATCTACGGTCATCTATCCTGAACATTTCAGCCGCTGGAACGACAGAATCATATACGCCTCGGGCGAAGTGTTCCTGGACGTGGCCCATGATGCAGGCCGCCCGTTCCAGGTCAATGTGGAGAACCTGAACATCAAGGTGCTCGGCACAAGGTTCAACATCAGGGCCTATACGGATGAAGCCGACATCACCACCTCGCTGCTCGAAGGCAGCATACAGCTGACCACAGAAGACACGGCAGTGGTGATGAAACCCCACGAGCACCTTGTCTATACCAGGGCAAGCAAAGGCATAGAGACCTTCAAGGCATCGACCGCCGGGGAAGAGGCATGGACAGAAGGAAAGCTGAAGTTCGAGCAGAAGCCGCTCAAGGACATCGTGCCCGTGCTGATACACAAGTACAACGTGCGCTTCCACATCGATAACTCGGTTGACATGGAAGAGAAATACAACATGAGCTTCGACCGCAGCGAAGACATCCGCGACGTGCTGGATGTGCTGACCAAGCTGTCGCAACAGCTAGAATACGAAATCAAGGACAATCATGTAACGCTTTACAAGAAGCAGAAAGGAGGTAAACGGCAATAACGGCAACTGACAAGCGGAGCGCAGACCACACAGCACGAGCTGGACGCCCTGACCAGGACGCCACGCACGGAAAGGCCGCTCCGGAAGGGAAACCCTTTGACAAAAGGAATATCTAACAACCTAAAGACTTGAACAATTTGTAATCTTTTAAAATCAAATGATCAATCTATTAAAGAAAACCACCCTGACCATTCTAAGACACGGCAGACATACCATCCTGTTGCTGATGGTGCTGGCTGTCTCGACTGCTTATGGCCAGAACCAAGTGGTAAAACTTACGAAAACCAGAGACACGGTGAAGTCGCTCATCACGGCTATTGAAAAACAGACAAACATGTCCGTGGACTATCGCCAAAGCACACTGGACCCGAAAGCAGTCATCAGCGTACCCGACAGTTCCCTGAGCCTCACTGCCCTGCTGAATGCCATCGTGGGCGGCAAGGACCTGAGCTACAGCATCTCGGGACGGCACATCATCATCACCCAGAAAGAACGGAAAGAAAAGAAAGGAGGAGCTGGAACCGTAAAAGGCACTGTGGTTGACAGCACCGGAGAACCCATCATCGGAGCCACGGTGAAAGTGGTCGGGACCGGAACTGGAACCGTGACCGACATAGACGGCAACTTCACCATAGAGACCGCCGACAACGCCTCGCTCGAGATTTCATACATCGGCTATGCCAACATGACCGTACAGGTGAACGGCAAGCACCAGCTGAACATAACAATGGCCGAGAACCAGCAGCAACTGGACGAAGTCATTGTCATAGGCTATGGCACGACCACCCGCAGGAGCATCACCGGCGCAGTGGACCAGGTAAAAAGCGACATCCTGGAAAACAAGCCCGTAGCCAACGTCACACAGGCTCTACAGGGTGCTGCGCCCAACCTCATCATCCAGCGCAAGAACTTCAATCCCAATAGCGAAAGCAACAACATGAACATACGTGGTATCAGCACCACAAACAGCAACTCCCCGCTGGTGGTCATCGACGGACTGGTCATGAACGACGACGGCGCGCTCAACTCGCTCAACCCGAACGACATAGAGAACATCTCCGTGCTGAAAGATGCCGGCGCCGCAGCCATCTACGGTTCACGCTCGTCAAACGGTGTCATCCTCGTGACCACAAAGAAGGGACGGCAGAACGAGCCTACCAAAGTGAGACTGAGCACAGCCATAGGCTGGGAAGACCCTGACATACTCTTCGAGCCGGTCAAGGGCTACCAGAACGCCACACTCAAGAACCTGGCGCTCACCAACTCCGGAATGTCACCGGAATTCACACCGGAGCAGATACGCGACCTCTATGAGCACCGCAGCGAAGAGGCATGGTTCCTGCCCCAGATCTTCAGGACCGCGCTCCAGCAGAGCCATAACCTCAGCGTGTCGGGCGGCAGCCAGAAGACCACCTACATGCTCAGTGCCGGCTACTACGACCAGGAAAGCAACTACGTGGGCAACAAGAACTATGGCATCCAGCGATACAACCTGCGCTCCAACATAACCACCGAGGTGGGACGCTTCAAGGTACAGGCCTTGCTGGCATACACCAGGAACAACAGTCTCTCGACAACCGGCAGCAGCCTTGAAATAGACGCAGAACGCACACCGCCCTACTACTACAACAAGATGAAGGAAAACGGCAAGTACCTGCTCAACAGTGCCCTTTCGCAGTTCAACCCGCTCGGAAGTCTCGAGGCCGGCGGAACGAACAAATACAGGAACAATGACCTGGTCATCAACCTGAATGGCGAAATGAAAATCATAGACGAGCTGAAACTGCGCGGCGTATTTGGTGCAGACATTGCCAACAGCACACGCTTCACACGCACGCACACCGTACCCTATTACTACAGCGCAGACCAGGAGACTCCGTCAAGCTACCAGAACGAGAAATACTATACCGACAACTGGAACTACGACTCCTACCTGATCAACACCCAGATACTGCTCGACTACAACAAGAGTTTCGGCAAGCACAATGTCAGCGGCCTTATCGGCGCGACAAACGAAAGCTATACCGGGCGCGGCAGTGAAGTCCGCGTGGACTACCCGAACCCGGACCTGGGCACACAGGCCGGTGACAATGCGGAAATATCCATCGGCGGCGGTTCACACGTCTATCCCGAAGACCAGATACGCACCAGCATCACCTCTGTGCTCGGCCGTCTGGGCTACAACTTCGATGACCGCTATTATGCAGAATTCAACTTCCGCTATGACGGCTCGTCAAAGTTCGCATCCAAGAACAGATGGGGCTTCTTCCCCTCTCTCTCACTGGGATGGCGCATTTCCTCGGAAGAATGGATGAAAGACTACCAGGAGAAAGTGGGCGACCTGAAAGTGCGCGGTTCATACGGTATTCTGGGTAACCAGACCATCGGCACCTACGACCGCTATACCACCTACAACATGTACACGAACACCTATGCCTACAACAACCAACCGGTTACCGGCGCAGGATTCACATTGGGCAGCGATGACCTGAAATGGGAAAAGACACGTACACTGAACCTTGGTGTGGATGCCACATTCCTGAAGAACGACCTCACAGTAAGTTTCGACTACTTCTACAAGCGTACTGTTGACATCCTGATGAAACCGGTTGTACCCTCTGTCTTCGGAACAAGCCAGAACATGGCCAATATCGGGGAAATGAGCAACCGCGGCTGGGAACTTTCTGTAAACTACCGCCTGAAGAGCGGCTCCTTTGTCCACAGCTTCACTGCCAACATAGGCGACTCGTTCAACAAGCTGGAGAAATTCCCGCAAGGCGAGGAAATCACCGGTTCTGACGAAATCTATTTCCTGAAAAGGGTGGGTGTGCCTCTGGGCTCATACTATGGCTATAAGACCGACGGTCTGTTCCAAAGCTATGAAGAGATTGAGGCATCGGCTATTCCCGTTGGCGCAACGGTGCAGCCCGGAGACGTGAAATACGTTGACCGCAACAAGGACGGCATCATCGACTCCAAGGACAGGTATGTCCTGGGCAACGCCTTCCCCCGCTATACTTTCGGCTTCACCTACACTGTGAACTGGAAAGGGTTTGATTTCAGCATATTCGGACAAGGTGTGGGCAAACGCGACATGATGGTACGCGGTGAGCTGATGGAACCCTTCCACAGCAACTATTCCTACGTGATATTCAAACACCAGCTCGATTTCTGGACACCCACGAACACCGGCGCGAAGTATCCGCGTCTGAGCGCTTCGGGCAGCGCATCCAGCTCAAACAACTTCAGACAGGCTTCCGACCTGTACATGCTCGACGGTTCTTACCTTCGGCTGAAGAACATCACCTTCGGCTACACGCTTCCCAAACAGCTGACGACAAAGGCCGGAATAGAGAAGGCAAGAGTGTACGTGACCGGACAGAACCTGCTCACATTCTCACACAACTCATTCATCGACCCGGAAAGTTCCGAATTCAACAACAAGATGGGTAACAGCGGTGCCAATAGCGCACGCAATTATCCCACACTGAGATATTTTGGTTTTGGACTGGATCTTGAATTCTAAAAAAGGAGGATACTAACAATGAAAAAATACATTATCTGTTTGGCCTGCCTGCTGTCAATGGGGCTGTTTACCAGTTGCAATGACATGGACAACGCACCTTCAAACAGCTACACAGACAAAAACTTCTGGACATCCATAGAGAAGGCACAATACATGCTGAACATGGCATACAGCCAACTCTATAGTGCCGGAAGCATGTGGAATGACGAACGTCTGAGCGACAACGTTTTCCAAGGCCGTGGTTTCACAGACCAGCGCACCATACGCAACGGCATTGCCGACGCATCTACCGGCATATTCAACAGTGAATGGGGAAATCTCTATGGCGGAATCAAGACATGCCATGTTTTCCTGGAACACATTGATGACCTTCAGGCCACTGACGAGGTCAAAGCCAACATGAAGGCACAGGCACGCTTCATCAGGGCAGCCATTTTCTTCCGTCTCACGAACTTCTATGGCGATATACCCTTCTTCACAAAAGACATCTCGCTGGATGAAGCAAAACGCATCTCACGCACGCCACGCGCCACTGTAATAGAGTTCATCCATCAGGAACTCAACGACATCCTGCCATACCTTCCCACAAAAGAGGAACTGGCCGAGTCTGAGCGTGGCAAGATTACCAAAGGTGCAGCCCTGACTCTCCAGGCACGCGTCTATCTCTATGACAGCGATTGGGCCAATGTAGAGAAATGCTGCCAGATGGTCATGAGCGGCGAATATGGCAATTATGACCTGTTTGAAAGTTACAGTGGGCTGTTTGAATCTGCCAACGAATACAACGACGAGGTCATTCTTGACATATCCTATGTGCCGACAACACGCACATGGGGCGAACTGCTTGACATGATTCCATTGTCCAAAGGTGGCCGCGTCATCAGCACAGCCCCCACCCAGAGCCTCGTTGACAACTACATCACACTTGACGGTGACCCGATCAGCGAATCATCCTCCTATAGCGAAGCCAATCCATACATTAACCGTGACCCACGCCTTACCGCAACGGTCATCTATGACCGATATGACTGGAGTGGCAATGTAAATGACGGCACAAGTGGGGAAATCATCTATACTAATCCCGGATCTGGATCGGCAGACGCTTATCAAGGTGCCAACGCGAACCAAAGCTGCACAGGCTACTACATGCGCAAATACTATGACCCTAACCATGAAGCCGATGTCGCTGTAAGCACCAATATCATTTACATGCGCTATGCCGACGTACTTCTGATGTATGCCGAGGCCATGAACGAACAGGACAAGATGACTGCTACCGTATGGAACAACACCATCAAGCGCATCCGTGTACGCGCCGGATTCACCAAGGCAAAAGCCATAGACTATCCTTCAGCACAGAATGCCACACAAATGCGCGAGACACTGCGCAACGAGCGACGCTCGGAATTGGCCATGGAGGGACTGCGGTGGTTCGACATCAAGCGTTGGAAAGCCGGGACAAAATACCTGAACGGACGTGTCCGCGGTGCTCGCTTCGGAGCCAATGACAGCTACATTTCACTTGACAATTACAAATTCAACGAAACACGTGACTATCTGTGGTCTGTGCCACAAGCACAAATGGACATCAATTCAAATCTTAAGCCCAACAACTCTGGATGGGCCAATTAATAACAAACTATTTAATCAAAAATATAAAGTATATGAAATCCAAGATATTTTCTGCTATCATGATGGCTTTGGCCATTGTTCTGGCAACGGCTTGTACCGAAGACATGGAATACAAAGACGTGAAAGTTACAGCCGTGAAACAACTGTACGCACCCCTTGACGGAGCCAACATCCAGCTGCTTTCTTCTGCAACGGCCTCAACTTTCTTTGAATGGGCCTCAGCTCTGGCCGAAGACGGGAACTCTCCTCTGTATGAAGTAGTGTTCGATAAAGCAGACGGTGACTTCTCTACACCTGTTTACCGCATGGTGTCTGATGACATGGGTACACGCAACTACGCAACCATTACCCACAAGACACTTGACAAAGTGGCATCAATGGCAGGATTGGGAAGTGGCGAGACCGGAACGCTGAAATGGACAATCGTAGCATCACGTGGCATTAGCCAGGCTGTTTCTACAGAAGTGCGTACAATCACCATCACCCGTCTGCTCGGCTTTGCGGAAATACCATCACAGTTGTTCATCACTGGTGAGGGGTCAGAAACCGGAACCGATGCTGCCAACGCCCTGGGCTGCTCTTCTCCTGAAGCCGGCATGTATGAAATCTTTACAAAACTTGAAGCTGGAAAGAACTATTGCTTCATCGACAATAAGACCGGCGACAAACGTACATTCTATACAGACGGCAATGCGATGAAGGAAAGTTCAGACGGCACAGGCAGTGCACAGGTTTCTGAAACCGGTATCTACCGAATCACTCTTGACTTCAACATCGCTTCTGCAACGATGAAAAAAATAATAAGTCTGGGCTGGTACTTCTCTCCATCAGGAAAAGTGAACCTCACACTCGACTACGCCGGAAACGGAACATGGATCGGACAGGGGCAGACACCGTTCAAACAAGAAGGCTGGGGACGTGACGAACGCTATAAATTCGAAATGGTCATGGACAACAATGGTACAGAAGAAACCGTTCATTGGGGTCCCACCAACGCATCACTGGACTCACGCCCAAGCGACAACCAGAGTGAGGATTACTTCTACATGAAGGAATGGGCACCGAGCCAGTGGGACAACAAATGGAAACTGCATGGAAATTATGACAGCGAGATGAATGGTGGAAAAGACACCAAGTTTACTTTCATTGTCAACGCATCTGGTCCTTATCGCCACATTGTGGAATACGGTGACTGACATTAACATCCACATAAAAAGAATAATATGAAGAAATATATGTCATATACCATCTTGATGTTGCTTGCCATGACTGCACTTCAGTCCTGCGACAGCATTGAAGATGAATACACCTATGGGCGCGGCCAGTACAAGATTGACTGGAACGCAGCCGCTGACAGTGCAACGGCAACACTTATTGAGCGATTTTGGGATTCTTCCAGGCATTACTTCTGCTACGATGCCGATGAATTCGCTAATGCACCCTCCAATAACTACTGGCCACAGGCCCATGCCATGGATGTCATTGTGGATGCCTATCTCCGTACAGGTGAAAGCAAGTATTCCGACATGTTCCCACAATGGTTTGAAGGAGTAAAGCAAATGAATTATTCCAACCGTGGAAGAAATTATCTTTGTGAATACTACGATGATACAGAATGGATTGGCCTGACCATCATGCGCATTTATGAGGCAACAAAAGAAGCCAAGTATCTAGACGCAGCAAAAGATATCATGGCATACATTGAAACCGGATGGAACGATCTCGGTGGAGGCGGTATAGCATGGGCTACTTCACACACAGGCTCAAAAAATGCATGTTCCAACGGTCCTGCTGCAATTCTGGCAGCAAAGCTCTACATGCAGACCAACGAAGAAGCTTATCTTGACTGGGCCACGAGAATCTTCACTTGGGAAAAAGAGAACCTGTTCAACCAGGCTTCAGGCTGTGTATATGACGGCCTGAACGGCGACACGGGTGAACTCAACACCACATCGCTTAGCTATAACCAGGGCACCTTCCTTGGTGCAGCACATCTGCTCTACCAGATTACAGGTGAAGAAACATATCTTAATGATGCCCGCAAAGCTGCCTATTATGGCATGTCAAACAGTGGGAATCTTGATACCGGCAACAATATCCTGCGTGATGAAGGCACCGGCGACGGTGGATTATTTAAAGGCATATTCATGCGCTACTTTACACAATTGCTCATGGACGGAAACCTCAGCAGGGTCTATGCTAACAAATTCTCCACGTTCCTGAACAACAATGCTGAAGTCCTCTGGAGAAAAGGCTGCAACAAGAATGACCTGCTCTTTGGCTCAAACTGGGCTGAGGCCACTGTAGGAACAACTCAGCTTACTTCTCACACCAGTGGATGCACACTTGTGGAAATGCGTGCACATTACGAGAACATGCAGAAGAAATAAATTCAAGAAGGTGTTGGATGTACAGAATGCTCTGTCATCCGACACCTTCTTCACTTCCGAAAAACATTGCTACAATGAAAAGAAACCTGTTATTCGTATTTTTTGCCATGTTCGCGACCAGCACAATGGCAAAAGACAAACTTACCAGCTACGTCAATCCACTGCTGGGAACCGCCACTTTATGGGAAACCCAGGATTTGCATTATAACCGTCGCCGCAAGGCACGCACATGGGGCGCAGAGGTCTTTCCCGGTTCGTCCGTACCCAATGCCATGGTACAATTAAGCCCGGTAACACAGTTCAGAAGCGGTGCCGGCTATCAGCATGAGGATTCTGTCATTTATGGTTTCTCGCATACAAATAAGGGTCACTGGAACCTGCTCCATCTTCCATTGCTTCCCTTCACAGGAAAAATTTCCGCCGACGACTATGCTTCCCCATTCAGCCATGACAACGAGACTGCAAAGCCCGGCTATTATCAGGTGTATCTTGAACGCTACGGAATCAATGCCGAACTGACATCCACACTGCGTTGCGCATACCATAAATACACCTTCACCAGGAAAGGGCAGAAACGCCTGCTGGCTGACATGTCGCGCAACAACAACCACGTGGAAGCATGGGCACTGAAACAAGAAGGTGAAAAGGCTTTCTCCGGATTCCAGGACGGAGAAGGACGCATCTATTTCTATGCTGTTACCAACATTCCCGTAAAGGAAATCACACAATTGCAAGGACGGAAGCACAGCGTCTCCATCATCGACTTCAATGACAACACATCGGACAAGGTACTTGAAGTGAAAATCGGCCTCTCCTTTACCAGTATTGAAAATGCACGGAAGAATCTTGAAGCGGAGATGCTTCAGAAAGACTTTGCACAAATAAGCCATGAGGCTGACAGCACTTGGGAACAACTGCTTTCACGCATCCGTGTAGATGGCGGAACTGAAAGACAGAAAAGCCTGTTCTACAGTTGTCTGTACCGTTCGTTCCTCTGGCCAGCACTGCGAAGCGACATAAACGGAGACTATACTGACGTGAACGGAAATATAGTCAACGGCGGATTCCGCTACTACACGAATCCTTCATTCTGGGACGACCATCGCAACAAGCTTATCCTGCTTGGCATGATAGCACCTGATGTCGTTGCGGATGTTATCAAATCCATCACAGACAAGGGAGAAAAGTCCAACGGCTACATGCCCACATTCTTCCATGGCGACCACGCATCGACATTCGTTTCCGGAAGCTGGTTGCGAGGAATCAGGGATTTTGACCTGCAACGCGCATACAAATTGCTGCTCAAGAATGCGACTGTTCCGGGAAGAGGCGGAAGACCCTATATGGATGAATACCTCAAACAGGGATGGGTCGCTGAAAAGGACACAGACAACGTGCCCTACTACAATGAATACAAGGCTGCTGTGACCAAGACCCTGGAATACAGCTATGATGACTATGCCACCGCGCTCATTGCCAAGGAATTGGGCGACACGAAAAACTACAAGCTGCTTATGGAACACTCCAAGAACTACCGCAACGTGTTCGACCCTTCTACCGGTTTCTACCGCGGACGTGTTCCTTCCGGTGCATTCGTCCGTCAGTTCGATCCCTATTATCCCTATTTCGCTTATCAGTTCCGTGAAGCCAATGCCTGGCAGTCGCTTTTCTATGCCCCCCACGATCCACAAGGAGTCATGAAACTCTATCCAAGCAAGAAAGCAGTTGAAGCGAAACTCGACTCACTGTTCTCCGAACCTTGGCGTGGCTACGAAGTGGAGAACCTCACCGGATTCATCGGCAACTACTGCCACGGTAACCAGCCGGGACACAGTCAGCCTTACATGTACTATTTCACCGGACATCAAGAGAAGGCACAATGTGTACTCGACAGCATCATGAACCACTATTACGACATGGGACGCGACCATCTGGCACTGGCCGGAATGGATGATGCCGGTGAAATGTCTGCATGGTTTGTGTTCAACGCCATCGGGCTCTACACATACTCTCCTGCCGACCCAGAATACATCATGACCGTCCCGCTCTTCCCCAGTGTCAGCTTCACGCTCAACAACGGGCGCACATTCCGTGTGAGCAGAAAAGGCACAGGTCCCAAAATCAAACGCATCACCTATGGTGGCAAGCGGATGAACAGCTGGTTCCTGCAAGACAAAGACCTGCAACAGGGCAAGGAACTGGTCATTGAAACAGAACAGATGTGATCCTTGAAAATAGACAAACCTAAGTCGCGGCCGTGCTCCCTACGGAGTATCGGCCGTTTTTCTTGCGTCTCCCGTGGCCATGTCAATGTTTTTGTGTACTTTCGCGTTCAAGTCAGTTCGTCCTGACCGATATCACAATAAAAAAACAGAAATGATCATCACGGAAATCACCAGCCTGAACCACCCCGAAACACAACTATTCTACCGGCTCACCGAAGCACAACTGCGCAACCGCACCGATATAAAACAGGGCATCTTCATTGCTGAAAGCCCGAAAGTCATACGTGTAGCTTTGCAGACAGGTCATCATCCTATAGCCCTCCTCTGTGAACGGAAACACCTTAAAGGCGATGCGGCCGACATCATTGCCGCCCATCCGGACTTGCCTGTCTATACCGGCAGCCGTGAACTGCTGGCCGACATTACTGGCTACACGCTCACGCGTGGCGTACTTTGCGCCATGCAACGTCCTGAGCCCAAAAGCGTAGCAGAGGTTTGCTGCAGCGCCCGGCGCATTGTGGTCATCGATGGCGTGAGCGATACCACCAATATCGGAGCCATCTTCCGGTCGGCCGCAGCACTGGGCATCGATGCCGTACTGCTCACTCCTACCGCGTGCGACCCACTCAACCGCCGTGCCATCCGTGTGTCCATGGGATCGGTGTTCCTTGTACCATGGGCCAGGTCCAGGCATCCACAGGCCGAACTTCCCGCACTGGGATTCAAGACCGTGGCCATGGCCTTGCGCAATGACTCCATAGCTCTCGACGACCCGCGTCTGAAGGCCGAACCACGGCTGGCCATTGTCATGGGCACAGAGGGTGACGGCCTTTCACAGGAAACCATAGACGAATCCGACTATGTAGTACGCATTCCCATGGCCCATGGGGTGGATTCCCTTAACGTGGCAACGGCATCGGCCGTAGCGTTCTGGGAACTGTGCCGACAACAATAGCCCCCTTTCCTTCCAGCCATTTTCTCCATGCATCGCCCCATAAGAAAAGCCGCAGGATCACCTTAATCCGGTATCCTGCGGCTTTTTCTTATGGTCATTCACACCAGCCCCACAACATCAGTTGTGAACCAGTGTACCGATATTTTCGCCTTCCATCACCCTCTTCAGATTCCCTACGACATCCATATTGAACACGTAGATAGGCAGATTGTTCTCCTTGCACATTGTCGTTGCCGTAAGATCCATCACCTTCAGCCCACGTGTATAGATCTCGTCATAGCTGATTTCGCTGAATTTCGTAGCCGAGGGATCCTTTTCCGGGTCAGCAGTATAGATTCCATCTACACGCGTGCCCTTGAGCATCACATCGGCCTCTATCTCTATGCCACGCAGAGAGCTGCCTGTATCGGTGGTGAAATACGGGCTGCCCGTACCACCGGAGAAAATGCACACATGGCCAGCCTCCATGGCCTCTATAGCCTTCCACTTGCTGTAGAACTCACCTATTGGCTCCATGCGTATGGCCGTGAGCACCTTATTCTTCACACCGATGGCACCAAGCGCTGAACTGAGCGCAAGGGAGTTGATGACCGTAGCACACATGCCCATCTGGTCGCCCTTCACCCGGTCGAAGCCTTTCCGCGAACCGCTCAGCCCACGGAAAATATTGCCACCGCCAATGACAATGCCTATCTGTACACCCATATCATGGACTTCCTTGATTTGCAGGGCATAGTCAGACAGTCTATCGGGGTCAATGCCATAGTTTTGCTTGCCCATCAGACTCTCTCCGCTGAGCTTCAGTAGAATACGTTTGAATCTTGCCATAATCTGTTTATCTGTTTTTTTTTTATGTCTCCATACATGTATGCACGCTAAACCAGGAACCTCACTTCCTTGAAGGCATAGCCTGAAAGGCTGCCGTCCTCCCGTTCCAGGCACAGACGTCCATCTGCAGCCACACTGCGCAGGACAGCCCGGAACCTGCCGTCCCTGTCTTCATAGTCCGCCCATATCCCCTGTCGGAACAGCCGCTCCCTATAGGCATCATCCACAACGGAGTAGCATCCGCGGTCTATGCACCCGAGCAACCGGGAAAAGGCTACAGTAACCTCATGCAGTAAGGGCATCAGAGCAGTCTCCCGGCCACATATCTGCGCCATGGACACCGGATTAGGCGCATCACTCAAGAACCGCAGCTGGTTCACATTGATTCCTATGCCGAGGATGCACTGCCCAACATACCCGCCGCTCACAGTACATTCAGACAGTGTACCGCTGATTTTCCGGTCATGCCAATACACATCATTGGGCCATTTCACTGTAATGCCCTCACCCATACGTTCCTTCAACACGTGGCTCACAGCCACCGCGCCCGCCTCAAGCAGGACAAACTGCCGGGCTGCGCCCAAAGCACGCGGTCGGCATCGCATGCTGAAAGTGAGGTTCCTTCCCGGTTCGCTCTCCCAACGGTTGCCGCCCTGACCGCGACCGCACGTCTGGCTTTCTGCCACAGCCACGGTGAGCACCTTGCCCTCCTCTCCTTCATAGTCACGCAACCAGCGGTTGGTGGAATCGGTTTCCTTCAGCTGAATGATCCTTATGTCCTGTCTGCTTTCCATAACTGCGATCTCCATTGTCCTGCAGTCTGTTCAGTAGAACAGAAGCGGATTGAAAGCATCCTCCACATGCTCCACGCGCAGGTTCTTACTGTCTTTCCGCCCTACGATGGTGACCGTGTCAAACCGCAGTTCACCCAGCACAACATGTTCCTTCACGTATGCGTTTGCGGCATAGCCTATGCTGCGCACCTTGTTCCTGTCAATGGCATCCTCGGGCTTGGCCACGATGTCCGAGGACCGCGTCTTCACCTCCACGAACACCGTTGTAACGCCGTCCGGTGTAAGCGCAATGATGTCTATATCACGCTTTCCCAGCCTCCAGTCCCGTTCCACCACAGTGTAGCCCTTTTCTTCCAGGAAACGGGCAGCAAGTTGCTCGCCCCAGGTCCCCAGCTCATTGTGTTCCGCCATAACGTCAAAGCATTTCTGCAAAAATACCACTTTTCATGCAAACGCCCAAGGGAAAAACGCTTTTTTTAAAGCCCATTCTAAAAGCCCACCCTCCCCTCCGGAAGAGGTTTGGGTGGGCTTCAAGCTGAGACTATCTTCTGTTTCCCTTTGAAAGGTGTCAGGGTTTTCCGTCCGGCCTTTTGGCCGTGAGGCGTTTCAGCCAGAGATAATAACCGGTCAACGGAAGCGTTACGCCAAGCAGTGCAGCCAGGAATGTGATGATCCGTGTGAACCATCCACCCCAACTGCCTACATGCAGCATATATACCGTACTGCGCACCTTTGTTGCCTTGTCCTGCTCGGCATAAGGCTTGTAGCCCATAATTTTTCCACTGAAAACATCGAAATTGTAGGTATCACCCGCGCGCAGACTTTTTCTTCCTTCCGGAACCACGGTGGCAGCTCCGTCGGAAATGGAAATCTGGCGGAATCCCGGATGCGTCTGGGCCAGATGCCCATATACTTCCTGCCAATGAGCGAATGGCACAGGAACAGGATCACCCTCCAGTATCAAGACCGTGTCCTTCCGCACATCTGCAATCATGTCCGGCTTCCTGGACGACCTGTGCCAATCTGTTCCACGGTGTGGATGCCGGTTTTTCTGCCCACCGGCCGCACTGTCTGCCAGTACAGCATCCGGACGATGGTGCCAAGGACGGGCTGCCGCACTGTCCTCATGTTGATGTCCATGGCCTCTTCCTTCCCTTTCCAAGGCACGGTCTCCACGGCCTTTGCCTTCCGGTTGTCCACCATGTCCATGCCTACCCTGTTCCGCCTCGGATGTCTCCACGCCACACGCAGCGTAGAAGGCAGAACGATACCAGGAGAAGGACCAAGTGAGACCGGTCAGGGCGAGGGCAAGCAGGAAGATGGTGGCATAGATGCCGCCGGCCACGTGCAGGTCGTGCAGGAACCGGTGTGACCCTTTGGTGAACGATATGGTCAAGCTCTTCCGCAACGGCTTACGCCTGTTGGTGAGCCACATCAGTATGCCTGTGAGCAGAATCACCACCAGTGCCAGCGCGCTGCACCCCACCAGCAGTTTCCCTACAGACGGGCCGCCCCCGGCCGACTGCGAATCGCCGAGCAGCCAGCGGTGCAGGTGGAACATGGTGTCGAAAAACGGCAGCCGTTCACCTCTTCCCTTCACCTCGCCCGTGTATTGGTCCACATAGACCACAGCCCGGCGTGGCTTGGACAAGGCCACCGAATAGGCCCTTCCGGATTCGGGATAGACGGTCACACCCGTAACAGACACACTGTCGGGCAATGTGGCCGCAACGCTTCGCATCAGACTGTCGAGCGGCAGCGGGCTGCCCTTCACTTCCTTGACAAAATACAGGTCATGCCTGCACCATTCGGTGATTTCCTTTTCATAGACCATAGTGGCGCCGGAGAAGCACACCAGCGTAATGATGATGCCGAAAGGTACGGACAGCCACAGATGGATTTTCCTGAAAACCTTCTTCATAATGCTATTTTGATTTTAGTAGTCCCAACGCCCCGATTTCATCGGCCTCCACCTGCAGTCCGGCAGCAGCCGATGCCGTCTTCGGGTCTATTCTGTATATGGTCGGCCTTGCACCATCGGTTGTCACCACCGTAGTATAGCAAACGCCACCCTCGCTGTATGGTGCCTTGCTGAAGGAAGCCACCACATCGGGATCCGGCAGGCCAGTGACATATCTGAACTCACGGCTGCCTCCCTTGTATATGGCCATGCGCGTGGTGCCCTTTCCCTGTATGTTCAGCCCCTGCGTGTACATCTGCAGCAGGAAGTAGTCTTCACAGATGTGCCAGCAGCGATAGACCGCATTTCCACCTGAAGCCGCCTCGATGTCGAAGGGTGCATAGGTGGGGTCGAACTCCGCTGCACCTGCCCTGATGCGCATCACGGCCGAGTTGTGCACGGTCTGCTGCCTGGCATCGGTATTGCTCTTGGCATACGATGGCGAGAACACATACACGTCGCCGTTGTCCGCAGCCCAGATGGTCTGGTAATAGGCCGAGCGCATGCGTCCAGCCGCCCAGCTCATCTTGTCGGTCCTGATGAGTGTGCAATGGCTGAACGTGTCATCGTCGAACACTGCCACCCAGCATTCGTCGGGGTATTGTGTATTGGTGAGCGTGCCCGACTCGTACATTCCGCCGCCACTGCCGCCGCTGGAAGAGGACACCAGGTCTTCGTTGCCCGGCAACACGCCGCCAGCCGCCACGCCGTAGGGCGACAGTCCCAGCGGCACGACAGCCGTGTATATCTTGCCATTGGCCTCAAGCAGCCCCGAGAACATCACGCGCTCCTTGTTGCCCAGGAAGTTTTCCGTCACCACGGTCTTCGTGCCGGTAGTCTCTGCTTCCACATCGATGATGGAGAAATGCACGCCATAGGCTGCATTGCCCTGGCTGTCCTTCGTGTCTGTGGCCGAGGACGCATCGGCCGTGATGATCTTGTTGCCGTATGTGCCGTAAGTGGTGAAGTTCAGGATGTTGTATTCCTTGGTGCGCTGGCGTATGTTTCTGCTGCCGTCAAGATAGAACGCCGCCGTCGTACCTGCCGACCCGTAATTATAGGTCAGCCGGTAGAGGTAGTCATGGCCGAAGAACACCCATGTCGTGGCTGAGGTGTAGTCGGTCTCGAATCCGTTGCCCACGGTGCTCACCTCCCCATTGTCCAGTGCAGGGGCAGTGACGATGTAGGCTGCTGTCCCGCTTGTCCCGGCTATGACGTATGCTGATGCCGTCTCTTCGGGTTCAGTAACAGTAGTTTCGTTGTCATCATCGGAACACGCGCTGAGAGCCAGGCATGCCGTAAGGGCCATGTAGGGCCAGAAAACCGTTTTTTTCATCATGTTCTGTTTTTTTATATTCTGTTTGTCGTTTGTCCTGTTCATCTGTGGCCACCGCGCCTGCGGCTTCCGTTTTTTCCTCCGCGGTGTCCCGCGCCGCCATGGGCATTGCCCAGCAACACGCGCACCTTGGCATAGAAGGCACGCCCCGGCTTCTGCAGGCTGAAGTTGTCGTAGAGCCTTTCGTCGGTCAGGTTCCTGCACTCCAAGGAGAAGTTGTATTGTCCCTGCATCATGCTGTAGGTCAGGCTCAGGTTGTGTGCGAACTGCTCCGGTATATACTCCTTGCTGTCTTTCGCCCCGAGGCTTTCCGAATAGAGCGGGAAGCTGTGCTGCCATCCGTTGTCATAGCCTATGGTCAGCGTGTTTCCCTTTTTCCCGCAGTTCTCCCAGTAGAGTGTCAGGTCGCTGTTGGCAAAGAGATAAGGCTGGTTGGGTATGCGGTCCTTATAGGTCAGGTTGGCCTGTGACGACCCCTCGTTGAGCGTCTTCACGTTGTCGCGCACATTGAGGTGGGAGAAGTTCCCGCCCACGCTCAGCCAGTGGCCGAAGGTATATCTGGCGGCAAGCGTGAATCCCGATGTCTCCACCTTCCCGTGGTTCTGGTAGGAAGCGTAGCTCTTGTTGCCCGTGTAGGTGCCTATGCGCCGCTGTATGTAGTCAGTGGTGTTGCGGTAGATCAGGCCGCCCTCTGCATAAAGCCCGTGTCTGCCCCATTTCCTGTCATAGCTCAGGTTCAGGTTCACGTTGTCGCTCTTTTCAGGCCTCAGTCCCATGGAGCCGAGTTCCAGGTCTTCATCGCCGAAAAGCTCTTCGTTGGTCGGCAGCCTGCAGGCCCGTTCATAGGAGAGCTTCACCTGCATTCCCCGTAGCAGGAAGCAGGTACCGGCCGCGCCATAGCCCCAGGTGCTTGTGCTGTTGGTCAGCAGCACATAGTCGGTCAGCCCACCGGCGGAAGCCGACACAGGCCCTTCGTTGTGCTGGCTGTAGTATTTCCCGAATACCGACAGGTTCCAGTGTTCCGAGGGCATGAGCATGTAGGCCAGTCCGCTGATGTTCTTCCGCGTGAGCTTGGCAAATCCGTCGGCCTGTGAAGACGTGGTGCCCGCCGTGGGTGCAGTCTCCCTGTGGAAGGAGCTGAACACATGGTTGAAGACGAAGCTGTGTGCCGTGCCTATGCGGTAGCGCATGGTGAGCGTGGCGTTCCAGTTGTCATTGTCCGACCGTCTGTCCTGATAGGACTGTTCGCCGAGTGTTCCGTTCTGGTACTTTGTCTGCCCTCTCCAGTTGTAGCGGCAGGAAGCCGTGTCCACGTTTTCTGTCACGTTGCGGCTGTAGTTGGCCGTTGCGGTGAGGTCCAGCCCGTAGGCAAGCAGGTTGCGCTTGGCATACTCCAGCGAGGGCATGAACGAATAGCCGTGCCTGTGCTTCTGCCCGAACACCACCTTCTGCACCACTCCGGTCTGTATTTCCTTGTACATGTGCGAATAGTCCAGTCCCAGCACCAGGCGGTCGGCCCATCTGCGGTCCACCACTCCAGCCCTGGCCAGTACGGCCTCGTTGTGGTAGGTGTCGTTGAACCGCTTCACATGTTCCTTCACTCCGGTGTCGAGCATGGTGGTACCGTCGTCGTTGAACTGCTCCACGGGAGTGTCCACCCGGTAGCTGTTGTCGGAATAGTTCTGGAAGGCATTCAGCTGGAAGAGCCATCCCCTGTCCGTGACATAGCTGAAGTCGGCGTAGGACTTGTGGGTGTTGAACGAGCCATAGGCGTACGAGGCATCAAGCGACCACCCCTTCTTGCGCTTGCCCGTGACAATGTTGATGACACCGCCCAGCGCATCCGTACCGAAGCCCACGGGCACTACACCCTTATACACCTCTATGCGCTCGGCATAGTTCACGGGTATGTTGTTCAGTCCGAACGCCTCGCCCACACCTTCCTGCGGCACGCCGTCGATGAACACCTTGATGTGCTTTCCGCTGAAGCCGTCGAGCAGCATGGTCATGTCAGACCCCACTCCTCCCGATTCGCGCAGTTTCATTCCCGGTGTGCGCGCAAGGGCTTCGCTCAGGCTCTTCGTGGAGTTCTGCAGACCTTCCGTGCCTATGGCTATGGCATTGTAGGCCGAGCGGTTCACCCGGCTCACGCCATTGGCTGTCACAACCACCTCTTCCAGTTCCACCTGGCTGTCGTCTTCGTCATCGGGCATTGCCTCCTGGGCCACAAGATGCTGACCGGCTGGAAGCAGAGCCATGAACAGCAGTATCTTCAGTTTTCCTGTCATATCCTATATTTGTTAATGTATAGCTTGTTATCACATATAAAAAAAAAGTGCCCAACCACCAAAGTCAACTGGACTTACGTGATTGAACACTACGCGCTACTTCTTTCCGGCTGCAAAGTTACACCCGTTCTGCCTTCCCTGCAATACCTAAAAATCATGATTCTCGCTTCCACACCCTTTCCACGCACACGGCAAAGACGGCACACGGCGAAGGAAAGGCCATGCCACCACCTCCTTGAGGCACATTATGGAAGGAGCAAAACAGGAAACCCGGAACACTGAACCGGAAAGTTCCGGAAAGCGAACAGAAAAGTCTCCGGCTGTTAACCATAATCTGTGTTTCACGGCGTGAACACTATAGTTCACAGTGTGAACACTATAGTTCACGGCGTGAACACTATATTTCACGGCGTGAACTACAGATTGAACTTTGCTTCCCTGAAGATTTTACCTGGCTTTTCCGAAGTTTCCGGTTCAGTGTTCCGGTTTTCCATTCCGCCCTTCCCCAACCCGGTGTTTCAACCCGTGTCGCCAGAATCCGCCACAGCCATGGACATACCGTCCCGTGCCCATGAAAAAAATACAGGCAAAGAATTAAAAAAATATAACAGAAGATTTGTTTTTCCGGCATTTTCCTCTCTCCAAGAGGT
>JBJEHA010000081.1:0-34067 GCA_051875605.1 Prevotella sp. | reverse complement strand
CAACAGGTTCACCGCATCAGAAGCCTGGCATCCTGATTCCCGACAATGGTTTCCACCCCCACTTTTGGCTTTTTTCACAGATTTGTCTTGCATGCTACCGTTATTTGACTTAACTTTGCACATCTTTTCTATTTATTCATTAGTATATCATAATATTTTCTATGCACTCAAACAACTTCATTTACAAGGCATTACTGGCACTTGCCGGATTGCTTTGGAACTCGGCCCCACTGTCTGCACAGCAATCTGCCGATGCCAGGCTGGATTCCTATGTCATGGCCGACGGGTCGCTCATCCGTGGTCTTTCGGACAACGGGAAATGGGCAGTGGCCTACGGTGTCAACGATGCCACCTCCAGCTATCACTTCGGAAAACTCGTGAACATAGCAGCCAACATGGTGACAGAACTGCTGTCGGAAGACGAGAAGCTGTCCGTAGCCGAAAACGAGGCCAACGATGTGACTGACGACGGCACACTTGTAGTAGGCTCGTACAACGGCTCGCCGGCAGTATGGCGAAAGGCCACCAAGGCCTGGGCCACAGTGGCCACCCCCAGCAGCAATCTGACCAACGGGCACATCACAGCCGTGACTCCAGACGGCAAATACGGCATCGGGGCATGCTCAAGCTCCATGTTCGAGGAAGTACCCGTCATGTGGGACCTGACCACAAACACCATCATGGAACTGAACGGTCTGCCCGATGTTGACCTGACCGGCACCTACCAGAACCTGACCCGCCTGACCGGCATATCGGCTGACGGCCGCTACATCGTGGGCTGCGTGAGCTATATCTATCCGCAGGAAGTCATGTACTTCCTGTATGACCGTCAGGAGGAAACCTGGGATCCCGTGGGATTCACCTACGACAGCGAATCGCACACCTTCACCCCGAAGGTGGACGACATACTGACGCTGAACAGCATCTGCATCAGCTCCAACGGGGAATGGGTGGCCGGTACAGTATATAACTCATCCGACATCATCTACCCCTTCCGCTATAACACGACCACCAAGGCTTTCGAGGCCTTCAACGCCGCAGAAAGCCAGGACAGAGGCTGTGTGAGCATTGACAACCAGGGCACGCTCTACGCTGCCTCCCCTGCCATGATCCCCAGCCGCACACTCTACGTGCTCCACGGCAACTACTGGTATGGGCTGGACGAAATCCTGAAGCAATGCCACAACATCGATTTCTACTCGGCCACGGGATACGACATGACCGGGTTCCCTGAAGGTGTCTCGGGCGATGGAACGACCCTGGTGGCCAATGCCTATATCTCACAGGACAACTACGCTGTCGTGCTGCCCGAAAGCTTCGGCGAGACCTGCGAAAGGGTTGACCTGTTGAGCGACTACACCGTATCGCCACGTACAGGCACTGCCATCTCCAAGATCAGCAACATAGAACTGAAGTTCACGCGCAACGTGAAGACCCTCTGCAATGCCTCCAGCCTGAGCGTGAAGGACAGCAAGGGCAACGTGGTGAAAACGGCCTTCAGCTTCGCCACCAGTTCTGCCAACCCGAAAGTCGTGAACATCACCTTCAAGGTGTTCACACTGGAAAAAGGAGAGACCTACACGCTGGAGGTGCCCGAGGGTGCCATTGCCATTGACGGTGACGAGGCACGCATCAACAAGGCCTTCACCGTGAGCTATACCGGCTACGGCACCGACCCGCTTGCAGTGGTGTCCATTGCACCCGAGGACCAGAGCACCGTAGGGCACCTGAGCATGACCACCAACCCCATCGTGGTGTCCTTCGACACGGATGTAAAGCTCGTGGATGGCGCCAAGGCCGAGCTCTACCGCAATGACGAGACCGACCCCATATGCGACCTGAACATACTCAACGGAAAGACCGAAAGCACCTACAAGCAGGTCATGATCTACCCCACAGAGACACAGAACCTGTTCAAGGGCAACACCTACAGGGTGGTCATCCCGGCCAGCCAGGTGAGCGACCTGAGCGGGACGTGCTTCAACGAGGAACTGACGTTCGGCTATACAGGTTCCTATGAGCGTACCATAGTATCGGACGACAGCCACATCTACATAGAAAACTTCGTGGGCGGCATGGGCAATGTGATGCTTTATGAAGGCGACAAGCTGACACCGACCACCGCCATGCAAGACTGGAAATTCAACGCCAACACCACGCCATGGCTCTATGCCGCTGACGATGACCTGTCCAACCCGTGTGCAGCCTCACACTCCATGTATTCCCCCGCAGGGAAGTCTGACGACTGGATGGTGACACCTCAGCTCACCATTCCCGACGACCGCTGCTACCTCTCCTTCAAGGCACAGAGCTATCTCAGCAGCAAGACCGATGTGCTGAAGGTCATCCTGCTGGCCACAGACGAAGTGTTCAACGACCTCACAGCCGACATCATCGACAAGTTCCGCACAGAGGGCGTCACCCTGCTCGATGAGACCCTCACTCCCGGAACAAGCGAAGGCTCACTCGACGGTGACTGGACACCCTACACAGCTAAGCTCGATGCCTATGCCGGCAAGAAGATTTACATTGCCTTCCTCAACGAGAACGAGGACCAGAGCGCCATGTTCGTGGCTGAAGTGAACGTGGTACACGATGCCGCCATGCAGATTGCCCTCACAGGAGTTCCCGAAGGCGTACTCAGGGCTACAGAGCAGGACATCAAGGGCACTGTGACCATCCAGGACGAGAGCGAGACCTACTCGGCCATCAGCATACAACTCATAGATGCCGGACAGAATGTCATTGACGAAATCAGCGAAGACGGACTGTCGCTGACCAGCGGCTCCACCTATGACTTCGCATTCTCCCGTCCCCTGCCCCTGGCCATAGGGACAGAGAACCCGTTCGTGGTGAAGGCTGCACTTGACAACGGCAAACGTGTGACCACGCTGACCACCGGCATCAACAACCTGGCCTTCAAGCCGAACAAGCGCGTCATCCTGGAGGAAATGACCGGACAAGGCTGCCAGAACTGTCCGCTCGGACATCTGGCTATAGAAAAGCTGGAAGATATCTATGAAGACCGCTTCATCCCGCTTTCATACCACACTTATACCGGCGACTCCTTCGAAAGCGGCATGACCGACTATTCACAGTATTTCCTCGGCCTTGCCGCAGCTCCGACCGCACGCATCCAGCGTGGCGGCATCATCAGTTCGCCAATGGTTTCCTATGACAGCAACGGTGTACGCGACTACACCTTCTATTCCAACGAACACGACTGCTGGGTGGAACTGGTCAGCGAGGAAATGTCGAAAGAATGTGAAGCCGACCTCAACATTTCCGCCACATACAGTGCCGTTACCGACCGGGTAACCGTTCCGTTCAGCTGCAAGTTTGCCCTGAGCAAGAGCAATGCCAATATCGGCCTGTTCTGCATTATCACGGAAGACGGTCTTGTAGGCTTCCAGTCGAACAACCTCTACCAGCAGACTGACGAGGACCTGGGCGAATGGAAAAGCGGCGGCATCTATGGCAGCCCCGCAGTCTATCCCTATACCTTCAATGACGTGGCCCGTGCCATATATCCTTCCAACAACTACTATGGAAGCATCGGCCTCCTGCCCACAAGCATCAATTGCGACGAGGAATACACCGGCACCATTACCATGAGCCTCAACACTGATGCCCCGAACGTGAGCAATGTGGACAACTGCAAGGTAACACTGGTCATGATTGATGCCAACACCGGAAAGGTAATCAATGCTGCACGGGCTGCCATTAACGGCGGAACAGGTATCGATGACATCCATGCAGACAACGGCCGGACGCTTATCATGGGCAAGGACGGGAACATTGTCATCAATACCGAAGGCAAGGCCAATGTCACCGTCACATCGGTTGACGGAAGAGTCATCGCGACACAGTCTGTTGACGGTTCGGCCATAGTGCCCGTAAGCCACAAAGGCATTGCCATTGTCAGTGTGGACAAAGGCAACGGACGCATCGTGAAGAAAATAGCCATCGACTAAAACACCAGGCGGAGGAAGACCTTTCGTTTTCCTCCGCTTTCCTTTTCCTACAACCACCTTAACCATTCTGTTTTTCATGAACAACCCGGACATTACCGAATCCACGCCATCCTTACGTTTTGAGATTTGTGCCAACGGAGTGGAAAGCTGCCTCGCCGCACAAGAGGGAGGGGCAGACCGTGTGGAACTCTGCGCTGGCATTCCCGAAGGCGGTACAACGCCGTCATACGGGGAAATCAAGACTGCACGCAGACTGCTCACCAGCACACGACTACACGTCATCATACGCCCGCGCGGTGGCCATTTCGTGTATTCCGGACTCGAACTGGAGCGGATGGCCGAGGATATCCGCATGGCCCGGGAACTGGGAGCCGACGGTGTGGTCTTCGGATGCCTGACACCACAAGGCGACATTGACCACGCTGCCAACCGACAGCTGATGGAATGTGCCGAAGGGCTGTCAACCACTTTCCATAGGGCGTTCGACCATTGCCGCCAACCTGAACAGGCGATGGAAGAGCTTATCGGTCTGGGCTTCGACCGCATTCTCACTTCCGGACAGCAGCCCACCGCCTATGACGGAACTGCACTGCTGCGCCGACTGGAAGAACAGGCTGCAAACCGCATCATCATCATGGCTGGATGTGGCGTAAATGAAAACAACATTGCCCAGATCAGGAAGGCGACTGGTGTGTGCGAATACCATTTCTCTGCACGCGAGAAAGTGTCCGTACCGGCATATTACATCAACCAGGCTGTTTTCATGGGTGCTCCGGATGCCGATGAACAGACCATCATGCTGACGACCTCACGCCGGGTGAAAGCCACCATTGCCGCCTGTCAGGAATTGTCAGTCCGCTATCGGCCATAAACAGAAAATGCCACGGAACTTTATTGATGCCGTGGCATTTCCTGTCTTATGCTTTCCCATCCGGCCTATCTTCCGACACGGTGAGTCTGCAAATACGTCCTCACCTGCTGGCAACCCAGCTTCCTGATAGCCTCTGCATCATCGAAATCCTCTGTGGAACAACCCTGCAGGTCGATGTTAATATACACTTCCGGATCCGTGAATTTCCTCATGGCAATCTTGTTCTGTTTCAACGAGTTGAGCGGCATGGACACCGGACCCCATCCTGCCATTGACAGCCAACCCTTTCCGCCGTAACCGTGCACAGGCCTGACGGTCAGGCTTTTGTCCCTCTACAAGAGGCAAAACGACGGAATTGTGGTATGCAATTTGGTTTTTCGGCATATTTGCCCTAATTTTGCAGCCAATCAACAAAAATATGGAAGGAAATCAGAATATGGAGCAACCGGACTATGCTGGCGGCATGGTGCTGCGCACTGAAGGTCTGGTAAAGGTTTATGGCAAGCGGACTGTTGCCAACGGAGTGTCTATCAACGTCAGACAAGGCGAAATCGTAGGTCTGCTCGGACCCAACGGAGCCGGAAAGACCACCTCTTTCTACATGACCACCGGCCTGGTAGTGCCCAATGCCGGACATGTGTATCTGAACGATGAGGATATCACGAAATACCCGGTTTACAAGCGTGCGCGTGCCGGTATCGGCTATCTGCCCCAGGAGGCTTCCGTGTTCAGGAAGATGAGCGTGGAAGACAACATACTCTCCGTGCTCGAAATGACGGACAAACCGCGCAGCTACCAACTGGAAAAGCTGGAGAGCCTGATTGCCGAGTTCAGGCTCACCAAGGTGCGCAAGAACAAGGGCGACCAGCTTTCGGGCGGAGAGCGCAGACGCACAGAGATTGCGCGTTGTCTGGCCATCGACCCGAAGTTCATCATGCTTGACGAGCCTTTCGCCGGCGTTGACCCCATCGCAGTGGAAGACATCCAGCACATTGTGTGGCAGCTCAAATACCGCAACATCGGCATTCTCATTACCGACCACAACGTACAGGAGACACTGACCATTACCGACCGCGCCTACCTGCTGTTTGAAGGAAAGATACTGTTCCAGGGAAAGCCTGAGGAGCTGGCTTCAAACAAGATTGTCCGCGAGAAATACCTGAGTAACTCGTTTGTGCTACGCAAAAAGGATTTCCAGCTGATTGACGAGCAGAAACGAGCCAAGGCCGCGGCGGAAGCCGAATAAGGCTGTGGCAGCACTGACTCGTGGGTACACACGGATCCACTCATATTCCAGGAATAAAGGAAACGGGCCTACAGGTTTCCCCATGAACGGAACCTATAGGGACAAAAGTTGAGGGCCAATGGATGCAATCATCCCTTGACCCTCTTTTTCAGGCAGGCGACATCCGTCGGCTGCCCTTCGTATCAAACCGTCTGTTATCCTTACACAATCCTTATCCCTGTCAAAGAGTGTTGTCTCTACTACATGACCGTAAGTCCTGTGGTCGAGCAAACGTTGATACCTGATTCCGCCGGATGGACTCATCCGCCGTCCACCCGTCCCGCCGGAAACACGAAGTGCTTTCGCCGTCCGGATCCACGCGATGCACAGCCCACCCTATGTCTGAAGATTCGGCAGTAAAAATGTACGGTTTTATTGCAGTAATGTTATATCTTGAAAATAGTTTGTCTTGGCCGCAGACATCACTCCCACATCCGCAGCGTGTGCAAAAATAGGGTGTCCGGGACGAATCCGCAACACCATGTAAATAAAAAGTAAAGGGCTGGAAATCCCACGAAACCCCACTCCGTTGATAATCAACATGATACGGTTATGCACCGTAAGATTGAAGTAAACAGGCCTAAAATGTGTATTTTCGGTGGAAAATGGATATTTTTTGCAAGAAAAACCGCATTTAACAGAATTATTACATTGAAAATCACTAACTTAGCCCCCAAATCAAACCGCTAACCTAATGAAACCCATTCAAGCCGCAGCCATTGTGATTGCAATGCTGCTCGCCTCCTGCAAAGGAGAGAACGACGGTCTCTACAAGCTATTAGACAGCCAACTGGCTAAAAGGACACAAGTAACTGACGCCAAGGAACAACGCTTGCTGGACATGAAGAAAAAGCTGAACGAAGCACCCGACGGAAACCAACGCTACGAACGGTGCGAGAAACTCATTGAAGAGTACATGCTTTTCAATTCCGACTCTACTGCACAGTACATCCGCATGGCCACTGCAATGGCCGACCAAATGGGACGGGCCGACCGGAAGGACCGCTGCACCATGTACAACGCCTACATGCTGGCCTCATCGGGCAACTTCAGTGAAGCGGAGCGCACCATCGGCTCCGTGAAGCCCGACAGGCTCGACACGGCAGAGAAACTGCGCTACTACGAGACACGCAGATGGATCTACAACGTGTGGGAAGCCTACCTCAACGACAACCACTATGCACGCATCTATGCCGACAAGGCCGCCGTGTGCCTGGACTCCCTGGTCAACCTCACTGAACCGGATACGCCCGACGGGCTTTACTTCAGGGCGGAGCAACAGCTGGCACAGGGCATCCTGGGCGATGCAGAGGACACCTATCTCGAATGCATCAAGAGGCTCTCTCCCACCCAACGACGCTATGCCAGTGCCACCTGTGCACTGGCCATGGTCTATAAGAAGCAGCAGCGCACCGCCGACTACGAGCACTACATGCTGCTGGCTGCCATCGCCGACCAGCAGATTCCACTCAAGGAGAACCTCGCGCTGCAGGAGCTGGCCGCTTTCCTGTCCAACACGCGCAACGACCCGGCCAGAGCGCAAAGGTACCTCATCCTCGCCGTGGAGGATGCCATCTACTACAACAGCCGCCTGAGACTGTCGCAAATCGCACGCAAGCTGCCACACATAGCACAGCGGTACAACAAGCGCGAAGAACACACCCGACAGATACAGAACATGGCAATCGCAATCATGGCCGTGCTCGGTATTGCCATCACAATCACAGCCCTGACCATATACAGGCAGAACAGGAAACTTTACAAGCGGCGCCGCCAGATCATCAAGCTCAACAAGCAGCTCAAGGCCACCAACAGAAGCCGTGAGCAGTACGTGGGACTGTTCATCGAGCTATGCGCCGCCTACATAGAAAAATACAACCGCTTCCACAAAGCCGTGGAACGCAAGGTGAAAGCCCACCAGACAGAAGACCTGCCGTCACTGCTCCACACCAACAGGAACAAGGACACCGATGCGTGGGAGTTCTTCGCCAACTTCGACAGGGCTTTCCTCAAACTCTATCCCGACTTCATAGAACAGCTCAACGCACTGCTGAAACCCGACTACCGGCTTGCACCGCGAAGCGGCGAACTGCTGGGGCCTGAGCTCAGGATCATGGCACTCATCAGGCTCGGCGTGAACGAAACCACCAGCATCGCCACACTGCTGCTCTATGCCCCGCAGACCATCTACAACTACCGCTCGGCCATCAAGAGCCATGCCATAGACAAAGACCATTTCGAGGCCGATGTGGCCTTGCTGTGCCAGACCATCTGATGCACTTTCACTGACCTGCAACCTGTGCAGGAAAAGCACAGGAAATGGCCATGAGCAGAAATCAAAGTGTCACGGAAAAGGCTGTTTTCGTGACACTTTGATTTTTGGGCATTTTTTATTCAGCCCAATCAACTCCGGAATTCACGCGCCAGAGAAAAATTCCTGCTTCAAGGGGATTTTCTGTAACTCACTGACAATCAATACAGTAAGTTTTTATCATCGTAAAATGTGAATGAAAAACCGCCTGATTTTAACCTAAAATCCGTTAAATTCGTGCACAAAACACGCGATTTGTGCAGTTTTCAGCCCCCATTTTCCACACATTCGGGCGGAAAATCGCGGTTTTGAGACCGAAAAACATAGGTTTTTGCCCCGAAACAGTTAAGTTTTTCCTCAAAAACACTTAAGTGCCAAGACGAAAATAGTTAACTAATTTTCCGGAAACAGTTAAGTGTTTCCCCCCTAACACTTAACTGATTTTTCCGTTTTGTGCAAAAAACCGACAATTCACACTTATTAACATGAAAATCAGTCCAAAACAAGAGTTTTACAGAAATGCCGGAAAATCAAAGTGTAAGCAAAAACGTTAAAAATATGACACTTTGATTTTCGGGGACACGTCCCAGTCCCCGGAAGCGGAAGACTGCCGGGCCTACCGCTGGAGGTATGGGCGTCCCGCCCGCACATCGCAAGGGAGGAACTGTCATCATGGCATTTTATTGCAGGAGGATGCAGGAAGTGCGGGCGATACGCCACACCCCAGTGGCTACGCCCCGACACCTCATCACAATGCTGTGCATACCCACCATGCTGCTGGCTCATTTCTGGCAGGTTGCAGCCATTCCGTCCGGAATCTGCCAGCGAAAAGCCCCCGGAATCGGCGTTTTTCCATGTGCGGACGTGCCAAAACCTATCATTTTCACCCCCTAAACAGCGTTTTTACAGCTGTTTATGTCTGTATTTGGCAGAAAAAGTGTATTTTTGCCAAATCCTTTGTGATTATTAATGTAAAGTGAGATAATGAAACTACTTAGATTCCTTTTCGTGTTTGCCAGCATTCTGGTAACCACCTCAGTGTTTGCACAGCTCCCCTCGGTGAAACTGAAGACGCTCGACGGGAAAACAATTGACACTTCAGAACTGGACAATGACGGGAAGCCCTTTGTCATCAGCTTCTTCGCCACATGGTGCAAGCCCTGCAACCGTGAGCTCAAAGCCATCCACGAGGTATATGCCGACTGGCAGGAAGAGACAGGCATGAAGCTCTATGCCGTGTCCATAGACCAGGCACAGAACATCAACAAGGTGAAGCCGCTGGTCGATGGCGAGGAATGGGAATATGACATCCTGCTCGACCCCAACAGCGACTTTCTCCGCGCCATGAACATCAGGAACATTCCCCATGTGTTCATCATCGACGGGCAGGGCAAGATAGTGTTCTCCCACAGCGGATACACGGACGGCGGCGAGAACGAGATCATAGAGAAGATACGCGAACTGGTGTCCTCAAGCCCTTCTGAAAGGACGAGACCTTCTGAAAACACAAAATAAGCACTACACACCACTTAGACACCGAATATGAATCACAAGAAAGCGATGCTCATCGCCTGTCTTGCCATGACCGCCATGCCCGCCATGTTCGCACAGAACGACAACAAGGTGGTCCTGCACGGCAGTCTGCAGAGCGACATACTCATACCACAAGAGGATGCGGGCATAGGCACCGGCACATACGATGACTGGGGGCTGACCAACACCTACGCTGACCTCAGCCTGACCAGCAAGGCCGTGGAGGCCGGAGCACGGCTGGAATTCATGGAATACCCGCTACCCGGCTTCGAACCCGAGTTCAAGGGATGGGGCGTGCCCAACATGTATGTGAAGTTCAAGACCGGGAAAGGCGTTGACGTGACCCTGGGCGACTTCTACGACCAGTTCGGCAGCGGACTGATATTCCGCACCTACGAGGAACGCAGCCTCGGCATAGACAACTCCCTGAGAGGCGCACGCATCAACGTCAACGCCATCAAGGGCGTGCAGCTCAAGGCCCTCGGTGGTGTGCAGCGACGCTACTGGGACTGGAGCAAGGACTCATGGGTGGGCGGTGCCGACCTGGAAGTGAACCTCGACCAGTATAGCGCACGCATGCGCGACAATAACATATCCTGGATGGTGGGAGCCTCCTACGTGCTGCTCAACTACGAGAAGCAGAAGGATGTCATCGTGCCCGGCACCAACTACAAGCTCAACATGCCCTCCACGGTCAACGCCTTCGATTTCAGGTCAAGGCTACAGAGCGGCAACTACAACATCCTGGCCGAATATGCCTGGCGAACACAGGACCCGTCGTTCGACAACGGCTACATCTACAGGAAAGGCAACGCCGTGCTGCTCTCGGCATCCTACTCGTCCAAGGGCGTGAGCGCGCTCATCCAGGCCAAGCGCAGCGAGAACATGGCGTTCCGCTCACAGCGCAACCTCAACGGCATATCGGCCTACATCAACAACATGCCCGCATTCGCCTATCAGCACACCTACTCCCTGCCCGCACTCTACCCCTACGCCACACAGGCCGCCAAAGGCGAGTGGGCCTTCCAGGGCGAGTTCGGCTACTCCTTCAAGCGCAACACCGCTCTGGGCGGCAAGTACGGCACGAAGATGAAGCTCAACGTGAGCCATATCCGCGCACTCGACAAGAAACCCGTGGAAAGCTTCAACGGCAGCTACATGGGCACCGACGGATACACCACGAAGTTCTTCAACATGGGAGAGGTATATTACCAGGACATCAACGTGCAGATGGAGAAGAAACTGTCGAAGTCCTTCAAGCTCAACCTGATGTACATGAACCAGCGCTACAACAAGACGGTGATTGAAGGTGAAGGCGGAGTAATAAAGTCGAACATAGGCGTGGCAGAAGGAAAATACCAGTTCAACCGCAAGCTCACACTCCGCGGCGAAGTGCAGTACCTGGCCACCAAGCAGGACCAGGGCGACTGGACCTACGGACTGCTCGAACTCTCCGTGCAGCCTTATCTCATGTTCACCGTAAGCGACATGTGGAACAACGGCGAGACCGACAAGCACTACTACATGGGTTCGGTCACCGGCACCTACAAGTCGCACCGCCTCATGCTGGGCTACGGACGCACACGCGCCGGCTACAACTGCTCGGGCGGTGTCTGCCGCCACGTTCCGGCCAGCCGCGGACTCAACATTTCCTACAGTTACAACTTCTAAACGACCTACATGATGAATCTCAATAAATCAATTCTTGCCACGCTGCTTGTGTCGGCGCTGCTCTGTGCCTGCGACGAAGTGGACAACGCAGACCGCTACGAACAGTTGCCCGACATCCAGAGCCAGCGCGTGGTGCTGCTGGAAGAGTTCACCGGACAGCTGTGCACCAACTGCCCCGATGCCCACAGACTTGTGGCCAACCTCCATGAACAATACGGCGAACAACTTATCTCCGTGGCCATACATGCCGGAAGTTTCGGCATCGGCGAAGGGACCAACCCCAACATGGCAGGACTCATGCAGCCAGACGGCAACACCTATGCCGACTACTGGAAAGTGTCGGCCTATCCTTCCGGTGTGGTCAACAGGCGCAGCGGCGTGCTGAACAGCTCGGCATGGGCCACCAGCATCAGGGAGGAGCTGAAACGCGCGGCAAAACTCAACATCCGGCTCTCTGCAACAGCCAGCGAAGACGGATCCATCAGCATATCCACCCACATGGAGCCCAGCAGCGACGTGAGCGGAAAACTTCAGCTCTGGATCACGGAAAGCGGCATCCAGGCCATACAGAAAGACAATGGCAAGATGATTGCCGACTATGTGCACAACCATGTCTATCGGGCCAGCGTGAACGGCACATGGGGAGAAGACATCGCGCTGAAGGCCAACATATTCAAGGACACCGAACACACCGTCCAGATGAAAGACAACTGGGTGAAGGAGAACCTGTCCGTGGTGGCATTTGTGTACAACGATGCCGAAGGCGTGATGCAGGTGGCAGAATGCGAAGTGGAATAAATCCCCGGCATAATCAATAAAAAGACAAATATGAAGAAGACATTTACTCTATTGTGTGCACTGGCCCTTGGATCACTGGCCTTTGCACAGGACCTGACGTTCAAGGTCAACGGACAGGTAGTGAAGGCTGGAGAGACCGTTGTCTCCAGCAAGCTCAACGAGAACTATACCGCATTCGGAGGCATAGTGTTCGAGCCGACCGTGACCGTAGAATGCGACGAAGACGTGGAAAGCGTCTTTATCAAAGGCGAATGCAAGGAAAGGAAACCTTTCCAGATGTGCTTCGGCGGCGACTGTGTCTCAAATGTAACGGTCGAGAAGACAAGCGGACTGTACAAGGACGAGCCCATAGACCTGCAGATAGAGGCCGGGCTGGACAACATGCAGGAACCCGTCAAGACCTACACCGTGGATTTCACGGCAATCAACCTCGACAACGACTCCGAGCCGTTCACCTTCACGCTCATCATGAGCAACGACCCGGCAGTAACCGCCGGAGTGGGGCAAGTACAGACCAGCAACAAGGTGGGCATACATGGCAACGTGCTGGACTATGCTTTCGACAACGCAGCCGCACGCACGCTGACGGTCTATACCACAAGCGGAGCCACCGTGTTCTCACAGGCTGTTGAAAGCCAGAAAGGTGCCATAGCACTTCCCCTGCGCCCAGGTGCATACATCTACCAGGTGACCGGTGCAGGCAAAGCCCTTCGCGGCAAGGCCGTGATCCGCTGACATGAAACAGGAAGCATGAAGGTGTCGCCTCCACGCTTCCTGTTTTTCTTTTCCATACCCAAGCGACACATCTTCCGCCCTACATCTACCGGACCCATACCATGCAGTGGACCGACCACATACGCCAAGTCAAGATCCTGCTCGTGCTTGCAGCCATCGTCATTGCGGTGGCCTCCCTGGCCGTGTCGCATCTGCTCGTGCGCGACCTCTACGAAGAAGAGCGCAACAAGATGGAAGTGTGGGCTGAGGCCATGCGCACACTGAACAACGCCGACAGCAACGCCGACCTGAACCTGGTGCTCAAGGTCATCAACGAGAACAATACGATTCCCGTCATCGTCACCGACAGCCACAACAACGTGCAGACATTCCGCAACCTCGATGTGGAAGGCTGCTCCACCATGACCGACACGCTCCGCTTCGCCACCATCACGGCCAGCCGCCTGCGCGCCTCCGGCAAGGTAATCAGCATAGCCCTCGACGACTCCCCCGAGGCGGAATCCATACACGTGTGCTACGATGACTCCGTCATGCTCAAGCGGCTGTCCTCCTATCCCTACGTGCAGCTCGGCGTGGTCATGATCTTCGTGGTCATAGCCATCTTCGCGCTGCTCACATCGAAACGCGCAGAACAGAACAAGGTATGGGTGGGGCTGTCCAAGGAAACGGCCCACCAGCTGGGCACACCCATCTCCAGCCTCATGGCATGGACTGAAATCCTGCGCGAGACCTATCCCGACGACCCGCTGATTCCGGAAATGGACAAGGACGTGAAACGGCTGCAGCTCATCGCCGACCGGTTCTCGAAAATCGGGTCGCTGCCCGAGCCCGTGCCTACCGACCTTAACGAAGTGCTCACCCATGTGGCCGACTACATGGACCGGCGCACATCAAGGAAAGTGGCCATACTCAGGTGCCTGCCCGAAACAGCACCCATCGTGCGCATCAATGCCGCGCTGTTCGAGTGGGTCATCGAGAACCTCTGCAAGAACGCCGTAGATGCCATGGAAGGCGTGGGCACCATCACGCTCACGGTCATCCAGGAGTCAGGACGGGTGGCTGTGGAAGTGGCCGACACAGGCAAAGGTATCAGGAAGAAAGACATCGGCAACGTCTTCCGGCCTGGCTTCACCACCAAGAAACGCGGATGGGGGCTGGGGCTTTCACTGGCCAAACGCATCGTGGAAGAATATCACAAAGGACGCATCTACGTGAAGTCCTCAGAACCCGGAAAGGGCACTGTATTCAGAATTGAGCTGAAACCATGACCAGGAAACGGGGAACATGCCACAGACGACATGTTCTCCGTTTTCATTTCCCGGCACAGGAACAGAAAACGGGAAAAGTGAACCGGAAAGTCCGGATAAGCGAACAGAAAAGTTCCGCAGACTGAACCGTAATCTGTAGTTCACGCCGTGAACACTATATTCCACACCGTGAACACTATATTCCACGCCGTGAACACTATATTTCACGCCGTGAACTACAGATTACGGTTCAGTCTTCGGAGGATTATACTTCGCTTTTACGGACTTTCCGCTTAGCTCTTGCAGACTTTGCCTTTCCGCCACGCCGGAACCTCCCATAGGCCAGGCTGCCGGGGACACGGCTGGCGCGGCATAGCCGTATAGGGCAACATCAAGGCAGACGGGGACAAGCCTCTCTACAGCGGATCCACATCGTAATAGACCTGCAGTACGGCATACCGCTTGTCTGACCTCAATGCCTTCTCGGTCTGTCTCAGGCACATGCGCACCCGGGACAGGTCGATGCCCGCTTCCAGCTTGAGCACGATCTTGCGTATGTAGAGTGTCTTCACGCGCGCCACAGCCGGCTGGTCGGGCCCGAGCACCCGTGTGGAGAGCGCCTGCCTCAACCTGCTGGCCAGTTCCATGGAGGCCGTATCGACAATGTTCTCCCTTGAATGCTTCAGGTAGATGTATATGAGCCGGTAGTAAGGCGGATAGTGGAACTGTCTGCGCTCTTCGAGCATGTGGCGGAAGAACCCGCCGAAATCGTGCCTCACGACCTGCCCGATGACCGGCAGTTCCGGGTTTCTTGTCTGTAGCATCACCTGTCCCTGCCCACCCTTTCGCCCGGCTCTTCCACTGACCTGGGAGAGCATGGAAAAGGCATGTTCATAGGCCCTGAAGTCAGGGTAGTTGAACATGTTGTCGGCATCTATAATGCCCACGACACTGACGTTGCCGAAGTCAAGTCCCTTGCTCACCATCTGTGTACCGATGAGGAGGTTGGTGCGTCCGGAGGAGAAATCGCCTATGAGCCGTTCATAAGCCTGGCGGGTCCGCGTGGTGTCGAGGTCCATGCGCGAGATGCGCGCCTCCGGGAACACCTCGCGCACAGTGTCTTCCACCTTTTCCGTTCCCAGCCCGCGCCCGCGCAGTTCCTTGCTTCCGCAGCACGGGCATACATCGGGTACGGAATAGGTATAGCCGCAATAATGGCAGGAGAGCTGGTTGAGATTCTTGTGCAGTGTCAGGCTGACATCGCAGTGGTCGCATTTGGGCACCCATCCGCACACCTTGCATTCTATCATCGGTGCAAAGCCACGGCGGTTCTGGAAGAGGATGGCCTGCTTGCCCGTCTGCAATGCCTCGCGCACAGCCTGCAGCAGCTGCGGGGAGAAGATGCCTTTCATGATTTTCCTGCGCCGCAGGTCCTTGGTGTCCACGATACGTACTTCCGGCAATGCGATGCCCTGGTAGCGCGTCTTGAGTTCCACCAGCCCGTACTTGCCTTGCACGGCATTGAAATAGCTTTCCATGGACGGCGTGGCGGTTCCGAGCACCACGTTGGCCTGGCAGTAGCCGGCCAGGACAATGGCCGCCGAACGGGCATGGTAGCGCGGCGCGGGGTCCTGCTGCTTGAAGGAGGTTTCGTGCTCCTCATCGACGATGACCAGTCCGAGCCGGCGGAAAGGCAGGAACACAGCACTGCGCGCGCCGAGCACCACATCGTAGGGATGGTCGGACAGCTGCCGTTTCCAGATTTCCACACGCTCGGCATCGCTGTATTTTGAGTGGTAGATGCCCAGACGGTCGCCGAACACACGTTGCAGGCGTTCCATCATCTGCACCGTAAGGGCAATCTCGGGCAACAGGTACAGCACCTGCCTGCCTTCGTCCATGGCCTTTCTGATGAGATGGATGAAGACCTCGGTCTTTCCGCTAGACGTGACACCATGGAGCAGCACCACGCGCTTTTTCTCCATCTGTAGCAGCAGCTCATCATAGGCTTTCTGCTGGGCCTCGCTGAGCCGGTTCACCGGACTGGCGGCCAGCTGTTTGCCCAGATTGAGTCTGGGCACCTCACGGTTGAAGCTTACCAGGAACTTCCTGTCAACCAATGCCTTGATGACGGCAGCGGTGCAATGGCTGACATTCATCAGTTCGTCTTTTGTGACAGGCATGACATCGGCCGGCACGTTGTCTCCCTCTATCCCGTCCCAGTGAGAGAGCGCAAGGAAGTCGGCCATGACACGCAGCTGCTTGTCTGCACGTCTGAGCATGTCGAGCGCAGTATGCAGTGTGCGCTCATTGCGCAATGCCGGTGCCAGCGTCAGGCAAGGCTCGGTCTTCGGCCGGTAGCCTTCCTTGTCTTTCAGTCCCGCGGGCAACGCCGCTCTGTAGATGTCGCCTAATGTGGAAAGGTAGTAGTCGGCAATCCAGTCCCACAGCCTCAGCTGTTCTGGCAACAGTATCGGGTCTTCATCGGGCACATCCATGACCGGGCGTGTGTCGAAACCGGGCTTGTTCCCGTGCACCCGGTAGGCGATGGCGATGTAGGTCTTGCTTTTCCCTATGGGCACATGTACACGCATGCCCGGCCTGATTCTGTGCTCGAACCGGGTGGGTATGCTGTAAGTGAAAACGCCCTCTAACGGCAAAGGCAATATGACATCGACATAGGTCATGGCTTACGGGTGTATGTAATGTTGCGCGACGTATGAAAGGAAAAAAGCCTTGACTGCCACTTGGCGGCCAAGGCTATGTAAGGGGATAGTGGTGAATTGTCAGAAATAGTAGGCGGCCGCAATCTGCCAGGCATTGTTCTTGCCCGTCACGCCCTTAACGCTGTCATCCCACTTCAGCTCGCCGGTCTTTCCACAGGCGATGTTGTAGTTGGCGGAAACCTGCAGATGGGTCAGCAAAGTCACGCCCAAGCCCACGTTCACACTGAAATTGGAACTCTTCAGCTTCCAGTCCACTCCATAAAGGTCCTGGTTCTTGTCGCCCACATTGAAACCGAACTGCGGACCTGCAAACACGAAGACATTGGCCAGACTGCCCAGCCCCATGCCATAGCGCAGGTTGAGGGGAATCTGGATGGACTTCTGCCTGGCAGTGGCCTCAGCCTGTTCATCACCGGCTGCCTTCAGCTTGGCTTCACGCTGGTCATACAGTGCAGACGCGTCTATTCCGAGGCCGACAATGGGAAGAGTGATTTTCAGCGTCGGTCCGACAAAGAAGCCTGTCTGGTTGGACGCATCGAGCACATCACTGCTGAGACTCATGTTCGTAACGTTCAGACCACCCTTGACACCCAGTTTCACCTGAGCCGTTGCGGTAGTGGACAGCAGCATTGCACAGATGAACAATGCCGTGGTCATCATTTTCTTCATAATCCTAAACTATTTATTAAATGCTTGTTCGCTGATAATGACACTAATCAATGGCGTTCCCTGCGCACGGAAACACGTGCGGCTCCACCTGACGATCCGGAAGAAGACTTGGCACGCCGCGTCTTGCTGGCAGTGGCCGTGGAGGTGCCGCCGGCTCTGCGGTTTTTCTTGGCAATGGCCTTGAGTTCCTTCTTGTCGAGTTTGGCAATGCTGTCGAGCGAGTCCTTCCGCACCGGGTCTCCCCAGATGTTCTTCTCGAAATTCTTCAGTTCGGCCTCAATGCGCTTCTGCTCCTGCGCCTTTGCCGTGTCCGTCGGGCAATAGTCATCGAGCGTCCTGCCGAGCATGTTCGTGGTCTTGTAGATTTTTCCCTTGAACAGGTTCTTGGTGAAATAGTCGTCCACGCTCATCGTAGCAGCATTGTTGAGATTGCTGGTCATGATGGTCTGCTTGGCCAGATAGGGCGCAAGCTCGTCATACTTCACCCAGAAAAGCGGATAGCCGCGCGACACGTCACCGAAATCATCCTCACGCTTAAGGATGGGGCACAGTGCAAGGACCTTGTTGTGGAACGTGGCCGATGCCTGGTCATAGTATGCACATTCCTTTACATAGTATGATGTCACCTCCTTTGAAGGGATATCGCTGTCATCAATGTGTATTCCGCGGTCTGTACGCTCATAATAGACATGGTAGTTGTCAAGAATGGAGAGCGGTTTAACGGCCGCCGATTCCTCAAACAGTTCATTGCCGTCCAGCCTGTATTCGTAGGCCTTCACATTGCCACGCATGACCAGCTTGAAAATGTTCGTGAACAGATTCATCTGGGTACCGACAGGCTCTATGGGATAATAGAGCGCCGCATTTGCATCCTCCCTGAGGTCTATTTCCCTGTAGATTTCCCGTCTCCAGACCACATCCTCGTCCATCGCGGCCTGCACCGGGAAGGAAATCTGTGCCCGGGTGGTCATGTTGTTGGCGTTCGACTTCTGCGTCTGGGCTTGCTGTTCCCTCCTTCTGGCTGCCGGTTGGGCATCTACGGCCTCGGCCACACAGGCCATCAATATGATGAACAATAGCTTTTTCATTCGTCTCAATATCTTTATTTCGGTAATTCTTGGTTATACGTTAGCTCACTTGACAATGACTTCCATCGAAGCGGGCAACTTTCTTGTTATGCCGTCAGGCCCTACTGCCGTGACACGTGAGATGTAGAAGCGGCGGCTGCGCGACAGCTTGCGGAACGTGTCTTTCTGCCGCTGGGTGAACTGCGAGCCTTCAGCTGTCATCGGCACCGCATTGCCCATATTGTCGAAGAATACTGCCTCAAAGCTCAACACCTTGAACTGAATGTCGAGAATGCCGTCATCAATGGCCGCCTTGATACCGTCTGCGCCCATGAGCGACGCCTTGGCCAGTCCGCCTCCCTTGAAACGGTCCGTACCCACCTGGATATATGCCGTGGGATCGGGCAGCTTACGCACATGGAAGGTGTAGGTTCCCATGGCACGCGAGCGTCCGTTCTGGTTGGCAGAAACGGTGATGGTCACATCGCTGCCCACTGTCGAAGGCTTCGCAATGTACCTGCCCATGCCTACAGCATGGAACGAGCCACCGGTCATTGTGGCGGAGACAGCATTCAGAGGAACGCCTGGAATACTGATGCTGATGGGATTGTCGTAACCCGCATACAGCACATTCATAAGGTCGGCAGACACCGTTGCGCTGGGTCCCACGACCGAATATTTCTGTGTGAAATCACGGCGGATGAGTTCACCGTTACCGTTTTTCATTGTGATATAACCGCCAAACGAGTGCTCTCCCACTCCACCGGCAGTAAACCTGTATTCACTTCCCGTGATTTTCTTTCCACCCACATAAATCTCCGGCTGCTGTGTCGTATCAACCGCAGCCATGACTATCTGTGCAGAGAACACGTCTCCACTGATGACTGTTTTCGATTCAGGAATGACGAATGCACTCAGTTTGTTTACACGGATATCCTTCACATCAATGTTCGACACCAGCGTGTGCAGCACTTCTCCCTCAGCATAGCGCACGTCGCTCTGCAGTTTGGAAAGCAATGTCACGGCCGCTGCCACCGGCATATCCTCAAACATGTACTGCTGCCAGTTCTTTCCCATGGTATTGGCATTCCCGGGCAGCTCTGTTGTGAGGTTGCTGGCTATGACACGCCGCTGGAGCGAATCGTTGACCATGGAAAGTATTCGCTTGCGATAGGCATTGATGGCGTTGTACAATGCACTTCCCTTTCCGCTCCCCGGTGCGAGCATGACCTGGCTGGCCGCCTCAAGGTCATCTTTGTTCCGTATGTTCCTGACATCACCGTCCTGTCCGTCGGCATGTCTCACTATGGCTACCTTGAGCTCCTGCGCGAAGTTGTACAGCGAGTCACTGATGCGCTTCACTTCCGTGGCCTTTTCATACCATTCCTTCACTTTCTGCGGATTGGCCTTCATCTGTGCCTCGAAATCGCCATATATTGATTCGTTCTCCTTGGATGCGTTGGCCGTTGTGCGGTTCAGGCTTTCCTCCACAAGGGAGAAGCCGTTGAGCACCTCGGTAGAGATGTTCAGCGCAAGCATGGCCAGAAGGACGACATACATCAGGTTGATCATCTTCTGGCGTGGAGATACGGGTCTTTTCTTTATTGCCATTTTGTTGGTGTTTTATGATAGATGGCCCATTGGTAAGACCGGGACCTTTCTTCTGTCATTCGATGTTCTGTCCTGGCGCTGCGGCACGCATGTTCACGGTCATGGCCTCGATCATGCGTGTGTAGATCTTGTTGAGCTGCTCTATCTGCTGGGCCATCTTGCGGCTCTGCTCGTTGATCTGGTCAATGGTGCCTATTTGCTGGCTGGCTCCCTTGAGCTGCATTTCATAGACCTTGCAGATGCCGGTGAGCGTGCGGTTCAGGTTCTCCATTTCCTCACTGTCGCGTGTCAGCCGTTCACTCTGCTCGGCCACGCGCTGCAGCGTCTCGGTCAGCTTATTGAGTTCCTCCACATAATGGCTCTGTGCCTCGGCAAGTTCAGGCGTAACCTTCTGCTGGCCTTCCACCCATCCTCCGGCAACCACAGTGACAGGTTCCGACCCTTCCTGCCCGGCTTCCTGTCCTGCGGGGACGTTGCCTCCGCTGGTTCCGCCCATATTGCCACCCAACACGATGGTGCCTCCACCGATGACTGTAGGAGCTGTCTGGGCAGAGTCTTCCTCCCCTTCTTCCGGTTCCTCTTCGCCTACGTGTGTAGGCAGTTCCATACCGATGGTGGTCTTGTCGAACGGACGGTCGAAGGCGGAGATGAAGAACACGATGACTTCCGTACCCATACCGATGAACAACATGATATCGGCTCCCGGCAGGTGGGTGAGCTTGAAGAGCGTTCCGAGGATCACGATTGAAGCGCCCCAGCTGTAGGCGTAGTTCAGGAACGTCTGGCCGGGCACGCTGTCCATCCACTTCTGCAGACGGTAGACGATGTTGTATTTACTGTATTCTGTCATTTTCTCTTACTCTTTTTCTGTTTACCACTTGTTGTACTTGCCAGGCTGCGCACACAGCGGAATCCTATATACGAACGTGGCTGGTTCTGGTATTCCCATGTGCGCCATGCCGAACGGATATATGATTCGGGGTCTTTCCACGACCCTCCTCTGACACTTTTCTTTTTCAGCTTATAGGGGTCCTCTGCCGCTGCCTTGTATTCGAGCTGCGGATTCAGGTCGTTCATGGACTCCACGCCGGCCTCCGTATAGATGGTGCTGGTCCATTCCGCCACGTTTCCCGCCATGTCGAACAGTCCGTTGCTGTTGGCCGAATAGATGCCCACTTTGCTCGATATCAGGTTGCCGTCCTTGGTATAGTTGCCCCTGTCGGGCTTGAAGTTGGCGAAATAGCAGCCTTCCCCGCTCTTCACGTCGGGATGCTCCCAGGGGAACTCGTTGCCGGCTTTTCCCCGCGCTGCATATTCCCATTCCGCCTCGGTGGGCAGACGGTAGCGCTGCACGTAGCGTGCCTCCGGACCCAGTCCCTTCAGCAGGTATTCCGTTCTCCAGGCACAGAACGCGTTGGCCTGTTCCCATGTCACGCCCACGACGGGATAGTCATTGTATGTGGGATTGGAGAAGTAGTTGCGCAGATAGGTCTCGTTTTCCGAGTTCTGGAAATCGTTCACCCAGCAGGTGGTGTCCGGATATACATTCACTATGTAGGTGTTGAGGAAGTCCCATGGCCCTGAGAGCTGGCGGTTGATGGTCTCGCGCACGATGATGCCCTCGTCGTTCACATAGGCCGTGTCCTTGGATATCATGACCACCTCTTCCGGGTCCACCACGATGTCTGTGTTCAGGTTGCGTTCCTGCGGATTGATGCGGTTGCGCCGCAATGCAGCCGCTGTGTAGTCATACACTTCATAGCGGTAGTTCAGCTGACGGTAGTCGAGCATTTTCTCTCCGGTCACGGGATTGGTCACGTAGAGGCTCTCGAAGGCGCGCTGCTCGTCCTCGTTGGGCTTGCGCGGCAACGGCTTTTTCCAGTTCAGGTGGGGTGTGACCGGTTCCCCGTTCTTGTCCTCGGTAATCATGTAGGTCTCGTCGCCTCCGTATGCCGGGTCAGCCAGACGTGTGCGTATGATGCTGTCGCGCACCCACCACACGAACTGCTTGTACTTGGCGTTGGTCACCTCGGTCTCGTCCATCCAGAACCCGTCCACTGAAATGTCCTTCACAGGTGTCTGCTTGCCCCACAGGCTGTCCTGCTTGTCCAGGCCCATGTGCAGATAGCCGCGGTCCACCTTGGTCATGCCATACGGCACCGGCTCGGCGAACGGTCTTCCGCCGCCCACTCCCGTCACTTCGCCGCCACGGTTGGATGAGTTGGCCATTCTGCCGCCGAAACACCCAGCCACGCATAGGGCCATGGCTGCGAGGCACAGATAGTTTATGCTTTTTCTCATTTTCATCATTTGCTGTGTTAGAGTATTCTCACACTTTTATGTTTGTTCTTGCCTTTTTTCACCAAATTGATGTCTGCCTGGTATCCCACGAAAAGTTCATGGCTTCCATTGCCGGGGTTGATGGCCGAGGTGTAATACTCGTAGCTGTAGCCCAGCATGATGCCATGAAAACTGCCGCCGAAGAAGAACGTGAGGGAGTTGGTGGGACTGCATCCCAGTCCGCCGTAGAGCACCTTCTTCTCGTTCGTGTAGAGCAGCCGTCCCGTGATGTCGCCCCTGAAACCGGTACCGTCAGAGCGCACGAGGAACGAGGATTTTACTGTAAGAAACGGATTTCTCAGTTTTATATTGTATCCGCCTGTCAAATAATACGTAGGATCGACCTGCAGCTCATTGGTCTCTCCCAGCGTTACGAGGGGCTTGTTCAGATGCTGCACCGACAGGCCGGCATACCAGGGGCCGTGGGTGTAGTACAGGCCCAGCCCCAGGTCCAGCCCGTTGCCGCTCACGTCTGTAGTGGCCAGTGCCGGATCGCCCGACTCCTCTGCATCGACCTTCGACCCGTCGAAGCTTTCGCTCAGCAGCCCCACATGCAGCCCGGCTGCCATCATGCCGCCGAACAGCTTGCGGCGGAAGGCATACTGCAAGGCCAGCCGCTGGTGGGTGAAGAGTCCCACCTTGTCGTTCATGAACTGAAGCCCCACGCCATGGTAGTTGTTCAGCAGGAAGAACGGCATGTCGGCGGCGGCAAGCATCGTCTGCGGATTGTGCTCGAACCCGGCCAGGTCCATGGCATAGTCCACCGTCACGTTGATCTTGGCCTGCTTGCCCACGGCTGCGGGATTGAACACCGGCTCCAGGTCGAAATAATGGCTGAGGGACACATCGTACTGTGCATCGGCATCTGTCAATACCAATGCAGACATCAGAATTATGGTCGCAATGCGTTTAAACACAAGTCTATAACGCCGGAAAACGGCCTTTATTGCATGGCGAGGAAAAATAGTGACGTGAAAACCGGAATTGTCCGGACATCCGTTTCCCGAGGGGAAGCTGTGCAGGAGGCGGCATCGGGTTGGTGGGACATGAAGTCTGGAAAAGCGAACTGGAAAGTCCGGAAAAGTGAACCGGAAAGTTCCATAAGCCAAACTGCAATCTGTAGTTCACGCCGTGAACACTATATTCCACGGCGTGAACACTATAGTTCACGGCGTGAACTACAGATTGGACTTTGCATCCCTGAAGATTATACTTAGCTTTTCCGGACTTTCCGGTTCGCTTTTCCAGACTTCATGTCTCGCCTACCCGGCCACGCCTGTCAGCCCTTCCTGCCCCTGTATTCCATCGGGGTCATTCCTGCCATCCGCCTGAAATACTTGCAGAAGAAACTGGGATTGGGGAAATTCATGTCGCTGCTGATTTCTGCCACCTGCTTGTCGGTATAGCGGAGCTGCACCTTGATGGCATTGACTATGGCCTCATCGATCCAGCACTTGGCAGACCTTCCGCTCACGTTGCGCACGATGGTGCTCATGTACCGCGGCGTGACACACAGACGGGAAGCATAGAAGCCAAGCGTATGCTGTTCCGGTGCATGCTGGCTCACCAGCCGGATGAAGTCGGAAAAGACCTGCTGCTCACGCGACCTTGCAACCACCTGGGAGGACGCGTTCTTTTCCCACAGGTAGCTGACGTGCATCATCAGTGCTCCTACAAGCTGGACGACAACCTGCGACGATGACCTCTCCTGTTTCAGGGCCTTATATATAATAAGGTGTAGGTTGTCAATAAATTCCATTTCCTCATCCGACAGCAGCAGACTGAAGTCCTGAAGATGGCCGTTGAATGCTTTGGGCAAGCTGTTGCCTACCGAAAGGCGCAGCATCTCGTCGGACAGGCTTAGGACAAAACCATGGATGTCATCGGACACGTGCATAATCTCCGTGACAACATATCGTCCTATGAAAATCAGCGAACCTGCCTCAATCCTGTGGTCAACCATATTGACTCTCACATCGACATGGCCTTTCTGTAACACAAGAATCCTCAGCTCGTCCATCATGAACGGCTGTGAAAGGAAATGGCGGGCAAGGTCGTTCGACCATATTCTTGCCACGGCAAGGTTGTGGCTGACATACCCCCTTATCCGTTCTTCATCGAACTGGCCTGCAAGGTCGCGAAGAGATGACAGGGAAAGTGTCTTCAGATGTTCCTTTTTCATGACACAAAATGTTCTTTTTGTATATCATACGACGGCAAAGATAATTAATTTGGCATAAAAACCGGGGAAACCTTCATGTTTTTGTACAGAAAGGACATTTTCTGCTTCATACAGGTAGTGGCAGTTCCAGGAAAAAGAGGTATTTTTGCAGCAAAATAATATTAATTTATAATTTACAATTTATAATTTACAATGGGCTGACATCATGAGAAGATTATTATTGTCACTTATTCTCCTGCCGCAGATGCTTTCGGGACAGACCTTGGAGGAATGCTGGCGGGCGGCGGAGAACAACTATCCGCTCATACGGCAGTATGGACTGATAGAGAAAACCACCGGCCTGACCGTGGCGAACATCCAAAAGGGATGGTTGCCGCAGGTGTCTGCATCGGCACAGGCTACTCTGCAGAGCGACGTGACGGCATTCCCCGACGAATTCCAGAAGCTCTACCAGCAGATGGGCATATCTATGGAGGGGCTTAAGAAAGACCAATATCGTGTGGGTATAGACGTGCAGCAGACGGTATATGACGGTGGAAATATCAAGAGCCAGAAAGATATTGCCCGTCGCCAAGGCGATGTTCAGCAGTTGCAGAACGAGGTGAATATATATAATGTGCGCAAGAGGGTGAACGAGATGTATTTCTCGCTACTGCTCATAGACGAGCAAATCCGTCTGAATGAAGATCTGCAGAAAGTGCTGGAAGGCAATGAGAAGAAACTCGCCGCAATGCTCAAGGGCGGCACAGCCTCCGAGAGCGACTGGCAGAACGTGAAGGCGGAGCGGCTGAATGTGGTGCAGCAGATGACAAGCCTGAAATCCCAACGCGCAGCCCTTATGAGAATGTTGTCCACGTTCTGCGGGATTGATGTCAATAGTCCTGTAAAGCCGGATATTCCGGCTTATCCGAAACATCCAGATTATCCGGAAATTCCGGAAAATCTGAATAATCTCCGCCCCGAGCTAAAGCTGATAGATGCCCAGCTGCGCCTTTCCGACAGTCAGGCGAAGGCGCTCGATGCAGCCCTGATGCCACGATTGGGTGTCTTTGCCCAGGGTTTCTATGGTTATCCGGGATATAATATGTTCGAGGATATGATGGGGCGCAAGTTCTCGTGGAACGGGATGATTGGCGCAAAACTGACGTGGAATATCGGTGCGCTATATACCCGCAAGAACGACAAAGCCAAGATACAACTCCAGCGCGAGTCGGCAGAGGTGAGCCGCGAGCGTTTCCTCTTCGACAATAACATGGAACAGATTCAGCAGAAGGAGAATATCTCGCGCTATCGCCAAATAATGTCTGATGACGAGGAGATTATATCCCTGCGCTCGTCAATACGCAAGGCGGCTGAGTCGAAACTCTCCCATGGCATCATTGATGTCAATGACCTTGTGAGGGAGATAAACAACGAGAATACAGCACGTGTGCAGCATACCATCCACGAGATAGAAATGCTGAAAGAGATTTATGACTTGAAGTTTACATGTAATTTATAATTTACAATTTACAATTTAGAATTGGCTGACATGAAGAAAATTATATTATTGGCAGGTGCGGCAATGATATTGCATGCCTGCGGAAACAAAGAGAATGAATATGACGCTACAGGCGTGTTCGAAGCCACGGAGACTACGGTTTATGCCGAGCAGTCGGGGGCCCTCATGACATTTAATGTAGAAGAGGGTGATGTCATCAGCAATGGAAAGGAAGTGGGACTCATAGATACGACACAGCTATGGTTGAAGATACAACAGGCGGAAGCCACCAAGAGTGTGTATCAGAGTCAGAAACCGGAGTTGGAAAAGCAGATTGCCGCCACTCGTCAGCAACTGGCAAAAGCCAAGCAGGACCAGCAAAGATACAAGGAATTAGTGGCTGACGGTGCCGCTCCGAGTAAGATGCTCGATGATGCCAACAGTCAGGTGGAGGTGTTGCAACGCCAACTCGATGCGCAGATTTCGTCGCTGACAGTGAGCACCAATGCCCTCGACAAACAGATGGCTGCCAGCGATGTTCAGACCGACCAGTTGCGTGACCAGCTTCGCAAGTGCCATATCCTTGCCCCCACAAAGGGCACTGTGCTTGAGAAATACGTTGAGCGTGGCGAGTTTGTCTCCACAGGAAAACTACTGTTCAAGATGGCTGATACTGATAATATGTATCTCCGTGCCTACGTCACTTCTGCCCAGTTAAAGGACATCAAGATAGGGCAGAAGGCCATCGTCTTTGCCGACTACGGCAATGGTGAGAAGAAGGAATATCAAGGCAAGGTGACATGGATATCCACACGCTCTGAGTTTACCCCCAAGACCATACTCACCGATGATGAGCGTGCCGACCTTGTTTATGCCATCAAGGTGGCGATAAAAGGGGATGGATATGTGAAGATCGGAATGTATGGGGAGGTGAGGTTTAATTTATAATTTACAATTTATAATTTATAATTTATGGAAGACAATGTGATATTAAATAAGAGCAAGGCTTTTGCTGTGCGTATAATTCGTATGTATAAGTGGCTGACACAGGAGCAGAAGGAGTATGTGCTGAGCAAACAATGTCTTAGAAGCGGAACCAGTATTGGTGCAAATATTAGAGAAGGGATGAATTCACAAAGCAAAGCTGAGTTCATTGCAAAACTTCAGATTTCAATTAAGGAAACCAATGAAACCATGTATTGGTTGGAGCTGCTATATGAAACGGAGTACATTACTCAGGACATGTATGATAGCATATATCCCGAATGTGTAGAGCTTTTCAAACTGCTCACATCCATCATAAAAACCACAAAATCCAATTATAAATTATAAATTATAAATTACCCCATGATAGTTGTTGAGAATATCTGTAAGACCTTCGGAAAGGTGCAGGCTTTGAGCGATGTCAGTCTTGACGTTGGCAAGGGCGAGCTGTTCGGGCTTATCGGGCCTGACGGGGCAGGGAAGACCACGCTCTTCCGCATACTCTGCACGCTCATCCTTCCCGATTCAGGCAAGGCTTCGGTGGATGGCTTCGACGTGGTGAGGCAGATGAAGGAGATACGCCGACGCGTGGGATATATGCCGGGGCGATTCTCTCTTTATCAGGACCTTACCGTGGAGGAAAACCTGAAGTTCTTCGCCACTCTCTTCGGCACTACCGTTGATGAGGGTTATGACAGTATCAAGGCTATATACAGTCAGATTGAACGGTTCCGCAATCGCAAGGCTGGGGCATTGTCGGGCGGTATGAAGCAGAAGTTGGCATTGTCGTGCGCCTTGGTACACCAGCCCTCGGTGCTTTTCCTCGACGAACCGACAACGGGTGTTGACCCCGTGAGCCGCAAGGAGTTTTGGGATATGCTCTCCATGCTCAAGGAGCGTGGTATCACTATCGTTGCTTCCACTCCCTATCTCGACGAGGTTCGGAGATGTGAACGTGTGGCATTCCTCAACGAGGGTAGGGTGCAGGGCATTGACACTCCCAAAGTCATTCTCGACCGCTTTGGCGACATATTCAATCCCCCTGCAATTGAGCGCAAGTCGGCAAGTGATGGCATAAACGAAGAGAATGTCATCGAGGTGGAGCATCTCGTCAAGGCCTTCGGTGAGTTCCGTGCAGTGAACGACATATCGTTCACGGTGAAAAAAGGAGAGATATTCGGTTTCCTCGGAGCCAACGGAGCAGGCAAGACAACTGCCATGCACATCCTCACAGGACTCAACCAACCCACAAGTGGCAAGGGAAAGGTGGCGGGATATGACGTCAGCACTGAATATGAGGACATTAAGAAGCATATAGGTTATATGAGTCAGAAGTTCTCTCTGTATGAAGACCTGACCGTGGCTGAGAATATCCGTTTGTTCGGCGGCATTTACGGTATGTCTTCAAAGGATATTGCCCGGAAGACTGACTTGCTGTTGCAGCAGTTAGAGTTTGCCGACCATCGCAACGACCTTGTTGGCTCTCTGCCTCTCGGTTGGAAACAGAAACTCGCCTTCTCGGTTGCCATCTTCCACGAACCGAAGATAGTATTTCTCGACGAACCGACAGGAGGCGTTGACCCAGCCACGCGCCGACAGTTCTGGCAACTCATATATGATGCCGCCCACCGTGGTATAACCGTCTTCGTCACCACCCACTATATGGACGAGGCTGAATACTGCGACCGTATCAGTATCATGGTGGATGGCAAGATAAGTGCCATGGGTACGCCCGAGGAACTAAAGCGAAGGTTTAATCAGCCGGATATGGATCATGTGTTCACTTATCTCGCAAGATTAAGCAATTTATAATGTATAATTATGGAAGACAATGAGATACTGGATATATGCCAAGAAAATAGGGGCTATGTTTATGACGAATCAATTGTAAATTATAAATTGTAAATTATAAATTGATTATGTCGTTTATATCATTTGTAAGAAAAGAAGCATGGCATATTCTGCGCGACAAGCGTACGATGCTCATACTCTTCGGTATGCCGGTGGTATTGATGCTGCTCTTCGGCTTTGCCATCACCACCGACGTGAAGAACGTGCGCACCATCGCCGTCACCTCGCAGATGGATATGCAGACACAGAGTGCCGTGGAGCGACTCTCGCAATCAGAATATTTCACCATAACCCAAACAGTTTCGACACCTCATGATGCCGAACTGCTCATACGCAATCAGAAGGCGGACATGGCAGTGGTGTTCGCCCCCGACTTTGCCTCTAAACACTCTGGCATACAGTTCATCGTGGATGGTGCTGACCCGAACATGGCGCAACAATGGACAAACTATGCCACTAATGTCATAAACAATTCGTCGGGAGGCGCAGTCAACGGCAAACTGCTCTATAATCCCCAGATGCGCTCAGCCTATAACTTCGTTCCAGCTATCCTCGGTATGCTGCTGATGCTCGTTTGCGCCATGATGACATCCATATCCATTGTGCGTGAGAAAGAGCGAGGCACGATGGAGGTATTGCTCGTGTCGCCAGTGCGTCCGCTCATGATTATCATCGCCAAGGTGGTGCCATATCTCGTACTGGCCTTTGCCATCCTCACCACCATCCTGCTCATGGCGCGCTATGTGCTCGATGTACCGTTGGCGGGAAGTGTAGTGTGGATATACATCGTCTCCACCATATATATTATCCTCGCCCTCTCCATGGGATTGCTCATCTCCAACATCGCCACCACCCAACTTATGGCCCTGCTGCTCTCTGCTATGGTGCTGCTTGTTCCGATAGTGATGCTCTCGGGCATGATGTTTCCAGTGGAGTCAATGCCTGAGATACTGCAATATATTTCCGCCGTAGTGCCACCGCGGTATTACATACAAGCCATGCGCAAGCTCATGATAATGGGTGTGGATATAAGTAATGTAACGAAGGAGATTGCCATTCTCTCGGCAATGGCGATGCTCTTGCTTCTGGTAGCGTTGAAGAAATTTAAGAAAAGACTAATGTAATTTATAATTTACAATTTATAATTTAGAATTATGGAAGACGATGAGATATTAATTAAGACAATATTTTTGGTGCGTGTATGATTCGCGTGAGCAAATACCGAGAGAATATGGACTTTGCTTGTGCTGAATCAATTGTAAATTTTAAATTATAAATTATAAATTGAAGAAATGCTGAAATATTTAATTCAAAAGGAATTCCTACAGATACGCCGCAATGCGTTTCTGCCCCGTCTCATCATCATCTTCCCGATAATGATGATGTGTGTCATGCCGTGGGTGATGAACCAGGAGGTGAAAAACATACGTGTGGATGTGGTGGATAACGACCGCTCCACCCTCTCCCGACAACTCGTGCAGAGCATCGAGGCAAGCAACTATTTTATATTTAACGGTCAGAAACCCACATACGATGCCGCCCTCAAGGACATCGAGAAGATGGATGCCGACGTGGTGATGGTAATACCGCAGCATTTCAGTCGAGAGTTAACTCAGAAGCGCAATCCGCAAGTGCTTATTGCAGCCAACGCCGTCAATGGCACAAAAGGTTCGATGGGTAGTGCCTATCTCTCGCAGATTGTCACCATGAAGGTCAATCCCTCCGTGGCGGAAATGCAGTCGAAGATTTCCACCTTATTCTTATATAATAAGCATCTGAATTACAAGGTGTTTATGATTCCGGCCCTCTTTGCCATGGTGATGATGCTGATGTGCGGCTTCCTTCCCACGCTTAACATTGTGGGCGAGAAGGAGGCGGGCACCATCGAGCAGATAAACGTCACCCCAGTGCCCAAATGGGCGTTCATATTTGCCAAGCTCATTCCCTATTGGTTGATAGCCATGTTTGTCATTGTGGTGTGCCTTGTGCTCTCGTGGCTCATCTATGGCATCACCTGTCAAGGCCCCTTGTGGTTGGTTTTTGCCCTGGCCATGCTGCTGGCACTCTTCTGGAGCAGTTTCGGTCTTGTCATCTCCAACTATAGCGAGACCATGCAGCAGGCCGTCTTTGTGATGTGGTTTTTTGTGGTGTGTATGCTCTTGCTCAGCGGACTTTTCACCCCAGCACGCTCCATGCCCCAACTGGCTTATCTCACTACTTACATCAATCCCATGCACTATTTCGTCGAGGCCATCCGCACCGTCTTCGTGCGTGGCGGCGGTTTCCAGAGCATAGCCCATCAGCTGCTTGCCCTTCTCTTCATCGCCTCGCTCATGTGGCTTTGGGCGATAAGGAGCTACAAGAAGAACGGGGCGTGATTATTTCATTCTACCAAACATAAATCCACTTATTTTGCAAAAACAAAGATAACCAAAAGGGTTGATACCTCGTGAGAAGTGTCTACAGTCCACCATCAACATACCACACGTGCTGACGGTCATCATTCCTCAAGGCTATGAACGATGTTTTCTGGTTGCCGTCACGGTCGGTCAGCTTGAAGTACACCCATACACCCGGATAAGAGCTGTCGGTTCTCTCCGTAAAGTCCGTGGCCGTGCAGTCAGCAAACCTCATGCACACATCATCGAATGAGCTTCTGTAATAGTAGAGTGCCTCCTCTGCCTTGCTGATGTCATGGGATATCAGGGCATCGACAATACGCTTGGCTGCCGCAACAGGAGACTCTGCCTGAAGCAGGGACAGACGCGACTGAGCAACATTGCCAGACAGGGAAGTAGAAAGCCATTCAGCCTGGTCGGGTAGTGCCACAATATCCTGCTTGCTCAGCATGACATTATACTCCATGCTGGAGCTGTATACCGCCAGATGCTGCTCGTCCTTGACACCTATGTATATCCTCATAGAACGCAGCAGGCCATCGGACTTCGAGAAGGTATTCTCGACAATCACTTTTTGCTCGTCCAACAGTCTCTCCTCAAACAGCTGCCTCATGTCCATGTTTTTCTCTGCAAATTCCGTTGTAATGGTCACCATGGTGCTGTCCTCCGACTGTGTGACCTTGTTTCCTGCTGAGCCGTTGATGGCAGTCTCCTGCATGGCAAGCAACTTCTCAGGGAACACAAGCCTGTCGAATTTCTCCAAAAAGCCCGATTCCAAACTTCCCCTTAGGTACATACCGCTGCCGTTAGCCCACATATACATATACGCACCGTCGCACACAACAGTCCTGCCCCCATCCTTCTCCACTCGGAAGAAGTCTGTTCCGTCCTGGCGCAAGAACGAGATGTCCATTCTGACAAAATCGTCAGCAAGGCTCAGGTTATGGAAGTTCTCATTTGGGGTAGTCCTTACATAGAGCGTCATGCGGTAGCTGCCCACATTCCTGACACACTTTACGCCAGAGCTGAGATAGCCCGTCGGCATACTGTTTCCGGCAATGGCATCAGACGAGAACAAGTGAGTCCATCCTACAGCCACTCCAGAAACGAATATTAGCACGGCTGCCGCCACCTTCCATATCTTGCGCAGTGCTATTCCCGGTTTTCCTTTCCTTTCACGACTCTTCACAACTTCTTTTCTCGGAGTGAGGAAACCAACAGCCTCGTTAAGCTCATCGTAATATTCCTTGCAAGAAGCACATGAGGCCATGTGCCGCTCACACTCCATCCTTATGTTGCTGTCTACCTCACGGTCGAAGAGGTCAACGACCAGTCTCTTAAATTCCTCGCATTTCATATTGTTCGTTCTTAAATTATTGGTATAATGAAAATTGTTCTTGACTATATATAATAAGGTGTCCCATCATCACACTCTTGGTTTCATGGTCTTTCGGATTTTCTCAATGCCGTACAGAAATCTTGACTTAACAGTAGGCAGAGGCACTTGAAGGATATTGGATATCTCCGCGAAACTTCGGTTGCCATACATCCTCAGACGTATGACTTCTGCCTGCTCTTCCGGAATCCTGTCCAGCATGGACGTTATGCGGCAGTATTCGCTCTCACGGTTGTCTGTGTCCGTTTCCTCTACGTCCTGCTGTCCTAAGTCTACAGTCAGGTGTCTTGTCATGTCGGCAAGACGGTCCGTGCAGAGATTGGAGAGCGAGCGGAAAACATAGTTCCTGATATTCAGCTTTGCACCCTCCTGCCCATCCGTGAACCGCTCATGCAGCTTCAGATAGCAGTCCTGCAACACATCCTCGGCATCACTTCTGTTTCCGAGCCTGTAGCTGGCATAGGTAAGCAGGGCATCCCGCTCCATGCCAATAACCCTAACCAAGTCTGATAGTATGCTATTCATAACTTCAACTTTTCACATGTTTCTACACTATAAACGGAAAAAGACACGAAAAGATTTAAGTCTGCCATGTTTTTTTTCATCGCTAAGCCTTGACATTATGTTTTTCATTTACTCAACTTCCTTAACTACTGAAAGTAGAGTACATGCGAAACTTAAATCTCCGAAGACCATCCTCACCGACGATGAACGTGCCGACCTCGTATATGCCATTAAAGTGGCTATAAAGGGGGATGGATATGTGAAGATCGGAATGTATGGGGAGGTGAAAATTAAGAATTAAGAATTAAAAATTAAGAATGGCTGCGCGATAACATCCGCTGTAGGGTCTTACCTCGTGTAAGACCGCCTGTGCGGAGCCTTTTTCGGAGATTTGCCATCCGGGGGTGCGGTCTTACACAAGGTAAGACCCTAC
>JBJEHA010000080.1:0-95495 GCA_051875605.1 Prevotella sp. | reverse complement strand
TTAACACTTTGCATCCACAAAAACCTATTCCATTGATTATCAAAGGTTTACAAAACAACCCACTAAAACCGGAAATTTCCGCTGGCGCGCAAAAATCCGTTCTCGCCCGACTCTTCAGAAAACGACCAAAAATCAAAGTGTAAGGAAAAGCGCCCAAAATCTGACACTTTGATTTTTAGTCCTGATGGGTTTCCTGCCCCCAAAAAACTCAAATTACGGTTTCTTCCCCACCGGGAGGGTCAGGGTGGCCTTAAGGAACTCCCTGGTTTTTCCAAGCCATACTTGACGCAAATCAGTTTTCCAACCACTTATACAATAAATGCACACACCATGCGTTTAGGTAAGTATGTGGGTCTTCGCACGAGGGCGCGCGCATTAATATAAGGATAAATCCACGCAGGTGGATATGCACAGAAAAGACAGACAAGGACAATGATAGAATACATCAGAGGAACACTGGCCGAACTGACCCCGGCAATGGCCGTGGTGGAGGCTGCAGGAGTGGGCTATGCGCTCAACATCTCGCTCAACACCTACACGGCCATACAAGGCAAGGAGGAGGTGAAGCTGCTGGTGCACGAGGCACTCGTCACCGGCGGGCGCGACGACTCGTTCACTCTCTACGGCTTTGCCACAAGGCAGGAACGCGAACTGTACAGGCTGCTCATCAGCGTGTCCGGAGTAGGCTCGAACACCGCAAGGATGATCCTCTCCTCGTCCTCGCCCGCAGAACTGTGTGCCGCCATATCCAGCGGCAACGAGCGGCTGCTGAAGACCATGAAGGGCATAGGGCTGAAGACGGCGCAGCGCATCATCGTGGACCTGAAAGACAAAATCGTGTCGCTCGGCATAACCGAAGAACTGCCCATGGCCGGAGCTTCCGCCGCAGCGGCAGTTGACACCGAGATACGCGATGAGGCCGTCTCGGCACTCACCATGCTCGGTTTCTCGCCCGCGCCATCGGCCAAGATTGTCACGGCCATCATGCAGGAACAGCCGGAGCTGCCCGTAGAACAGGTGGTGAAACTGGCACTGAAACAGATAAAGTAGGGAAACGGAGACCGTCCGGACAAAGGGAAAGGGGTACAGGAAAGAGGAATGAAAACCAGACAGCACATATACACACTGCTCGCCATGCTGCTTGCCATCAGCATGGCAGGGTTTGCATTCAGCGTGCCCCGGCTTCAGGACGACCCGAGAAGAGCCAACCGGAACCGCGCGGCAAGGCAACAGGCCACGGAGACCTCCACACCACAGGCCAAGGACACCACGACGGTGAAGGCGCAGCCCATATTTGAAGAGGACGAGGAGATACCCGACTCGCTGCTCAACCCGCGCTGGAAGATACAGCGCACGCTGCCCGTCACGCTCGAAGACCTCGACCAGAACGGCATGGACCTTAAACGGCCCGACAACCTGAAGCAGGAGGTGGTGTACAACGACTCGCTCAACCGGTATATCATAGGGTCGAAGATAGGCGACTCCTACATCAACGCGCCCTTCATGATGACTCCCGAGGAGTACCGCAAATGGAGCGAGAAGAAGATGTTCGAACGCTTCTTCCGCGACAAGAACGACGAGATTTTCCAGGCCAAGGGCAAGGAGAAGTTCGACTTCACGGACATGCACTTCGACCTGGGACCAGCGGAGAAGATCTTCGGCCCGGGCGGAGTGAGGGTAAAGACACAGGGAACGGCAGAACTCAAGTTCGGCGCCACACTCAAGAACATAGACAACCCGTCGCTGCCCATCAGGAACAGGAAAACCACCACCATAGACTTCGACGAGAAAATCAACCTGAGCATCAACGGAAAGGTGGGCGACAAGGTGAACATGAACATGGGCTACAACACGGACGCCACCTTCGACTTCGACACACAGAACATCAAGCTGAAGTACGACGGCAAGGAAGACGAGATCATCAAGCTCGTGGAAGCCGGAAACATCTCCTTCCCCTCCAACTCGTCACTGGTCAAGGGCGCCAGCTCGCTCTTCGGACTCAGGACCGACCTGCAGTTCGGTAAGCTCAAGCTGCAGCTGGTGGCCTCGCAGAAGAAATCATCCACCACCAGCGTATCGACCAAAGGCGGCTCACAATACACCACGAAGGAAATAAACGTGACAGACTACGAGGAGAACAGGCACTTCTTCCTGTCGCACTACTTCCGTACCAAGTATGATGCCGCCATGAAGACACTGCCCAACATGACCACAGGCATCAAGATCAACCGCGTGGAAATCTGGGTGACCAACAAGACCGGTACCACATCGAACACCAGGAACATCATCGCACTGACCGACCTGGGCGAGGCTTCAGGCATCTCCAACGGCAACTGGGGCGGAACAGGCACCGGCGTGCCTTCCAACAACGCCAACTCCGAATACTCGGCCATGGTGAACACCTACAGCGCAGCGCGCGACATAGACCAGACCTCTACCGTGCTCGACGGCATTCCGGGATTTACTGGCGGCGTGGACTATGAGAAACTGGAGAAGGCACGACTGCTCTCCGCCTCAGAATACACCGTCAACACCGCACTGGGCTACGTGTCGCTGAAATCCACCTTGCAGACCGACCAGGTGCTGGCAGTGGCCTATGAATATACCTACGGGGGCATGACCTATCAGGTGGGCGAGTTCGCTTCAGACATCACGGATGTCAGCCAGGCACTCTTCGTGAAGTCGCTCAAGAACACCAGCAACAACCCCTCACAAGGCAACTGGCGGCTCATGATGAAGAACGTTTACAAGCTCGGTGACAACGTGGAGAAAGACAAGTTCAGGCTCGACGTGAAGTTCCAGAGCGACACGGCAGGAGTGTATCTGACCTACATCCCCGAACCGGTGGTCAAGGAAGAACCCATCATCAAGGCACTGGGCGCCGACCGGCTCGACAACAACATGAAGGTACACTCCAACGGCTATTTCGACTATGTGGAAGGCTATACGGTGAGCAACGGACGGGTGTTCTTCCCCTGCACCGAACCTTTCGGAAGCTATATCTACGAATACCTGAGGTCAAAGCAGGTGGATATGGAGAAGGCCAGGAAATATGCCTTCACCGAACTGTATGACTCCACCAAGACCGTAGCCCAGCAGATAGCCGAGAAGAACAAGTACATCATATACACCCAGTTCAAGGGAACAGCAGCCAATGTCATATCCGTAGGAGCAGGCGGGAACATTCCGCAAGGCTCTGTCGTGGTGACGGCCGGCGGCGTGGTACTCACGGAAGGGTCCGACTATACCGTGGACTATAGCGCAGGGGAAGTGACCATACTCAACCAGAGCATCATTGATGCCGGAACCTCCATCAACGTGTCGGTGGAGAACAACACCAACTACAGCATGCAGCGCAAGACCATGTACGGACTGAACTGGGAATATGACTTCTCCAAGGACTTCCAGATAAGCGGTACATTGCAGCACCTCTCCGAACAGGCACTCACCACAAAAGTGAACATGGGGTCTGAACCGCTCAACAACACAATCTGGGGAGTCAACATCAACTGGAAGAAGGAAAGCCAGTGGCTCACCAACCTGCTCGACAAGATTCCGCTGCTCCACCTGACACAGCCGTCAAGCATCTCGTTCAAGGGCGAGTTCGCACAGCTCATAGCCGGACAGAGCAGCGGCATACAGGACAACGCTTCCTACATAGACGACTTCGAGGCGGCAAAGAGCGTCATCGACGTGAGCACACCTACATCCTGGATCATATCCAGCGTGCCCTCCACCTTCCCCGAAAGCTCCGACAAGACAACACTGCGAAGCGGATACAACCGCTCACTGCTCGCCTGGTACACGATAGACCCGCTCTTTACACGCCGCAGTTCATCGCTCACCCCCAGCCACATCAAAAGCGACCTGGACCAGCTGTCCAACCACTATGTCAGGGAAATCTACGTCAACGAACTATACCCCAACCGCAACCAGAGCAGCTACAACGGGGCTACCTCCACACTGAGCATACTGAACCTGGCCTTCTATCCCAACGAACGGGGACCATACAACTTCAACCCTGAACTCAATCCGGACGGAACGCTACCCAACCCGGCCACAACATGGGGAGGCATGATGAGGAAACTCGACACCAACGACTTCGAGACAGCTAACATAGAATACATGGAGTTCTGGATGCTCGACCCCTTCATCTACACTTCGCGCGAGGGAACAGCAGCTGACTATGGAGGCGACTTCTACATCAACCTCGGTGAAGTGAGCGAGGACATCCTGCGCGACGGAAAGAAATTCTACGAAAGCGGCATGCCCGTAGATGGCTCCGGAAACTTCACAACCACACAATGGGGAAAAATTCCTACCCAGGCTACCGTAACCTATGCCTTTGCCACTTCGACAGGGTCAAGGGCACTTCAGGATGTGGGATTCAACGGACTGACCGATGAGGAAGAACGGGCGTTCGCATCCTATCAGGAATTCCTTACCGCAGTACAGGGAAAAGTCAGCCCAGCCGTCTTCGACTCAATCATGAACGACCCGGCCAACGATGACTACCACTACTACAGGGGACGAGACTACGATGAGATGCAGGCATCCATCCTGCGCAGATACAAGTACATCAACAATCCGCAAGGCAACTCTCCGGACAGCGACACACGCAGCGAGAACTATGACACATCCTACAAATCGACTCCTGACGTAGAGGACATCAACCAGGACTATACACTCAATGAGTATGAGAAATACTACCAGTACCACGTATCCATAAGGCCTGAAGACCTTGTCGTGGGACAGAACTTCATCGCAGACAAGCGTGTCACCACACGCACACTGCGCAATGGGAACAAGGAAGAGGCCACATGGTACCAGTTCCGCATTCCGCTGTCTGACTTTGAGCGGCGTGTGGGCAGCATAAACGATTTCACGAGCATACGCTTTATGCGCATGTTCATGACAGGATTCAAGCACCCCATCGTGCTCCGTTTCGGTAGCTTCGACCTGGTGCGGGGCGACTGGCGCATATATGAGCAGAACCTTGACAACAATGCGACACAGCAGGGAAAACTCACTGTCAGTGCCGTAAACATAGAGGAGAACAACGACAAGACACCGGTGAACTACGTATTGCCTCCAGGCATACGCAGAGGACAGGATCCGCAACAGCCACAGCTCGTGGAAGAGAACGAGCAGTCGCTTTCCATGGTCGTGTCTAACCTTGGTTCAGGAGAATCGAAAGCCGTGTACCGCAACACATCGCTCGACCTCCGCCAGTACAAGAGACTGCAGATGTTTGTCCATGCCAACATGCTTGAACCTAATGCCACCAACCTTGCAGACAATCAGCTGGCTTTATTTGTACGCGTGGGAAGTGACTACAAGAACAACTATTATGAGTATGAGATTCCACTCAAGCTTACGCCCAACTACAATAAGTACGACAAATACTCCAGAGCCGACTGTGAAGCCGTTTGGCCAGCAGACAATATGCTCGACATTCCGCTAAGCCTGTTTACCGCACTGAAAAAGGAGCGTAACCGTGCCAAGGCAGAAGGACGTGCTTCGTTTACACGCGCCTTTACTGGCTATGATGAAGACAAACCGGCAAACCGCATCACTGTGATGGGAAATCCTTCGCTTGGAGAGGTAAAGACCATGATCATCGGTGTGCGCAACAATTCCAGTGAAGTGAAGAGCGGTGAAATATGGGTCAACGAATTGCGACTGAAAGAATATAACAGTAACGGGGGATGGGCTGCACAGGGTACACTCAATGTACAGCTTTCCGACCTCGGTAGTGTCAACATGCAAGGTCGCTATACGACTGAAGGATTCGGTGGTCTTGAAGAGGGCGTTTCACAGCGCGCCAAGGAAGACTTCAAGTCCTATACCGTTACAACAAGCCTGGAACTGGGCAAGTTCTTCCCAGATAAGGCAAAAGTCAGTGCACCGCTCTATTTCTCAGTCTCTAAAGAGGAGAACAGGCCCAAGTACAATCCGCTGGATACAGACATGGAACTTGATGACGCCCTGCAGACTGCGGCAACGCAGCACGAATGTGACTCTATAGAAAGCATTGCGGTGACAAAAACCACAAATACCAACTTCTCACTCTCTAATGTCAGAGTAGGCATACATACCAAACGGCATCCCATGCCGTATGATCCGGGAAACTTCTCGTTCTCCTATAGCCATAGCCATAATTTCTCATCGGGTGAAACCACCGTATATGAGAAAGAAGACAACTGGCGCGGATCCATGAGCTATAACTGGACACCTGTGTACAAGGCCTTCGAACCTTTCAAGAAAATAAAGGACAAGAGCAAATGGCTCGACATCTTCCGCAAATTCGGGTTCAACTGGTTGCCACAGAATATAAGTTTCAACTCAGACATCACACGCAGCTACTATGAACTTCAGGAACGTGACATGGAAGATCTCGGAGGGTCACAATTGCCGCTCACATTCAGTGAACAGTTCCTGTGGAACAGGGATTTCTCCATTCAGTGGGACTTTACCAAAAACCTGCACATGCACTTCCAAAGCGCGACACACGCTGAAATAGAAGAACCATATACTCCTGTCAACAAAGACCTCTACCCAGACCGGTACACGGCATGGAAAGACTCCGTATGGACCAGCATCAAGCATTTTGGCACACCACTTGACTATAACCAGAACTTTACACTTTCTTACCAGTTACCACTCAATCTCGTACCCATTTTCAACTGGCTCAACGCAGATGCCAATTATACGGCTTCATATAACTGGGTACGTGGAACTGACCTTGAAGACGGTACATCACTTGGCAATACCATTGCCAATAACAGGCGATTGACACTTAACGGCACATTCAATCTTGAGAAACTCTACAACCACGTGCCTTTCCTCAAGAAAGCCAACGACCGGTTCAACAAAGAGCCTAAACGGGAGACAAAAAAGCCGGCCCGATCCGCTATCAACAAAAAGAATGACACTAAAGACAATGCCGGAAAAGACATAGACCCCAAGAAACAGGCATTGCCCAAAAACCAGAAGTCTGTGGAACGCGAAATAACATTAATGCCGGACACCACCATCCAGTTTGCACATGGGAAGAAAACCAAACGGCTTGTTGTCACTGCAAAGACACAGGACGGCAAGGGCTTTGACCTGAAGTACAAGAAAGTGGATGAAAACAATATCCGCATACTCAACAGCGTGGATTCAGCCCTTAAACTCAAGATAACGGTCACGCCAAAGGAACCTCTTGACGAGAAACCCTGGTATAAGACCATGCAAACTGTGGCCCGTGTGCTCATGATGGTACGAAACGTAAGTTTCACCTATTCAAACCAGTATGCCATGTCACTCCCCGGATTCATGCCGACTATAGGAGATGCATTCGGTCAGACACGCGGTACTGGAGCGCTCTCTCCCGGCCTTGATTTTGCCTTTGGACTTACAGGCGACTCCTACATTGAGAAAGCACGCCGCAATGACTGGCTGCTTATCAACGACTCCGTTGCCACACCGGCCACGACGTCGAAGAATGAAGACCTGCAACTCAGGATGACCCTTGAGCCTGTGAAGAATCTGAAAATTGACCTTAATGCAAGCCGGTCGGAAACTACATCAAAGAGCATTCAGTATATGTATCAGGGCAATCCCACCACACAGAGTGGTAATTTTACCATGACCACACTATCATTGCGCAGTGCATTTGAAGGTACAGGCAATGCCAACAATGGATACCATTCACCCTCTTTCGAACGATTCTGCCAATCGCTCGAATCGTTCCGCCAACGCGTGGAAGCCCGGTACGCCAATGCTGTATATCCAGCAGGAACGCCACTGGCAGGACAGCCGTTTGACCCCTCTCATGGAGGAGTAAACCCGTACAGTGCAGATGTCATGGTACCAGCATTCCTCTCTGCATACACTTCTATGGGCAACACCCTTGATATATTCCCTGCCCTTTCATGCCTTCTTCCCAACTGGACTGTCAAATACAGTGGTTTGGGGAAACTGCCATGGTTCAGGGATGTCTTCAAGAGTGTCACCCTCAGCCATGCTTATAAAAGTGTATATGCCGTAGGATCATACAGTTCCTACAGCACATTTGTTGAGTATATGGGAGCAGGCCTTGGTTTCATCACCGATGCCACGACAGGTAATCCGGTTCCCAGTTCTATGTATAATGTTTCACAGGTGAGTATAAACGAGTCCTTCTCTCCGCTCTTCGGCATTGACGTGACATTCCAAAGTGGTCTTACGGCCGGACTTAGCTATGTTTCCACACGTGCACTTAGTCTCAGCATGACCAGTGTACAGATCAATGAGGCTACATCCCACGACTGGAAAGCCAGCCTTGGATATAAAGTCAGCAACTTCAAGCTGTTCGCACCAAAGAACCACCGCGCCGTAAAACAAAAAGGAAAGAAAGCGGAAACAGACGACAAGAACAGCGCAGCCAAGTCTAAATCCACAACGACATCCACCTCGACATTCAACAGCAGCCTGAATCTCCGTCTTGACCTTTCTTACAGGAAACAAGCCAGCATCAGCCGTGACATTGCGACCATGACCAGCAATGCCTCAAGTGGCAACACCGCGTTTAAGCTATCCTTCTCTGCGGAATACGCCTTGTCAAAACTTCTCACCATGAGCTTCTATTATGACCGGCAAACCAATACACCTCTGCTGTCATCATCGAGCTATCCTACAACAACGCAGGATTTCGGGCTCAGCATGAAATTCTCACTCACAAGATAAAATATATCTTCATGCAGAATCGTTTACAATTTCCTCCCCAGACCAGATTGGTGATACGCATAGGACGTTCACATCTTTCATTTTCCGCAGCCGACAGTCAGTCGGATTACGGTGTATTGTTCGAACCTTATGCACTAAAAGGCGGCATGTCGATGGCTGCAAACCTGAGACAAGCCCTTGCCGATGGAGGATTGCCCTTCCAAGGGTTCTGCAGGGTGCTGGCAATGACAGATTCCTGCGTGCTACTCATTCCTATAGAGGAATTCACAGAAGAACAGGCAGATGTACTTTATCGGCATGTCTATGGGATGGAAAGAAGCGATGTCATCCTCCACACCGTATTACCCAACCAGAATGCAGTGGCAGTCTTTGCTGTCAACGGTGATTTGCAGACCGTACTTAACGACAGGTTCACAGATGTCCGGTTCATGCCACTGATGCAACCCGTATGGAGCTATCTTCACAAAAGGAGTTTTACAGGAATGCGTCGTAAGCTATATGTGTATGTACATGACAGGGAAGCCGACGTGTTTGCCTTCCGGCAGAGCAGATTCATCTTCTGCAACCGTTTTGATGCCACAGCAATCAGCGATGTGGCATATTATATCCTGAACGTCTGGAAACAGTTAGGCATGGACGTGAACCACGATGAGCTTCACCTCGTCCATACTGAAGCAGGAAATGATGAATTGACAGAAGCACTTAAAACATATATACACAACACCTATCTGCTCAATCCTTCTGCAGATTTCAACCGGGCACCTGTAACAGGAATCAGGAACATGCCTTTTGACTTGCAGACGCTCTTTGCCAAAGGCAGATAACAAATAAAGGAATCATCACATATCCATGCGCATCATTACAGGAATCTATAAAGGCCGTCATTTCGATATTCCCAGAAACTTTAAAGCCCGGCCTACTACGGACTTTGCCAAGGAAAACATATTCAATGTACTTACAGGGTACATGGACTTTGATGGTGCAACCGCACTCGACCTGTTTGCAGGAACAGGAAGCATATCACTGGAACTGATTTCAAGAGGCTGCGAAGAAGTGGTGAGCGTAGAGGCCGACCGCGACCATGCCGCATTTATCAGGCAATGTATGCAGAAGATAGGGACGTTGAACAATGTACTTGTCCGTGGCGATGTCTTCCGCTTCCTGAAAAGCTGCAAGCGCTCTTTTGACCTGGTGTTTGCCGATCCGCCCTATGCGCTTCACGGCATCGAAGAAATACCCGACCTGGTCCTGAACAGCCGTGCTCTTAAACCCAACGGTCTGCTGGTCCTTGAACACGGAAAGACAAACGACTTTTCATCCCATACTTTGTTTGTGGAACACAGGAATTACGGCAGTGTGAACTTCTCCGTGTTCCGTCAAAGGGAAGAACCTGGACAATAACATATCCTTCTGGTCATGACTCAAATGACATGACCTTATATACAAGATTCACCTCTTCATAAGTTATCTCCGGCGGACAAAGTTCCTTAACTGCAGGACACCCGGCTTCTATCCCCACTCTGTTCACCACCTGCCTGATTGCCTCAGCTTTCTTCGGGTCGATAATGGCAGAGAGGGATATTTTCCCGTTGGCGATATAGCGTGCCAGATGGCCGTATATGGTTGACAACACCAGTTTGCGTTCCTTCGCAATCTCTCCCGGCTTCATTCCCGACATGTAGAGCCGGAAAGACATTTCCCAGGTTTTCTCTTTCCGGGGCTTAGGTTCATTGGATGTTTTCCTTTGACGTTTCTTCCTGGCAGGTGCATAGAGCTCTTCCAACGCCTCCACCATTGCATGCTGCTTCATGTGCAGATAACGTGCCGTATCGAATCCGTTCTCTGCCACACCGTTCAGCAACCTGCATTTTGACAGATACATCACGATGAAATCCGACAGTGCATCATTCATGCGTTTCATTCCCTCACTGCTCCGGCATTCCGCTTTCCTTGTCTGTGCCACAGGTTCGTCAAGCAGGAACTTCAGCTTATCCCGGAAATACTCTGCACTGCGTCTCACCCTGTCCAGGAATCCGGATTCATGCAGCTGACCGTTATCCATGCAACGTATTTTCATCAACCACTTCACCGCAACTTCCACGACCTCCGACTTCAGGCCAGCCAAGGTCTGCTTATGCAGAAGCGCGAGCGGGTCGTATGTTCTGGGAAAATATTCCACCAGCAGTCTTCCTATATACTCTTCCTTGGCATATATCTCGTGAAAGCCGAACAGCTCCATAAGCAGCTGCCTATAATAGTCTTCCTTGAGTGCAGGAAGGATTTCCACACTCTTCTGCGTCTGCGATTCCTGATGGGCGATATAGGTTTCCACCTGTCTGTCGCTGATGATACATTGCCGGTCTATGGGTGAGGCGATGACCATCCCCTGCAGCGACTTGCACCGGCTTAACGCCACATACACCTGCCCTGGGGCGAACGACAGTCCTGCATCTATGATAGCACGGTCAAATGTCAGTCCCTGGCTTTTGTGTATAGTGATGGCCCAGGCCAGCCGCAGGGGATACTGCCTGAAGATGCCCTGAATGTCGGTCACTATTTCTTTTGTCTCCGGGTCTATGGAATATTTCGAGTTTTCCCATATCTGCGGCTGAACTTCTATCTCAGTGCTTTCCCCTGCACACACCACCGTGATATTCCCTGTACCAATGCCGGTTATCTTCCCGATCTTACCATTATAATACAGATGCTGGTCGCTGGTATCATTTTTCACGAACATCACCTGTGCCCCTTTCTTCAGGACAAGCAGTTCGTTAGTAGGATAAGCATATTCAGGAAATGTGCCCTGTATCTCGGCCTTGAATGTGAAAGTGTCCCCAGGCAACCGCTGCAGTTCCCCTGCATTATAGTTGTGGGCTGTCTGGTTATGGGTGGTCAGCCTGATGTAACCGTCCTCCTCATCAGGTCTGAACGCCGGGTCATAAAGTCTGTTCAGTGTGTGCAGGTCCTCTGCTGTAGGCACACCATGGCGCACATGGTCAAGCAGCTCGACAAACCTGGCATCCGTCTGCCGGTAGATCCTTTCCAGCTGTATGGTCACATAAGGGGTCTGCTGCAAGGCTCTGCTGCCGAAAAAATAGGGTGTATCATAATGTCCGCGCAACAAGGCCTCGTCTTCAGCCGTCACCACCGGTGTCAGCTGTCCCAGGTCACCTATCATGAGCAATTGCACTCCACCGAAAGGCTTGTACTTGTCATGGAACCGCCTCAACACATAGTCCACCGCATCCAGCAAATCACTGCGCACCATGGAGATTTCGTCGATGATAAGCAGGTCTATGGACGATATTATCTTGCGCTTCTCGCGGCTGAAGTCGAAGCGTTCCTTCACATTGCTACCGGGAACGAACGGTGAAAGGGGAAGCTGGAAAAAGGAGTGTATGGTCACGCCACCGGCATTGATTGCAGCCACACCGGTCGGTGCCACCACGACAATGCGTTTTGTACTGTGTTCCACGACATATCTCAGGAACGTGGTCTTACCCGTCCCCGCCTTGCCTGTCAGGAAGATGCTCACTCCTGTGTGCTCTGTAAATTCCCAGGCCTGCTTGAGTTCCTTGTTCTGTTCCTTTTCCCAGTACATCATGTCCTTTTTCCTGCCGGTTCCTTTTCCCGGGCACATCACAGCAGTGGCGAAAGCAGCCTGACCAGCGATTCCCAAAGTCGCTGGAAGAATGGTCTTCCGGAGATACCGTCACGTTCACTGATCTCGGTACACATGGCCATGTCTTTCCTGAACACTTCCTTGAATCGCTGTGCCATAGCCTGGTCATAGAAAAAGATGTTGGCCTCGAAATTGTTCTCGAAACTCCGGAAATCCACGTTTGTGGAACCACAGGTACACACCGTATCATCACACACCATCAGCTTGCTGTGGTTGAACCCGTCCTGATAGAGGAACACCCTCACCCCGGCCTCAAGTATGGCCTGTACATAGGAGATACTGGCCCATTCCATCAGTCTGGAATCGCTGTGCCTCGGCAGCATCAGTCGCACATCCACACCTGCCAGTGCAGCTGTGCGGAGTGCAAAGAGTATGGGTTCTGTAGGCAGGAAGTAAGGTGTTTCTATATACACATAGTCCTTTGCCTCGATGAGGATCCTCACATAGCCCTGCATGATGTCCGGCCAGGGTGCCACCGGGCTGCTTGTCACCACCTGTGCTATGCAGTTGTTGCATACGGGCCGATTCTGTGGCGGATAGTATTTCCTGTCAGTGATCAGTGTGCGGTCCACGAAATACCAGTCTATGAGGAAGGCGCGCTGGATGGCATAAACGGCTCCGCCCCTGACACGCAGATGGGTGTCCCGCCAAGGTCTTCCCTTGTTTCCCCTGACATAGCGCAGGGCAATGTTCATACCGCCGATGAATGCCACCTGCCCGTCAATCACACACAGCTTGCGGTGGTTGCGGTAGTTCACCTTGCCCGTGAAAGCCGGGAACTTCACAGGCATGAACGCATGCACATCGACTCCAGCCTCGCGCATCCGTTCAAAGAAGCGGTTCCTGACCTTCCAGCAACCCACATCATCATAGATAAGCCTCACTTCCACTCCCTGGCGCGCCTTGTCGCACAGCATGTCGGCCACCAGCCGCCCCAGCGGGTCGTCCTCAATGATGTAGGTATCCAGATGGATGTGTTTTCCTGCATTCCATATTTCCTGCAGAAGAGCGGTAAAGAAGTCATCACCACATGTGAAGATGTCCGCTTCGTTGTCCTTGAACGGCAACGCCATGCTCTGGTTGGCAAAAAGCTTCACCAGCGGCTTGTGCTGGTCGCTCACCTTCAGGTCGCGCTGTTCGGTAAATTCATACATGGTGCGCCGCGTGAGCTGGTCCATGCTGCGCTGGCTGATCAGGCGCATGCGCCGGGTGTCCTGCCCGAAGAAGAAGTAGAGCACGAATCCGGCCACCGGAACCAGCACGAGCACCATGACCCATGCCATGGTCTTTTCGGGCTGGCGGTTGTCCAGCAGCACCTTCACCACGGTAGCGGCAACCACCGCCACATAGGCCACGAACACTATCCAGTGTACATATATCATTTGAATCCTCCGAGCTTATGTGTCTGCAGCGACAGTCTCCAGCGCGGATGCCGCTTCACATACGCTATACAGGCCAGCATGTTCTCCCTGTTCCTTTCCTCACACCCCGTGTCGCAGGGCTGCAGGAAATAGTGGTCGGCATGGATGCCGCAGTCGTTTACCTCCATGCCTTTTCCGAAGATACACTTCAGTTCCTGACAACGGGTGAGCACGGCATTGCCCTTGGGCGAACAGGTTATCCAGTCCACGCCTTGTGGCGGCATGATGGTGCCGTTGGTCTCCATGGCCACGCTGAAACCGGCTTCATGCAACATACGCACCAGCTCGTCGTCGGCCTGCAGAGCCGGCTCTCCTCCGGTGAGCACCACCATCGGCTTAGCGTCAGCCATTTCCGCCTCCCGCTTCACGGCTTCTACAATCCGGGCGTTGTCCATGAGCGTAAACGCCCTGAAGTCCGTGTCACAGAACGGGCAGCTCAGGTTGCAGCCGGAGAAGCGCACGAACACCGCGGCCTTACCCGCATTGAATCCCTCGCCCTGCAGCGAGTAGAAGATGTCGTTTACCCGCTTCATGGCCACTACAGTTCATAGATGGCCACGTTGCCTTCGCTTTCCTGTACTCGCGCCCTGTAGCAATTGGGCACCTGCTCCACAATCCACCGTGCAATGTTCTCTGCCGTCGGGTTGAAGGGCAGCACCTCGTTCAGGTTGGCATGGTCCAGCCTGTCCATGACAAGGCGCTTCACCTCACTGAAGTCCGTCACCATGCCGTTCCCGTCCAGCTGTTCGGCCCGGCAGCTCACCGTGACCAGCCAGTTATGGCCATGAAGCCTGCTGCACTTGCTGGCATAGGAGAGCTTCAGCTGATGACTGGCCGAAATCTCAAAAGTCTTTTCTATATAGTACATGTCGTTTTCTCAATATGTTGTCTGTCATCTTGTTTCCACCTCAGCAGAACGAGGCCAGCACATAGCCGCCTGCCATCAGCCATACAGCCAGCAGGGCAGCCAGCACAAACGGTTTCAGACCGGCCGCCTTGAACTTATCGACCGTGGTGCCGGAACCCAGCGCGGTCATGGCCATGGTGAGCAGGAACATGTCCAGCGTGTTCACTCCGTTCACCGCTGCCTGCGGGATGAAGGAAAGGGAGTTCAGCCCTATCACGCCCAGGAAAAGCAGCGCGAACCAGGGTATCGCCACACGCTGTCCCTCCCTGCTCCCGGCGCGCCGGGCCTCCACATAACCCAGCACCAGCAACACCGGCACCAGCATCATCACGCGTATCATCTTCACAATGATGGCCGTGCCCGCGACACTGTCGCCCAAGGCTCCTGCCGCACCCACCACATGGGCCACCTCATGGACCGAGCAGCCACAGTAGATGCCCATCTGCCATGGCGTGAGCGAAAGCAGGCCCGCACTATAGGCAGCAGGATAAAGGAACATGGAGAGCGTGCCGAAGATGACTACCGTGGAGACAGCCACAGCGGTCTTGTAGGGCTTGGCCCTGACCACGCCTTCCGCCCCCAGCACGGCTGCGGCACCGCAGATGGCACTGCCGATTGACGTGAGCAGGGTGGTGTCACGGTCCATGCGCAGCATGCGCCCCAGGACAAGTCCCAGCAGCAGCGTGCCACACACCACAATGCCATCCACACACACAGCCTTCAGCCCCACATCGGCCACATCCATGAACGTGAGCCTGAAGCCATAAAGCACGATGCCCAACCGCAGTATGCGCTTGGAGCAGAACCCGATGCCCTTCTCCCAGGTCTCAGGCATGTAGCGTTTCAGGGTGTTGGCGAAGACCATGCCCAGGATGATTCCTATGATGAGCGGACTGATGGAGAGTTGTCTGGCCACTTCCGTCTCACCCAGCACTACAGCTGCGGCTGCCAGCAGGACCATGAGCAGGAAGCCATAGACGCTTCCTGTGAGATTCTTGTCTGTTCCGGTCATTTCCTTTTCTTTATTATTGTCATTATTGTCATTATTGTCCCTCGTGGACTGTTTTTCCTTCTATGATGATTCCTTTGCAAAATTACGGAAAAACATCCGTATCTCCAACGGCAAACAAAAAGAATAGGCGATATGCAGCCTCCCAGGGCTGTTCCTGTCCTGCCCGCTCACCTTCTCCGTGCCGGCCAGGAAAGGACTGGGAACAAAGTCCGGAACAGTGAAGCGGAAAGTTCCCGGAAGCTAACAGAAAGGTTGGCGACCTTTCACTGCAAACTCCAGTTCACGGCGTGAACACTATATTTCACGGCGTGAACACTATATTTCACGGCGTGAACACTATATTCCACGGCGTGAAATGCAGTTTAGAGTTAAGACATGAAATTCTTTCTGTTCGCTTTTACGAACAAATCAGTTGGCTTTTCCGGACTTGCAGATTCAGCCCTGAAAAGCCGGGGGAGAAAAATTCCTGTAATCCGGGGAAGGCATCGGCAAGCACAGGGTGCGGAACAAACGCCGCCGCATCCGGCCATGGCTTTGCGGCATCACAAATGCGCCCTTACCTCCGCTTCCTCCTTTTCCTGCGCCCGTCCTGTTCCTGCGCATCGAGTTTCCGCTCACAGGACTTCTCGCTGATTTTCCTTTCTATCTTTTTCTTGATCCGCTACTCCTCCTGTGCCTTCAGCTCCTGAGCGGCCGCTGAATCCTTCAATCAGCGCGCTGGCCTCATCGAACTGGCTGTCGGTCAGCCTTGGAGAAGGCCTCACCCTAACTCCTGTCCGTCCGGAACATGAAGGCAAAAGTAAGATTTCCGGAAAATCAAATCAAGTTCACGCTATTTCATTTAACACAACCGTGGAAAATCTGCGTGTTTTCACGCAAATTTTCTCTCCTTTTTTGTTATGGAATTTTCACAGTCAAATTGGAAACAGTCTGGTATTGTGTCTTCACGGAAAGTCAGTCAGCGGTTTTCCACCCACCCTTCACTGGATGTTCTTGCCCAGCATCCTGGCCAGTTCACTGCGCATCTGGTGCAGTTTCTTATACTGCGCCATGAGCTGCATGAGTTTTTCCGTATCGTCTGCGGCAGCCTTGATCTGCTGTTGTATGTCTTTGAGCTGACGGTCAAGCAGATCCATGCGGAAGTCGTTGAGCAGGTGGTCCGTCTCCTTGCGTATGCGTTCCTCGCGGTCGGCCTCCCTGGCCACCACCAGCTCAGGAGCCAGGTCCTCATCCTCCTGCCCTTTCCCTTTCTGTTCAGACAGCAGCTCATAGCGGTCCATGCCCACACTGGTGGCCAGCTGGCTGATTTCAATGTTGTCGTGATGGGCGAAGTAAGTCTCGGCCTTGAATCCGGGGTCGCCCGAATGGTCCACGGCCTCTTGCAGGATGGTGTTGAAGAGCGGCGTTTCGAAGGACAGGCCGTCCACGCTGAGATTATAGTCAATGTATTGTGCCACATTGAGGTCTATGAGATGGCCTTCATCGTCCTCCACCTGTCGGAAGATGACGGTTTCGCCATGCCTGATGATGATGGCGGCAAGCATCTGCTCCACACCCGGACGGGACGGTGCATTCTGCAAGGACATAGTCGCATTCACAGGCCGGGGGGGGGCTGGCGATGCGGCTTTGTCTTGTCTGCTGTTCCTGATGAACTGGTTCATGGTATTGATGAGCGTTCCTTCGCTCATGCCCATGGCCGAGGCGCAGTCGTGCAGATACGTGTCGCGCAGTATCTGATTCTGGATGACCGATATGCTCCTGACGATGGAGTTGATGGCCTCGCTGCGCTTGAGCGGGTCGCGCTGTCCGTCAAGCAGCAGCCGTGTCTTGAACTGTATGAAGTCGGTCTGGTTTTTCTCTATGTAGTCCCTGAAGTCAGCAGCGGTGTGCTTTCTGGCGAAGCTGTCAGGGTCGTCGCCGTCGGGCAGCAGGAGCACCTTGAGGTTCATGCCCTCGGCCAGCAGCATGTCGGTACCCCTGAGGGCGGCATGTATGCCGGCTTCGTCGCCGTCGTAGAGCAGCGTGATGTTCGAAGTGAACCTGTGGAGCGTGTGTATCTGGTGTACGGAGAGCGCGGTGCCCGAGTTGGCCACTACATTCTCTATGCCGCACTGATGCATGGCTATGACATCGGTGTAGCCCTCCACCATATACACGCGGTCTTCCCGGGCAATGGCCTTCTTGCCCTGGAATATGCCGTAGAGTTCATGGTCCTTGTGGTAGATTTCGCTGTCAGGTGAATTCACGTACTTCTGGCTCACTCCCTTGGTGCGCGCATCGAGCAGCCGTCCGCCGAATCCCACCACCTTTCCGCTCACGCCTATCCAGGGAAACATCACCCTCCCGGCATAGCGGTCTATGTAGTCTTCCTGGTCGTTCTTGTAGCAGATGCCCGTCTTGAGCAGGAACTCGGTGTTGTAGCCCCTGGCCGCTGCCGACCTGGCCAGTGCCTTGCGGTCGCTGAGGTCGTAGCCCAGCCTGAACTTCCTGACGATGTCGTCCCTGATGCCCCGGCTGCGGAAATACTGCATGCCTATGGCCGATCCGTCTGGGTGGTTGTGGAGCAGGTCTTCGAAGTAGTCGGCTGCCCACTCGTTCACGATGAACATGGATTCCCGCTCGCTCTGTTCGCGCTTCTCCTCGTCAGTAAGTTCACGCTCCTGTATGTCGATGTGGTATTTACCGGCCAGCCACCTGAGTGCCTCGGGATAGGTCATCTGCTCATGCTCCATGATGAAGCTGATGGCGTTGCCGCCCTTGCCGCATCCGAAACAGTGGCAGGTGCCCCGGGCGGGCGACACCACGAACGAAGGCGTCTTTTCGTTGTGGAAAGGACAAAGGCCCTTGAAATTGGCCCCGGCTTTCTTCAGAGTGACAAATTCTGACACCACATCTACTATATTCGCAGCTTCCTTGATGCGTTCAACGGTCTGATGGTCTATCATGATGCTTTGCTGTTTCTGGATTATCTCCCGCAATGCCGCCTGTCCGCCCGTACCCGTAGGCCGGCAGGATGGTGCGGAATGGATGCAAAATTAGCCAAAAACCGCGTACCTGCAAAGCGAATCAAGGGAAATTCATCTTTCCTTGAGGACAGTGACCGTTGATAAGCACAAAGACATCTGACTAAACGCCTTAGCTCCCAATAATCCTTTCCCCCTTACCTGCATACGTTGATTTGTTTGGAAAACATGAAAATCAAAGTGTCAGTTTTTTAACATTTCTGCTTACACTTTGATTTTCAGGCCGTTTTTGAAGAATCGGGCGAGACCTGACTTTTGCGCGTCAGCGGGAAATTTCGGAGTTTAGTGGTCTGTTTTGTAAATTATTGATAATCAATGGAATAAGTTTATATAGATGGAAAGTGTCAACAAAATATGCACGATTTTAACCTAAAATCCGTTAAATTCATGCACAAAACAGCCGGTTTGTGCAGTTTTCAGCCCCCTTTTTCCGCACTTTTGGCCGGAAAATCGCAGTTTTGAGGCCGAAAAACCTGAGTTTTTGCCCCGAAACAGTTAAGTTTTGCCTCAAAAACACTTAAGTGCCAGAACGAAAATAGTTAACTAATTTTCTGGAAACAGTTAAGTGTTTCCCCCCTAACACTTAACTGATTTTTCCGTTTTGTGCAAAAAACGGAAAATTCACACTTATTAACATGAAAATCAACCCAAAACAGTCATTTCTCCAAGACCCCGAAAAACCAAAGTGTAAGCAAAAGTGTTAAAATTCTGACTTTTTGATTTTTTGAGCACTGCTCAATTCCCAGAAGCGAAAAAACTGTCGGGGGACGTTGCTGGGGGTGTGGGCGTCCCGCCCGCACAACGCAAGTAATGTACTGTCGGCATGACATTTTATTACAGGAGGGTGCGGAAAGTGCGGGCGAGACGCCCACACCCCCAGTGGCTGCGCCTGGACAATCTCGCATAAAGTGATTACCCCATAAGCGGACGACAACATGGTCGTATATGCAGAGAGATTGGCCATTACCGGAAGTTGAATAGCTTCTAATATAGACTCCCGATAAAACCCTCTCAAGCAATCGTCTCTTCCCACTGGGGAGGGTTAGGGTGGGCCATAGGGTGGCCTTCCTTGAACGAGTGTAACCGCTCCTCCTCGCCACATAGTCCGGCTACGCCGTCGCAATGTGGGATTACGAGGGAATGGAACCGCGCCGCGGTTCTGAATGTAACATACAAATGTAACATGATTCAGGTTTCTGTAGTTCTCAATGTATTGGTAGTTAATGATTTATAACTTCCTATGACTGCTGGCTGGAATTCCCTTGAGCCTTGCAAAAAAGCCTTGATTATTTGGATATAAGCACAATAACATTTGGCTTAACTCCTTAACTACCAACAAATTTTCTTTACTTGCAAAAGTTGAGTATATTATAATATAATAATAAGGTGGAATTGTATAAAATATGTAGCTGCCGATAGCCGACACCCTACGCGCGGACAGCAGAAGCATGGCAGCAAACGGCATTATAATTATTGCACATTTCTTCAAATTTGTGCACAAATCAGGCCGATTTGTGCATTTTGTAAAGCATTAATTTGGCTGTATTTCAAAAAGTTGTTACTTTTGCACCCTGAAATTTCACAATAATCTATATTATTTTTTTATGAGTTTGAAAATTGTTGTACTTGCCAAGCAAGTACCTGACACCCGAAATGTCGGTAAGGATGCCATGACGGCCGAAGGTACCGTCAACCGTGCAGCCTTGCCTGCAATCTTTAATCCGGAAGACCTCAATGCCCTTGAACAGGCACTTCGGCTGAAGGAACAGAATCCTGGCTCAACCGTAGGCATCCTGACCATGGGACCTCCCCGTGCGGCTGAAATCATCCGCCAGGGTCTCTATCGCGGTGCCGACACCGGCTGGCTCCTGACCGACCGCCTCTTTGCCGGAGCCGATACACTCGCTACTTCATACGCTCTTGCCACTGCCATCAAGAAGATTGGTGATGTTGACATTGTCATCGGCGGTCGCCAGGCCATCGACGGCGACACCGCACAGGTGGGCCCGCAGGTTGCCCAGAAACTGGGACTGAACCAGGTGACCTACGCCGAGAACATAGAGAAATGCGAAGACGGCAAGCTCACCATCCGCCGACTCATCGACGGTGGTGCCGAGACAGTGGAGGCTCCGATGCCAGTAGTAGTCACCGTCAACGGAAGTGCGGCTCCCTGCCGTCCGTGCAACGTTAAGCTCGTGATGAAATACAAGCGTGCCACGGCTCCCATGGAGCGCACCGACGACATGCCCTACAAGGAGCTTTACGACGAGCGTCCCTACCTCACTCTCAACCAGTGGTCGGTGGCTGATGTTGACGGCGACCCGCAGCAGTGCGGTCTGAGTGGTTCGCCCACCAAGGTGAAGGCTGTGAAGAACATCGTCTTCCAGGCCAAGGAGAGCAAGACGCTCACCGGCAGCGACGCTGACGTGGAGGGACTGGTAAAGGAATTGTTGAACGAGAAGATTATTGGGTAATTATAATTAAGGAGATAAAGGGAGATAAGAGGAGTTGTATATATTGGAAGTTAAAGAAGTTAAGGAAGTTAAAGAAGTTAAAGACATTAGTTCTTGCGCTCCAATTCCTTAACAGAATCAGACACAACATTTGTCCTTAACTTCCTTAACTTCCTTAACTTCCCCAATCTACGAAAGAAGATTATGAACAACGTATTTGTATATTGCGAAATCGAGGGCACACAGGTGCAGGAGGTTTCACAGGAACTTTTGACAAAGGGCCGCAAATTGGCCAATGAACTGGGTGTTGACCTCAACGCCATAGTTGCCGGCACGGGTATCAAGGGTAAGGTGGAAGAGCAGATTCTTCCCTACGGCGTTGACAAACTGTTTGTCTTCGACGGCGAGGGTCTGTTCCCATATACCTCTGCCCCCCACACCGACATTCTCGTCAACCTCTTCAAGGAGGAACAGCCGCAGATATGCCTTATGGGTGCCACCGTCATCGGACGCGACCTCGGTCCGCGCGTGTCGTCATCACTCACCAGCGGTTTGACTGCCGACTGCACCGAACTCGAGATTGGTCCGTATGAGGACAAGAAGAACCAGAAGACCTACGACAACCTGCTCTATCAGATTCGTCCGGCATTTGGTGGTAACATCGTGGCAACCATCGTCAATCCCGACCACCGTCCACAGATGGCTACAGTGCGCTCAGGCGTGATGCAGAAGGCTATCTACGAGGGCAATGCCAAGGGTGAGGTTGTTTATCCCGAAGTGTCTAAGTATGTATCTGCCGAGGCTTACGTGGTTAAGGTGCTCGACCATCACGTAGAGGCTGCCAAGCACAACCTCAAGGGTTCGCCCATCGTTGTAGCCGGCGGTTATGGTGTAGGTTCGAAGGAAGGTTTCGACCAGCTCTTCCAGTTGGCGAAGGTGCTCCACGGCGAGGTAGGTGGCTCGCGTGCTGCCGTTGATGCCGGATGGATTGACCACGACCGTCAGATTGGTCAGACTGGTGTCACCGTGCATCCCAAGGTGTATATCGCCTGCGGTATCAGCGGTCAGATTCAGCACATCGCCGGTATGCAGGATTCGGGTATCATCATCTCGGTGAACAGCGATCCCGAGGCTCCCATCAACAAGATTGCCGACTATGTGATAGTAGGCACCGTTGAGGAGGTCGTTCCGAAACTCATCAAGTATTACAAGGCTAATAATAAATAAGAAAGAAAATGGCAAACTATTATAGTGACCATCCGGAATTCGAATTTTATTTGAATCATCCGGAAATGAAACGCATCGTTGAACTGAAAGAACGTGGGTTCGCGGATGCCGCCGAATATGCCGACGCTCCCGTTGACTTCGACGACGCTATCGAGAACTACAAGCAGATGCTCGAGATCACCGGCGACATCGCCGCCAACATCATCGAGCCTAACGCCGAGGATGTTGACCTCGAAGGTCCACACCTCGAGAACGGACGCATGATATATGCTTCCAAGACATTCGACAACCTTGACGCCACCCGCAAGGCAGGACTTTGGGGTGTGTCGATGCCACGTCGCTACGGCGGTCTCAATATGCCTATCACTCCGTATTCAATGGCTTCGGAAATGGTTTCTACAGCCGATGCCGGATTCCAGAACATCTGGAGCCTTCAGGACTGTATCGAGACCCTCTATGAGTTTGGTGACGAGGAGCAGCGCAAGAAGTACATCCCCCGCGTATGTGCCGGCGAGACCATGTCGATGGACTTGACCGAGCCTGACGCCGGTTCCGACCTTCAGCGCGTGATGCTCAAGGCAAGCTATGACGAGGAGAACAAGTGCTGGCGCTTGAACGGTGTGAAGCGATTCATCACCAACGGCGACTCTGACATCCACCTCGTCCTCGCACGCTCTGAGGAAGGCACACACGACGGACGCGGCCTTTCGATGTTCATCTATGACAAGCGCGACGGAGGCGTTACCGTACGCCACATCGAGCACAAGCTCGGTATCCACGGGTCTCCTACCTGTGAGCTTGTATATAAGAACGCCAAGTGCGAACTGTGCGGAAATACACGCATGGGACTTATCAAGTATGTGATGGCCCTCATGAACGGTGCCCGCCTAGGCATCGCCGCCCAGTCGGTGGGCGTCAGTCAGGCTGCCTACAACGAAGGACTGGCATACGCCAAGGAGCGCCGTCAGTTTGACACGGCAATCGTTGATTTCCCGGCTGTGTATGACATGCTGTCACGCATGAAGGCCAAGCTCGATGCCGGCCGTTCCATCCTGTACCAGACATCACGCTATGTGGATATCTACAAGGCACTCGATGACATCGCACGCGAACGCAAGCTCACTCCGGAAGAACGTGCCGAACAGAAGAAATATGCACGTCTGGCCGATGCATTCACACCGTTGGCAAAGGGCATGAACTCCGAGTATGCCAACCAGAACGCCTACGACGCCATACAGATTCACGGCGGTTCGGGCTTCATCATGGAGTACAAGAGCCAGCGCCTCTATCGCGACGCGCGCATCTTCTCCATCTACGAGGGAACAACCCAGCTCCAGGTGGTGGCTGCCATCCGCTACATCACCAACGGCACCTACCTCTCTATCATGAACGAGATGATGGAGCGTCCTATCTGCGAATGTGCTGCCCCGATGCGTGAGCGTATCGGCAAACTCATCGCTCTCTATGAGGATGCGGTCAACTATGTCAAGGAGCAGGGCAACCAGGAACTGCAGGACTTCCTTGCCCGCCGTCTCTACGAGATGACTGCCGACATCATCATGTCGATCCTGCTGCTCGAAGACGCCACACGTGCACCGGAACTCTTCAAGAAGAGCATCAACGTGTTCGTGCGCCATGCCGAGGCAGAGTGCACCGCTCACCACGCCTACATCAAGGCATTCACAGCTGAAGACCTGGAAAACTTCCGCGCTGTGGAGAAAACTGTTGAAGAATAAGCCAAGTGAACCGGAGACGCTGTCGCTCAGCAGACAGCATCCCGGTACGCACCAAAGGACGGCTCACCAGGCCTCCGATAAAAAGACGGGATTGTGTCATCACCGGCACAATCCCGTCTTTTTTTGTACATGCCAAAGAAGCATGTCAGTAAGTCTGCTCGTAGAGCGTCCACTCATCGTTGACCATGACCGGGAAATCCGAACGCCCACCGTCGGCCGATGCACCGAAGAAGTTGCCCGTGTATTGCGTAATCTGCCCGATGCCTACAGGTACCTGTTCAAACACATGCTCCTCCACCTGTTCCCCGGCAGCATCGAGTGCAGTAACCGTAATCTTGAGTTCACCACCCGAAACAGCATGCGGGAAGGTATAGATCTCATAAGCCGAAGAGGCCTCATGGGCGGCCGCCGGAACAGGCCGGAGCTCTGTCTGTCTGGAATTGACACACCCCACTCCGTTCCTGGCATCGAAGGTGCTGCTTCCACCTGTATAATAGAACCTGAACTGGTTGACACTCTGAGGCACATTGTCGCTGACCACTATCCTGACCATAGCCACAGCACGCTCAAGCGTCAGTTCAAAAGTACCGTCACCATCTACCGTGATGGTCCTGTAACAGTAGAACGTGTCAGTGACCTTATTGTCCTTGAACTTGATTTCCTGAGGTGAAGTGACCGTGGCTGCCCCCTCGCCATTGTGCGCTATCACCACCAGTTCATAATCCCCCCTCTCCAGCGCCACCGAGACCGTGCCGAAATCCTTGTCCCCGACCTCCTGCAATACCGACTTCACCTTCCCGTTATCATTGAAAACGGCCAGGCTGATGCGGCTGCACACCTCGGAAACCGGGCGCACGGAGCGCATCCGGGGACTGCCCATGACAAAATCCGGCGATTCGATGCCGGACACGGAAAAACACACATTGAACCCCGACCCGTCCTGCCCGGACTGTCCGTTCCCGTCGGCATCAGGGTTATAGGGATTCTCACAAGCCACCAGCACAAGCAGCATAATGCAGAAGGATAATGCAGAAGAAAATTTCGTCATGGTGTCTGTAAAGTTATTTTGTCAATTTCCTCTACAAATATAGATAAAATCCGCGAGATGCCACACCGGCAAGACAAAAAACAATGCCAGAGCCTTGTTTTCCGTATCTCTCCAGCGCATTCCTGTCACAAATTCGCCATATCGGAGGCAAACCTTGACATTTTAGAGGAAACGTTAAGCTTTTGTGGCTGTTCTCCATGAATCCCTCTCCCCCGCTTTCCATGAACAACCGGCAGGAGCCTTGTCCCCGTCCCGTCTCAGGAGATAGGCCGGAAGCATGGGAATGGAAAATCCGGGACACCTAACCGGAAAGTCCGGGAAAGCAAACTGGAATCTTCCGAAGACCGGACTGCATTCTGTAGTTCACGGCGTGAAATATAGTGTTCACGACGTGAAATATAGTGTTCACGGCGTGGAATATAGTGTTCACGGCGTGAACTACAGATTACGGTTAACGGCAGACAACTTTCCTGTTCGCTTTTACGGACTTTTCTGTTCGCTGTTACAGACTTCCAGTTTCTCCATTACTGCTTTCCGTCCGGGCCTACTTTTCCAGGCATTTTCCATGACTCTCCCTGCTGAGCAGGGACAGGACAGGAACGCCAATCCCATCCAAATTATCGCAGTCCTACAACTTGCAAATAACATAATTTGACATTATCTTTAGTAAACCAACGTTAAATCACGTCCTACAATCAATAGAAATCAAGAGAAAATTTGGAACGTTGAAAATATGTTCGTAACTTTGCGAACAAATTTTGAGATATGGCAAATAAGGATTATAGTATAAGACAGGAACAGTTGGCGAGATTCGCCAAGGCAATGGGACATCCGGCACGCATTGCCATCCTGCAGTTTCTTGCAAAGCAGGAGACTTGTTATTTCGGTGATATACATGAGGAACTTCCGATAGCCAAAGCCACAGTTTCACAGCATCTAAAGGAACTGAAGGAATCGGGACTTATTCAAGGCGAGGTGGAAGCTCCCAAGGTGAAGTACTGCATCAACCGCGACAACTGGCAACTCGCCAATGAGTTGTTTGGTGGGTTCTTCGCCCAATGTCTCTGTAAGAAAGAAGGTTGTTGCTAAAGAATAATAAGGGGCATGCAGATTAGAGCCCCTTTATTTAGATGCCGTATGTTCGTTGTTTTGCGAATTGCAAATTATAATATATATTACGAAATGAAAAGAAACTTATTATTCGTGGTGATGAGTCTGTTCACCATGGTGGCATTGGCTCAGACCAAAGTGAAAGACCATGTGGAAGTGATGTATTTCCATAGCAAGCAGCGCTGCGTGACGTGCATGGCTATCGAGAAGTATGCCAAAGAAGTTGTGGAAAAGGACTTTACCAAAGAGAAGAAGAATGGAAAGGTGGTGTTCAAGGTTGTGGACATCTCAACGCCCGAGGGCGCAAAGATGGCCAAGGACTATCGTGTCACCTGGTCGTCGCTCTATATTAACGGTTGGAAGAAAGGCAAGGAGACACGCAACGACATGACGCAGTTTGCCTTCAAGAATGCCCGCAAGAATGCAGATGAGTTTAAGAAGGGCGTAAGCGGGAAGATTAAGGAACTGATGAAATAAGACTTGGCGATGGATATACTGCAAACATGGCTTGAGGGGAGTGACGTGCCTGTGCTGACAGCTTTCATCTTAGGACTGCTCACGGCGGTAAGCCCCTGTCCGCTTGCCACCAACATCACAGCCATCGGCTTTATAAGCAAGGACATAGAGAGCAAGAACCGTACATTCATCTATGGTCTCCTCTATACCTTCGGGCGCATCGTGGCATACTCCCTGCTTGGAGCATTGCTTATATGGATGCTGCGTAGGGGCATCGATACCTTCGACCTGCAATTGGTGGTGAGCCGTTGGGGAGAGTTGTTGCTCAGTCCTATACTTATAGTTATGGGCTTGCTGATGTTGTTCGGCGACAAGCTGCCATTGGCACGCTTCGGTTTCAGTGCATCTGAGCGGAGCGAGAGGCTTCGTGGGGCATGGGGCAGCTTGCTGCTCGGCATACTGTTTGCCATGGCGTTTTGTCCCACAAGCGGACTGTTCTATTTCGGTATGCTCATCCCCATGTCGGCGTCAGCCGCAGGAGGCTATGCCCTGTCTGCCGTCTATGCCTTGGCTACGGGTTTGCCCGTGGTGATAGTTGCCTGGATAATAGCCTATAGCATAGGGAATATCGCTGGATTTTACCGAAAGATGCAGGTATTCCAGAAATGGTTCAACCGCTTGGTGGCGGCACTGTTTATCATCGTAGGATTATATTACGCATATACATTTTATATTTAAGCAATATGGAAAAGAAAGAAATCAAAGTGCTTGGCCCTGGCTGCTCCAAGTGTAAGAAAACATTCGCAATCGTAGAAAAAGTAGTGGAGTCAAATGGCGTGGATGCCGACCTCAGCAAGGTTGAGGACATCGAGGAAATCATGCGCTACAACATCATGTCAACACCGGCTATCGTCATTGACGGCAAGGTGGTGATGAAAGGTAAAGTGCCTTCAGAGGCTGAGGTAAAGCAATTATTGGGCATATAAGATATGATTCAAAGTTTTGCCGATTGGCTTGTATATTCAATTATAGGATTAGACAGCACCACCGCATTGAGCGGTGCTGTCAACTTCTTCGTCTATGACAGCATCAAGATACTGATTCTGCTATTCCTCATCAGCAGCATCATGGGCATTGTCAACGCCTATTTTCCCATTGAGCGACTGAGGAATTATCTCGTCAGCCATCGCCTTTATGGACTTCAATATCTGTTGGCGTCTGTCTTCGGGGCAATCACTCCCTTCTGCTCCTGCTCGTCCATTCCGCTGTTCATCGGCTTTGTCAAGGGCGGCATACCTCTTGGCGTGACGTTGGCATTCCTCATCACATCGCCTTTGGTCAACGAGGTGGCAGTTGCCATGTTCCTCAGTTCGTTCGGTGTTCAGGCAACGTTGATTTATGTCCTCAGCGGCATACTCCTTGGTTGCGTTGGAGGCATCGTTTTGGGTCGCATGCGCCTTGAACCTTATCTGAGCGATTGGGTAAAGCAGGTTCAGGCACAGTCGGAACAGCAATCGGAGCAATGGGAAAAGGACAACACCACCTTCTTCCAGCGTCTCCCCACCATCGTCCGCGATGCATGGCAAATAGTACGTAGCGTATTGCTCTATGTACTGATAGGCATTGGCATAGGAGCCTTCATGCATGGTTTCATCCCCGAAGGCTTCTTCGAACAGTATATGTCGCGCAACAACTGGTATGCAGTCCCCCTGAGTGTTATCCTTGCCGTACTGATGTATGCCAATGCTGCGGGCATTGTCCCAGTAGTAGAGGTGTTCGTGGCAAAGGGGATTCCCCTTGGCACAGCTATAGCCTTCATGATGGCGGTAGTTGGTCTCTCGCTCCCCGAAGCCACTCTTCTGAAGAAGGTTATGACATGGCGGCTCATCTCGATATTCTTCGCCACCGTCACCCTCTTCATCATCCTGTCGGGATATATGTTCAACATTTTATTGTGATTGATTATGAGATTCAATGCATCACTCCCTATTATGTTCAGAGGGACAAGTTCGTTGGTTCACTTCATACCTGTCCCTATGACTCTTTTATGGTTCATCCGACATTTCGAGTGATAGATTGAAAAAGATATTGTAAAAAGGAAGAAAACTGCCGTCTTTTTTGTATATTTGAATAACCACAAACAAATGTACAATGATGAACAGCAGTTTTCTATATCATTCATGGGGTCTATATGACCATAAGTGCTCAGGAATTGAGTACAAAGGTAAGGATAATTTACATTTTCCCCGACTTAGCCACTCCTGTCTCCGTGTCCTTCAAACTGTCGGTGTCGCGCTCGATGCCTTTGAACTTGCGTCCTTTCGACAATGTCCATACAAGTTTTATGCCGATGGCACTGGACGTGTCGCGGTTGCAGGCTACAAAAAGCTTGTGGGCGAGGCGGTTGTGGTTTTCCACCTCTTCAATCTTTCCGTTGCTCTTGAACAGGTTCTGGCAGAAGAGGCTTGCAGTGAGATTCTTGAGTTTATATGATACACTTATGTAGTCGGAGAAGACGTTGCGGCTTTCATACTCGTTTTCCATGAAGTGAAAGCCGTTGTCCATTGCGGCTGTTATCGTCCAATTGCCGAGCCATGCCGAAAGTCCTATGTTGAAGTTGAACGACGTGAGACGATGGCTGTAGTCCTGTCCGTCATTCCAGATGTTCAGCATTTCTGCCGACAGATAGGCATTGAGATGTTGGGGAATGATGTCGTAGTTGGTGTAGCTCTGCAGCATGAGCATGTCAATGCGTCGGCCTTCAAGGAAGGTTTTGGCGAAGCGTCCGTCTTCCGTGCGATTAACGTGCTGCATGGCGGGATGGTCGTTGTGGCGATAGAATGTCATCAGTTGGGTGTAGAGGCGAGGTGACTGATAGCTGAGGGTGAGTGTGTGGTCGTCGCGCCTTTCCATAATCAAATCAGGATTGCCAACCGAATATTCCATCTCGTTGGTGATGATGGACATTCCGCTCATATTTTGCAGTTTGGACGAAGCAGGCGAGGAGGTGAGGGCGTAGTTGAGCCTGAGGCTTTGGGAGAGGGGCATAGAAAGGTTCAGTTTCGGACGGAGCCACACCCGGTCGTACGTCGTCTCGCCTTGGCGATAGTATTCACGGCTAAGTCCAAGTCCCACCATATAACCGATTTTCCGCAACGAGCCTTGTATTTGTGAGAAGGCATAGATGTTGCTTGCATGAATTTGCGACACAAAAACGGCATCGCCCGAATAGTCGTTGTCAATGTATTTCTGCGCATAGCGAAGACCTGCCGAGAGGGTGAAGGGCTTCATGCGGTTTTCATATATCGCCTCCGAATGAAGCGACCACTTTTTGCCGAGAGTATTATAACCGAAAGAAGTCTTGTCGGATGTAAATATATAGTCGTAGTCGGTATGTGTGTATGCTCCCGTGGCATTGGCGATGAGGCTTTGGCTTTTGCCGATGTTGGTCTTGAAATACAGGTCGAGCAGGGGGCTGACGGTTTTCTCACTGTTGTCGATGGTTTCTGTAGTGTTTCTCCCGTCAGAGTATGAAACATCGGTTTTGTTGTAGTTTCGCGGATTATTATCGATTGATGTAGAGAGAGTTGTGAGGAAGGCGGTGCCACTGGCATTTATCATGCTGTATCTTGCCTGTATCTCGTGACTTGTGTTTCTGTTGATGATGTCATCGGTTTTTCTCTCCACCTTATTATATGTATTGTCCTCCATCAGATAGTCGGCCTGCTCCACTGTGTTCATACCGTTGGAGTGGCGGTAATATCCGGAATAGTTCAGCGACAGTTCGCCCTTTCCGCTATTGAGCTTTGTGTAGGCATTGCCCTTAACCATGTCAGCCTTTGGCACGAGCGTGCTGCTTGCCCCGATGACATAGCCTGAAGACACTTTTCTTGTTATGATATTGATGACGATGCCCACGCCCTCGCCATACCTCACGCCAGGACGGTCGATAAGTTCCACCTTCTCCACCTCCCTTGGCTGCAACGACTGGATGTCTGCCGAGGAAGCCTCAACATCATTAATTCTCACCTGCACGGCTCCTACGAGAGAGTTGGCGGCAGTTATGCTTTCGCTGATGTCATCAACCTTAACGTTTGGCAGTGGCAGCATCTTCAAGAGGCTGTAACCGGAAGTCGCCGACTTGGTCATCTCCTCCGAAGGGAACAACAGTTTACCGTCGGTACGGTTGACTACTCTTGCTCCTCTCACCACCACTTCCTCCAGTTGCACACTGTCGTTAGGGGTATCCGTCTGTGCTTTCAATGCAAGCGTTGCCCACATCGTCAATAATACTAAAACAAAAGTTCTTTTCATCTTTTACATTCATTATTAGCGCAGACCATCCACGCTTTCGGAATGCAAAAGTAATAAGTATGCCTAAGAAAAGCCCCAATTATATGCTGACATTTATCTGACATTTATCTGTCAGAATGGTCAACTCTCTGATTTTCTTTTCTTTAGGATATAAGCCCTGCCTCTGTCTGATACGATGTCAAAGTCGGTTGTACGACTCAGTTCGCGCTTCAATCTGCTTATCAAGGCATAGAGAGTTTCGTCGGCGTCATCCTTCTTTGGCCAAAGGGCATTGCATATCTCATGCTTTGAAAGTCTATGGGAATCGGACGAGATAAACATCTCCATCAGTTGGCGTTGCATGGGAGTGAGATGTGCCTCAGAAAAGTTTGCCATAGCGACTGGTTGCAGTCGTCTTCTCCCTCGAAATGAGAAAGCAAGTGATAACAATGCCATAACAGCAAGCACAAGAGACAACCGCTGGTCGGACATACTCCATATCATTGCTGCAGAATATCGCACCTCGGTATTGAACATCACCTTCCACCGCCCCTTCACCTTTCCTACTGTATATGTGATGTACGCCCTTTCGCGCAGAAGAGGCTCACGAAGATGTCGGCGAAGTGTCTCATCACCCACTGCAATTGTCATAGTCTCACCTTCGGCATGGCTCATGCTTTTGTATGCCCGTATAGAGTCCTGGTGCATGATCTCCACGCCCTTCTCGTTGATGGTCTTGGCGAGAGCCTGCCGCATGTCGCTCTCAATCGCTCTCTCCTCACTGCGATAGCTCCCGTAGCTTGTCGTCAAGGCTGAGAGACACAGAACAATAAATATCAATATCGGAAGTTTCTTCATAGTCAGTTATTATAACATTAAAATTACTCAATAACAAACTTGCGCCACCATTCTGCCAAGGGAGAGGGACAGGACAACAAGCCATCGTTTGACTGCAGATTGAGAAACGAGAAGCGGATTCGAACATCGGGATGGTATTTCTCGTTATACACTGCGAGACTGCGACCACTGATACAATTTTCCGCCTTCACCTCTATGGGGATTATCCTGTCATTGTCTTGAACCAAAAACTCTATCTCAGCCCTGCTGTCAGGCGACCAATAATAAGGAATGTCGCCTCCCAATGACGGCATCAACGACTGAAGAATTGCATTCTCGGCCAAACTGCCCTTAAACTCAGTATAGTTGGCAGCATTGTCGAGGACAACACTCGCCGGCAGCTTGGCAAGACGTCGAAGCAAACCGCAATCGCAGGCATAAATCTTGAAAGCAGAGACATCGGCGTAGGCAGACAGAGGAAGAGATGGTTTGGTGATGTTATATATGCGATAAATCATACCGGCATCCTCAAGCCACATCAGGGCGTCTTCATAGTCTTTTGCCCTTGCCCCGGGCTTCACCACCTTGAACACGAACTTTCGGTTTTCCTTAGCCAACTGCGACGACAAGGAATGCCACACCGCATGTATTCTTGGTATCTCCCTTGGTTCGGCATATTTCGCGAAGTCAAGTTCATATAAGTCGAGAATATCCTGAAGCGTCTTGTCAACCTCAGCCATACCCTTATTCTCCAACATACACTTCACGGCTTCAGGCATACCTCCCGACACCATGTATCTGCGGTATTCAGTCTTCAGTTTGTTTAATATTATTTCAGGAAGGTGTACAACACTGTCCAAGTCCTCAACATACTGCCAAAGCAGCCCTTCACTCGCTCTCAAGAACTCCTTGAACGATATGGGATACATTCTCTCTATCGTCACCTTGCCTACAGGCACTGTCATGCGACGCCTTTTCACCGCCACTCCCAATAGCGAACCGGCAGCAATGACATGATACCCGGGAGCATCCTCACAAAAATATTTCAAGCTATTGAAAGCCTCCTCACATTCCTGAATCTCATCAAAGACAATCAGAGTCTTGCCAGCTATGATTGGAACGTCAGTATATAACGCAAGCTCCTTGACGATGCGATCTGGCGACTTCGTCTGACGGAACACTGATTTAAGTTCTTCCTGTCGGTCGAAGTCAAACTTGGCGCAGTAGTCGAAACTTTCTCGACCGAATGTCTCCATCACCCACGTCTTGCCAATCTGTCTGGCACCCTTGAGGAGTATCGGTTTCCTGCCTTCCTGCCCCTTCCACTCCTTCAGTCTTTCTATGATATCCCTTCTGATTTCCATAAACCGATTCTTTTGGTCGTTTTACACTAATAAGTGCAGATTTGTGTATGTTTTATACACTTTTCCGCAGTTATCGGTGCAAAATTATATATTTTCTTTTAATCCTACAACAAAAAGTACAGGAGGTTTAACTTTATTTTCCTAATTATTTTGCATATAGCCACTATCCCTGACCGCCCGACATATTATTACAGCAAGGACAATTCCACCCAGGAACTGGACTTCATCATCTTGTCGGGATATATGTTCAATGCCCTGTTGTGACATATCGTTGCAGGAATATTATTTCATAGTTGGCAAAATATATCTTGTCAGTTAGTAAACAAGTCATGAGGGTGGGTCAGAAAACTGACTCACCCTCATGACTTGCTAAAGGAGATAGTTCTCACTTATGAATGTAAGCCTTGCCTACTTTGTTTCCCCTCTTTGTGATGTAAATGCCGGAGGTGGCGGGTTTCATGATGCGTATGCCTTGGAGATTGAAGTATTCCACAGGAACATTTACGTCATTTACAGGAGAAATGCCCACATGCAAGCCTTCCGGAGTTATTACGTCGTAAGGGTCGCGGGATGAACCTAATTTATATACGCCACCGTTAACGTAGTTATATCCATCTTCGCCGTTGCCAGGCGACTGCTCATTGCCATTGTTGCTGAATATGATATTTGCATCTTCAGGGATAACGCCTGTGCCTCTGTAAGTCCATTTATACATGTTGTTGCCAAGATATTGGAGCTTCTCGCCCGGCCAGATTCCACCAGTATAATTCGCGGATGAAGAGTCCCATATCCATACAGTAGCATTGTTCCATGACTCATGATAGAGGAATATCGCTTGCTCGTTTTGTCCAATTGACGGCTCTATCACAGTGTCAGGCTCTTTGCGGTCATCGCTGCCTCCTTGTCCCGGTCTAACTGTCCATGTTTCTTCCGGCATGGTTTCGTCAGGCCATTCTGTCCAAGGCTCGTCCACGGATACATCATCATAAAGATATTTGCCATCGTCTCCGATTTTGCCCGGTCCATTCAGTACATATACTCTCATATTTCCCTTCCCCGAACATTCTGCCGTAAGGGTATTGTCGGTCACGGTTTTCACATCGCCTGTTACTGCATCCGTGTATGTACCGTTCAGGATATTCGTGAAAGTAGAACCTTCAGATATTGTAACAAGCACGTATGAATCGACATTGCCATCAGTGTAGCGACGTTTGAAAGATAGTTTGCCGGAGCAACCTTCTGTAGAATATTGTCCCTTACGTAGAGCGGGCACAGCTGCACGAATCTTGTTCAGACGCTGGATGTGGCGTGCAAGAGGATATGAGAGCGTAGATGCCATGTTTCCTGTCGCGTCACTGTATTCCGCAAAGTCCGTGACATTCACGTCACCTTCAATATATCCGCCAAAATATGCACGACCGGTTTCTTTGAGCGGCAATATAGCACCTTTGTCTATATCTTTTCCTTTTTGGAATTCCACTTCGGAACCATAATAAATACAAGGAATGCCGCGGAAGGTAAACATCAGTGAGAGATTTTCAGCCCATGTTGCCTGGTCCTTATTAAAGCGGTAATTGCTATCGGGAGCATAATCGTGCGAATCTACATAGACCACATTGTAGGTAGCATCGTTGTAGAGATAGTCTTGAGTATGCACGCCAAACGCACCTGAAGCAGAATTGAAATTCCAGTGCATGGCAAAGTCTATGACGTTCATCCCGGAGAAATCTTCATGGTTTGGAGTATGATAATCATTGCCATCGAGCAGAGCATTGTCGCTGCGGCGGAGTATTTCATCTGCATGACCAAGGTCATCCTCTCCCTGCAGCAGAGCTGACTCCCAGTTGGTGTGACCTTGCACTGTCTGATAATCCTGAGAACCTTCTGTGGGCGTTGGGATGGCTATCACTTCATCCCATGTTTCCGGACTATATTCCCATGGATAATCTTTTGTTTCTTTCCAAGTGTAATAGCAAGGAGAGCAGTTATAGTTTTGTCCGCGATAAATCACCTCCATCGACCGGGCACAAACCTCGCCGAACATAAAGAACGGACTGCCGCCTCGTTTTGCTGTCGCTTCTTCTGATTCCGCTGTATCCTGAAACAGCGGCAGGAAGTTATTGTTTAATGAAATTCGTGGAATATGTCCTGCCGTGTCAATACGGAAGCCATCTACACCCATTTTTATAAAGCGTGAATAGCATTCCACTATATAGTTGCTCACTCCCGTATGCTCCGTGTTAAGGTCTACGCAGTCGCCGGCTATCTGTCCCCACCAGCGTGATGGGTCGTCCCAGTCAAACCATGCCTTGTGATGCCAATAGTTATGAGTGTCGTGGTTCTGGAAGTCTGTATTCTTCATCAACGCCAAGCGTGATGCATACTGTTCAGTGGGCGTCATGGAAGCATAGTTATCCGGAAGCATTCCGCCTTCGCTCTGAGTAACCGGCTTCATGCAATTTATGTCGCCAAGGTTCATTGAATAGTCCTTTTCAAACATTTTGCAAAGATGGTTTTCTCCAAAATTACCGGTATGTTGGAGCACCACGTCAAGAATAATTTTCATGCCGCGTCTGTGTACCTCATCAATAAGCGTTTGGAATGCCACATCAGCATCTTCCGCAGTATCTGTTTTTTTCACGTAGCGATGGTCAATCCTGGAAAAGTCCATCGCATGGTAGCCATGATAGTCTAAGCCGGAAGCGTTTTCAACGACAGGTGAAATCCAAACGGCGGTAAAGCCGAGAGCCTTAATGTAGTCCAACTTATCGATAAGGCCTTGGAAGTCGCCACGCCATTCCGGGTCGTTTACGTTCAGCACTCCATCCCAGCAATACGTATTGTTTTGGGGGTCGCCATCGTAGAAACGAGTAGTCATGGCAAAGTAGATCGTCTCATCACGGAAATCCGTGCGATTTCCGATAAAGGTTGCGGCATTGGCAACAAGTGCTGATGCAACCAGCAAAGAGCCAAGCAACAATCGGTAAAACTTTTTCATGTTTTCAGATAGAGTTTAGTGAGTAATAAAACTGGGTAAACGTATTATTATGTATTGCAAAAATACATGTTTTATTCCATAATACAATACAAACCCTTTGCTTTTTATATTATTTCTATAAGGAAACCATGACATAAGGCATACGGGCGTGCACCTCCACTGGTTCAGGACACAAACAGATCAACAGATCTAATCATATTGTTTCTAACCAGATGAAAACTTTTTTAGCAATAAAGATACGAAAACAACGCAAAAATCCAGCCTTATGACCGGGTTTCATACTTATTTATAACTATTCGGAAACATTTCCTCTCATACTCTTCATATAAAAACATTGGAATTCCCCTCCGTTTTTCATTCAAAGCACCTGCAGCAGCCGTGCCCCCATCCCGTCTCAGGAGAAGGTCCGGAAGCATGGGAATGGAAAATCCGGGACACCTAACCGGAAAGTCCGGAAAAGTGAACTGGAATCTTCCGAAGACCGGACTGCATTCTGTAGTTCACGGCGTGAAATATAGTGTTCACGACGTGAAATATAGTGTTCACGGCGTGGAATATAGTGTTCACGGCGTGAACTACAGATTACGGTTAACGGCAGACAACTTTCCTGTTCGCTTTTACGGACTTTTCTGTTCGCTGTTACAGACTTTCCGTTTCTCCATTACTGCATTACCGTCCGGGCTTTCTTTTCCAGGCATTTCCCATGACTCTCCCTGCTGAGCCACAACAGGACAGGAACGCCAATCCCATCCAAAAATGATTTTCTTTTTCATTTTTTCCGAAAGACAACCAGAGTTTGCCGATTTTTATGTAATTTTACAGCGCATTCTCGAAAAGAGGACGCAACAACATATTATTTGCTCAATTATCCTTGCCGAATCACCACCTCGAAAAGGACTACAAGAGCGAACCATTCTAACGATGGAGTATGCGCATAAAGCGCAGACTTCACCATAATGTTAGAATGGGGCTTGTGGTGAGCCCGGCAAGGAATTATGGCAGGTCTGCGCTATTCTTTTGCCGGAAAGTTAGTACAGATTCTTCCAGGATGAAGTCATTGAAGAAGATTACTAACTTTAAATAATTGAGCGTATGAAACTATGCAAAATGATTTCCGGAAAAGACCCGGGAAAGGTGTCTTTTCTTATTCATGTTTTTCTCCTCTCTTTCTTCATGGCGGCCTGTGCAAGCGACAAGGCCACAGTTACTGAAAAATCCGGAGAAGCAGGATGGATGGTGGCAGATTCCATGCTGGCAGATCAGCTGGACGACAGTCTGAGGAATGTGCTGTTTGACCCTGACACGGTAAAATGCTATCACCTTTCATATAAAGACAAGATCAAGGAGAGGGATGTGGAGGTCGTGAAGGACTATGTACAGGACAGCCTTGTCTCTGTCCTGCCGACAAGCCAGACATGTATTCTGCAATATGTCCTGCTGTCGGATATCTCGAACTATTCAAATGACACGGTTCTTGTCCAGTCGCCATATCTTCCCATACTGGAATTCAGATTTGAGAAGAAGGGGCTACAGCCCGTCAGCATAGTCATCTCGACCCTGGACCGGTCGTGGCAAATGATACGGGACGGCAAATGCGTCCATTCCCATAACATTGCCGCAACCAGGCAAGTTGAGCGTTTCTGCAGTTATTTCATGAATGTGTTTGAGAGGAAGGAGGACAAGAAATGAAAAGGACACTTTTATTGCTATCAGCTGTATATGCATTGGCAACCCATGCACAGACCCTTCATTTCATCTCCATGTTCGACACCAATGACAGCCATATTGGCCCTGGCATGAAAACGGAAAGGATGCTGATAAACAATGAGATGCAGACCATAGCAGGCTATCTGGAGGAGTTCGGCTATGACAGCCAGTTCAGTGACTATTATGGCGCCAACTGCGGCCGGTCCTCGCTGTTGCAAGCCGTCAACGCGCTGCAGGTGGGCAGCAACGATGTAGTGGTCTTCTACTATGGCGGGCATGGCGCGAGAGCCTATAACAACTCCGAGGACCGCTTCCCGCAGATGTGTCTGGGGGAAGCATCGCAAAGCAACTGGGTTCCAGCCTCCCTGATCCGGAATATCATAGCAAAGAAGAAGCCGCGCCTTACGGTCATACTGACAGGATGCTGCAATAAAGAGGGGGCGGGAATCACAATCAAGAGCATTGTGGCGCAATCGTCCGGATATACCAGCGAGGCCAAGATAGACAAGACTGCATACAAGAAACTGTTCCTTGAGTCGAAAGGTATAGTCCAGCTGACAAGCAGCAGGGCCGGTGAATATTCCTGGTGTACTGAAAAAGGAAGTGTCTTTGCATTGGCGCTACTGGATATACTGGAGAGTGTCGGTGAAGGCAAAGTGCCTGCCGACTGGAATGCGGTTTGCCAGAACGTCAGGGGAATGGTATCTTCCTTAAACATTCCCACAAAAGAAGGAACCGTGAAGCAGAACCCGGACTACGAAGTGAGCACAAGCACTGGTGGGAAAGCGCCAGGAAAGGATGATGCAACCATCAGGCGCCGCGTGAATGACACGGATTATGACCTGTCGCAGGACCTGGAGCTCCTTCTGGACAAATCCCGGAATGCCGACGCGAGACTGTCGATGGTCCCCGCGGTCCTGAGCAAACATTTTGCCAGCGGTGCAAAGGTACTGACGCTCGGACGCGACATGACAACTGTCGTTGATTACGAGGATGCCGAAGTCTTCCTGCGCAGAATCGCCATGTCTCCATATATCAAACAGATCAACATTGTCGAACAGGACGGCGGCAAGAACACAATATTGAGAGTGCATGAAATACGGACACGTTAAAATGGCAAGGCGATGAGAGCAAGTATAATCCGTATATTTACGTCAGCATCCATGCTGCTATGCTGTATCGGCATCCTCAATGCGCAGCAACTGACCTATAGCGAAAAAGAGACACTACAGCGTCGTGTGAAGGACAAGGTAGATGAATTCCAGTTCTACATGGGTCAGCTGGCCGACAAGGCATCCACAAGCATAGAAGTGAAAAACAACGCCTACAGCCTGGCCTTGAAACTCTTTATCGGCGAATGTGAGGATTACAGCATCTACGACCCGGAGCTGGGACGCGATGTCTTCAAAAGTGCCGTAAGAATGGAAACCTCAAGCAAATACCGCTCAACAAAATCCCGCACATTGATGAAACGCTACCTGGACAATCTGCGCAACAACAAGACCTACACGCAGATAGAGATAACGGATGCAGACATCGTGCGCGTTGACAACATCTACCGTGTCGGCGACCATTATGAGTGCATGGCATACTTTTGTCAAAAGTATATTGGCTACAGGGACGGACGTGTGGCCTACTCTGACATTACCACGAAAAAAGTACGTGTCTATATCAATGCCATCCAGATTCCAAAGGCCGATGGCTCCACGGAAACGATATGGAACGCGCTGTTAGGTGACATCTACGTAATAGAGACAAAGGCTGCGCATTAGTCATGGGAAAGGCATACATCATGTTCTGGATGGCAATAAGCACGTTCATGAACCTTCCGGCACAGCCGGTTCCTGACATGACACTGGACAAAGACTTCGCTGCCCAGGTGAAAAGCATTGACGAGTTCATACAGCGGTTCAATGGAGAGGAAACCCACCCGGAAATCGGGGACGGGAACAGGATGCTGAACCTGATTGCACTGTTTGACTACAAGATGGACCATGAAGGGCTGCCCGACTCCGTTTTCAAGAAGAAGATAACGGATTTCGTGAAGCATATTGAAGAAAAAGGAGCGAGAATAAGACTTACCGATGACGATTTCCTTGCAGAAGCGGATATAACCGCCACCATAGCGGGCAAGCCGGCATCCATTGCCCTGATTCTTCAAAGCCAGTCATACAATGAAGACAGAGTGAGGTGGGCCATAATCGGTGTGCGTGGTCTCACGGAAGCAGGGGTCATTGACGCAGGGCATTTCTATGGCATCAGCCCTGTTGAGCATGAAACCCATTTCATGTCCATTGGCGACATCTTTGAGTACAATGCACCGGAAATATGGGGATATCGAGGCAAGGACACCAAGATTGACGAGCTGTCAGCTTTCCTGGCTATGGCAAGGACAAGCAATGTACGCATAAAGCATGTGAACAGACTGACAATGCACTGCCTTGAGGTGCCGGACTATATATTTACGGTCAATGAAGAAGGGTGGAACGGCAGGAACAGCGGGTGGCTGATTTCAAGCTTCATGAAGACCGACGAGAACGGGAAAAAAAATTATAAATCAAAATTATCAGGAATATGAAAAAACAATTATCAAAGTATTTATCGACTGCTCTTATACTGAGCATCATAAGCGCGAACTCCGTGACTGCCCAAAGACATCTTTTCAAAAGGATTGATGTCGGAACAGACAACATGTACACATACATGATGGAAGTAATGGCGACTTCCATGATAAATGTTGCGACAAAATCCCCCTTGACTGAACCATGCTGGAATTTTGGCATTGTCTCTGCAGATGGGGATATGAAGCTGTATAACTCTTTCGATTCAGACAATGGAGACGACCCTGACAAAGAATCCCTTCCAGAAGCATTGAAGCCGACTGCCCATAATCTTTTCAGCAATATTTCCGCTGGTGGAAAGATCGGATATATAAGCGACCTTAAGGGAAGTGTCAATTATGCGGTTTACGGTTCTGCCCACTACAACTTCAGGCAACTTAAAGCAGGATTCGACCTGGCCAACCAGAAGACAAGCCGGTGCCAGTATGGAGGTGGCATACTGCTTTCCTTTGGAAGCATAGAAAGCAGTACGCGCTTTATCATAGACTGCGGGTTAAGGTATAATATCCCGTTAAGTTACAGCGGAAGTGTCGAGGGAAGCCATAAAGACATCCTGAACAAAGGGCTTACCAGCCACTATTCCATGAAACTGAGTCTCGGAGGTGAACTTTCCTGTGCCATTGGCCTTGGCTTCAATTGCATGCACTACAACTTGTTCAAGGACGGAAGCTTGGCTGGCCACAAGAACAAGATACATGAGATAGCATTGACCATCATGATTTTTGCAATCTGAAAAAGACGACAGAACATGAAAAAGAGTCTATTATCGGTGCTGATGGCCATAGCCGCTGCCGTTTCCTGTGCAGCGGCGGTCAATCCCGGGTCGGTCACGAAGTTCTATTCAGGGCTTCAGGCTTTGGACCGTGCAACCGACACGAATGCAGCCAATACTGCCCAGCAGACCATGGCATCATGCTTCATGGCAAGCGAACAAAGTGGAATAAACCTGTCCATGGATGGATTAGGCGAGATGTCATCAAACCTGTACACCATGAAACTCTACAACATGATTTTCTCCGAGAAGTCACTGAAAATCAATAATTTCAGCATAACCAAAACGGAAATCGTCGAACAGCCTGACCAGAACAACAGTATGCAAAACAGCGGTGCACAGCACTATGTATCGTATGTTACAAAACAATATGTGAAAGACGGGAAGACCATTACCTATAACGATATGGTCTTCACACTTATAAGCAACGGGCTTATTGTGGAGATGCAGAACTCAGAAGTGTCAGGAAATGTCACACCACGGCCACGACCTACAGAAGAACTGAATACTGAGCAGCTGCGTGCGCGTGCGGCATATTGCTACTCAAAGGGAATGTACACAGAGTCTTACGATTATTATGAGAAATTAGTGTCACGAAATCCGACAGACGGAGACGCTGCCTACCGTATTGCGCTGATGACATTCTGGCGCAAGGGATGCAAGAGCAGATATAGCAGGAAAGAAGCTCGCAGGAAAGCAGATGAGTACATGCAAATAGCATTAAGATACGGAAACACGGAAATCCGCAGAAAAGCAGATAATGTCACAAAGAACTGGGAGAACAATAATGTGTACTATTAAAACGGGAAAGCGCAAGAAGACTCAGATCCTTCTTGCGCTTTTCCTTCATCTAATGCAGTTTCCTGCCTATGCTTTCCTGTCGTAGGCGTGGTGCGGATAGTCGGTGGTGTAATGCAGCCCGCGGCATTCCTTGCGCTCTATGGCCCACCTGGTGATCAGGTAGCCCACGTTGATCATGTTCCTGAGTTCACAGATGTCGCGGCTGGCCTTCACGCGCTTGAAGAGTGCCTCCGTTTCCTCATAGAGCAGGTCGAGGCGGTCCCATGCACGCTTGAGGCGCAAGTCGCTTCGCACGATACCTACGTAGTTGGACATGATCTGCCCCACTTCTCGCACGCTCTGTGTGATGAGCACTTTTTCCTCATTGGTCATGGTTCCCTCATCGTTCCATTCGGGTATGCTTTCGTTGAACGTGTAGCATTCCAGGCTCTCCACGGAGTGGCGTGCTGCGGCATCGGCATAGACCACGGCCTCGATGAGCGAATTGCTGGCCAGCCGGTTGCCTCCGTGCAGTCCTGTGCAGGCGCACTCGCCGATGGCATAGAGCCGCTGTATGGATGACTGGCCGTTCAGGTCCACCCTGATGCCTCCACACATGTAGTGGGCTGCAGGCCTCACGGGGATGTAGTCACGCGTGATGTCTATCCCTATGGACAGGCACTTCCTGTAGATGTTGGGGAAGTGGTGGCGTGTTTCCTCCGCATCCTTGTGTGTCACGTCCAGGCACACGTGGTCAAGTCCGTGTATCTTCATTTCCCGGTCAATGGCTCTTGCCACGATGTCGCGTGGCGCGAGTGAAAGCCGCTCGTCATATTTTTCCATGAAGGTCTGTCCGTCAGGCAGTCTCAGTATGCCTCCATAGCCACGCATGGCTTCTGTGATGAGGTAGGCGGGATGGGTTTCTCCCGGGTGGTAGAGGGCTGTGGGATGGAACTGCACGAACTCCATGTCGGCCACTGTTCCCTTGGCGCGATAGACCATGGCCTCTCCGTCGCCGGTAGCTATGACAGGGTTGGTTGTAGTCTGATAGACGGCTCCGCAGCCTCCTGTACACATCACCGTGACCTTGGCCAGGTACGTGTCCACCTTCTGCGTTTCGGGATTGAGCACGTAGGCGCCGTAACAGGCGATGTCGGGCGTGCGGCGTGTCACTTCAATGCCGAGATGATGCTGTGTGATGATTTCCACCGCGAAATGGTTCTCGCGCACGTCAATGTCGGGACAGTTGCGCACGGCGGCAATGAGCCCGCGCTGTATCTCTGCCCCAGTATCGTCGGCATGGTGCAGGATGCGGAACTCCGAGTGCCCGCCTTCGCGGTGCAGGTCGAACTCACCGTTCTCGCGCCGGTCGAAATTCACTCCCCAGTCCACCAGTTCCCGTATCTGCCCGGGAGCGTTCCTGACCACCTGCTCTACAGCCGCACGGTCGCTGATGAAGTCACCGGCAATCATGGTGTCCTCTATGTGTTTCTCGAAGTTGTCCAGTTCAAGGTTGGTGACAGAAGCCACGCCTCCCTGGGCAAATGCGGTATTGGCCTCGTCGAGCGTGCTCTTGCAGACCATGCAGATGCGCCCCTTGTGTGTGCGTGCCACCTTGAGGGCATAGCTCATGCCTGCCACCCCGGCACCGATGATGAGAAAATCGTATTTGTAAACCATAACTTAATGGTAAGCGTGAATGTTAGTGTGTAAGTTATTGATAATCGGCTGCAAAAGTAACATTTTATCATAAAACAGAGGCTTTAGACAGCGTTTTTTTGTACTTTTGCATAACTAAAGACACTGCTATGATAACGACATACTTACATTATATATCAGACAAGTTCCACGCTGCCGGCCTCTGGATTGGCATAGGCTTCTTCCTGCTTCCCATGGCTGCCGCAGCACAGGATGTGGACGAGGAACAGATGGAGGCGGCCTTATTCCTGCAGGAAGGCGACAGTGTGCTCACACCAGACTCGGTTGCGCTGCCCTGGCCACAGTCGGCACAGACACGCATAGCCAAGCTGCTGGAGAGCGAACTGTTCGAGACGTCACAACTCGGGCTGATGGTCTATGACCTCGATGCCGACTCAGCCATATTCTGCCATGGCGAACGGCAACTGCTCCGTCCCGCCTCCACCATGAAACTGCTCACGGCCATCACTGCCATTGACCGGCTGGGAGGCGACTACCAGTTTCGCACGGAACTGTGCTATACAGGCTCCATCGACAACGGAACCCTGACGGGCGACATTTACTGTGTCGGCGGATTTGACCCGAGATTCAACATAGACGACATGAAGGCCTTTGCCGAAAGCATACGCAAGATGGGGGTGGATACCATCAGAGGCCGACTTTTTGCCGATACCGGCATGAAGGAAGACAACCCTTTTGGTGAGGGCTGGTGCTGGGACGATGACAACCCTACGCTGTCGCCGTTGCTCATAGGCGGTAAGGACAGGTTCATGGAACGCTTTGAGGAAGAGCTGAGGGAGACTGGCATGGTGGTGCAGACCACTACAGGAAAGGCTGTGCGCCCGGAAGGGGCTTTCTGTATATGCCGACGCTTCCACACCATAGACCAGGTGCTCATGCGCATGATGAAGGACAGCGATAACCTCTATGCCGAGTCCATGTTCTACCAGATAGCGGCAAGCACAGGAGACAGGCCGGCAAAGGCTGCCGGAGCAAAGGACATCATCAGGCGGCTCATCAGGAAAACCGGACTTGAACCTGACCGCTACGCCATAGCCGACGGCTCCGGACTGTCACTCTATAACTATGTGTCGGCCGAGCTTGAGGTGGCCTTCCTGCGCTATGCGTTCAGAAACGGGAACATCTACCTACACCTGCACCCGTCGTTGCCCCAAGCCGGCATGGACGGGACACTGCAGAACCGAATGAAAGGCACATTCACACGCGGAAACGTGTATGCCAAGACCGGAACCCTCACCGGTGTGAGCAGCCTAGCCGGTTATTGCACGGCTGCCAACGGCCATCGGCTGGCTTTTGCCATCATCAACCAAGGCGTGATGCGCAGCCGGAATGCAAAGAATTTCCAGGACAGGGTATGCGAGGCCCTGTGTCAGCCTTAAACAGAAGACCATAACCAACTAACAATAAAAATCTATTATGAAAAAAATCCTTCTTGGCAGTCTCGCCTTACTGTTCGTGATGACTGCATTCTCACAGAAAATGGTGAAGACATCTGTACCCAAACGCCCCGCAGGACAGACGGATGTGCTGAAACTGACCGTTCCGCGGATGGATGTAGTCAGAGTGGGGTTCGTGGGGCTGGGGATGCGCGGTCCCGGAGCCGTGAACCGCTTCTGCAACATAGAAGGCACAGACATCAAGGCCCTGTGCGATGTGGAAGCTGACCGGGTAGAGGCTTCACAGAAAATCCTCACCGGCAACAAACGTCCCAGGGCAGCAGCCTACAGCGGCAGCACAGAAGCCTATAAGCAACTGTGCGAACGTGATGACATTGACCTGGTTTACATAGCTACCGACTGGGTGAACCACGTGCCCATTGCACTCTATGCCATGGAACATGGAAAAAACGTGGCCATCGAGGTTCCCGCTGCAACCAACATGAAGGATATATGGGCACTCATCAATACATCGGAACGCACACGGAAACATTGCATGATGCTGGAGAACTGCGTGTATGACTTCTTTGAAATGGCCGCACTGAACATGGCACAGCAAGGACTGTTCGGAGAGGTGGTCCATGTTGAAGGCTCATATCACCACAACCTTGAAGATTTCTGGGATGCCTACTGGAACAACTGGCGGCTCGACTTCAACCGGAAGCACAGGGGAGATGTCTATCCTACACATGGCATAGGCCCCGACTGCCAGGTACTTGACATACACCGGGGTGACCGCATGAAATACCTTGTGGCCGTGGACACAAAACCCTTCAACGGACCGAAACAGGTGGAGAAAATGACCGGACAGCCCTGTACAGATTTCCAGAACGGCGACCTGACAAGCACACTCATACGCACAGAAAACGGGAAAACCCTGCTCATACAGCATGATGTCATGACACCAAGACCCTACAGCCGCATGTACCAGATTGTGGGCACAGACGGCTATGCAAGCAAGTATCCTGTAGAACAGATACTACTCCGGCAGGAAACAGCCAACGCTTCCCGTCTTGACTACCAGAACCTGAATGCACATTCCGCAGTGCCAGAGAAAGTGAAGGACGAACTGCTGGAGAAATTCACACCCGCATTTGTGAAGGAGATAGAACAGAAAGCCAGGACTGTGGGTGGGCACGGAGGCATGGACTACATCATGGACTACCGGCTGGTCTATTGTCTGCGCAACGGGCTTCCACTCGACATGGACGTTTACGACATGGCTGAATGGTGCTGCCTGGGCGAACTGACCCGGATATCCATGGAAAAGGGATCTGTTCCCGTGGAGATTCCCGATTTCACAAGAGGCGCGTGGAACAAGGTGAAAGGCTTTACCTACGAATTTGCTAAATAGAATACAGCTATGGACATGAACAACATCACATCGGCTTTCCTCACAGAAGGCCGCATCAAGGACATCGCCCCGTTGGGCAACGGCCTGATCAATGACACATACAAGGTAACCACCGAAGGAAGTTCGCCCGACTACGTGCTGCAACGCATCAACCACGCCATTTTCACAGATGTGGAACTGTTGCAGCGGAACATCGAGGCCGTGACAGGACACATCAGGAAAAAACTGGAAGAACAGGGAGAAACGGATGTGGAAAGAAAAGTGCTACGGTTTGTCAAGACACACGACGGACATACCTGGCACCGGGATGAAGAAGGGAATTTCTGGCGAATGTCAGTGTTCATCCCGAGAGCACGGACATTTGAAACAGTCGATCCTACGTATTCACGCTTTGCCGGACAGGCCTTTGGCCATTTCGAGTCCATGCTCACAGACCTGGAACAGCCACTGGGAGAAACAATTCCCGACTTCCACAACATGGAACTGCGCATCAGGCAGCTGAGGGAAGCCGTGTCCGCAGACGCAGCAGGAAGAGTGAAGGAAGTGCAGGACCTGCTGGAGAGTATCGGGCAGCACACCGATGAAATGTGCCGTGCCGAACAGCTCCACCGCGAAGGTCTCCTGCCCAAGCGTATATGCCACTGCGACACAAAAGTCAACAACATGATGTTCGATGAAGACGGCCGTGTGCTGTGTGTCATCGACCTCGACACCGTAATGCCGTCATTCGTGTTCTCTGACTTCGGCGATTTCCTGCGCACGGCTGCCAACCCCGTGGCAGAAGACAGTCCGGAACTGGAGAAAATCGACTTCCGCATGGACATCTTCTGTGCCTTCACTGAAGGCTATCTCAGCTCGGCCCGCTCCTTCCTCACACCTTTAGAGCTGGAAAACCTGCCTTATGCTGCACGGCTCTTCCCCTTCATGCAGTGTGTCAGGTTCCTGGCTGACTACATTAACGGGGATACCTATTATAAGATACAGTATCCTGACCACAATCTTGTACGTGCACGCAATCAGATGCGCCTCTTCGAGAGTGCTTCCTTGCACGAACAGGAAATGAAATCATTTGTAGAAGAATGCCTGTCGAGATAGCCGGGTGAAGTGATACGGCCAAAAGGAAAGGCCATCTGCAGGAATTCCCTACGTGGAACGCTGCGGATGGCCTTTCCCGTATGATGTACTTCGTGAATCTATCTCACGATGACCTTGCGGACCTCGCTGCCCACCTTAACCACATACACACCGGCGGGAAGTGCGATGCGCTCGGCCGATGCAGCCACTGACGACCAACAGAGCCGGCCAACGGCATCGTGCACAAGGATGCTTTTTCCAGCCGCCCCTTTCACGACAATGGCTTTCTGCTGTGTCTCAATGGTGAATGCAGTGTTTTCCGGCTGCTCCAGCCCTGTCCCGACAGTCACGTTCACCTCCACTGGCACACAGGCCTTGGATGCACCATAGTTATAGACCGCACTCACGCTATAACTGTACGTACCGTCTCCTTCCGGCACATCGACTGCGGTACATTCCTTCAGCAACTGTCCGTTCACCTTCACGCCATCGCGATACAGGTCATAGCCCAGCAGTTCCGTGTCCATCGGCAATGTTCCCATGACCTCCAGCAGTATGTCATCCACCATCAGTCCGTAGGTGTCATCGGAATTATGGCGAATGGCGAAATACCTTGCTTCAGTAGGCAGAGTGGCTCTGAACTCAGTCCATGTCTCCGGCACCTGATTGTCTTCGGGATAGTTCTCCACGGTCACCGTTGTCACAAAATCCTCCGGATTTTTTCCTGTGGTAGAATAAAGCACTTCGAACGATTCCGGGGAAGCTATAGTGAAGCTCTTGGCAAAGAAGCTGATGGTCTGTTCACGTCCCGAAAGCAAGGGCGAGATGAGCCAGTTGTCGTTCTTGCCGATTGCACTGAAAGCGAAGAGCATGTTGCTTCCGGTATGCGGTTCACAGTCTGCGCGATAGGATTGCGGAACACCGGCTTTCTCTGCATTGAACAGCTGGAAGGCCATCGGCGAGTAGCGGTAAGGATTGTCATAGTCCTTCAGGAAAGAATAGGTGGACAGTCCATCACCATCGTACATTGTCCATCCGCCGAAATCACTGATGGTCAGCGGCGTATAGGTCTGGTTCTCAAAGGTTTCCATCCGTTCAACGCTCTGCGTGAGCGGAACATAGTCCGGAGCCGTCCAGGACAGATTCACCTTCCCGTTCTCCGTTCCGGCACTCAGTCCACTGACTGTGGGATAGGCCGGGAACACCATTTTCGTTTCCGCCTCACCAGTGTTGTTCGACAGTTCCATGTCAGCATCGTAGTCAATGTGTGCCTCTACCTTCAGCATTTCAGGCGTGGTCATGTTGGTAGGCACATCAAAGGTGACCAGGCTCACTGTTTCCGCTTCCATGTCGGGCACACCGGCCGTGAACACCTTACCCGTACAGTCGCCCAGCACAACCTTTGCGCCCTGGCACTTCTGTGTGCCCAGGTTCTCCACGCTCACGCTCACCTTGACATCCTTGCCTGCCTCCAGTTCCTGCGGAGCCTTCACGGCAGAAATCCTGAGGTCCTGTTCCCTGAGGTCACGCACGCGGATGTTGTCCATGAGCACGCTCCATGTCTCCGTTTCGGTGTTATGTATGGATACCAAGCGGAACTTGATGCGTATATAGGGTGCATCCTTATACTTGTCCAGCGCGATGCGGCAGAGTGTCCATCCGCTGGTAGATTCTTCTTTCAGGTCAATGGACCTGGCCTTCACGAACTCACCGGCACCTTTTGCAATCCAGGCTTCCAGCAAGCTGCCCATGCCTTGATAATGGAACTCCAGCACCGGATTCTGCGCCTTGGACACATCCACCTTGACCGACTGGAAGGCAAACACGGCATCGGGATTGACAGGGAGGATGAGGAAAAAGCCGTTGTCTGCATCCTGAGAAGTCAGGTATTCCGGTTCACTTCCTTCCTCGCCGTTTCCCTTCTCCAGTTCATTGTCGCCAATGAAGGCCGAAGAATAACTGCTGTAGTCGGTTTCCATATCCAAAGCCCAGGGCCAGGAAGCCTGTCCGTCCTTGAAGCTCTCACACACGGGCAGTTCTTCCGGCTGCCCCACTACCACAATATCCGTGACAGAAGCCAGCGAATAGTAGTATTCGTCCATGCCAGCAGTGACCTCGAAGGCCACGAAGTCCTGTCCCTTGACAGCCGACAGGTCAAGTGTGATACCCGTCTCCGTGGTCGTGGCAATGGCCGGGTCGTATATCGATCCGAAAGCATCGAACACATAATAGGTCACCTTCGAAGGATCCACATATCCGCCGCTCTCGCCGGTCTCCCCCACTGCATCCCATGACAACACCACGTGTGAATAGTCGTCGGACAGCACAGCCTTGAGGTTCTCCACGGGCATAGGATTGTCAAGTCCGGCGTAGAACGGCTCTGTCTTGCAGGGCGTGCCTGGCTTGTCCTTGAGCCATGCCGTCAGCTCTATGACATTGTCCTCCCTGTTCTCCACCTCCACATCGAAAGAAGTCTGCTCACCCGGAGCGATACCCGTCAGTGTCTGCTTCAGCACTCCATTCACCTTCACCTCCACCTTGTCTATGGCCGTAAGTTCCTGTCCATCTACAGTAACCGTGGGTGCGGTATAGCTTACAGTGGCCTTCAGTTCACCCTTGGGTGCCAGCACATAGCTCACGGTTCCTGCAGCCGGAGGATCAACCACATCGGCCTTGTCCACTATGGCGAAAGTGCTTATCTTCGTATTGGAAGAATTAGCGGCCTCTGACAGGGCATGGAACCCGAAATAGTAGAACCCGTCTTCCGAAACGCTGAAATCCTGCTTGACATCCACATAGGTATTGGCCTTTGTAGCCGTGGCCAGCGGCACTATGTCAGTGGTCATGGCATCCACGGTCTGCGCCTTGCCCATGCTGATCTGCAGCCGCTCCTCCTTGCCCGAAGTAGTGCCGGAAGCCAGCTTCAGGCTCAGCATATAGGTCCTGCCGGCATAGAGCCGGACGGCGGGCGAGATCATCCAGTCGTCCATTGTCCCGCTGGCCGGCTTCATGCACACACTGGCCGTGGACAGGCCACCTATCTTCTAGGTCTTCCCGTCCCCATTGGAGTCGAACGCCACATAGCCTGCACAGATTTCAGCCTCGTTCTTGCCCAGCAGATGGTTCAACGGTACATCATAATATGTAGCCGGCGTCTCTCCGGCCATCATCTTCGCTTCCTGCGCAGCCTGTGCCCTGCGGAGGTCAGCAGGACGCTGCCGTTGCTCAGCGCGGACTACCCTCTTCAGACCGGCACCGCACTCACGCACAGGTGGCACATCGGCCAGCATGGTCACGGCACTTGCAAATGCCAACACAAATACAATAACTTTCTTCATTGCTGTTTTACTGATTTTAGTTGCTAATATATTGAAATTGATAATCACTTGTCCTGGAAGCCGGGAATCTACATATTATCAAGTGTAGTTTTTGTGTAGTCCATGGCTCTATAAAAACAATGTTCCGCCCTGGTCGCTGCCCAAACGGAAGGCATGGCAGAATCTGTCGTTGCAAAAGTACACCATTTTCCATAACCGTGCAATATTTACCCGGACTTTCTTATAGAATACCCCTTTCAGGTCAAAAATACAACCACCCAATGGAATTATACAGATTCAGCATCCGATGAAGGCTTATCAACCACTTTTTCATTTCGATGTCATCCTGGCATACATCTCAAAGAGGGCGGCAAGCAAGGAATCGGGATAGTTAGCCCTGGCATCGGGTATGGGCCTGTGCTGCGCGTTCTATCTGTGCCACTATTGAAGATGCTGGGGGTGTGGGCGTCTCGCCCGCACTTCCCGCACCGTCCCGCAACAAAGCATCATGGTGACATTGACCGGGCTGTCTGGCAATGTGCGGGCGGGACGACCACACCCCCAGCTTCCGAAAATCAAAGTGTCAGGATTTTAACAGTTTTTCTTACACTTTGATTTTCTGGAATCTTGGGAAAAGAGTAGTTTTGGGCCGATTTTCATGTTAATAAGTGCAAAAAGTCGGTTTTTTGCACAAAACGGAAAAAATAGTTAAGTGTTAGGGGGGAAACACTTAACTGTTTCCAGAAAATTAGTTAACTGTTTTCGATCCGTCACTTAAGTGTTTTTGAGGCAAAACTTAACTGTTTCGGGGCAAAAACTTGGGTTTTTCGGTCTCAGAACCGTGATTTTCCGGCCAAAAGTGCGGAAAATGGGGGGTAAAAACTGCACAAATCGCGTGTTTTGTGCATGAATTTAACGGATTTTTAGTTAAAATCAGGCGACTTTTGTTAACACTTTCCATCTTCAAAAACTTACCTTATTGATTATCAACGGTTTACCGAACAGGTCTCCGGAACCCGAATTTTCCACTGGCGCGCAAAAATCCGCTTTCGCCTGAATCTTCAGAAATAGCCGGAAAATCAAAGTGTAAGCAAAACTGTTAAAATTCTGACACTTTGGTTTTCCGGCCAACATTGTTTTCTCACCTCAGGAATGCCCTCAAGTTACGGTTTCCTCCCACCGGGGAGGGTTAGGATGGACCTTAAGGCGGACGAAACAGGAGAGACAGCACTGTGAACATTCATTACGGTTCGGCCTCATCCCCCTTTATGGCCAGGACAGCTGCGGCCACGGATCCGTATTTCAGCAACAGTGGCCTTGCCTGTTCGGGCGTAATGTCCAGTTCTCGGGCAAGGATGTGCGAACCACGCTCCACCAGTTTGTGATTGGTCGGCTGCATATAGACCATGCTGCTTCCGCTGACCCTGCCGAGCCTAATCATGATGGCTGTGGAAAGCATGTTGAGTATGAGTTTCTGTGCCGTTCCCGACTTCATCCTGCTGCTTCCGGTGACCACCTCCGGCCCGACGGCCACTTCTATGGCAATGTCGGCATGGCCAGCGACCGGTGCGCCCGGATTGGAGGTGATGCAGGCCGTGGCTACGCCGTGTGCCCGGGCATCGCGCAGTGCGCCCACAACATATGGTGTAGTGCCGCTGGCTGCGATTCCACAGACCGTGTCAAGCGGGTTTATGTTGCGTTCTTCCAGTTCCTGCCAAGCCTCGCGGTCATCGTCTTCGGCATTTTCCACGGCACTGCGCAGTGCGGTATCGCCTCCGGCTATGATTCCCTGTACGAGTGTGGGCGGAACACCATAGGTGGGAGGCAGCTCCGAGGCATCGAGCACTCCCAGTCGCCCGCTTGTACCTGCACCTACGTAGAAGAGCCGCCCTCCCCTGCCTATTTTCCCGGCCACCATATCGGCGAGACGTGCAATCTGAGGGAGCACCCGAGCTACAGCGTGGGGAACGGTGCAGTCTTCTGCATTGATGGCTTGAAGCAGCTCAAGCGTTGTCATTTTGTCGAGATGGGCATAGTGTGAAGGCTGCTCCGTGATTTTTGTGAATGTCATTTCCTTATCTGTGATTGACTTTTTTACAGTGGCTTGTATCAGATCTTGATGAACAGGTTGTGGCTGCGGAGCCAATGGGCTGGCAGCCAGCAAAGTGCCACGAAAAGCAAGGCGTAGGCCAGTGAGGCTGCTGTGGGGTCGAGGACGGCACACAGCCCATGTGTATAGATCCAGGCATGAAGGCTGCAGCTGATGGAAAATGCTGAAATGTGGATGCTGTCGAGCAGGATGGACAGCAGGGCACCGAATGTATAGAGTGCCAGAGGATTGACACCGAAATCAACGAAGAAGCTGCTCCAGCGTTGCTTTTTCCACACATCTGCCATGAGAATGAGCGATGCCAGCAGAAGTGTTGCCATGCCGCATGTGATGAGGACAAAAGTAGGAGACCAGATTTTCTTGTTGACCGGGCATCCGTATGAGAGCAGCCATCCGGCCAGCGTAAGCATTGTCCCGAGAAAATACAGGCGGCCTGTCCTTTGCCAGATATCCTCAGTTCTGGCGGTAGTGGAAAACAGTCTTTCTCCGACGCAGAAGCCCAACAGGACATGTGCAATGGAGGGAATGGTGCTCAACAGCCCCTCGGGGTCTATGCCGTGGTCGTTGTAGGTGTGGGCAAGCGTGAACACGCCGGTATCTACGATGGCCAGGATGTTTCCGTTGCCGTATTCGAAACCGTTGCCCAGGAACAGCAGCAGGGTATAGGCGGCCAGCAGTACCGCAATGATGACGGGGAACCGGCGGTGGCTGACAGTAAGCGACAGGATGGCCACAATGCAGTAGCACACGGCGAGACGCTGGAGCACACCGGGAATGCGCTGTACATCGAATGTCCATGACGCTTCCCACAGTTGCCGGAAAAAGGTGAGGTCGGAAGGGGCATGGTTCCAATAATGGCAGAACCGGGAGAACCATCCGATGGCCAGTCCGATGAAGAAGATGACCACCGTGCGGCGAACGACCTTGACAATAACCTTGCGCGACGGTTCAAATCTGAGTTTGCTGAGCGACAGGAAGGTGGAAACGCCCATGATGAACATGAAAAACGGAAACACGAGGTCGGTTGGGGTCAGTCCGTTCCACTCTGCATGGCGAAGCGGGGAAAAGATGTGCTCCCATGACCCGGGGTCATTGACCAACAACATCCCGGCAATGGTGAAGCCTCTCATGATGTCGAGTGCGAGAATGCGCTGCGGTGATGTTCCTGCAGCAGATGGATAGTTTGTCATGATAGTAAAAAGTCTGTAGGTTTATCTTTATTTGTAAAGCATGTACTTGCGTGCCTGCTTGCGGAAGGTTTCAATGTCCTTGCTCCAGTAGTCGGAGATGTCCGCCCAACGGTGACGAACGGCAAACCGCTCCCTGACCTGGCGTGAACCGCAGACCTTGTCGAACATGGCGTAGCGGTTCTGCGGGGCATGGAGGAACAAGGCCTGTTGTGGCCATAGGCGGGCCATTTCCTGGACTACGATGAACTGGATGGGACTGAGAGGCGCGTTCCGGTAGTCCGTGAAGTGTACTTGCACCCCCTGTATCTGCTCATCCTTACAGGTGCTGTAGAAAGGCTTAAGGTGGATGGGCCTGAACTCCACACCGGGCACGTGGAGCTGCTGCAATGCCTGTGCCAGAGAGTCTGCCTGCACCCACGGGGCGGCAAACAGCTGGAAGGGCATCGTATAGCCTACACCAATGGAAAGGTGATAGAGTTCACCGATGATGCCACTCACGGGATAGTAACAGGCACTGACCGGCTGTGGAATATGCGGTGACGGAAGCACCCATGGCAACCCTGTCTCCGCGTATGTCATTTTCCTGTGCCATCCTTTCATTTCAATGACCTTCAGCGGGCATTGGATGCCGTTGGGCAGGAAGTGCTCTCCATTGATCATCAGTGCCAGTTCCCCGCAGGTCAGTCCATAGACATAAGGTATGGGGTACGGGCTGACAAAGGAAATGCAGTCAGGTTCGGCCAGGCAACCTTCCATCTTCTCTCCGCCAAGCGGATTGGGTCTGTCAAGCACGATAAACTCCTTCCCGTTTTCAGCTGCGGCTTCCATGGCCAGCCCCATTGTGCTGATATAGGTAAATGAACGGCATCCCACATCCTGTATATCATAAACCAGCACATCTATATCCTCAAGCATCTCAGGGGTGGGTTTTCGCGTCCTGCCATATAGCGAACGCACCGGCAATCCTGTCCTGGCATCGCGCAGGTCTTCCACTTTGTCACCGGCATGGGCGTTGCCACGCACCCCGTGCTCCGGCCCGAAAAGAGCCACAAGATTCACCTGTGGGGCTTCGAAAAGTATATCTACCGTGGAGCGGAGTCCGTTGTCAACACCTGTCGGGTTCGTGATCAGGCCCACACGCTTCCCTTCAAGGCATTTGAATTGCCGGGACTTGAGCACTTCCAGTCCGGTCATGACTTCAGGACGGTTCCTGTGTGTTTTCCTCCGGACACGCTGCCGTGTGCTTTTCTTCTGGCCAGAGACATCTTCAAGCAAGCCTAACTGTCCGTCTGTGCTACTGTAAAACACCTTGTGCGATGTAACGGGTACAGGAGTGCTCATCAGGGAGTTGCCTATTTTGTATTTCCACAACAGCTGTCCTGTATGGCCTTCTATGGCAAAGACAAGTCCGTCCTTTGTGCTGCCGAACACGGTCCCATCTTTCTCTTGCAGCATGCACGGGCCGTGTTCATAGCCAAACCCCACATGGCACGCCCATAATTCCCGGGGAGTATCTGTCTGTGTGGAATAACATACTACGCTGTCCTGCATGGTCTTCGCATAGACCCGCTTGCCGTCGGCAGAGATGCCCATGCTTTCCCTGACCATAGAGCCGAACGTGCGCCATATTGTCTGACCCGTCTTGAGGTCTATGGCGGTCATGGCACGCTGCGGATCCACAATGAACACCTTCCCGTTGGCGGCCTGTGGCCATACGGAGGCCGGCGAGAAGTGCATCCTTGTCAGTCCGCCTGTCCATTTCCATTGCTCGTGTCCGGTCTTCCGGTCAAGGGCGTAAAGTGTGTTGTCCCAAGCACCGAAGATGACCTTGTCTGCTGTCAATAAGGGCTTGCAGACCACGTATCCCCGTAACCCGCGATATTCCCAGACGAGCCTGCCGCTGCGTATGTCTATGGCACGGAAAGTGGAGTCGCTCGCACCGATATAAGCGATGTTCCTGTCTATGGCCACTGCGCCCAGGACAGGCCCGCGCGCGCTGATTTTCCACATCAGGCTACCGTCTTCCGCCCGGAGACCATATATATGGCTGTCGGCAGACCCACACACCACGATGCCCCGTTCCACGGCGGGGCCTCCCACGATGCGCGCCCCTGTACGGTACTGCCAGAGCAGTCTGCCGCATTCCGCGTCAAATGCCTTGACCACGCCTTCATTGTCTCCGGTGAAGACACGCTGCTTCTCCACCGCGGGTGAGGAGTAGAACGCTCCGTCTGTGTGTATGTTCCACCGCTGCACAATTCCCTCTGCAGAAAGGTTCAGGCGGTAGTCCGGATAGTTCCCGGCCTTTGCCTTGGTGTCATAGCCCACTTCCTGCAGGGGATAACTGGCCACATGCTTTTTCTCCTCCCCGATGCGCTGGACGTAGGCACGGATTTCCTGCTCGTCCACCTCGTATATGCCATATCCGGGCAATCCGTCCTCATCCGGCAGATTGCTGCGCATCAGCAGCCCGGGGATGCCGTCGTACGACAATTGGCGCACCGCGTGGTAGTGCCCTCCGATGAACAGCCTTACGCTACCGGCCTTGCGCGCGGTGTCGGTCACGTCATACCAGTTGTCCACATCGCCCTCCAGCATGGGATAGTGTGTCACCATGACCACCGGCTCACCCTCCGCCGCGGCTTCTGCGGTCTGCCGGCCTATCTCCTGTATGTCTGCAGGCGAGACATGCCCGAAGCCCATTCGCATCAACGGACCCGAGTTGAAACAGACAAACCGCACGCCATTGTGGCTGAAGGCATAGGTCTCGGGGCCGAACAGTTCCTGGAAGGCAGTGCATCCGGAATCGCTCCAGGTCGTCTCATGGTTTCCCAGAACCACATGGCATGGCACTTTCAGTTTGCCGATACACTGTTTCACGAGCCTCAACGTAGAGCGGTCGCCCTGTTCCGTGAGGTCACCGGTGAGCAGCACGAAGTCTATGCTGTCGGTGGCATTGATCTGCTCTATGCTGCGCATGAGACTTTCAGTAGGTGACTGCGCATTGGGGTTAAGGTGTATGTCGGTCAGCTGTGCAAAACGGAATGGCCTGACCTTGGCCTCCATTCCTGCATACTGGAACAGCAGGACCATTGCTGCCAGCAGGATTCGTGGTATGTGCATGTCTGTCTTATTCATTTCTTCACAGTATTCCAGTCTCGCGGAGCATCAGTATGGCATGCTCTGCCTGTCTTTTGCAAAGATAGTGTGAACGATCGCAAAAGGAATTCATTCTTTTTGCCGAGTGCCGCCTATCTGCCGCAAAGATAATGCAAACCGAGAGCAGAATCGCCAAGCTTGCTTGGGCGTTATGCCGAGGTGCAGCTTATCTTATGCAAAGATAGTGCTATTCATCCAAACAAACAACTTTCATCATGCTTTTTGCATCGAAAAAGCTGTTGGAGACACAAAACGCCAAAAAACAAAGTGTCAGAATTTTAACGCTTTTGCTTACATTTTGATTTTCCGGCCATTTCTGAAGAATCGGGCGAGAACGGATTTTTGCGCGCCAGTGGAAATTTCGGGTTTCGGAGGTCTGTTTTGTAAACCACTGATAATCAATGGGATAAGTTTTTACAGGCGTGAAGTGTTAATGAAAACTGCCCGATTTTAACCTAAAATCCGTTAAATTCTTGCACAAACTGGCCGATTTGTGCAGTTTTCAGCCCCCGTTTTTCACACTTTTGGCCGGAAAATCGCGGTTTTGAGACCAAAAAAACTGAGTTTTTGCCCCGAAACAGTTAAGTTTTACCCCAAAAACACTTAAGTGCCGGAACGAAAATAGTTAACTAATTTTCTGGAAACAGTTAAGTGTTTCCCCCCTAACACTTAACTGATTTTTCCGTTTTGTGCAAAAAACCGACAATTCACACTTATTAACACGGAAATCGGTCCAAAACCGCCTGTTTTTCAAAGTACTGAAAAATCAAAGTGTAAGCAAAAGCGTTAAAATTCTGACACATTGATTTTTGAAACCTATCCAATTCCCGGAAGCGGAAAACAGTCAGGAATGCCACTGGGAGTGTGGGCGTCCCACCCGCACATTTCCAGACAGCCCATCTACTATGACATGTTGCTGACAGATGGCGCGGGAAGTGCGGGCAGACGCCTACACCCCCAGTGGAATATATACATGGACACCGCCTGCCATGTTTTTTTTCAGAAAAAGCCTGAAAAAGCACGGTTTTCAGGTTTTATTTCCTATTTTTGCAAGCGTTTACACTGGATTGCCCTTTTGCCAAAGCAAAGGCGTGTTTCCTGTTGCAAGAAAAAGACGGGAGAAAGGACAAATACCTTGGGAAAACTACCTGAAGACATGGAACGTAATCACAATAAATCAGAAAATATATGGACAGAACCTTTAGAATGAAGACATTGGCACTGGCCCTGGTACTGGGGACAGGCGCAAATGCACAGCAGGCCGGAGGCATTTCGCCCGACATGCTCAGGAACATGCAACAGCAGTGGGCCAGCAAACCGGCGGCCAAGGCACTCATGAACGCCGTGGCGGCCAACAAGATCGATGACCTGGCACGGAACTTCGCCACCACGGGCGATGTGGATACCCACTTCTCCGTGGAAACGCCGAAACAAAGCATACAGGACCAGCAGAGCTCGGGACGGTGCTGGATGTTCTCGGGGCTGAACGTGCTGCGCGCCGACTTCGCCAGGATGCATAAGGACACGCTGGCCGTGGAGTTTTCCCACGACTACCTCTTCTTCTACGACCAGCTGGAGAAGGCCAACCTGATGCTCCAGGGCGTGGTGGACTGCGCCGGCAAGCCGATGGACGATGCCCGGGTGCAGTTCTTCTTCAAGCACCCGCTGAACGACGGCGGCACCTTCTGCGGTGTGAGCGACCTGGTGGACAAGTACGGACTGGTGCCCAAGCAGGTGCAGCCGGAAACTTTCTCTGCCGAGAACACATCGCGCATGTCGTCGCTTGTAGGCTCGAAGCTGCGCGAGTTCGGACTGGAGCTGCGCCAGATGGTGGCCGACGGGAAGAAGGAAAAGGCCATACAGAGCCGGAAGACGGAGATGCTGGGCGAAATCTACAGCATGCTCTGCCTGACACTGGGCGAACCGGTGAAGGAGTTCAGCTACACCTTCCGCAACAAGGACGGCAAGCCCGTGGGCAAGGAGCAGCGCTTCACCCCGCAAAGCTTCCGCGAGGCCACGGTGGGAAGGAACATCAGCGGAACCTTCATCATGGTGATGAACGACCCGAGAAGACCCTACCACAAGACCTATGAGGTGGAATGGGACCGCCATACCTATGACGGGCAGAACTGGAAATACCTGAACCTGCCCATGGAGGAAATCGCGCCGCTGGCCATAGCATCGCTCAAGGACGGCCGGAAGCTCTACTCCAGCTACGATGTGGGCAAGCAGCTCGACCGCAAGCGCGGGTTCATGGACACGGACAACTATGACTACGGAGCACTGATGGGCACAACCTTCGGCATGGACAAGGCACAGCGCATCAGCACCTTCGACAGCGGCTCCACACATGCCATGACACTCACCGCCGTGGACCTGGACGAGGCAGGGCTGCCGCTGAAGTGGAAAGTGGAGAACAGCTGGGGCGCGACCTACGGACAGGCCGGATGCCTCATCATGACCAACCGCTGGTTCAACGAATATATGTTCAGACTCGTGGTGGACAGACAGTATGTACCGGAAACGCTGCTGAAGGAATTTGAGCAGAAGCCGGTAATGGTGATGCCCGAAGACCCACTTTTCGCGGAGGACAGATAAGATGAGACGCACAGTGATGTTCATTGCGTGGAGCCTGTGGTGCACAGCGGCCATGGGCTCAGGCATCAAGGTAGACAGTTTCCGCCACGTGGGCCCGCTGGCGGTGTGCCCGCCCGTCATGATAGACAACACCGACCTGAAAGGCACCGCCTATTCGCCCGCCACACTGCTTGAGACCCCTGTGGACCTGAACGCCACCGAAACGGCTCCGGTATGGACAGACAGTATAATAGTGGCTCCCGGACACGGACAGGCTCTGCACCTGCTGCGCTTTGACCTGACCTCCAGAGGATACAGCCGGGCCACCATCTGCGTGAAAGGACTGAAAGCCAGCCGACTGTTCGTGGACGGGAAAGGCGCGACAGCAGGAACAGAAATGGCCTTTGAACCCGGACACCATGCCGTTGTCATCAAGCTGCTCTCCACAGCCGGAACCAACGATACCCTGGACGTAAGCATACAAAGCGATTTTGAGGACCTGCTTGCAGCCGGCGCATCGCTGCGCAAGCCGTTCACCTTTACCGATGCCATCAGCGGCAAGCGCATACACTCCACCAGCCTGTCGCCCAGCGGACGCTACCTGCTGACCCGACACTACGAGACTTTCCACGACGGACGCACGGCATGGAGATACACCGTGACGGAAAGGAAGACGGGAAAAGTGCTGACCGAGACCAACGAGAACATAGCATGGATGCCCCGCACCGATGCCTACTGGCTGACGCGCAACGGCGGAAAGGGGTATGAGCTTGTGTGCATTGACCCCGAAACCAAGCAGCAGAAAACCCTGGCCACCGGTCTGCCCCAAGACGGCATGGTCATTGCCCCGACCGAAGACTTCCTCATACTGACACATGTGGAGAAAGGCCCTCAGGAAGACAGGCAGCTCTACGAAATAGTGGACCCCGACGACAGACAACCGGGATGGCGCGACCGCAACACGCTCCTGCGATATGACCTGGGCACCGGACTGACACAGCAGCTCACCTTCGGCTATGCCGGTGCACAGCTGCAGGACATTTCGCCCTGCGGACGCTATCTGCTCTACAGCGTGGGCAGAAGACGGCTCACCGCGCGCCCCACCACCCTGTACTCCCTGTTCAGGCTCGACATGCAGACCATGAAGACCGACACACTGGTGAGCAATGACGGGTTCTTCAAGGATGCAGCCTTCACATCGGATGCCGACCACCTGTACATGACCGGCTCACCGGAATTCCTGGACGGGCTGGGCAAGAACGTACCTGAAGGACGCATTCCCAGCATGTATGACTACCAGCTCTATGCACTCACCGTAGGAGAAAGCCCCAAGCCACTGACCAAGGACTTCAACCCGTCTGTGAAGAACTGTGCCTGGAGCAATGCCGACAAACGCATATACTTCACTGCAGAAGACCGCGACTGCGTGCACGCCTTCCGGGTGGATCCCGCAAGCGGAAAGACAGAACGACTGGACATACCCGAAGACATGGTTTCTTCCGTGAGCCTGGCCCACGACATTCCGCTGATGGCCTGTTGCGGCGAGAGCGCGAACAACGCACAACGCGCCTACACCATGGACCTGCGCAAGGGAAAAGCCACTGTGGTGGAAGACCTCGACGCTGCGCTTAAAGACGGTATGGAAATGGGACGCTGTGAGCCATGGGACTTCGTGAACTCACGCGGCGACACCATCTGCGGACGGTTCTACCTGCCACCCAATTTTACCAGCAACAGGCGTTATCCGCTCCTTGTGTATTATTATGGTGGCTGCTCACCCACCTCGCGCAGCTTTGCCACCATCTACCCCTTCCACGCCTATGCCGCGCTGGACTACGTGGTCTATGTCATCCAGCCCTCAGGCGCGACAGGTTTCGGACAGGAGTTCTCGTCACGCCACGTGAACACCGCCGGTGAAGGGGTGGCACAGGACATCATAGAAGGCGTGAAACAGTTCGTGGCCGAACACAAGTTCGTCAACGACGGGAAAATAGGATGCCTAGGCGCTTCATACGGAGGATTCATGACACAGTATCTGCAGACCAAGACCGACCTGTTTGCCGCCGCCGTGAGCCACGCCGGGATAAGCGACCACACCAGCTACTGGGGAGAAGGCTACTGGGGCTACTCCTACAGCGAGGTGTCGATGGCCGGCAATTATCCCTGGAACAACAAGGAACTGTACGTGGACCGCAGTCCGCTCTTCAATGCCGACAAGATACACACTCCCCTGCTCTTCCTGCACGGAACGGTAGATACGAATGTACCCATTGGCGAGAGCATCCAAATGTACACCGCACTGAAACTGCTCGGCAGGGAAACGGCATTCGTACAGGTAGAGGGGGAGAATCACCACGTGATGGACTACTTCAAACGGCAGAAATGGTATAACACCACCATGGCCTGGTTTGCCAAATGGCTGAAGAACGACCCGACATGGTGGGAAAGCATATATAAGCCCAAAAACCTCTGACAAGACAACACTCAACCGGGACATTCCCGCTCCCGGACAAAGATGGAAGGGCATTTCCGGCATCAATACGTTGTTTTCCGGAAATGCCCTTTGCCGTTTTCATGAAATTTCGTACTTTTGCCATTGAAAACAACTATAGCCATGCAACCTATTGACGAATACAAGAAAGCCATACTCGAGGCTATGCTCAAGCAGAAAGACGAGAACGGAATGCCCGTCATGAACGAATCCAAGGCCAAAGAACTATTGGCCATACTCACAGAAGAAGAACTTCAGCAGGGTCTGCCCTTCAACACACCCGAGGAAGTGGCTGAGCTGCTGATGTGCTCGGGACTATAGCCGAAAAGTTCCAACATAGGCGGAAAATAAGATTTGTTAACTTTTTATATTTGTAAAGACATTGTTATTACATTATCTTTGCAAAACAATTACAACCCTATGACCGCTGCCAATATCTTAAACCTCTACGAACCGATAACCCTTGATGAAATGAGCGGTATCAGACTGATGAACCGCACGGACACCAAGTTCGTGACAACCACCTCCAAACTGTACAAGCTCCTGGAAATGGCTGCACAGGCATATAGGGTGCAGGAGATTGACGGGCGACGCATGGCCTCGTACTATACAATGTATTTCGATACGGAAAGCCATGCCATGTATCTTGCCCACCACAACGGACGGAAGAACAGACAGAAACTGCGCATCCGCTCATACGTGGACTCTGGGCTGAACTTCCTGGAAGTAAAGACTAAAAACAACCACGGACGCACCAAGAAAAAACGCGTGGAAATGGAAAATTTCGATCCCCGGAGCCCACGCTATGACATCAGCTTTGCTGACCAAACGGAAGTGTCGCCCGATTATGGCGTATTCCTGAACCATTACCTGCGCTACCGTCCGGAAACACTGGTCGAACATCTGGAGAACCGCTTCGACAGAATCACCTTAGTCAACAAGAAAAAGACAGAACGGCTGACCATAGACACCAACCTGCGCTTCCACAATGTGCTTACAGGCAAGAAGATGTCAATGGACGGGCTGGCTATCATTGAGCTGAAACGGGACGGGCTGGCGGAATCTCCGATCCTGGAAATGCTCAGGCAACTGAGAATACAGCCCATGGGATTCAGCAAATACTGCATGGGAACCGCGCTCACCAACGATTCCATGAAGAGAAACAGATTCAAGCCACGGCTGATGATGATTGAGCGTATGAGAAGGCTGGAAACCACAGAACAGCCCTGATTTGAAAATATGGTTTAATCAATAATTCTAAATTCTACAATGGACATTTTTAGTATGACCTTTTCAGAAGGCTTTGAAGCTATGCTGCTGCGCCTTCTGCTCTGTATCGTGATAAACTGGATAATAGTTGACAGGCTTTACTTCAAGAAAAGCCGGAGAAGGGACTTCTACTTCACCTTCATGCTCATATCCATTGCCATTTTCTTCCTGGTATTCTTCATGATATTCGTGCTTGAGGACCTGAAAACAAAAACCAGTATAGGAATAGGCATAGGATTGTTTGGCATATTCAGTATCATGCGGTACCGTACAGATGCCATGCCCGTCAGGGAAATGACCTATCTGTTCGTAATCATAGCATTGTCCGTTGTCAACGCCATCGCAGCTTCCGTGACACTCATGGAACTGCTCATCACAAATATCATCGTGGTTCTGGCCATCTGGATCTGCGAGAAACGCCTGAAAATTGAGCCATGCAAGCTAATTCAGTATGACAGGGTGGAACTCATTAAGCCCGAATGCAGGGAAGACTTGAAAAAAGACCTGGAAAGCCGACTGGGACTTAAAATCAAACATATCGAGGTAGGTGCTGTGGACTTACTGCGCGATATGGCTGTTCTGAAAGTATATTATGAAGGGAAACACATGGCCAGCATTGCTGACAAGATGAAGCTCAACCGTTCTGACCTGACAGAAATGGACCAGTGACAAGGTAACAGCAATGTGAACAGAAACAACTATGAAGCAACAATATATCAACATCTTCCTCGTCCTGTGTACCGCAGGACTGTTCATTCCACCAAAAGCATCTGCACAGGGCGATGACTTTGGTATCTGGACATCTGTGGGGGCAGAAAAGAAATTCAACAAGAAATGGAGTATGGAAGCTGAGGGTGAACACCGCACCCGGAACAACTCCAAGACCATAGACCGATGGGCATTTGGACTTGACGGAACTTATAAGGCAACATCATGGCTCAAGATTTCTGCCGGTTATACGCTTCTTTACGACAACAACGTGGAAAAGGTCTCTGTACATGAGGATGGCACCTTCAACAACTGGAGGCCTTCGTATTGGGGTGTCCGTCACCGCACAAATGTATCGCTTTCAGGAAGCATTGACATGGGAGCATTCTCGTTTTCCCTAAGGGAACGCTGGCAATACACCTACCGCCCAGAAAAGACAACACAACGCTATGATTTTGACAACGCCCAATGGGAAGACAAAATCGTAAGTGGAAAGGGAAAGAACGTTTTGCGCTCACGCTTGCAAATTGAGTATAACATTCCCAAATGCAAAATTGACCCATATGCCAGTGTTGAACTGTTTAACGCATGGGCATTACAGAAAGTACGCTACACAATAGGAGCAGACTGGAAAATACGCAAAAAACATGTTGTAGGAATGTACTACCGTTTCCAAAATGTAAATTCCGATGACGACGACAATGAACCAAGCACACATGTGCTCGGACTGAACTACAAATACAAATTCTGAGCAAATGAACATGAGGACAACATTATACAGTATTCTTCCACTGTTCTGTGCCATTATGGCACTCTCTTCTTGCGAAAATGACGATACTGATTTCAGCAAGATCATAGAGGAAGGACAGTACATCATAAAGGAAATTGAAACGGATGAAACCCCATTAGCCGAGGCAAACGAACAGATTCCCGCCGATGACAATGACTATGTGGAGAACAGCGTTTTTACACGTCAGGTAAACATTGTATTCGACGGCGACAAAGCATTGGTCAGCGGCGACATGAACAATGCGGGAATCACTGTAGATGGAGCACATATTGTAGCACGACCTTCATCCCCCATGGCTTTTTCCTTGAGCGGCAACAGCGAAAACGGATCCTTCAAATTATACAGCGACAACAAACAACGTATTGACCTGAACAACCTCACACTTGCCAATCCCTCAGGTCCGGCAATCAATAACCAATGCGGGAAATCGCTGTACATTGTACTGGCACAAGATTCAGAGAACAGCCTGACAGATGGACCGAATTATAAGCCATCAGGAGGCGAAGATATGAAAGGAACAATTTTCAGTGAAGGACAAATCCTCTTCAGTGGTGCCGGCAGCCTCTCAGTGACCGGTAACTACAAGAATGCAATTGCCAGTGATGACTATATACTTTTCAGACCAGGCTGCAAGTTTACCATTGTAAGCACGGCAGGAAATGGAGTAAAAGCGAATGATGGCATAACAGTAAACGGCAGTATCATCAATATCATCGTATCTTCGCAAGCTGCAAAAGGAATGAATTCGGAAGGTCACATTACCGTTAACGGCGGCAGGACGACAGTTATCACCTCCGGCCATTCCATTGTTGAAGGCAATGACACAAGCAGTTGTGCAGGCATAAAAAGTGACAGTACTTTCACCATGCATGCAGGAACACTAAACATCAAGAGCAGTGGTAATGGAGGGAAAGGCATCAACTCCGGCAAGAAGATAACCATAGAAAATGGTGAAATCAATGTGGTGACACTTGGACAGAAAATTGATGCTTCCCCGAAAGGCATCAAGAGCGATGAAGACATTGATATCAACGGTGGCTATTTATATAGCTACAGTGCGTACAGCAAACCACTCGATGCTGCCGGTACACTTCATGTCAAACAGGGATATATACGCTATATTAACAAGCCCAAGCAAGTTGAAATAAAATATTAAGGGCTTAAATAAGAAAAGCGGATCAGGAAACACCTCCATGTCCTGATCCGCTTTTCTTATGCGCCTCAGCATACATCATTCCTTTACCGCAACACACTCTATCTCAACCAGTGCACCTTTAGGCAAAGTACGGACTGCAACTGCAGAACGAGCCGGATATGGCATCTGGAAAAATTCGGAATATACTGCATTCATTGCGGCAAAATTATCCATGTCAGAAAGGAATACCGTGGTCTTCACAACATGTTTCAAATCTGTGCCTGCAGCCTCCAGTACATGACTGGCATTCAGCAATGACTGACGCGTCTGGGCTGCAATTCCACCTTCTGCAAATGTTCCTCTCTCAGGTTCTATTGGTAACTGACCGGATGCGAACACCATACCGTTCGCCTCAATAGCCTGACTATAAGGACCTATAGCAGCAGGAGCCAATTGGGTTTCTATTTTCTTCATATTATTCATATTTAAATTTTCCGACACAAAGATAGCCATTTTTCCCCAATCAACAACATGGAAAACGAATATTCATGCACCGTGAAAAAAGAAAACAGTCCTCAAAATATTATCTAATGCACACAAACCTACTGTTTCCCACACTTTCTTTGGTCACATGGATAAAATGTCATATATTTGCGTTGTAAAGTCTTGTAATCCAATTGTAATACAGTCGTCACACCTATGAACAAACGACATATTACCTTTGCAACGAAAGTTATCAAAAAGTAACAAAAATGAACGAATACGGACAAAAGAACGTGCGACAACGCAGGATTCTCGTTGTTGACGATGAACAAGACTTATGCGAGATACTGAAATTCAATCTTGAAACGGAAGGGTATGAAGTAGAGACTGCCAACTCAGCTGAAGCAGCTCTGCAAACCGACATAACCTCATTCAACCTACTGCTGCTTGATGTAATGATGGGTGGCATGTCCGGATTTGCATTGGCAAAAAAACTGAAGTCTGCGCCTGTAACCGCAAGCATCCCGGTAATTTTCCTAACAGCCCGTGATACAGAAAACGACACCATAACAGGATTTAATCTGGGAGCTGATGACTATATATCCAAGCCATTCAGCATTCGTGAGGTAATGGTACGCGTCCGGGCCGTTTTACGGCGTACAACAGAGATCAGTTCTGAGGAAAGCACAAATGTCATACGCTATCAGGGCCTGGAAATGAATCTCGATAAAAAGACTGTCAGCATAGACGGAAAAGAAATAGCTTTCACAAAAACCGAGTTTGAATTACTTCATCTGCTACTTGATGAGCGTGGACGGGTATTCTCCAGACAAGAACTCATTGACCGCGTATGGCCAAAAGATGTGCTTGTCCTTGACCGCACCGTTGACGTGAACATCACCCGATTACGCAAGAAAATCGGTCCCTTTGCCAAATGCATTGTTACTCGTCTTGGTTTCGGCTACTTCTTTGATGCCTGACCCATCAATATAAAAGACATGAAATTCAATACCGTAGGTAATAAACTTTACATCAGCGTTGTTGCTGTATTTATTCTTTTTGCCACTGCTTTCATGATTTTCCAGCAAGTCCGTGAGAAGCAGTACAAAATCGACACCCTTAACACAATGCTACAAGATTACAACAATAGCATGAGCGAATCGCTCAGGTATATGGGGATGCCTACGGAGCAGGAACTGGACGATTACGTGTCCAAGCATCCGCTACCAGGATTGCGCGTGACACTTGTCAACGACAGCGGAAGAGTCACCTATGACAGCCAACTCAAACGCTACGATAATCTTACCAATCATAACAACCGACCGGAACTGAAACAAGCAAGGGCTAAAGGTACCGGTTCAAGTGTGGAACGCAACAGCACTACACTCAGGCAGGACTTTTTCTATTCTGCAACATACTTCAAGAATGAACATTATTTCATACGCACTGCCCTCCCCTACGATGATGACCTCGTAAGATCTCTGCAAACAGACCAGCATTATATCTGGTTTGCCTTATCAGCCATGGCACTGCTCACGCTCATTCTACACAGATTCACTCATCGGCTTGATGACAACATTGACAAGCTCAAGATTTTTGCCAACCGTGTAGCGCACAATGAATCGCTTGACACAGAAGAACTTGCAGCATTTCCTAATGATGAACTCGGTGAAATAGCCGAACGCATCATAAAAATCTACAAACGTCTTGAAGCTACCAGACAAGAGCAAGACCGTCTGAAAAGAGAACTGACACAAAACATTGCCCACGAGCTGAAGACCCCTGTTGCCGGAATACAGGGCTATCTGGAAACCATACTTGACAATCCACATATTGATGAGCATACGAAGCAGCTCTTCCTGCAACGTTGCTTTGCACAAAGCCAACGCCTCACCTCCCTGTTGCAGGATATAAGCACACTAAACCGCATGGATGACGCGCCCGACATCATTGGAAAGGAAGAAGAAGTCGATATATCGGCAACCGTGGCTACGATTGCCAAAGAAACCGTTCTCCAGACACAAGAACATAACATGGTGCTGGAAAACAACCTACCCTCCAGCATTATCGTCCATGGCAACCAGAGCCTCATCTATAGTGTTTTCCGGAATCTGATCGACAATGCCATAGCCTATGCTGGAAACGGCACTACAATGTCACTATCAGCTACTGAAGAAGAGGAAGAGTGGCTGTTCACTTTTTCCGACAACGGTGTAGGCGTACCTGCCGAACATCTTGGCAGACTGTTCGAGCGGTTTTACCGTATTGACAAAGGCAGAAGCCGAAAAATGGGCGGGACTGGTCTGGGATTGGCCATCGTAAAAAATGCAGTATTGCTTCATGGAGGAAAAATCAGCGTGGACAATGCCCCAGGTGGCGGTTTGCGCTTCATGTTTTCACTGCGCAAACAAGCATGAACGCCCCAACATACTCCATTTGCAGAAATACTGAATACACAAGCCCCAGAATCAAAATATCAATTCCCAAAATATCAAGACATAAAAAGAAAACCACATGATTGAAATTGTACCTGCCCGTCCTTCACATTCATGCGACATAGCCCGACTCATTGTAGAAGCCATGACACCCGAATGCTGTAACCATTTAGCCGGTCCGCATCATAGTGTAGAAGATTTCCTGGCTGTCATGCAGCGTCTCGTTGAAGCGGATCATTCACAGTACAGCTTTCGCAACACTTCCGTTGCACTAAGCAACGGTCAGGACGTTGCAGGTATATGCGTCAGCTACAACGGTGCCGACCTTCATCGTTTGCGCAGTGCATTCATAGCAGAAGCAGCCCAGGCCTTCGGTATGGACTACTCTCACATGTCCGATGAAACCCATCCCGGTGAACTCTATCTGGACAGCCTCGCCGTTGACCGCGCTTTCCGCCGCCAAGGCATTGCCCGCAGATTACTGGCAGATACTGTGGAGAAAGCCCGCAGACTGAACCTTCCTGCCGTCGGATTACTGGTAGATCAAGGCAATCCCGATGCCGAACGTCTCTACACCTCCTTCGGTTTCCGATATATCAATGATGCAGTCTGGGCTGGCCATCCTATGAAACATCTGCAATTCGCAGTAGTGCCCTGAAATATTTCCCGGAACACTATAAACCGGAAAACCAACTTTTATATCAATGCAATAAGAAATCCCTGTCATCCCTCCAACCATAGGCTGATGACAGGTTTTTTCTGTAGCCATCCTTCCCGAAGTTCTGGCTGCCCTACCGTGAACGGCACACAGACAGCACCATGCGTTCTTGGACCAAACCGTATTATCTGAAAGTCAGATGCTCAACTGCCGCAGGCTTCCCATCGACAATGGTCTCGGCACTGATATCCATGAATGTGGCATTACTTGAATTTCTGAAGTCAAGCTCTATTTCCCCATTGCTATCAGTAGTGACTTGAGGATTCCAAAGGAGCGTGCGTCTTGGCAGATCACCGTTGTCAGGAAACTGCCCGTCATACGGTGGCACATAAAACTGGACTGGGGCATTGTATCCGCTGATTTCCGTACGCCTGATACCATGAGCAGGTGCATAGCCTTTTCCCGACTGCCACTTGTTGTTCATGGTGAATGCACACCTCACTACGAGCTTGCTTTCCGATGCCTGGTTGATGGAATCTGCCTCGCGTATATTCGTATAGATATCTGTGAGGCGGTCCTTATCAACCCTGAAGTCATCCTGATTGAAGGTATAGGAATAGAGGCTGTTCTTGTCTGTATAAAGAATGGCCGTCTCTATCATGTCGATACAGTTTTTCAGGAAAGGCAACTGAATACTATGGCCATTGGCACTGTAGCGCATCTCACTGGCACCGTAATACAATCCGTCACGGTCTATACTGTTGTTCAGCTGGTGCATGAGATACCCCACGTCCTCAACGACAAACTTTCCCTGGTCACGCTGTCTGTCCACATATTGCCTGACATTATAATAACCCAGTATGTCACGTTCAAACTGCTCCGTGTCCTCCATCGCATTGCGTTTCTTGCGTTTTGCCTTGACTTCTATCTCGCCGAGAGCATGAGTATCATCATCACCAAGATAGGTGTCAAGACTGTCTATAGCCGATTCCAGTCGTGTAGTATCAGCAGGAATCGTCCATTGGGGATGGAGCTCACGATAGTCATAGCTGCGCAAAGGAGGCTCGAAGTTACGGTGGATGCTGACAAGCGTGTTCCTGTTGTACTTCTTCCCGGTTCGCTTGGTCTGGATAACAGCATCCAGCTTACCGCTGAACTCCTCCATGGGTATCTGGAAATTGCCGAGAGAATCGGTCAACGTATGACCGCTGATGCTGGTACTGTCGCCGAAGGCAAGTACAGAGAGTTCCAGTCCGGCCTGTGACTTACCGAACCAGGATTCCACATGTCCGTAAAGTGTAAGATCCGGTTCCGGACTATACTTAGGTGCTGCCTTCTTCAGCCCGAAAGCTTCTTCAAGATCATATTGCCTCCATCCGCGTATGAGCAGAAGATTGTCGAGCATCTTCCGTTTCCCGGCCGAAGGGAGTGCACCTGTCCCATCCCTGCCGGGAGCAAAATAGAAACCTGGCTCGTGGATGTAGCCTTTGAGTCCCGAAGTGAGCAGCAAGTCCGTACAGATGTTATTGTCGAACGGGCGATAGTCCATGTCAAGCGCATCGCGCACCGCCACGGAGACATGCGCACCCTCAACCGGTTGTCCGTCCGCCCCGGTCAGTCTGATTCTGCAGTTCCCCTTCGCATAAGGCTGGTAAATCCTTGCATCTGCCCGCGCATCGAAGTGTAGCATCTGACGCGGATAGACGAATGTAAGACGGTCGGAGAGGATTACCCCACGCTCATTGACCAACGCAAGGCGCAATACCCCCTCCGGCAAAGAATCGGTCTGGATAATGATACGTCTGGAGAGCGAACTGCCAAACTCCACGGGAATGAAGGTACAAGGCAGGCCTTGAGAGAACACGAACAGGGCTGTGGGTTCCGACAGGTTCCGTGAGCTACGCCTTACCGTCACGTCAATTTGTGTTTCCTTGGTCGTGGCAGTCATGACAAATCCTTCGTCAATGGCTTCAGGCAGCCTGACCCTTGTCTTCTTGCCTTTGTATTCTATCTCCACACTGCCAGGCTTGTCACCAGGTATGTACATGAAACTGCCCATGCCTTCATGGTAGGTAGCCACGGGAGCCACCCCCTCGCCCTGCGCATTGAGCAGCACACCTTCCACGTCCACCCATCCGCTGTCACGGCTGGCCGTCTCGAATCCTACCACCGAAGGTATGCCCTTGACCAGGCGGCCACCCTCCGGGAAAAACCTGACTTCCATTTCCTTCAGCTTTTCCTGCGGGCGCTGCTTCATGCTCTTGTCCATTCTGTACGTTGCAATCGACCGTTTCTGCTGTCCGGGCACACGCTTACGGTAAATAGGGAAGGTCCGGGAAAAATACTGAGGATCGTCACCGAAGGCAAGCATCCACTTCGTGTATGCCCTCACTTCGTAATATCCGGTGAAGAACGTGCGCGCCAGCGAAATCTGGCCATGCCCTTCCCCATCGGTCAGCTTTATGGTCTGCCGTTCTGCCACGTTGCCCAGCTGGTCAACCAGCTCCACATAGAGCGGTCTGCTGATACGGCTGCCCTTCCCGGTAACCGCGTCCACTACATAAGCCTTGTACCAGATGGTATCACCCTGATAATAACTGGTGTTATCAAAATGCAGATACACCTTCTCACGAGGGAAGTTGGCGGCATACTCCTGCGCACTGGCAAAGTAGCGTTCAAACGCCGACTGTGCCGAGAGCCGTACTACCCCAACGAGGAACAGCAGCAACACACCCGTCCGGCCTGGCAGCAGACGGCTGCGACCACAGGCAAAAGGCATGAACTTCGTGACCATAGCAGACATCACCTGATGAGCCAATAAGATGCCATACCGGCCAGATAGCCTATGAGGACAATCCAGGACATGCGCTTCAGGTACCAGCCGAACGTGATTTTCTCCAGTCCCATCACCACCACACCGGCAGCCGAACCGATAATGAGCAACGAGCCACCCACACCGGCACAATAAGCCAACAACTGCCAGAAAATGCCATCGACAGCCATGTCGCCCACAGGTGCGACAGGATACATGCCCATGCAACCAGCCACCAGAGGCACATTATCGACAATGCTCGACAGCACACCTATGATGCCCGTCACCAGATAATGGTTACCACCAGAGAAACCGTCCAGCCACTGTCCCATAGCCGTAAGCACACCTACTTCCGACAGACAGGCCACCGCCATAAGGATACCCAGGAAGAACAGCATGGTTGACATGTCTATACGACGCAGCAATTCGCTTACCCTGCGCGCCATGGTATCGTCCTCATCGGTCTTGCGATAGAAAATTTCCGTTGCTGTCCAGAGCAAGCCCAGCACAAGCAGGATGCCCATGAAAGGAGGCAGCCCTGTCAAATAGCGGAATATGGGTACGAACACCAGTCCACCCACACCGAGAAAGAACACGGCCCTGCGCTGGTTCTTGGTCAGCTGGCTCACCTCGCCCACCTGCAGGTTCTGGGCCTTATCCAGCTTGCCGTGGAGAGAGAACTGCAGAATGAAGGCCGGCACCACCATCGACACAAGCGAGGGGATGAAGATTTCCGAAATCACGCCCTCGGTCGTTATCATGCCCCTGATCCAGAGCATGATGGTGGTCACGTCGCCGATAGGAGAGAACGCTCCGCCGGAATTGGCCGCCACAATCACCATGGCAGCATAGATCATGCGCTCACGGCTGTCCTGTATAAGCTTTCTCAGAACCATCACCATGACAATCGACGTGGTAAGATTGTCCAGAATGGCAGAGAGGAAGAATGTCATGGCCGCAATGCGCCAGAGCAGCTTGCGCTTGCTCCGTGTCTTGAGTGCGTCGCGCACGAAATTGAAGCCGCCGTTGCTGTCCACGATCTCCACGATGGTCATTGCACCCATCAGGAAGAACAGCGTTTCACCCGCATCGCCAAGATGGGCCTTCAATGCCTCGCCCACATGGCCCGTGATGGCCGCCATGTCTCCGGCCAGTCCGGGAAACGCCGCCACCACATACTGTCCCGGGTCTATCATGTACAGACTCCAGCACACCACGCACATGAGCAACGCCACCGCGGCCTTATTCACTTCTGTCACACTCTCCAGGGCTATCAGCAGATAACCCACAATAAACACTGCCACAATGGCAACTGTCAGGATTGTCATCATTTGTTTTCGTCTTTTCTGTTAATTTTGTTGTCACATTCCCATTCCTGCCGAAAGCCGGGAAAACACAGATATACCGGCCTTTGGAACTGCAAAGATAATGCAAGCCGAGAGCAGAACCGCCAAGCTTGCTTGGGCGTTATGCCGAGGTGCAGCTTATCTTATGCAAAGGTAAGCATTTTATCTGAACCCCGGCCCTGCCTGAAGGCAAAAAAGCCGCTCTGCAAAAGTAAAGTCAGGAAAATCGTCCATTACCCACTGCATCCGGTCTTCCCGGACGCCTTTCACTGGCCATTCTTTCCACAACACAAAAGACGGGAAATCCAGCCTGTAGCTGCCTTTCCCGTCTTCATCATGGCCATACACGCCATTCGCTGCCGCACTGCCCCTACATGGAATGGCTGTCGCAACAGCCGCTGTCACTGCTCTTCTTGTTGAACGGGCATTGGGTTGTCCCGGCCTTGGTACAATTGGCACAACTGCGGTTGGCAATGTCGAGCGCGCCACCGGCACCTGTCTGCTTGAGCACGAACGTTGCCAGATACAGCCCGGCGACAATCAGCACCAGATAGACCGCCACGACGCAGATGAGGTAGATGGCATAGATGGACAGCAGACCATAGACCATCAGCCAGCGCGCGGCCTTCTTGCCATACAGCTCCTTGTCCTTCAGGTAAGCGCGCCGCAGTACATAGAACGGCGCACCCACAACCACCACAATGGCCAGCACCACCAGTACCGCCTGCAACGGCACATTGCCCTCGGCCATCGGGACGACTGCCTGTGCCAGGATATTGAACAACGCCATGAGCACAATGGCCATGAGCGGCGACTTGAGCCTGCGGTTGAGCCGCTGGTCCGGAATGCACTCCACACCGCATTTCCCATCGAACCACACCTTCAGTTTCTTGTAGCTGAACGCATAGAACACGGCAAACACGATAGCGGCCAGAGCCACTGCGCCACAGAGGAGGCCAAGGGGAAGCAGAAGGGCAAGCACAAGAAAGCCCCAGGCCGTGGAGCCGTCTGACGCTGCCTGGGTCTGCAATAAGATAGACAATAAACTATACATGATGTTATGATTTTTAGGACCGGAAAAGGAACCGGCACGCAAATATACGCCTTTTTCAGACACAGACGGGGAAAAACAGGACAGAATCGGCAGCAAGGCCTCGGAAAACTACGGAAAACAGTAGGAAGGAATTCATGTCGGCAACCGTCAGCAAGCAGAAAAGCCGGCCTTTGCTCACGCAAAAGACCGGCATGCTTACGGGGCATCATGTGCCCCCTGATTGAGAGATGTTATAGTGGATTCTTATGGCCTGTTCCAGACGCACCGTCTGCAGTGCCCGCATCTTTCCGGCTGTTCCATGCCAGCTGCACCGCGTCCATGCCTATGCCGAGCAGCTGCATCTGCCTGAATACATCGGGCAACGTCTGGCTGAGAAACTCCTCCTTCCTGGTGGCCAGGATGTGCTCCCGTGCCTCGGGATGTACGAAGTAGCCCAGCCCGCGCTTGTTGTAGATGATGTTCTCGCGTGCCAGCAGCTCGTATGCCTTCACGGCCGTGTTGGTGTTCACCTCGAGCATCACCGCATATTCCCTCACGCTGGGTATGCGGTCATCGGCAGTATATGTGCCGGAGAGGATCTCATCGCAAAGCCTGTCTGCCATCTGCACGTATATGGCCTTGTCGTTGTTGAAATTCATGATTATCTTCTGTTTTGGTTCTGAAATGCCGTGCATGCCCTTTCCCGCCCTGGAAAGAAGGTCCGGGCACCACGGATGGATGGTCGCGCATGTCAGCGGCTGAGCTGGAGCCTGCCGGTATCTACACTTCCGGAACCTTGCACCGACTTTTCCAGGCTGTTGAGCGTTCCGGACAGCTCCACGTCGCCACTGCCGCTGATGGCCACACGGGCCCGGCCGCAGTTGTCGAAGGCTATTTCCACATCACCGCTGCCAGACACGCCCACGCCTGTAGTCTCCACGGCGTGCAGCCTGGCCTTGATGTCGCCGCTGCCCGCCACGCTGCAGTCGGCTACAGTGGCATAGACATCACCCAGTTCCACCTCGCCGCTTCCGGCTATGGTCACCTCGATGCTCTCGCAGTCTATCCGCGGTATTTCCACATCGCCGCTACCGGCCACACTGAGCAGCACACGCCCGGCCTCCATGTTGCCGGCCGACCTGAACGAACCGCTGCCGGCCACGAATACACTGCCCACACGGGGAGAGGACACCTTCACCACCACCGGCTTCATGTGGCCCATGACAACGATGGTCTTCCTGTCGCGCGTCCTGCTGCCCACGGTGAGCTGGCCTTCCCTGATGTCCAGCTGCGTGTTCTCCACCAGGTCGGCAGGGCCTTCCAGGACAGCTTTCCCGGCCGGGCCCGGCACATACTCCACTTCATAACTGCCGGTCACCGTCACACTGTTGAAATCGGACAGCTTCACCGTCTTCTTCACGGTTTCTATACTATCGGCCTTGCGCACTGTGCAGGAACCGGACATCAGCCCTATCGAGGCCAGGGCAAGCACATTGAATATAAGGGTTCTCATGACTTTATTGTTTTTTATATGTTAATCCATTTATTGTTGATGACCTGCATGCGGCAGAACAGCCTGTAGGCCAGCCAGTAGTTGAAAACCGAAGCCAGGCAGAGCACTATGCTGACCATGGTGTAGAACAGCCCGATGCACGACGTGTCTATAGTGACCACATAGCCGCCCCTGGCCATCAGATTGACCACCCACGTCACCACCATGCCGATGGCGAGTGCCGCGATGAAACAGGCTATAGAGGTGAGCAGCCAGGCGTTGCGGCGGAAGAACGTGCCCCCGACCAGATAGACCGTATGTGCCCACAGCAGTGCCAGCAGGCCGACCAGCCCTTCCCCTTCGGTGCAGAAGATGTCCCTCCAGGGCACAACCGTCATCACCAGGACAGCCTCGGAGGGCTTCCAGATGCAAGTGAACGCATACTGTGCCAGGTCGCTCACAAAGAATGCCAGTACGAACATCACCAGGTAGCCCACCGTGCAGAACAGGTAGCCCACAGCCATCTTCTCCACATTGCTGCCCGGAAGCATCAGGTAGTCGATGCGGTTCTGGTTGGTCTTCATGTAGTGGAAAGTCCAGCTGGGACTGATCACACCCACCACCACCAGCATGCTGAGCATGCAGCCTATCATGACTCCGGACGGCTCTGACTCGCCCACGATATGGCCGAAGAACATCATTATGGCAAAGAACAGTATGCACCAGCCCAGCAGGGTCTTCATGTAGCTGGACTTCTGGTAGAGATAGTTCCACTTGAGTATGCTCTTGGCTCTTCTGAAATCTAATGTTTTCATAATCTTTTCGTTTTTTCTTGCCTTCCCCTCACCGGCTCCCGGCAGGTTCAGAATTGTATTTTCCAGTCTTTTTCCCGTGAATTTCATTTTATGATGCCCTTGATGACGGCGTTGAACAGCAGCTCTATGTTGACCTGTGTCTCGGGCGTGCCCTCCACATGCCGTGCAATCACGTTGTTGCCCTGGAGCGACGGTTCGGCATAGACCACATCGCTGTCCATTTCCGCCGGTTGCCTCACGCCGAAGTCATAGCGTTCGGTCAGCCCGGCCACCGGAGAGTTGAGCAGCAGTCCCTTGCTGTCGAGGATGAGGATATGGTCGAGCAGTGCCTCCACATCGTGCACCTGATGGGTGGAGATGATGAGCATGCGGTCATCGGTCATGCTGTTGGCCACGACCTTGCGGAAGAGGCTTTTCGAGGGGATGTCCAGCCCGTTGGTAGGCTCGTCCATGAAGACGAAGCGCGTTCCGGCTGCCAGCGCAATGCTCATATACACTTTCTTCTTCTGCCCCATGGAAAGTTCCTTGAGGTGGAGGGCCGGCGGCAGCTCGAAATCGTCCAGGCAACGGCGGAGCACCTCTTCGCTGAAGCGCGGATAGAAGTCGCGGTTCATGCTGACAAACTCCTTGAGCGACACATGGGGAAGGTTGTACTCTTCGGGCACGATGAACATCTCGCCCAGCGATTCCGGCAGACGGCGGCTCATGTCGCGGCCATCCACCTTGACCGTGCCCGACTTGGCCCTCAGCAGTCCGGTCATCAGGTAGAGCAAAGTGGATTTTCCCATACCGTTCTTGCCGAGCAGTCCGTATATGCCGTTCTCGGAGAGGCTGAAGCTCAGTCCGTCGAACACTTTCTTCTTCGACCCTAAATAGTTGTAGGTCAGGTTCTCAATCTGTATCATATCTGTATGCTGTTTATCTGTTTTCACATTAATTCATCAGGTGATGTCACCTGGCAGTGCAACCGGCCATGTACTGCATGTCCACCGGATTCATGACCAAGATGGCGTCGGCCCAGGCATAGTCGCAGGCTTCGCTGTCCCAGGTATAGGTGTTCACGGCCGTCACGCTTCCGTTCACCACCTCATAGGACACCATGCCCTGCGGCAGGTCGTACCTGCCCGCGCGCTGGTTCCAGCCCGTGCGCCTCACGGCATAACCGGAAGCCGAGTAGGTGTAGGTGTGGCGGTAGTAAGGCTCCCACACGCTGCGGGCGGCGTTCCACTTCTGCGCCTCCTTCTCCACTACCTTGCCCTCAGCGTCATAGCTGTAGCTGTACTGGAGCTTGGGGGTGAGCATTTCGGCTTCACTTGAATACACTTGGAGCGTCTTCACCGCGCCGTCTTCAATCTGGGCGTTGTAGGCGTAGTCGCTGCCGGGATTTGAACTGAGGTTCAGATACATGGCCAGGATAGTGGCTGCTGTCAGGATGGTTTCCATATTGTTTCCTTTCTTTTTTATGATTAATTGTCTGTTGTATTAGTGTACTACTTTAATAGAACACTGCAAATGTAGTATATTTCCGAATACGCTCCAAACTTTTTGTCGATTTTTTCAAAAAAACTGCGATTTTTCCTGAAAACGGGTGTTAACAGGCCATTTTTTCCGGTTTTCGCCCATTTCGGAACAACAGAAAAGGAAAAACGGAAACACTGAAGCGGAAACTTCGGAAAAGCAAAGGGAAAAGTTTCTGGCTGTTAACCGCAATCTGTAGTTCACGGCGTGAACACTATAGTTCACGGTGTGAACACTATATTTCACGGCGTGAACACTATAGTTCACGACGTGAACTACAGTTTGGAGCGAAGCGTACAGATCTTTTCCCTTTGCTTTTCCGAAGTTTCCGCTTCAGTGTTTCCGTTTTTCCTTTTCCGCGTTTTCCCATACCCGTTCCGAAGAGCTATGGGACTTTTATTTGTTCGGCAATCCCATCAACAGTAAAATGGCTTGTATGAAGTTTCTGTCCGTTGGGCCTGATGTCTGCCTCCGGCTTCCTTCAGATTCCACCTCGCGACAGACGCCCTTGCCTTGGGCTGTAGCCTACCCGCTATCAGGGCGGCTTCGGGACTTGCACCCGTTAGACAATGCTCATGCCGGGTGTACCAACAGAAAACAGGCGGAGATTGCAAGTTAATCTCCACCTGTTTTCTTATATTTCAGTAGCATCACCCCTTCGTTTGCAATGCCCAAGCAAAGCATTGCGTTGCAGAGCCGGGGCAGTGAGGCAACAAGGTTGCGAACATGAAAAATTATAATACGACCTTGTAAGCAACAGTCTTCCTTGCAAGCCCTATGGTAACTACATATACACCATGTTTCCTGCCTACAGGAACCGTTACATTATCAGTTGAGCCTACTTCAACTCTCCTGACAAGTTGACCGGCAGCATCATAAACCTCCACGAATTCCATCATTTCTGAGGAACCGTTCAGAATGTTCACACAACCATCGTTGCCCCTTACTGTGAAATCCGGGGCTGCAGGTGTGCTCAAGCCAGTGCCTATAGTGCTTTGAGGAGTGAGAGTCACTGTCTTGCCACCGGGAATCTTGTTGATACGGGTCGTATTGGCATTGAAAGACTGTTTTCCTACTTCAATATCTTCGCCACCGAGCGTCAAGCACTCACCCTTGTTGCCACAAAGACCAATATAGAAGTATAAATAGTCTTCACCTGCATCAAATTCCTGAAAGCAATAGGAGACGGTGCCATCCTCCTTGATAGATATCAGATATGTAATCTCAATTTCCCTTCCACCAGGTATTTTCAGGCCCAACTGGCTATACTCTACGGTAAGCACACGATTGGGAGCCTCGCCGGAAACCTTATAATAGATTCTTGTATTCTCGGTTGGAAAGACACCAGCGGCGTTATAGCATAACAAGGCGTTAACCTGACCGTTGTTAATTAACGAAGTGTTGTCTTTGGGAAAGACAGAGATGATTCCTCCGCCAAGTTGAACTGCGCCAATACCATAGATTACGAAATGGTCACAGTCAACACCATTGTACTTGACCGTGAAACCCAAATCAAATCCCTGAACATCAGTATTCTCAGTTGTGACTACATTCGAATGGTTAAAAACAGTCTCAGACAAATTTTCTACCTCAGAAATATCAACTAATGTAGCACCATCACCAATATAGTGATACTCACCCTGAGTGACTTCAAAACCATAACCCTGGACAGACTGACCCCAAGTGGATGCAGTGAAAAACGACGCTAAAGCAAGTAAACATAATTTCTTCATAATTCCATTTTTTATATTAATACTATTATTATATAAGTTACCTTACCCTTCGGACGGTGACCGTTGATTCGTATGTCTTCGGCATGCTGTCAGTTAGCAGGTTATCGCCACACCCACTGCGTGCAAAGTTACAAAAAAAATTTTTTTATGATTCTTTCGGTTAGATTGATGCCGTGATGGAGAGATACGTACAGAATATAGCGTAAAAAGCATAAGGCCGGGAAGAGACTTGTATGCCGGACAGAGAGATATGACTAGAAAATCATGCCGGGCATACAGGCAAAGGCCTCTCCCGTAGAAACCTACAGGAAAGGCCTTTGACTTTCGCCTTGACAGCCGTCGCACACGGCTATATATAATAAGGTGTAATTCAGGCATGCGTAACCGAATGGACTACGGTTGCCGCCATGCAGCAAGACTACATGTCTGGCGTGGAAACGAGCACGTAGGCAGAGGAGTTATTGTACTCTGAGGGCACAGAATAGATGATTCCGTTATAGTTCAACTCGCTGCCACCGGCCACATTGACGCCGGAACTGGTGGAATAGTTCTGCGTTCCGCCTGTCGGTACGCTCTCCTTACCGCCGAAGCCCAGTACCTGTCCTCCGTTGATGGTCAGGTCCAGGTCGGCCTTGAAGGCAGTACCCTTGGTGGGCGATGCTGCAACGATTACAGTACCTCCGTCAATGGTTATGTTGTTGTCTGTCTTCATGCCATGGGGCTTGGAGTCGAGTGTGCCGTATTTATAGACCACTCCGGTGGTGACAATCTCCATGCTTCCACCGCTGATGGTGATGTCGTTGGTCACGTTAAGTCCCTTTCCGGACGCACCTGTTGACATGAGCTTGACCTTTCCCCCTTCCATCTTGAAGGCTCCATCCGGCTTCATGGCCGAGCTGCTGGTGATGTCGGCCTCTGCAGCGTCATAGTAGGCATCGCCTGTAGTCTTCACATCCACGTCTCCATCCGTTATGGTCATGTCGGTATCCGCCTTGATACCCTTGGCTGCGGGGCCGGTGACATTGACCTTGATTGTTCCGCCGTTGATGAACAGCTGGCCGTCGTATTCTTCTCCCTTGAGATTGGCGCCGACATCAATGCCGTCGCCCACGGAGTTCACCGTCAGATTGCCGCCGTCAATGCGCAGATACTGGTTGACATGGATGCCGTCGCCAACGGCTCCGGTCACGGTGAGCTTTCCGAAGCCAGGCATGATATGGGTGTATTCGTCGGAGAAATAGGCGTGCTTGGTATTGCCTGTCAGCGTGAGTGTCCCGCTTCCGTCGAGTTCCACATGGCCATTGATGAACATGCAGGCTTTCTGCTGCCCGTCTGCACCATCGGCCAGCACGTTGTTGCCCTTCACGGTCACGGCGATGCGCTTGCCGTTGTCTATGGTTATGGCTCCACCGTCGGCATTGGTAAGGTTCAGTGCATTGAGCACCAGGCTGGCTTTGGCCTCCCCGTCCATGTAGAACGAGCCGTCTGTGGATGATCCGCTGAGTGTATAGACAATTTCCTCGGTCACATCAAGCCCGGCCACCACACTGACATCGGCACCGGTAGCCTGCACGTCAAGCCGTGAGGCGAGGTTTCCAGCCACTACGACATGGGCCGATGAAGCGTTGTATTCCACACTGACCGTATTGTCAGGGACTTCAGTCTGGTTGATGGTGATGTTGTCTATTTCGCCCAGGTTATAGACCTTTCCCTGTATGGTGAGCGTTGTTCCGTCTGTATAGACCATGTCACCGGTCTGCGCAGCCTGGTGTGCGTAGGTCACTTCCCCGATGTTCACGTTCAGCGTCTGTGCACTGAGGCCAGCGGCCACCATCAGTCCTGCTGTAAGCAAAAGGTATTTCTTTTTCATTTTACTGCGATTTTAGAGGTTTTACCATTGGTCTTCACTACATACACGCCTTTCTCCAGATTGGAGGGAAGAGACGCTGCACTGCTGAAACGGCCGATGCGAACGCCCGAAAGGGTGAAGAGCTCTACTGCTGCATCCGACTGCACGATGCTCTCAATGCCAGTGGAGGATTCGGAAAAGAACATTTTCTGCAACTCACTGAGGGCAAGCTGTGTTTCCTTTCCGTCGGCAACAGCCTTGAACTGACCGTCGGCAAAGGTGATGGTCAGCCCATCGGCAACGAACGACATCTGCGAACCGTCACTTTTCTGTACCGTCAGGAAACCGTAGCCATCGGCAAAAACCTGGCACACGGTCAGCATACTGAATAAAGAAATCAAGAAAAATCTGTTCATAGGTTTTAAATTTTGGATAAGTAATTCATGCAAAGTTAGTGATTATCAGTAAAAAAAGCAAATTTCACCTTTATTTTCCCCTTATCGTCACCACATTGTAACATGGCTGACGGCCTGTCCGGACGCAGCATACGCGAGGAACGCAAAAAAAACAGGCGAACCGCACATACCGTCAATGGATGTACGGTTCGCCCGTCTTGTCAGCGCGCTTCAGGAATTGGAGCAGTCCATGTAGAGTGTGCCACCCTGAGGCTGGATGCGGAAGACAAACTGCTGTCCGGCCATAGGCTGCACGAACGTGGCCTTGCGCAGACTCACATGATAGGGATGGTTCAGGAACACGGCCTCCATCCTTTGCTGCCCGACCTGTGTGAAAGGCAAGTCAACGGCAGCCGTAGTGAGTTCCAAAGCCCAGGAAGTCTTCATGGCCGATGTGACCGAAATGCCCTTCTCCGTGAATCCGACAGTAAAGACCGTACCCTGCATGTCCGTGAGTTTCACCACCAGTCTTCGCTTTCCCTTTTCCAGTACCTGCATCTTGCTGAACCGTATGTTCTGTGCCCTGCCCTGCCCGTCGAGTTCCACAAAGCGCAGACCGGCCAGTGTGTTCTTGTCGCTCCACTGGAACCCGTCCACAAGCGGCGGCGTGAAGAAACTGAAGTGAGAAGTCTGCCCGGGACGGTCGATATAGTCGGAAGGCATGGTCTCGTCGAAAAGATGAATATCGCGGAACCGCAGCTCCCCGTCTTTTTCCATCAGGATGTTCGCCCTGTAGTGGCGCGAGTTGAACCATACGGTCTGCTTGCCGTTGCCCGTATTGTCCTTCACTGCCGTGATGGCAGTCGGCGGTGTCACCCTGAACTGCCGCGCGAACCATGTTCCCGACTCCTTCAGTGTCTGCACGGTGATTTTCCCGGCTCTGTACAGGTCGGCTATATAGGGCACTTGCATTTCCAGGCCTTTCCTGATTTCCGGCCATGTGAAGGAGTTCTCCTGTCCGGCCTGCGTATAGTTGAAAGCCAGACAGGGCTGATTGGCCACGGCATCGAAGTAGCATTCCACCCAATGTCTGTCAGCCCCCGATGCGCCATATACAGGCTCGAGTGTCACCACGCCCTGTCCGTTGTCGCCCAATCCGCTGTCATACTGATAAATGGGGTCGCTCCCGAGCATGCGGAACACGGGCACAGGCACCTGCCCCTCTTCGGTCTGGGCCGGCATGTACCCGTTCTTCTTGCTGGGATAGTAGGCCTGGTTCCAGTAGCCTCCCCACAGTGTATAGCCATCGGTTCCCAACTGATCCCGACAGTTGCACGACGCCACGATGTGGTAGTTGTCGTACATGTACTGCAACGTATAGGCATCAATATACCATGAGCCTACCGATTTGGGATAGTCACCGAACACTTCCTTGAACTTGGCCATATACACATCCACAAGCCTGCGTCTTTCTTCCTGTGTATATCCGGTGGCGAATCCCACATTGGCGGTTGAAACCCATGGATGGTCGCCTCTCCACTTCAGTCCTGCTGCCTCCACATGGGGCTGGGTGATTTCCCACCATGCGCCCACTTCAGAGCGGCTGTCAAGCCGTTCGGTGAGCAGTTTCTGGTAGCGCACGTCAATCAGCGCATCATACTGCAACAGGAACGTACCCGGCAGATTGTATTGCCGGAGCAGTTCAAGCTCGCGCTCGGTTGCCTCAAAGAGCAGCGCTTCCGAGCCTTTGACCCGATAGTCATTCTGGCGGATGAAATTCACGAAGTTGACGATTCTCGGTGCCGCACACAAAGGCATTCCTGCCGACAGGCACAGCCATACGGTAAGGACAACGTATAAAAATCTTCTGGTCATAGTGTTTTTAACATTGCCGGGGAGAAGTCTCCCCGTTATAATAAAATAAGATGGAATATACAGCACAAAAGATATCACCCTTCCATGGCATGTGAGAGCCATCTTCCCCTGAACAGCCTGTGGAGGAAGAGCAGACCACGCACCACGAGTTCCGAAGCCATGGCCATCCACACGCCAGGCAGACCATAGAGCGGTGCAAGATAGGCTGCAAGCGAAAGGCGCACAAACCAGATGCAACAGAGGTTGATGAGCGCGGGCTTCAAGGTGTCACCGGCTCCCACGCAAACACTGTAGGTGACGATGCTCACGGCGAACATGGGTTCGGCAAAGGCCTCTATGCGCAAGGCCGACACACCCAGCGAGCAGATTTCTTCTACAGGAGTGAGCAGTCCCATGATTTCAGGTGCGAAGACGTACATCACCGTACCCATGACAGCCATGACCGCCACACCTATTCCGACCGTGAAATGAGCGAAACTTCGGCACAGTTCCGTCCGGCCTGCCCCCTTGCTCTGCCCGATGAGGGTCGTGGCTGCCTCGCCTATGCCGTAACCAGGCATATAGCACAGGCTTTCTGCCGTAATGGCGAAAGTGTTGGCCGCAATGGCGAAGTTGCCCAGCGGCGCCACAATGATGGTACTCACTATCTGAGCCACACTCATGAGCACATACTGACACGCCATGGGAGCACTGATACGGAGCGCATTGCGCAAGAAGCTCCAATGGGCTTTTATCACCAGGCTCTCATGGCGCAGGGACAAGTCAGGCGACCGGAACCAGGCATACCATACCAGATACAATCCTGTACTGCTCATGGCAAGCACTGTGCCCAATGCGGCTCCGGCCACACCCATTCCGGCACCGGGTATGTACAGCTCGGTGCCGAACAGCGATATATGGCGTGAAGGGAATATCAGCAGGAAGTTGAACACCACATCGAGCACGCACATGAGCAGACTCATCAGACTGGGAATGCGCATATTGCCCGAACATTTCAGCATGCTGGAGGCCAGCGTGCCTAACTGGAAGAAAGGCAGCGATGCAGTGTAGATGGAGAAATAGAGTGTGGAAAGTCCGGCAATATCGTCTCCTCCCCCGAGCCAGCGAGGCAGCGGCGAGGCGATGGCCAAGGCTATGGACGTGAGCAGTACGGAAAAGGCGGCAATGACCATGAATCCCTGGAACATGACCTGCCGGGCCTTCTGCGGGTCGCGCGCCCCCAGGAAATGGGCCACCTGAACAGAGAACCCCATCACGGCCGCCGTGGTCAGTCCGCCGAAAAGCCATGTGGTGGACTGGATCAGACCGATGGCGGCCGAAGCCTTTGCTCCCAACGACCCAACCATGGAGGCATCTATGAGCGACATGAGCACACTGGAGACCTGGGCCAGAATGGACGGTATGCTCAACCCGATAATGAGATTGAGCTTGGACTGCACCGACAGTTCTTTTCCGTTTCTGATGTCGGCCAGGAGCAGGTCAGTTTTCCGTGATGAGAGCATGTTTGTCTTTAGCCGTGCAAAGGTAAGCATTTTCGGGCAATGGGGAAAGCACAGAACCCTAAAAACGAAAAAAGCGGATCCACTTGTGTGAAACCGCTTCTCTTCTATTTCCTTATTCCTGTCAGCTGTCTGAAAAACAAAAAGATGTGGGCTGAGATGCCTCAGGGCCTTTTCCTTTCACCCTTGCGCCTATTGCAGCACTTGCGCTGCATATAGGCTTGCATCTTCAACTCTACATCTTCTTACCCAAATCACTAACCTATTGAAATTAATCCTTTCTTGCAGGTAATGTCCTTTACGGCAGGTCTTTTCTGTTGTTGTCCTGAATGTATCCTTACTTTTTAACAATCCTTATCCTTTTTTGAACTATCCTTTGCCCCTGCCGGACATCCCTGTCCTCTCTAACAATCCTTTACCCTAACTATACCTATTGTCAAAACAACCTTTTACCTATGCTAACCCTATTGAAGTTTCTCTCAAATCATTCTTCAAATCTTGTCGCCTGACCACCTCACGGGGTCTTTTTTTTCTTTTACGCTGCAAAATTACGGCTGTTTGCGGACACAGCCAAGTTTTCAGTCAGGAAAACGTGAGGAAAAGGCAAAATATTGACATAAGTCAACATATCCGTGTGCGAACACAAATGCGACTTGCCGCCTGTCCGCAGCAAGTCGCATCCTATGTGTTTCCTTTCTTGTTCTTTTCCTATTCCTCAATCCATTCGCAGCTTTCCTTGGCTCCGTAGTCGGGCACGAGCGGTCCCGGACGGTAGTAGGCAGCAAGATAGATTTCGAAAATCATGGTGGAGTAGCCGGGGACTGAGCCTTGCTCGTCCTTTCCATATCCAAGTTTGTAAGGTATGTACACCACCCAGTGGTCGCCTATGCGCATGTTCTGCAAGGCCGTGGAAAAGCCGTCGCACACTCCGCTAACGGCAAACTTCGTGGGCACACAGGTCTCGGGGTTGAATTCGCCCGTGTACGACTGGTCGAAGACATAGCCATCGGGGTAGTTCTTTGTGGGCAGCAGCCTTCCCCGGTAATGCACCCTTACGGAATCGGTATAGAGGGGACATCCCGACCCTGTGCCGTGCTGCAGCACGTTCACGACGATGTGGTCATCGGCACTGGTAGCCGTATTGGGCTGGTAGGACCAGTTCCTGATGATCATCCAGTCCGGGTTGCCGCTGTCGGCCAGTGCCTTGCTGGACTTGAAGAAGCTGTCATACCATTCCTCATTGGTCTTCTGCCAGTCGGGGTACTCGTTCTCGTCCTCTACATTCTCGCTGCACGATGCCATGCCCAGCATGAGCGTCATGAGCGTGAATAGATAGAATATGTTATTTCTGTTCATCTGTATGATTACTGTAATTTCCTGAGCAGGCTCGATATGCTCACCTTGTCCTCTATGATGGCACGCAACTGGCTGATGTCCACCCTTTCCTGCTCCATGGTGTCGCGGAAACGGAGTGTGACCTTGCCATCGGTGAGCGAGTCGTGGTCCACTGTCACGCAATAGGGTGTGCCTATGGCATCCTGACGGCGGTAACGCTTGCCTATGGAGTCCTTCTCGTCGTACTGGCAGTTAAAGTGGAAGCGCAGGTCATCGATGATTTCGCGCGCCTTCTCAGGCAGGCCGTCCTTCTTCACAAGCGGCATCACGCAGAGCTTCACGGGTGCCAGCGGAGCGGGCAACTTGAGCACGGTGCGTGTCTCGCCGTTCTCGAGTTTCTCCTCCTCGAAAGAGTGGCACATGATGGAGAGGAACATGCGGTCCACTCCGATACTGGTCTCGATGACATACGGCGTATAGCTCTCGTTGGTCATGGGGTCGAAATACTTGATCTGCTTGCCCGAGAACTTCTCGTGCTGCGACAGGTCGAAGTTGGTGCGGCTGTGTATGCCCTCCACTTCCTTGAAGCCAAACGGCATCTTGAACTCGATGTCGGTGGCTGCGTTGGCATAGTGTGCCAGCTTGTCGTGGTCGTGGAAACGGTAGTTTTCTGCACCGAAGCCAAGTGCCTGGTGCCATGCCATGCGGGTCTGCTTCCACTTGGGGAACCAGTCAAGCTCGGTGCCCGGCTTCACGAAGAACTGCATCTCCATCTGCTCGAACTCGCGCATGCGGAAGATGAACTGACGGGCCACGATCTCGTTGCGGAAGGCCTTGCCAATCTGTGCGATGCCGAAAGGAATCTTCATGCGCCCGGTCTTCTGCACGTTCAGGTAGTTCACGAAGATGCCCTGTGCGGTCTCCGGACGCAGATAGACCTTCATGGAAGCATCGGCCGATGCACCCATTTCCGTGGAGAACATGAGGTTGAACTGGCGCACGTCTGTCCAGTTCTTTGTCCCGCTGATGGGATCGACAATCTCCTCGTCCAGTATGATCTGCTTCAGTGCCTCCAGGTCGGGTCCCTGCATGGCTTCTGCGTAGCGTGCATGGAGGGCGTCGCGCTTGTCCTTGGCCTCTTTCACACGCTCACTGGTCTGCATGTATTTTTCCTCGTCGAAGGAGTCGCCGAAACGCTTGCGTGCCTTGGACACTTCCTTCTGTATCTTTTCATCATATTTGGCTATCTGGTCCTCAATGAGCACATCGGCGCGGTAGCGTTTCTTGGAGTCGCGGTTGTCTATCAGCGGGTCATTGAAAGCATCCACATGTCCGCTGGCCTTCCAGATGGTAGGGTGCATGAAGATGGCCGAGTCGATGCCCACGATGTTCTCGTGCAGCAGCACCATGCTCTTCCACCAGTATTCCTTGATGTTGTTCTTCAGCTCCACACCGTTCTGTCCGTAGTCATACACTGCGCCGAGACCGTCGTAGATATCACTGCTGGGGAACACGAAACCGTATTCCTTGCAGTGGGATACAATTTTCTTGAAAACGTCTTCTTGTGCCATTTCTTTATACAATAATTAAAAATACGGCTGCAAAGGTACACTTTTTCCCGGAGTTTGGAAGCAAACAGATGTGAAACTTTAATAAACTGTCGCAAAAATGGCAGCACGTATATACTCCACTGGGGGTGTGGGCGTCTCGCCCGCACTTCCCGCACTGTCCCGCAACAAGGTGTCATGGTGACATTGGCTGAGCTGTCTGGCGATGTGCGGGCGGGACGCCCACACCCCCAGTGGCATTCCCGACGTTTTCCTGCTTCCGGAAATTGAATCGCACCCAAAAATCAAAGTGTCAGGATTTTAACACTTTTGCTTACACTTTGATTTTTCGGGGTACTAAAAAAGAAGCGGTTTTGGGGCGATTTTCATGTTAACAAGTGTAAATTGTCGGTTTTTTGCACAAAACGGAAAAATCAGTTAAGTGTTAGGGGGGAAACACTTAACTGTTTCCAGAAAATTAGTTAACTGTTTTCGATCCGGCACTTAAGTGTTTTTGAGGAAAAACTTAACTGTTTCGGGGCAAAAACTCAGGTTTTTCGGCCTCAAAACCGCGATTTTCCGGCCAAAAGTGCGGAAAAAGGGGGCTGAAAACTGCACAAACAGGCTGTTTTGTGCACGAATTTAACGGATTTTAGGTTAAAATCGGGCTATATTTATTAACATTTCACACTCGCAAAAAAATTATCCCATTGATTATCAACGGTTTACAAAACAAGTCTCCGGAACCCGAAATTTCCGCTGGCGCGCAAAAATCCGTTTTCGCCTGAATATTCAAAAATGGCCGGAAAATCAAAGTGTAAGCAAAACTGTTAAAAAACTGACACTTTGAAAAACGGAAGAAGCCCGTGCGGGATGAAGGGCATGGCTATGGTTCAAACCGTCATTTCCTGCCCTGAACGCCAGGAAAGCCAGCCGGTAAAGCCATGGCACGCGGCGACAGTCGCTTTTCCGGCAAGAATAGGGCAAAACACAGTGTAAATTTGCCCATATCAATTCTTTTGACTAATTTTGCAGGACAGACAATCACCCTACGCCCACACAAAGGCATCGGGCAAATGACTTTTAGACACACACAGAAGACCCATGAGCGACAAGACAAAAGACAACGGCATCCTGGAACAGGACGAGAAGGACTACAACGATGCTGATGCTGCCGGAGCAACCGACGAAGCCACGGAAGACCCGACCGAGGACGGACAAGAGGCGGACAACGACAGCGAGGAAGAGGAAAGCGGCGAAAACCCGCAGGCTGAGGAACACGTGAACGACTACAAGCCGGTGAACAGGTTCGACGCGGCGGCTGTCCACCACCTCAGCGGCATGTACCAGTCGTGGTTCCTGGACTATGCCTCATACGCCATCCTCGACCGTGCCGTCCCCCATCTGGAAGACGGCCTGAAGCCCGTGCAGCGCAGGATTCTCCACTCCATGAAACGCATGGATGACGGACGCTACAACAAGGTGGCCAACATCGTGGGACACGCCATGCAGTTCCACCCCCACGGCGATGCCTCCATTGGCGATGCGCTGGTGCAGCTGGGACAGAAAGACCTGCTGGTGGACTGCCAGGGGAACTGGGGTAACATACTGACCGGCGACAAGGCTGCCGCCCCACGATACATAGAGGCCAGGCTGTCGAAGTTCGCGCTCGATGTGGTGTTCAACCCCAAGACCACCGACTGGCAGCTCTCCTACGACGGCCGCAACAAGGAACCCGTGACGCTCCCGGCCAAGTTTCCCCTGCTGCTGGCACAGGGCGCGGAAGGCATAGCCGTGGGCCTCAGCACCAAGACCCTGCCCCACAACCTCAACGAGATATGCGATGCGGCCATCAGCTACCTGCGCCGCAAGCCCTTCGTCCTGCTGCCCGACTTCCCCACCGGAGGAAGCATAGACGTGAGCAAATACAACGACGGACAGCGCGGCGGCGTGCTCAAGGTGCGTGCCAAGATCGAGAAACTCGACTCCAAGACGCTCGTCATCAGGGAAATCCCCTTCAGCCGCACCACCACCACGCTCATAGAAAGCATTCTGAAAGCGGTGGAGAAAGGCAAGATCAAGGCCAAGAAGGTGGAGGACAACACTGCCGCCGAGGTGGAAATCGTGGTGCACCTCATACCCGGCACCTCGCCCGACAAGACCATCGACGCGCTCTATGCCTTCAGCGACTGCGAAATCAGCATATCGCCCAACTGCTGCGTCATAGAGGACAACAAGCCGTGGTTCCTCACCATCAGCGACGTGCTCCGCCATTCGGTGGACCGCACCATGCGCCTGCTTGAGCAGGAACTGCGCATCAGGCGCAGTGAACTGTCGGAACAGCTGTTCTACGCCTCGCTCGAACGCATCTTCATCGAGAAGCGCATATACAAGGACAAGGGATTCGAGACCGCGGAGAACATGGACGAGGCCCTGGCCCACATTGACACACGGCTGGAACCGTTCAAGCCGGCGCTCATCAGGGAAGTGACACGCGACGACCTGCTGAGGCTCATGGAAATCAAGATGCAGCGCATACTGAAGTTCAACAAGGACAAGGCCGATGAACTCATAGCACGCATCAAGGCGGAAATAGCCGATATAGACAACGACCTGAGCCACATGACCAGCGTGACCGTGAAATGGTTCAGCTACATCAAGGAAAAATACGGCAAGGCCCACCCCAGGCTCACCGAAGTGAAGAACTTCGACACCATCGTGGCCTCGAAAGTGGTGGATGCCAACCAGAAACTGTACATCAACAGGAAGGAGGGATTCATGGGCACAGGACTGAAGAAGGACGAGTTCGTGTGCAACTGCTCCGACCTGGACAGCATCATCGTGTTCTTCCGCAACGGCATCTTCAAGATCGTGCGCGTAGCAGAGAAAATGTTCATCGGGAAAGACATCATCCACCTGCAGGTATTCAAGAAGAACGACAGCCGGACCACCTACAACGTGGTTTACCGGGAGGGAGAGTCGCGCCACTACTTCATGAAACGGTTCAACGTGACAGCCGCCATCCTTGACCGCGAGACACTCTTCGTACCGAAACCCGGAGCAAAGGTGCTCTATTTCACGGCCAACCCCAACGGAGAGGCGGAAACGGTGAAGGTGACACTGGAGCCCATGCCAAGACTGAGAAACCTGTTCATGGAGAAGGACTTCGCAAAAGTGCCCATCAGGACGCGCTCGGCCAAAGGACTGCTCGTGACAAAGCTGCCCGTATGCCGCGTTGGACTGAAAAGCCACGGACGCTCGACACTCGGCGGCAGACTCATGTGGTTTGACATGGACGTGAAACGGCTCAACTGCGAGGAGAACGGACAGCTGCTGGGAGAATTCGGCGACGGCGACCGCATCCTCGTGGTGCTCGACAACGGTGAATACTATACAGCCAACACCGATGTGAACAACCACTTTGAAGACAACATACTCTACGTGGAGAAATTCAATGCCGAGAAAGTGTGGACACTCGTCACATACGATGCCGCACACAGGAACGACCTCTACCTGAAACGGTTCCACATGGAAAAGATAATCAAGCCACAGAGCTATCTCGGGGAAAACGGAGACTACAGGCTCGTGGCCATCACCGGCGAGAAGAACCCACGCATCAGAATAGAATACACCGGAAAAGACGCCGATGAGCAACCACTGGAAATGGAGACAGCAGATGCCAACGTGTTCAAGTCGCCCAAACCCAGGGGACGGCGCATCAGTACACTGAGATACAAGACTGTGGAATTCCTCCCCTCACTCCTGCCTGAAGAGGAAGAAGAGCCTGAAGACGCGGACGAAGGAGAGAACGGGCTGTCCGGGACCATGGAGGCCGAAACCGACATGGAAAGCGGAAGCACAGGCGAAGAGACGAAGACGGCAGACAACAAGAACATGCAACTGGACCTGTTTGGCGAAGATGAACAGCAATAACCTTTACAGCAAGCACAGACAACAGGGAAGACCTGTCCGACTGAAAGCCATGGCAATGACCCTGATACTGGCAGGGGCATCCGCATGGGCTACAGCACAAGAGAGCAGAGGGCCGGTCGGCATGCCGGAAGCATGGGAACCGGGCGTGACCACAAATGCCAGGATGATTGGCGCCGGAACCGCCAACCTGCTGGACACGTATCTTTCACAGGAGACATTCAAGGGATGGAACATCGGCTATATATCGGAAACCACACGGCGTAGCAGGAAACACGCAGGCTTTTCCTATCTCCTTACACACAGGGGAATCTTCTGCATGACCGACAACAAAGCCGACAACAATCACGAGATGAGCGGAATGTATGACTTCAGATATGCCATACACTACAACTGGCCCATGCTCAACAACAGACTGCTCCTGCATGCCGGTGCAGGAATTGGTCTGGACCTGGGATTCATCTACAACACACATGGCTCCAACAATCCGGCACAAGCCAAGCTGGCACTGCACCTATCGCCCTCGGCAGGAGCCAACTACAAGTTCCGCATAGGCACGAGATCCTTCACAGCGAACTATGACCTGGCCTTCCCGCTTCTCGGAGTCATGTTCTCTCCCAACTACGGGCAATCCTACTACGAGATATTCAACCGCGGCGACTATGACCACAACATCGTTCCCACGACCATCGGCTGCACACCTTCCATGAGCCATGCCCTCAGCCTGGACATACCGGTAGGCAGCACCGCCATGCGCATAGGCTACACGGGAAATTTCAGGCAATCGGATGTGAACAACCTGAAATACCACAGCTATGAACACATGTTCATCATAGGAATTGTAAAACACTTTACGGTCAAAAACATCAGGCCATGAGAAAGATCCTCTTATCTGTACTCTGCTGTGTTTACGTCATGACAACATTCACAGCATGCGTTGAAGAAGACGAGATGGCAGACAATCCCGCCGGAAACTTTGAGGCATTATGGAAAATCATGGACGAACATTACTGCTTCTTCGATTACAAGGCACAGGTACTCGGAGTGGACTGGAACGAGATACACACCCGGTATGCCAGGCAAATTGACGCAAGCATGACAGACGACCAGCTGTTCCAGGTGCTGGGCAATATGCTGAGCGAGCTCAAGGACGGACACGTGAACCTGTATTCAAGCTGGGACATGGCACGCAACTGGTCTTGGCACGAAGACTATCCATCGAACATCAGCGACACACTCATCAACAAGTATCTTGGTACAGACTACCGCACCACAGTAGGTCTGCAATACAGATTCCTGGATGACAACATAGGATATATACGCTGTTCCTCCTTCTCTGTATCCTTTGGAGAAGGCAATCTTGACAACATCCTGTCATATCTATCCACAAGCAATGCCCTGATCATAGACCTCCGCGACAATGGAGGCGGCTATCTTACTTCAGCCGAACAGCTGGCAGCACGCTTCACCAACAAAGAGACACTGGTCGGATATATGCAACACAAGACCGGGAAAGCACACAATGCCTTTTCCGGGATGAAAGAACAACGGATAAAACCAAGCAATGGACTGCGCTGGCAGAAAAAAGTGGCAATACTCACCAACAGAGCTGTCTTCAGCGCAGCCAACGAGTTTGTGAAATATATGAAATGCTTTCCAGAGGTCATTACCATAGGCGACCAGACCGGTGGAGGCGCAGGTATGCCCTACAGCAATGGACTGCCCAATGGCTGGAGTGTCAGGTTTTCAGCATGTCCCATGTACGACAGCAATAAAGAAAGTACTGAGTTCGGAATCTCGCCCGACTACAAAGTGGATATGCGGCAAGATGACCTGCTAAAAGGGAAAGACACCATTATAGAGACTGCACGGGCACTGCTACGGCAATAGACACGTGAGTTATCATCTCATCCCTGGTCGGAAAATCCTCCCCATTGACCCATAAAATGCACCATTATCCGTTTTCAGGGCGAAAATTTGGTAAAAAGGCAAAAAAACTTTACCTTTGCAAAACATTTCTGAATTTGCGCTTGTGGCGAAATTGGCAGACGCGCCAGACTTAGGATCTGGTGTCTTACGACGTGTAGGTTCGAGTCCTATCAGGCGCACAATCTTCAAGACACCTGAACGCACACCATAAGCGTTCAGGTGTCTTTCCACTTCATGGCCATAAAAGATTTTTAAACATTGACAAACCACGGCTCAGTAGCTATTTAGTGTGGGTAGGCGTAAAGTTTAGCAATGCGAAAGAG
>JBJEHA010000079.1:0-6861 GCA_051875605.1 Prevotella sp. | reverse complement strand
AACTGCACAAACCGGCTGTTTTGTGCACGAATTTAACGGATTTTAGGTTAAAATCAGGCGATTTTCGTTAACACTTTCCGCTCACAAAAATTCATTCCGCTGATTATCAATGACTTACAAAACAACCCTCTAAAACTTATAATTTCCGCTGACGCGCAAAAATCCGGTTTCGCACGATTCTTCAGAAATGTCCGAAAAATCAAAGTGTAAGCAGAAGTGTTAAAATACTGACACTTTGAAAAATCAGGTTCCAGGTCTCCCCGTTCTGCTATTCCCTTGCCGGGGTCTGACTGGCTCCAAGACCACAGCCTTGGGTTCTGCACGTGAACAATAACTTACAATCCGCAGCAATTAAATAGAATCAGTATAAATAACGAAAAGAAATGTTTCACGGTCGGAAAAATCCTGCAAACCTCTTTTACAAAGGTGTTGTATTCATCTATTATAAATGTTTCACCACTTTTCATGTTTTTACCTTGAAATTTACAACATCCTGATTATCAGCAGATTAAGAATTCTCAAGAAAACCGGCTTTTTAAAATGTGTCCAAACCCTTCGTAACCCCTTTGTAATAAGCACTTTAATGGTCATGTGTCATTTTCCATGTTCATTCACCGGATTTGCAGGTATGGGAATTTATTCTTAATTTTGCAGTCGAATAGCGTGGAAAGACAATACGCACAACTTGATTAACAACTCTTACATGAACGGTCGTCCTGATGCAACTTGGGACAAGTGTCTTGCGCTCATACGCGAGAATGTTTCCCAACAACAATATGACACATGGTTCAAACCCATTGTCTTCGTCTCCTACGATGCTGCACACAACACCATACAGATTGGTGTGCAAAGTGCATTTGTATATGAATATCTCGAAGAAAACTATGCCAGCCTCCTGGCTACGGTCCTCACCCGCTGCTACGGCAAAGGCGTGAAACTGCAGTATCGTATCATTGTTGACAAGAAGCACCGCCTGAGTTCCATTGTAGAGGGCGGGCAGACACCCCAGCAGGAACAGACCAAGAGCACGGCGCGGGCCAACCAGCCCCCTACTCCACTCGATGCTGCCAAGCCGCAGCACATTGACTCCCAGCTCAATCCACGCCAGACATTTTCCAATTATATAGAAGGAAGCAGCAACAAGCTCCCGCGTGCAGTGGGCCTGTCCATCGCCGAGCATCCGGAAACCACACGGTTCAACCCCATGTTCATATTCGGCCCTTCAGGATGCGGCAAGACCCACCTTGTCAATGCCATCGGCATGCAGACGCTGCAGAAATACCCCTCCAAGCGTGTCCTTTATGTAAGTGCGCGGCTTTTCGAGGTGCAATATACCAATGCCGTTCTCCAGAACCGCATCAACGACTTCATCAGTTTCTATCAGACGATAGACATGCTCATCGTGGATGATATCCAGGAATGGGAAGAGAAGAAGAGCACACAGAACACGTTCTTCCACATCTTCAACCACCTGTTCCGCAACGGCCGCCGCATCATCTTCGCGTCCGACCGTCCGCCGGTGGAGCTCAAGGGCATCAACGAACGCCTGCTGACGCGGTTCTCCTGCGGACTGATCGCAGAGCTCGAGAAACCGAACCCTGAACTGTGTGAGGAGATACTCCGCGGGAAAATAAGACGTGACGGTCTGGACTTCCCCGACGATGTGATACATTTCCTGGCCAGCACTGCCAACGGAAGCATCCGCGACCTCTACGGTGCGGTGAACTCTCTCATGGCATATAGCGTAGTGTACAACTGCAGTATCGACATGCAGCTGGCCGAGCGCGTGGTGAGCCGTGCCGTAAAGACCGACAACAAGCCGCTCACCGTAGATGAGATAGTCGAGACCGTGTGCCACCACTACAACGTATCGCCCGCCAACGTCAATAGCCGCAGCAGGAAGCGCGACCTCGTGACAGCCCGCCAAGTCGCCATGTTCCTTGCACAGAAATACACCAAGCTGACAGCAAGCCGGATAGGCAAGCTGGTGGGCGGACGCGACCACTCCACGGTCATCCACAGCTGCGCCCAGGTTCAACAACGCATGAACAGCAATCCACAGTTCTCAAAGGATATAGAAAACATAGAGCGTTCATTCAAGCTCAAGAAACAGCACCCCTGACCCCACAGCATCGATGCCAAAGTTCATTGAAGCCCCTCTCTTTATGGGCAAGAATCCAAAAACACACTATATCAGCCCGCAGACCCGTATCACACCGGCCGAAATGCCCGGCCTCCTGAGTGCGTCCGGACAGCATGTCAGCATGGAAGATGACGATGACATCACAGACAACGGCTCTTCCGGATCCGCAGACGAAGGAAGGGCAAAGGAAGGCGGGCTGCAAGGAAATGCCTGGCCCGGAAGCCTATGGGACTGACCGCCCGGGTATAAGGCTTCAGGACACATCCTGCACGGTCTTTTAAGACACATGGTCTTTTCCTCATACGTATTATGTTAATGTGTATTAAAAAACCGTCACCCAGACAATTATTTAACCGGATATTTTGTAACTTTGCGCCCGATTTAGCCTGTTCAGGCCCGGAGAAGCGTCAGCTTAAGCTGTCCGCCTGGCAGGAAAACCCGTTTAACATTATTAAAACAAAATGTACGCAATTGTAGAAATTAACGGTCAACAGTTCAAGGCCGAACAGGGCAAACGGCTGTTCGTGCATCACATGAAGGATGCAGACGAAGGCCAGACTGTTGAATTCGACAAGGTACTGCTTGTCGAGAATGAAGGTTCAGTACAGGTTGGTGCACCGACCGTAAGTGGTGCCAAAGTAGTATGTGAAGTGATTAAGCCTCTGGTCAAGGGAGACAAGGTGATTGTCTTCAAGATGAAGCGCAGAAAAGACTACCGCAAGAAGAACGGTCACCGCGCTCAGTTCACAGAGGTTCTTATCAAGGAAGTTATCGCTTAAAAAAGGAGGAACAAGAAATGGCACATAAAAAAGGTGTAGGTAGTTCTAAGAACGGACGCGAATCGGCTTCCCAGCGACTTGGTGTCAAGATCTGGGGTGGCCAGAAAGTTATTGCAGGCAACATCATTGTTCGCCAGCGCGGTACCAAGCATAACCCCGGAGCCAACGTGGGAATTGGCAAGGACGACACGCTCTATGCTTTGGCCGACGGTGTGGTAGAGTTCCACAAAGGTCGCCACAACAAGAGCACTGTTTCCGTAATCCCCGAAGCAGAGGCTTAGTTAAGTTAACAAAGACTTATTCCAAACAAACAACAATAATCCCGGCACTCCCATCGAGTGTCGGGATTTCTTTTTTCTGCCTGTCAGCAGGGTGTCTTCCTGTTTTCCGTCTCATCCTCCAGGTTTCCCTTGATGCAATTACCCTGTCACTATTCCGGCTGGAGGTCGGTAGCAGAAGGCAATGTCTTCCATCCTTCCCCGAAAGTGTCATAGGCATCGGTGACAATGACGAAGGCCCTCGGGTTTACGTCCTTTATCTTATGCTTCACGTCGTTCACCTCCTTATGGCTGACCACGAGGTAGAGCATTTCCTTGTCGGTGTCGGTATAGAGACCCTTGCACTTCACATACGTGGCGGTACGGTCGAGTTCGCCGAGAATGAAACGATGGAGTTCTGTCATGTCCCCTTCGCTGATTACCAGTATGAGCTTGTCGTCCTTTGCTCCATTGATGACGTAAGCCACCACACGCGAAACGACGAAGACCGATATGAGCGAATAGAACGACAACAGCCATGAGTTGGATGCTGTGGTAACGTTGTCGCCCACCCCGAATCCGATGACCACGAGTCCGAATATCACGACTGAAGCGTCTGCCAGGAGGATGCCCTTGGAGAACCTGATGTGAAGGTACTTCTGGAGCAGCAGTGCCACGATGTCCGTGCCTCCGGATGTGGCATGGTTACGCACCACGGTTCCGCTTCCGATGCCAATGAGTACGGCGCCGATGATTGCCGTGAGCATCAGATGGTCTGACATGTCCATACATCCGCCAAGCAACTGTGCCGGGTCGAGCTGTTCCAGTGCCTCCCGTGTGGGATAAATGGCTGCCGACATGACATTCATTATGGCCGGGGTGATGAGTGCCGCCACAAGCGTACGGGTGCCCAGCCGCGCCCCGAGCAGGACAGCAGAGACCACCAGCAGGGGGACATCGAACATATAGCCGAAAGTACCCACCTGTATGGAGGGGAACAGGTTGTGGAGCACGATGCTCGCTCCATAGACACCTCCTGGAACAATCTTATAGGGATTGATGAAGAAGACAAAACCTGCCGCTGTCGCTACACAGCCGAAAAGAATCTGCGCCCAGGAATACCACCAGGACAGGCTTCCTGCCGGTCCGATGAACCGGACAAGTGCTTTAACCACTGTTTTCATGTGTATTTTGAATGTTTATGCGGCAAATATACAAAAATTCCGCTGGAATCGCCTTTTGTTTAATTACTTTAACGGAAAAGCGGATGCCGACAACGTCTGCCGGTCCGGACAGCATTGCAGGGCGAGGAAGATGACTGTGGCCGCCCTATGGAGAAGCGCAATGCCGTCCTTGCCGGCTTCCGTTCCTAAGGGAATGACAAAGCCGGGAAAGGCGAACTGGAAAGTCGGGAAAAGTGAAGTAGAATGTTCCGAAGACCGAAGTCCAATTTGTGTTTCACGGCGTGGAATATAGTGTTCACGACGTGGAATATAGTGTTCACGGCGTGGAATATAGTGTTCACGGCGTGAACTACAGATTACGGTTAGCAGCAGAAAACTTTTCAGTTCACATTTCCGGACTTTCCACTTGGCTTTTCCGGACTTCGTTCCCGGCACCTCCACTGCTCCCGGCTATGGTTCCAGGACAGAAGGCCGTCTTTTTGCAGCATTTGCTTCAGTTTCAGGCAGAAATTATGTAAATTTGCCCCACCTACAGAAAGTACCGGAAACATCATGCGCACTATGCAACCCAATCGTTCCCTGACCGTATATAAGGCCAGTGCAGGAAGCGGAAAGACCTTCACGCTGGCCAAGGAATACATCAAGCTGCTCATTGCCGACCCGCTGGCCTTCCGCTCCACACTGGCCGTGACGTTCACCAACAAGGCCACCGAGGAAATGAAGACCAGGATCCTGGCGCAGCTTTATGGCATCTGGAAAGGCCTTCCCGAATCGGCCGTGTATCTGAAGCAGATCATGGAGGAGCTGGACGTTTCCGAGGCTTTTGCCGCGCGACAGGCCGGAACGGCTCTGGAACGGCTGATTCATGAATACGGCCATTTCAGGGTGGAGACCATCGACTCGTTCTTCCAGAGCGTGCTGAGAAACCTGGCCAGGGAGCTGGACCTGACGGCCAACCTGCGGGTGGGGCTGAACGACAGGCAGGTGGAACAGCAGGCCGTTGACGAGATGGTCGAAGGGCTGGAAGCCGGGAGCGTGCTGCTGAAATGGATCCTTTCGTACATACAGGAGAACATGGACGAGTACAAAGGCTGGAATGTGATGGGACAACTGAAACGGTTCGGAGAAAACATCTTCAAGGACCGCTACAAGGAAAATGCCAAGGCACTGAACGCCGTGCTGCTCGATTCGCGGCAATTCCAGGCCTTCACTCAACGGCTCCGCGACCTGAAGCGGCAGTCCGCGGATGAACTCGGACAGAGTGCCGGCCGGTTCTTCAGCTGCCTTGAACGATACGGGCTCGACACGGACGACTTTGCCTACGGCACGTCCGGTGTGTGCGGCTATTTCTGCAAGATGAGGAACGGCTGCTACGACGGTTCCCTGCTGACCAAGCGCGTGCAGGATGCCATGGAGTCGGCAGACAAATGGGTCAAGAAGAAAGGCGACAGCCAGCGCATTGCAGCAGCCAGGGAAGCCGTGGAAACTGAACTGCTGGCCCTGCTCAGGCAAACTGAAAGCCAACGCCCCATACTGTGGAAACTGTACAAGTCGGCAGACATCACCCTGAAGCACATGAACCAGTTGCGACTGCTCAACAGCATCGAGAAAAAGGTGAGAAGTCTCAACGCCGAGGCCAACCGCTTCCTGCTCAGCGATACACAGTCGCTGCTGCACTCGCTCATCAGCGAATCGGACAGCCCCTTCATCTTCGAGAAGATTGGCACACAGCTGGAACATGTCATGATAGACGAATTCCAGGACACAAGCGTCATACAGTGGCGCAACTTCAAGGTCCTGCTCGAAGAGTGCATGAGCCGGCAGGACAAGGGAAACATGCTGGTGGGCGACGTGAAACAGAGCATCTACCGCTGGCGGTCGGGCGACTGGCGGCTGCTGAACGACATAGACAGCCAGTTCCCGAACAGCCACATAGACATCAGGACACTACAGACCAACTACCGTTCCGAACCGGCTATCATCAGGTTCAACAACGCCTTCTTCCGGACCGCGGCACAGCTGGAATACGAGCGTATCGTGGACGAGGACCCGAACGCCGAAGCCCTGAAACGCGCCTATGCCGACGTGGAACAGGAACTGCCCGGGAACAGGGAACATGGCGGACGGGTGCATGTGGAACTGCTCACAGGCGACGACTATGCCGAACAGACCATGGAAAGGCTCGGCGAGGAAATAGAACGCTATCTGGCCAACGGCGTGCAGCAGAAGGACATGGCCATACTGGTAAGGTCGAACAGGAACATACAGTACATTGCCGACAGCCTGGCCGAGAGCAAACCCCATCTGCACATCGTTTCAGACGAGGCATTCAGGCTGGACAGCTCCCTGGCCGTGAACATCATTACCGAAGCCTTGCGCTGCCTTGTCCACCCACAGGACGAGGTGGCCCGGGCCTTCCTCGTAAAGGCCTACCAGAAACGCATAATGGGCAATCCCTGCACGGAAACCGACCTGTTCGTCACAGACCGGGAAACGGA
>JBJEHA010000078.1:0-35736 GCA_051875605.1 Prevotella sp. | reverse complement strand
CCATCTTGCCGGTCTGGGGCATCCAGAAGTTCATGCCCCACGGCATGGCAATGGCCGGATAGGTGTTGCCGGTGGAGAGCGAGACCTTTGACTCCGTTCCCACAAGCGGGTTCACGTAGTCAACAGGCTCAACCTTGCTGGCTGCGCTGGCACTTACAGCCGACAGCACAGCCACAGAGAAAATTAATGTTCTGATTTTCATAATACCTTAATTGTTTATTGCTGATGATTGGTAAATATTTCTGTCCAATAATCATTTGGCCACGGGGAAGGCCGAGATGCGCAGACGGGCTGCTCCCATGGGGATGAGGGTGATATCCTCCACCTCCGGAGCTTTCGGTGCACACTCGCAGGGCAGCACGCCGCAAAGGTCGTGCTTGTCCATGGTCCAGGAAGGCACGCGGCGACCTTTGGCCTTGAATTCGAAGGGCACACTGTCGAGCGTGAAGGGATAGTTGTCGGCAGGCCACGGCTTGCGCACAAGTTCCAGATTGTCGAGGAACCTGCCGTCGCGCAGACAGAGCGCATAGTTCCACGGACTGTCTGCATAGATTTCCGTAGTGGGCCATTGCGAGGCATCGGCATCTTTCTGCCACTTGCTGTCTCCGATGGCTGTTTCCTTGCTGTCGCGTTTCACATAGCGTTCCTTGATCTTGAGCGAGAGGGTCAGCGGGCCATAGTCCACGCTCACGCTGTTCCTGTTGACCTGCCACTGGCGTAGCTTCAGCGACATGGGCAGCAGCAACGTCACCTTGTCGCCCTTGGCCCACTCGCGGTCTATGCGCAGATACTTGCCGCTCACGGGAGCCGTGGCCACAGCCTGTCCGTTGACCAGCACCTGTGCGTTGGTGGTCCAGGAGGGAATGCGCAGATAAAGGGGGAAGGTGGCTTTGCCCTTCATGTCGATGCTCACGTTGATTTGCTCGTCAAAAGGATAATTGGTCTCCTCGGTCAATGTGATCTGCTTGCCGTCGGCCACCTTCATAGTAGCTGTACATGCAGCATAGAGCACCAGTGCGGCACCGTTGTCTGGAGTGGCATAGACCAAGTTCTCGGAATAGTAGGGCCATCCCTGTGCATGGTTGTGCTGGCAGCAACGGCTGCTGAAGGGGTTCATGGAGAGGAACGGGCCGTTGTTGTCTATGCCGGGGGCATGGTTCTTGGAATCGCTCTGCACCATATTGGGAGAGGTGATGTAGCGCAGTGCCTTGAAGTCGGGCATAGTTGCAGCGGGATAGGTATTGAAAGCCACATCCTCACAGTTCTCTGCCCAATAGGGATCACCCGTGAACCGCAGCATGATTTCGTCAGAAGCCATCTGCTCCACCATGCCACAGGTCTCCACGCCCTGACGGGGGTCGATGAAGCCCATGCGTGCATTCTCGTCGGCGCCGAACATGCCGCCGGGCACCTGGCCGAACGTGCGGCGTATGAGCTGCTGGACATTGTAGGATGCCATGAGATGGTTCTTGTCGCCGGTCAGCATGGAGTAGGTGGCCGGCTCGCGGAAGCACTGTGCGATGTTCACGTTGTGCCAGTTGGGCAGACTTGAAGGCCTGCACCAGTCGGCCGTATTCCTGTGTATCTTGTGCGCCAGGTCAAGCAGGAACTGCTCACCGGTGCGGTTGTAGAGCCACAGCACACTGTAGAGGTTGTCGCCTCCGCGGCTGTTCTCCCAATAGTCCTCCAGGAACTTGTCATCGGGAATGGTGAGCTGCCACTTGAAGTATTTGGTCATGAGGTCAATGACACGCTGGTCGCCGGTATATTCATAATAGCTCTGGAAGGTGAAGAGCATGATCATCTGTGCCCAGAGTTCCTGCTTGTCACCACGCATGTTCACCGGCCCGAACGAACCGTCCGGACGCTGGCTCTTCAGTGCGGCTTCTATCCAGAGCCTGGTTTCATCGAGCATGGCCTTGTCGCCGAGTATATAGGCCAAGTTGCTGTAACCCTTGAGCCAGTAGGGCACCTCCTCCCAGCCATGGTCGCCACCAGTGGTGAGCCAGGCGTTGTTTTCCTTCTCCAGCCATGCGGATATCTCGCCAAGATGTCCGGTAAGGCCTTCACGCTGCAGTTCAAGGTAGCGGCCCACCCATCCTGCCGGACGAATGCTTCCCACGGGCAGTTTGATCAGGCTGACCTGCCTGAGCGGGGCACGGCTGTTGGTGTAGTTGGAACTTTGCGCGTTGTTGTCCGGTCGGTCAACAACAGTAGTCTGCGTCCCTTGTGCTGTGGCCACAAGGCTGTTGAAGGCGAGAATGCCGGTCAACAAGACGCTGGTCATGATTCTCTTCATTTGTTTTGATTGATAATTTTGTAGTTTATGGATATAAAGTAGCTTCAGGTTTGTCAAAAGCATTCTGCCGACACGCATCCGCTGCATACGACAAACGCGTGGACAAAACATAATTTCTGCAAATTTAATGTTTTTTTCTTGCACAGCCAAACATTCGCGCCAATAATCCCCTATCAGCCGGACTCTCGGCAAAGAAACTGTCGGGAATGCTCCGGAAGGGTGGACCCGGACGGTCTGGCATCAAGAAGACCCTTCAAACGAATATCAGACTGAACCTATACAGAGTGACAAGTGACTTCCGAAAACCGAAAAAACTTTTTATGCCATGAACCACAGAATACACGGAAATCAAAGTGTCAGGATTTTAACACTTCTGCTTACACTTTGATTTTCCGGCCATTTCTGTAGAATCCTGCAAAACCGGTTTTTTACGCGCCAGCGGAAATTCCGGGTTTCAGAGGACTATTTTGCAAACTACTGATAATCAATGGGATAAGTTTTTGCTGACGAAAAGTGTTAACAAAAACCGCCCGATTTTAACCTAAAATGCGTTAAATTTATGCACAAAGCAGTCGATTTGTGCAGTTTTCAGCCCCCATTTTCCGCACTTTTAGCCGGAAAATTGCGGTTTTGAAGCCCAAAAACCTGAGTTTTTGCCCCGAAACAGTTAAGTTTTGCCTCAAAAACAGTTAAGTGCCAGGACGAAAATAGTTAACTAATTTTCCGGAAACAGTTAAGTGTTTCCCCCCTAACACTTAACTGATTTTTCCGTTTTGTGCAAAAAACCGACATTTTACACTTATTAACATGAAAATCGGAATAAAAAGACGTTTTTCTGGAGCACCCCAAAAATCAAAGTGTCACAAAAACATTGGAAAATCTGACAAAATGTCAAAACAGCCATTTCTTCTCCACATGTTGTTTCCGGCATGGAGCATGCCAGTTGTTTCTTCTTTTTTCTTAGGAATGATAATCCTGTTGACTTCCCCCTCGGTGTACATACGCTATATCAGCAAGACAGAGATTCAAAACATGGATGCCCACTACCAGAGTCCGTCAGGGACTTGCACCAGCTGCAGGCCAAATAAAAAGGCGTCACCCCTTCGGGCAACGCCTTCTTCTATCTGTGTGGCAAGGCTTATGGCCTATGCCAGCTGATCATCAATACCACTGGATGGCCTGGTCTTCGTCAGGAATCTGTGTGTTGATCTTACGCTCCAGCGTGAGCGTACCCTTAGCGGTGTAGGCACGCTTGTAGCCGGGCACCGATGTATAGTCAACATAATCGTAGTTGATGTTGTTGATGATGACATAACGGTGCATCAGGTAAGGCTGAACCTCATCCATGGTTTCATAGATACGGAACGAAGCCCTTCCGTCGGTGACGAATTCCAGGTCGGGATTCTCACTCCATACGGTCACACTACCCTGGTTTTCGCCCTCAAAGCGGAAATACACCTTGTAGTTCTCGCGGTCCAGACGGTCTTCGTCGATGTTTCCGGCATAGAAGAACACGGTGTTGTCGTCAACAACGTATGCACGTGCAGTCTCGGAACCTGTAGCCGATGTGGGGTCATCCGCATTGGCAATGGTCAGAGTGGTAGCCGAATAGTCACCGGAGTAGTCGTTAAACGGATACACACGGAGCATGGCCTTGGCATAGTGCTTGCGCGGATGGGAGGTATAGTTGTAGCTATCGTCATCATCCACCTGTATGGGCAGCACCCACTTGTGGCGCATGTCTATACCGTTGAACTTGAAGGTAACGGGGAGCAGTCCCACGTCTTCACCGGCCTTGATGGTAATGGTGGAAGGATATTCCGCATATTCCGACATGTCCTCATAGTAGAGGTCCGTACGCATCTGGTAACGGGCATAGTTCAGTATGCCGAGGGTATCAGTGTCGTGGCTCACGTGTACGGTGATGTCTCGTCCGTTGGTCAGAGAACCGCTGACAATGACAGGCAGATCATAGGAAGACACGCTGCTCCCGTAGAGCGGTGTGCCATCAAGATTATGGCGTGTGAACGGTACATACACAGCCGATACGCCGTTGTCGTTCAGCGGAGCCTTGAAGCTGATGTACTGGGTGTATTGTTCCTCAGTCCATTCATCGTTGCACGAAGTGGTAAGCATGAGCACTCCGGCAAGCGAAGCAATTAACAATGATATCTTTTTCATATTCTTATCTTTCTGCTAAATTAGTCATTGTAGGTCCAACCCGGGTTCTGAGTGAGCTTCTTGTTGCGCTTCAGTTCAGAGTGAGAAATGGGCCAGAAATACATCTTGTCGGCAAAGGTAGAGGTGAGGTTGAAGACAGGAACAACCTTCATGAACTCGTCCTTGGTGGATGCCGTCTGGAACACGTTCAGACCATACACCAGCTGAGACTCCTCGACAGGAGCATCCATCCAACGACGCAGGTCGAAGTAGCGCTTGCCTTCAGCGAACAGCTCAATCATGCGCTCACGCTTGATGCACTTGCGCAGCTCGTCCTTGCTGTTATAGACTTCAGCGGAGAAGTCGGGCAAACCGGCACGGCAACGTACAGGACGGATGCCTTTCTTAGCCTCAGTGTCGCTGTAGCTGATGCTGTAGGTGGTAGAACCGTCCCAAGAAGGTATGTCGAAGCTGCCCTCATCGCGGATTTCGTTGAGTGCCTCAGCATACATCAAGAGGATGTCGGCATAACGGATAGCCGGTTCCACCTTCTCGCGGATTTTACTATAGTCTGCACCGGTGTATTCGTACGGATGATAGTATTTCTTGATACCGATACCTGTACGCAGGTAAGAGAAGGTATTCAGATAGCCATTGTTGCCGTTGCGATAGTAGAACACCTGGGTATTGCGGTTACCGGCAGTGGGGTCATCGAGAGCCTCCCATACAGATCCGCTGAAAGCAACGGAAGCATAGAAGCGCGGCTCACGGTTGGCATACTGCAAGGAAACATTCATCTTAAGCGGCGGATACTGCTTGTAGTTGGTACGTGAAGTCCATCCTGTAGGACGCTCGGAACCATCGCCGCCATTCAATTCACTATCCTTTCCGGGAACGTCTGTTCCATCAAGCATGTAGTAGGCATCCACCATCTTCTGGGTCATACCATGGGTATTCCATCCGTACATGCTCTTAGGCATCTGGTGAACGACAAGGGCACCGATACCGAAATCGTTGTCGCCGGTAGAAACGTTGGTGACGCGCGAGAAGATGAGTTCAGGATTCTCAGCTGCGCTCACGACTCCGTCGAACAGGTCGCGGTAAGAAAGATAGGGATCGATGTCGTTGTAGCCATCCGGCCATGACTTGGTAGAGAAATCGCCGTCGTCATAAGGTGTGATGGTGAGGGGACGGTCATCAGTAGCACCGTTGTCGATGCGTGAAACATGATAAAGTTCATATACATTCAGGTCCATCACGTCCTTGCAGGCAGCAGCTGCACGTGCCCACTTGCTGGGATCGTAGGTGAGGCTGAGCAGCGGTGTGCCATCGTAGTTGACAAGTGCCTTGGCAGCATCGTCGGTAACGAGTGAACTGGGGTGTGAACCGTTCTTGAGCTGACCGTTGGCCAACGGACTGGCTGCATAGATGTAGGCCAATGCACGGGTAGCCAGACAGGCACCCACAGTAGGACGGGCAACATTGCTCTCGTCACGTCTGGTCTTCTTGATTTCCTTGGCGGCCTGAATCATTTCCGAAGCGATGTGCTCTGCCACTTCCTCGTAGGTGCTACGCGGTGTAGCCAGCTGGTCATAGCTCTGGGTGTAGTCAACGCCTTCATCGGGCATGATAGGTACCGGACCGTAGCGACGGAGCAGCAGCCAGTAGTAATAAGCACGCACGAAACGTGCCTGACCACGGTAGTCTTCGATTTCCTCTTCGGTCATCTCCTTGTTCATGTGGATGTTGTGGATGAATACAGAAGCCTGGTAGATACCCTTGTAGCAGTTAATCCACGCATCCTGTCCCTGGTTCTCGCTGTAGTTGCCTTGGTGGAATGCATTCCAGTTGGCCCAATCAGAGTCTTTGGAGTCGCCGAATGTATTATCACGGTCACCATAGTACATACAGTCATCGAAGCAGAAGGGGTTCCAACCTCCACCTTCACCACCTGTATTACCCTTAGAGCAGACCTCGGCATTGCAGCCGCGGAGGAAGCCGTAAGCATAAGCCAACCACTCTTCCGACTTGGTCTTGTCCGTAAAGACGGTCTCAAGCGTCATACGGTCCTTGAAATACTTGTCTGAGTCGAGGTCTTGGCAGGAGGTCAGAACAGAACCTGCATAGACTGCAGACAACATATATATTGCAATTTTCTTTTTCATATTTTCCTGATGTTTTAGAATTCAACCTGAATACCTGCCGTAACGGCTTTAGTGATAGGATAGTCCTCACCGCGTGATTGCAGAGATTCGGGATCCCATGTATCAAACTTCTTGCTGATGAAGAAGAGGTTCGTACCTGTCACGTAGAAACGCACCTTGGTCATGTGGAGCTTAGCCAGCACACTCTTCGGGAGAGAATAGCCGATATCAACGTTCTTCAGACGGAGATAGCGACCGTCACGCAGCCAGAAGGTAGAGTTGCGGAAGTTGTTGGAGTTAGCTCCATAGCTCAGACGTGGATAGGAAGCATTGGGATTCTCAGTAGCCAGGTCGCCGGAGATGTCAGAAGATATCCAGCGGTTGTCAAGCATACCCTTGAAGATATTACCCCACTGTCCCTCGCTGAAAGCATATACACACTTGCCAAGCGTCATGAAAGAAGACTTGCCTGCGCCCTGGAAGTGAACGTTCACGTCGAAGTTCTTGTAAGATGCAGAAAGACCGAGACCGTAGATGAGGTTCGGACGGTTGGTAGCACCGATAGCCACCTCGTCACCACTGTTCACTACACCGTCACCATTGACATCCTTATACTTGATGTCACCAGGCTGATAGGTACCGAACTCCTGTGTCGGGCTGTTGCGGATATCATCATAGTCCTTGAACAGGCCAAGCGCAATCAGACCGCGAACCTGGTTCACACGGTAGCCACGCTGGTTCTGGTAAGGATATACACTGTTTTCCTCATCATATTCAAGGATCTTGCCCTTAGAATAGGTCATGTTGCCACGAACAATCAGATGAACATCACCGAACTGGTCTTCGTATTTGAAGTTACCGTCAATACCTTTATTGGTAGTAGCACCGACATTGGCCTTCGGAGCGCTCTCCAGACCAGTGATGGCAGGCAGGAAGTTACGGGTCATGTAGATACCGGTACGCTTCTCATAGAAGTAGTCTGCAGTCAAGGTGAACTTGTTGCGGAAGAGCACGAGGTCGATACCTAAGTCGTCCTTGCGGGCAACCTCCCATGTCACACCGTTGGAAGCCAACTGAGTATAGTGGATACCCTGATAAGCATAGTTCGTTGAATAGGAACCCTGGCTCCAGTTGTACTGCGTTCCACTTACATAGCCTAAAGTATAAAGATACGGGAAACGGATCTGACTACCACCCTCATACATCTGGTCATTACCTACTTTACCATGAGAATAGCGGATCTTGAACATGTCCATCCAAGGAGCTATTTTCTGCACGAACGGCTCTTCAGCCACGTTCCACGCCAAGCTGTATGCAGGGAAGAAACCCCAACGATGGCCATCGGCAAAGTTCTCAGAACCGTTATAACCGAAGTTGTAGTCGAAGAAGTAGCGGTTCTTGTAGTTATAGGTAGCTTGTGCAGCCAATGCAGTGTTCTTGCGGGATACAGAGTTCTTGATGTCTGTACCGAGGTTCTGCGTACTGATCTTGGAATCCTGGGAGAAACGTACGGTAGCTCCGAAGTTGTGAGCCTGCAGGAAAGAGTTGTTCCAGCTCAGGGTAGCGTCGAGGAACTCATTGCGCGAACCGCTGTTGCTTGAACGCTGGTACATTTCGATGGCATCCATCTTCTTGTCGTAGATCACCTCACCGGTCTCGCTGTCACGCTTGTTGGCTGTGTAGAGTGCCGGCATGCGGAGATGGTTGATGGAGTTGGAGTTATAGGTATCATAACCGAAACGTCCGACAAACTTCAGTCCCTTCGTGATGAAACCGAGATCCTGCTCCAAAGTGACGTTGGACTGGATGATGTTTTCCCAATCATTGTTATAACCGGTCTGCGTAGAAGCCACCCACGGGTTCAGGTAGTTCACACCTGTCCAGTCTCCGTTGTTCGGGTCGAACCATGTATCCTGGTGTGTGGGGATATAGCCGTTTGAATAGCGCACTGGCTGTGAAAGGGCATTGTAACCGAACATCTCACCCCATACCTTGTCATCGCCAAGACCCGGAGAGTTACGTTTGTTCAGGTTTCCTGCAACACCGACCTTCAGGATCGTAGTCTTGGTGATGTCGATATCCAGGTTTGCACGATAGGACCACTTGCGGTAGTTGGCGTTGGTATCGTAGTCCTTGCGCAGTGTCTCATCGGTCTTGTACATACCTTCATCCTCTGTATAGGCAGCCGAAACGAAGTAACGGGCTGTTTCACCACCACCCTGGAGGTTTACGCTGGCACGATAGCTCATGGCACCGTCCTTGAGCAGCAGATCCTGCCAGTTCACATTCGGATAGAGGTCTGGGTCAAGTCCACTCTTGATCAGTTCAATCTCAACCGGCTGATAGAGCACACCGTAGTTACGGGTGATACGTGCCTCATTGATATAGTTGGCATATTCCTCACCGCTTACGAATTCAGGTGTGATGGTACGTGTATTGTAAGAAGTCTCGAACTTGCCGCTCACCTGGATTTTACCGGCCTTACCACGCTTTGTCGTGATAAGCACAACACCGTTAGCACCCTTTGAACCGTAGATTGCGGTTGCAGATGCGTCCTTGAGCACAGAGAAAGTAGCGATATCCTCGATAGCGATGTCGTCGATGTTGTCGCGCTCAAAACCATCGACAAGGATGTAGGCTGATGTACCTGCACCGAATGTGGAGATACCGCGGATCCAGAACTCGGAAGTGTTCTTACCCGGCTGACCGGAAGACTGGTAAGCCATGATACCCGGCACATTACCGGCGAGGGTATTGGTGAGGTTGGAGGTACTGAAGTGCTTGAGGTCGCCCATGTCCACATTGGTAATGGCACCGGTCACTGTAAGCTTCTTCTGTGTACCCATACCTGTTACCACCACGTCGTCGAGTGCATTGACAGCCTCTTCCTTCATGGTGACATTGATGACAGTCTTGTCACCCTTTACAATGATTTCCTGCGGAAGATAACCCACGTAGGTATATTGAAGGGTCTGGAATTGCTTCACCTTGATCTTGTATTCTCCATCGACGTTGGTGATGGCGCCAAGACCGGCAGCGTCCTTTACGGTGATACTTGCACCGATGAGAGGTTCACCCGTTTCATCGACAACCGTACCCGTTATGGTCAGTTCCTCCTGTGCGAGGGCGTTGACAGCCATGCCGAGGAACATAAAGATAATCAAAAAATATTTTTTCATAAATTCTGCGTATTAAAGATTCTACTCCTCTGCGTTCTCAGCATCGTCAACAACCGGCGTATCGGAAGTATCTTCCTCCTCTTCCATGGTGATTGTGCGGATGCAGCAGTTCTTGGTGTCGAGGATATAGAAGATCAGTGTCTTCTCGCCAGAGATCTTGTCAATATGGAAGTCGTTCACCAGACCTGTGGGACGATAGAAGCGTGCCACATCACGCAGCTCACCGTTTTCAGAACCCTCAGTATTGCCATCGGCATGTGTAGCGGCGCTACCACCGGCATAAGTAGAAACGATTCCTTCAGGAGTAAGATAGCGGAGGGCGTTGTTCTCGCTGTCACAGAAATAGAAGTCATAGACATCATCACGTCCTTCCTCCACATACTTGTCATTCTTCACGAACGTACCCTGGTAGGGTCGGCGCATCAGCGCACTCTTGCCTACACCGTCAACAAATCCGCGGGCACTCATGTCACCAGCCACCTGGTAGGGAGCAGAGAACTTCTTGGTCTTTTCGTTGTAGTCGGTACGCAGGATATAGCTCTTGTTGATGACCACGATGTATGCGTACTTTCCGGAAGGATGGATATCGATCTGGAACTCCCAACCATTGTCCTGGATGGTGAAGAGACGCTCGAAAGCACCGCTACCCAATGTGGAACCGGTAGATGAATTATACACGTTGTCCACGAGATAAGGATCCCAAGGCTCTGCTTCAGGGTCAGTAGCCATAGCCTCTACAGTATCCCAGTATTTGTCCATGTCAAGACGAAGGAATTCTCCCTTGGTATAGGAAGTGAAGTAAAGTTCACCGTTGACAGGATGCAGAGAAGCACCGTTACACTGACGATAGCAAGCCAGCTTGCTTACAGTAGAATTGTTGCTGAACTGTCCGTTTTTGTCACGGTTCACGATATACACAGAGTTTGCCTTGTAGTTTGAATCATCGTTGTCGGCAGCGATAATCAGGTGCTCCTTCCATGAAAGCTGCCTTGCAGAAGCTGTGGCCAGCCACGCATCATCTGCGCGGCCAACGATGCCACCATAGTCATCGTATGCAAACGGATCGACAGCGAAATCCACTGTACGCAGACGCTCATTGTTGAACATGCTCAAGGGAAGGATGGTCTTCACCGTCTGCTCCTTAAGGTCGAGCAGCTGGATTCCGTGTCCTGCCTCCCAGTTCGGTTCGCGGTCATACACGATGAACAGCTGGTCGTGGTTATAAGGCGAGAACTGCATCACACCGTCGTTACGGAAACCGGTACATGTGGCGAACGGACCGTCGTTCCATCCCTGGTCATCGCGCTCGTTCTTGTAACCGCAAAGTTTTCCTACGACCATCTTGCGCTGGTATTCAAACACCTCTTCAGCCATGGCGGTCTGTGTGCCAAGTGTCTCATTGCCCACGGTGATGCTGATTTCACCGGAGAATGCTCCAGAAGGAACATAGGTGTAAAGACAGTTGTCCTTTACATTGACCACGACGGCGGGCTTTCCACCGATGGTGAGCTTAACGTCCTCGACATTGTTGCCGAAGTTGGAACCGTAGATGACGAGCTGCTGGCCCACACTACCGGACTTCGGAACAAAGTCTGTGATTTCAACTGACCGTGACGGATCGAATCCGCCAGTTCCCTTCGCATTGTCGTCGTCGCTACAGGACACGAAGCAACAGGCCACAAATGCGAGCAAGATGCCCCATAGGCATCTTCTGTTAGTCTGATAAATCTTGTTCATGTTAAATATTAAAATAAGGAATTGTTAAAAAGTCTCTTGATTTTTATTAGGCTATCGGATGGTATTAGGACCATGTCCGTAGAAACCTGGAAAGTCATTCCAGACCTTGCTTCTGCAACGACCCCGACAAGGAGGCTTTCCCCGCCATCCTTGTCGTGTGTTCCAGTCGTTGTATTGGGCCAGTGGCCTAAGCTTTAGTCTGTTATGATTATAAGGATTGAAATATCTTTATCTGCTTGCAGGTTCCCGGAGGACTTACTTTGCCAGTTTGTCGGCAAGCACCTTCATCCAGTAGCCACCGATTACCGAGCGTGCCTTGAATCCCACCATCTTTCCTGACTTGGTCTCATGCCAGTCGCTGATGGGCACACGCGAAGGTGTCTCGTTGATGTAGGTGTAGAGCGGATCCACGAACTTCTGGAAGGTCTTGTTGTCGGGAGACATCGCTGCCGTCCACATGATCCAGTCGCTCTTGGTGTATTCCTTGCGGCTATCCAGCGGCAGGCCATACTTGTTCTGCTTGCCCACGTAGTATTTCACCTCGCGCTCCATGGCGTTGTTGGGGAAGACGTTGGTCTTCCAGAGCTTGTCCCAAACCATGTTGTACTTCTGGCTCCAGGTGTTCTTGCGGTCGAAAGCAAGGCGGTAGTGGTCTTTTTCGAAAGCGTCCTTCTCCCATTTTGCGGCCATGTCCTTGGCGGTTTTCATGTACTTGTCAGCGGTAGCTGCATCGCCCTTGATGCGGGCCATTTCAGCATATCCAGCCACGCCCATGATGGCTTTGATGGAGAGGTTGGCATTGTGTGCCCAGTGTCCGGCGAAGTCGTCGGTACAGAGCTGGTTGGCGGGATCCTGTCCGTTCTCGACAAGATAGTCCACCCATGTGGTGATGATACCCCAGTATTTGTTGACGTAGTTTGTATTGCCTTCGAGCTTGCAGATCATGGCAGCGAGTGTAATCATGTTACCGGCTTCCTCGAGCGGCATGTCACCGCCATAGACCTGTCCGTTGGCGATGGGATATGTACCCAGGTCGTGAGCGGCGAAAGGCTTGGTCCAGCGTCCGGAGAGACTGTAGTCAAAGATACTGGTCATCATGGCTTTCTGCAGTTCCGGGTTGTAAACCAGGAAGAGCGGAGCCTCGGGATATGTAAGGTCAACAGTATTCACGCAACCATTGGAGTTGTTTTCCTTGGAGAAGAAGAGCAGGTTGCCGTCCTTGTCCTGGAACAGCTTGTGGGCGGCGATGACGTGGCGATAGGATGCGGAGAGGATTTCAGCATACTTCACGTCGCCGGCAGCGAGGCCGTCGTCATAGATGCGCTTGTCGAGCTGGCGGCAGCGTCCCATGATGGAAGAGTAGTTGTTGCTGAGCTTCTCGAAAGCGTCGAAGATGCTCACCTTGCCGTCATGTGCCCAGTAGCCCTTGTAGCGGTTGTACATGTACTCGATGTCCTCGATCTCGTCGTAGCCCAGCAGTGCGTAGCTGGAAGCGGTGGACACCTTTCCGAAGTTGTGTACATAGGCCAGTGTGGGCATCTGTGAAGCCTTGCGGCAAACGATGTTCTTCTTGCTTGCGGGCAGTGCGCCGGTGCTGAGGAAGGACTCCTTGATGGCGTTCTCGCTGTCAAGGCTCACCTCTCCATTGATGTTGGGCAGGTAGAAGTAACCCCAGTCGATGCAGATGCCGTCACCCTTCTTGGCGAGGATAGGCTGCTCCACAGTACCGGTCTTCACATACTTCACGCCTCTCTTGATGACCGTACTGGAAACGGTAGCCTGCGACGACTTGTTCACGCTCTGCAGCGGATTGGCCGAGAGGTAGAACTGCACGTCATGGACCTTGCCGTCGGTAGCGCGCACCTGATAGGAGACGTAGTTGATGGGAGTGGAGAGCAGGTCGTAGTCCTCAATCAGCATAGGAGCTGTGAAAACGACATCGAGTTCCACCGGTCCGCAAGTGAATGTATAATAAGAAGAGGTGGCGAGCACGTCAACCGACTTCTGTTCTGCAGTCTTGATGCTGCTGTCGTTGCGCGAGAGGTTCTTGAACAGGCCGAAGTCAGTGTAGGCACCTCCCGTAGTGTTGTGGCAGTGGGATGCGATGACGTTCTTTCCGGGCTTGAGCAGTGCCTTGAGCTTGCTGTCGAGCTGCAGACGCACGCCCTCGCGCCAGGTTTCGCCGGTGTCGGCTACCTTGGTTCCGTTCAGATAGATCTCGAACACGTCGTCATGGGAATAGACCAGATAGAGGTCCTGGTTCAGGTCGTCAGCAGTCAGCTCCACGGTGCGGCGCACGTAGAGGTCGCTGTTTTCCTGTGACCAGCGTGTGCGGACATTGCTCAGTTCCGGAGAGCCGAATGCGGCCTCGCCGTCTTTCCATGCCGATTCGTCGAAACCGGGCTTCTGCCAACCGTCTTTCTGCTTGTCGCGGCTGTACTTTGCCTTCCAGGCCACCTCATCGGCCATGGGCACGATGGATTCGAGGGCCTGACGCTGATTGGAGCCCATGAAACGATAGGTCACGCCATCAACGCGCAGCAAGCCTTCCAGCGGCTTCTCGTCATTGGTCCAGTGGCGAGTGTCACCGTCGGTGAGCTTGTCATAAGGCGACCAGATGGAAAAATAGGGATCTGATACGACCAGCGGCACAGAAGGCAGACGGAGAGCCGTGGCCTTGTAGGGCTGGAAGAGTTCTGGGGTCTGTGCATAGGCATTGGCCGCAGCAAAGACTGCCATGGTCATCAATAGTTTCTTCATCAATACTTCCTTTTTTTGTTATTATTAGTAATGCAATTTAAATTTCTGTTACCTGTCAACTAATCTTAACCTCAAAAAAAATATACACCTATTAGAAAACTTAAATCGGTTAGCGTGTTTATTGCTTTTTAGTTTTTCAGAATCTGCTTGCTGAACTCATTCTGCATGCAAAGTAAACAGGAAATCTTAAAAATACAAAATAAAAACAGACTAAATAATGGAAAAAACAGGTATTTGGTCAGTTTTTTCTATTTTTTGACCTAAAATGTGTCAAAATTCCTTTCGTTTTTGCCGGAAATGACAACAAATGAACTAAATTTGTGGAAAATATTCAGAAATGAGCACACAGCCGACAAAAATGAAATACTCCGGGAACATTTTTTTCCATGTATTTCTTAGCTTTATGCTTGCAGCCACATCCTGCAACAATACCGTGAACTACAAGAACCCCATCCTTCCGGGAAGCTGTTATCCGCAAGCCACGCTCTTCAACGGCATGTACTACTTCGTCATGCAGGACAGCAGTTCATGCCGCATCGTGCTGTCGTGTACCGATGACCTGACCAAGCTGGCCACATGCGAAAGGCAAACCGTATGGAAGCCTGCAGACCCGAAAGCCAGCAAGAACATCTGGTCGCCGGAACTACACCTTATTAATAATATATGGTATATCTATTTCGAGGCCGATGACGGAAACACGGACAACCACCAGCTCTACGTGCTCGAAAACAAAGCAGCCAATCCCATGGAAGGAACCTTCAGACTGAAATCCAGGCTCACCACCAATGCCGAATGGAACTGGAGCATCCACCCCACCACGTTCCAGAACAAGGGCGTGCAGTACCTGGTATGGTCGGGATGGCCCAAAAGAAGGGCCGAAGAGGAAACCCAGTGCATCTACATAGCGCGCATGGAGAACCCATGGACCATAGGAACGGAGAGGGTGCTGATATCCAGACCTGACTACGAATGGGAACGCCAATGGATTGACCCGGACGGAAGCAGGTCAGCCTATCCCATCTACGTGAACGAAAGCCCGCATGCCTTTTTCTCCAAAGACCAGTCAAAGGTCATCATCTGCTATTCAGCCAGCGGATGCTGGACACTCTACAACGCCGTGGGAATGCTCTATGCCGATGCCGATAGCGACCTGCTCAATCCGGAATCATGGCACAAGAGCGACGAGCCGGTCTTCACGTCGGCTCCCGAAAACAACATCTACGGGCCGTCGGACATCTGCACAGTGCCTTCCATCGACGGCAGCAAGACCTATCTGCTCTACGATGCCAAGCAGAAAACCAAGGAGGGCACCGTGAAGAGCATATACATGCAGGAACTGGAATGGGACGAGAAGGGCATGCCGGTGTTCGGAAAGCCCCAAAAGCCGGATGACACCCTGCAGTTCAGCAAGGCAAAGCCCCAACGGGAGGGGTAGGAAAAAGGATTCCTGCCTGAAAGGCAACAGAACATGAAGACATCGTTTATCTTCCACAACCTATAAAATGAACCTGACCTGAAAATCTACAGAAAACAGTTCTATGGCCACACCGGGAGCAAAACCGGATGTGGCCTTTTTTCTTTTGCCCAATCCTCCTACACAACCGCACGTTTTCCGGGGAAAAGACGGTAAAGGACGGCCATCCGGACGGACCGGAAAGGAAAGTCGGGAAAAGCAAACCGGAAACTTCGGGAATGCGAACAGAAAAGACGGGAACATCAAAGTATAATCTGTAGTTCACGGCGTGAACACTATAGTTCACAGTGTGAACACTATAGTTCACGGCGTGAACACTATAGTTCACACCGTGAACTACAAATTGAAACGAAGCGTCAGAAACCTTAAAGTTAGCTTTCCCGAAGTTTCCGCTTCGCTTTTCCGGACTTTCCTGCAAACCGTTGTCAGCAACCGGTCCGAATAGTCGTGCATGCCCTTTGCAGACAGGGGAAACAAGGCAAAAAAGAGGGAATAATTTGGACATGTCACGGTTTTTTCCGAATTTTGCGTATTGTTCAACCAAAAATACAATATTATGACACACAGATTACTGATACTGCTCATCGGCCTGCTCACCGTACAGGCCACATCGGCCACCGGGCATTCCAAGTACAAGAACCCCACGGGCAAGGAGTTCCCCATCCTGGCATGGTTTTCCATCCTGCCCGACAGCAACCTCACACACGAACGGTATGCCGAGCTGCGTGAGGCCGGCTTCAACATATCGTTCTCCCACTTCTACCAGACCAGCGAGGTGGAAAAGAGCCTGAAGGCCTGCGACGGCACCGGCGTGAAGGTCATGGTGACCTGCACCGACCTGGAAAAGAACACCGCGGAATGCGTGAACCGCTTCAAGAACAACCGCAACGTGGCCGGATGGTTCCTGCGTGACGAGCCTACCACAAGCGGCTTCGCCGAACTGAAGGCGTTCCGCGACCGTGTCTATGCCGCCGACCCCGACCACGTGGTCTATCTGAACCTGCTCCCGAGCATCGTGCCACCGGCCGACCTCGGTACGCAGACCTATGAGGAATATGTGCAGCGGTTCGTGGACGAAGTGAACCTCCCGCAGATTTCCTACGACTTCTATCCCGTGGTGGAAGACAACGGAAAGGCGGTACTGAGGCCGCAGTTCTTCGACAACCTGGAAAACGTGAGGCGCGTGAGCCTGCGCGAGGGCATACCCTTCTGGGCGTTCTGCCTCTCCACCGCCCACGACCCCTACCCCATTCCCACCGACACGCACCTGCGCATCGAGGCGTTCAGCGCACTGGCCTACGGGGCGCAGTGCATACAGTATTTCACCTACTGGACTCCGCTGGGCACCATCTGGAACTTCCACAACGCCCCCATCGACGAGAAAGGCCGCCGCACGAACGTCTATTACCGGGTGAAGGCACTCAACCAGGAGATACAGCGGCTGGCATGGGTGTTCCTCGGCGCAAAGGCCACAAGCGTGGGACACACAGGCAAGGAACTGCCCATGGGCACAACGCCACTGGGACAGCTGCCGGAAAAGTTCGGACGTGTGGAGGCCGACGGCCAGGGAGTGCTGGTGTCGCAGCTCGAAAACGGGAAGAGGCGGTTCCTCATGGTGGTGAACCGCGACATAGACCATGCGCAAAAGGTGAGCATCGGGCTGAAGAAGGGAGTGCAGCGCGTGCTGCCCGACGGCACAGTGGAGAAATACAGGCAGGACCAGACCGTGGACATTCAGCTCAAGCCGGGCGATTACGCCCTGTTCCGCTGGAAATAGGTTTCAGGAACAGGCCATAACCAGGTCCTGGACATATACGAAAAAGAACCGGGGCGCAGCACAGGCCGCTAAAGACCTATGCTGCGCCCCGCAGGACTGATGCCCGCCGGCCAATGGCAGACCGGCAGACAAGCTACAGACCGCACGCCGTCAGACCAAAGACTGCAGACGGGCGATGTACTTGCCCAGAATGTCGAACTCGATGTTGACCACACTGCCTACCTGGATGTCACGGAAATTCGTGTTCTGCCGCGTGTAGGGAATGATGGCCACACGGAAGGAGTTCTCAGTAGGTTCGCACACGGTGAGCGACACCCCGTTGACCGTGACCGACCCCTTGTCCACCGTGAAGTAGCCCCGGCGTGCCATGTCGGCATCATAGTCATAGGTAAAGGTGAACCAGGTAGAGCCTTCTGCATCTTCCATGGCCGTGCAGCGCGCCTTCCCATCGACATGGCCCTGCACGATATGGCCATCGAGCCTGCCGTTCATGAGCATGGACCGCTCCACATTGACCCTGTCGCCCACCTGCAGCAGTCCCAGGTTAGAGCGTTCGAGCGTCTCCTTCATGGCCGTGACAGTGTAGTTGTCGCCTTCAATGCTGACCACCGTGAGGCAAACGCCGTTGTGGGCCACGCTCTGGTCAATCTTCAGCTGTGGCGTGAACGAGCAAGTGAGCGTGAAATCAATGTTCTCTTTTTCCTTTCTGATGGCCACAAGCGTAGCCATTTCCTCGACAATTCCGGAAAACATAGCCTGAATGTTTGAAAAGTGAATGAAAAAGGCCGACCTTACGATCGGCCTGACTTCTAATTAATTGAAAAGGAGGGATTGTCCGATGATGTGATGAAACTCCGAGTAATTAAGATTTGAGTGCCCTCCGCCTTTGTAATCCACCGGCTTTGCAGCTTGGTCTCCACAGATGTGGAGGTTTATGTGGCCCGCCATTGGCAAGAGAAGCAGTCTCGGTTTTCGATTTTATTTGATGAGTATCCCGATCGAACCGGAACAACCCCTTATTCTATTTTGGTTTGCAAGTGCAAAGGTACTGTACAATCGAGAGATAGCAAAATATTGAAACACTTTTTTTGATTTTTTTGCCTGGCAACGGCCTGTCGGCACACAGGAAAGGCTAAGGAAGAGGCCGGGAAGGCTGGGACGTGACTTCGGCATAGATGAGATCGAAGGCATCGCGGAGCCGCTCCTTGTCGGCAATGAGCGAACGGATGGCCTGAAGATGCTGCTGGTTGGGCGAACCGGGAATCCACAGCCGGATGTAGCCATGGAGGGAATACTTGTTCTCCATGTGGTCCAGGAAACGCTCCCACTGTTCTTCCTTGTCTTTCTCCGGGTAGTGGTCAAGCCCATACTCCACAGTGCGGCGGAAAACGGTGTCCGGTTCCAGCTCGCGGTCAGCTTCGGCCACGATGCGCCCGTAAATGCTTCTGGGAGCATGGGAGGCAGATGCACGATGGTCCTCGACAGCCTCACGGATGACCTTGATCTGGTCAGGACTGAACCAACGGCGCAGACGCACATCGGCAGCCACAATGCGCCCGCTGGTGATGTGGTGTATGGCACGCGGCCCTTCAAGGCCAAGGTCGTGGTAGGCAGCGATGGCATAGGCCATATTGATGTCGGCACCCGTCTTCCGGGCGAGAACAAGAGACGAACTGATAACGCGATTGACATGGTTCAGGTTGTGTGCACGGTCAAAAGTGGCATATCTTGGCAGGATGTTCTGTTCCACAAATTCCATCAGGCCAAGGTTTACGTGGGTGTCAATCATACAAATGGGAAAATTTAATTTGCAAATTTACACCTTTATGCTTAATTTTGCAACTCACGGATAGAAAAACTACAGGCAAGATGGACGATTTGCACGTAAAAACCAACTCTTTCAAGGCCTGGCTGCTGGCTGCGCGGCCGAAAACACTCGCCGGGGCAGCTGTACCGGTGGCCATGGGCTGCACACTGGCATGGACCGACTGCGGAACGGCCCTGCACGTCATCCCGGCACTGATCTGCTTCCTGTTCGCCTTTGTCATGCAGATTGATGCCAATTTCGTAAACGACTACTTCGACTTCATCAAAGGAAACGATGACGAGACAAGACTGGGGCCGAAACGGGCGTGCGCACAGGGGTGGATCACGGTGAAGGCCATGCAGAAAGGCATTGCAGCAACTACGCTCGTAGCCTGTGCCACTGGACTTCCGTTAGTTGTATATGGCGGTTGGGAAATGGTAGGAGTCGGTGTGCTTTGCGTGGCGTTCTGCTTCCTTTATACCACACATCTGTCGTATAAAGGACTGGGAGACGTGCTGGTGCTGGTGTTTTTCGGCCTGGTACCCGTAACACTGACCTACTATCTGTGCATGCCCCCCGGCAGACAAGCTGTGACGGCGGAAGTCATAGGTATGGCCGTGGCATGCGGACTGGTGATCGACACGCTGCTTGTGGTGAACAATTTCCGGGACATGGACAACGACAGCAGAGCGGGAAAACGTACACTGGCCGTGAGACTGGGGCATGCCAACACGGGATGGCTGTACTATGGACTGGGATGCTGTGCGTGCATGATCGGCGTGGCACTGTTCTGGAAATCGCATCCCCTGGCCGCTTTCCTGCCTATCTTCTACTGGATGAAACACATCAGCACCTACCGGCAGATGATGGCCATAGGAAAAGGGGAAAGACTGAACCTGATTCTGGAACAGACTGCACGGAACATCAGCATCTACGGCATTTGCGTGGTGCTGGGACTTTTGCTCTGAAAAAATCAGTTAAAGAAATTCCAACTCAGCCCGAAACGCAGTATGCGCTCATTGAGCGGATAATGAGGCGTGAGGAAATAATTCATGGTGCCCCTGCCAGCATTGACATGGCTCATCATGATAAAGAAACGCGTCTGCTTCAGATGGAAATTGGCGTAGGCATTGACAATGGGATAATTGCCCGTTTCCGTTCTGTGCTCACCGGCCTGCACGGCAAACTGTCCTAAAGCCGGTGAATAATCGGGCGCACAGTATTTGGTGAAATAGCGTGCATCGACACCTAAATCGCAACGCAGCACACGCGCTATGCGGAAACGCAGGAACAGGTTGGTATATACATTGAGGTCGGGCACAGGTAAGACTTCCTGCTTCGAGGACTTCTGATAGGTAAGCACGGTTTCCCAGTGAACAGGCCCAAGACGCACATCCTGTGCCAGTGATGCCGTGAACAGACTGACAGCCTCACCGCATTGGCTGACCGAAACAGTATTGCCGGTCCGGAAGAAATCATCACCGGTTTCATACGCCATTCCCAGATAAGTGTGGTTCTTTATCTCATCCACTGCCACACGGAGTGAAGTCTTTGTCTTCTCATAACGCAGCATTCCCTCAATACGGGTGTGGATAGTCTTGTCCAGCCCTTCATTGTCCCACCAGAAATGGCGCGAATGGTAGTGCCTGAAATAGAACGCGGGATTGACACGATGGAAGAATCCCGATGCGGACAGCGTAACCGTGTCGCCGAAAAGCGGGAAATTCACATCTGCAGCAACATCCAGTTTCAATTGTCCTGCATCTTCTCCGGTGAGCCACGTTTCCAGCATCGCATTGTAATGCAATGCTGTTCCTGACGTCTTGGCCAACTGTCCGCCAACGCTTAGATTATGCTCGTTGTAGGACAGTGTACCACCTTCAGCCGTAGGCAAGACAAAATGCCGCAAATCACTTGTGGCAAACACCTTCAGCCCTGCCTTTGCCCATTTGTTGAAACCTTCAAGCAAAGAAATGGCAAACGTGTTCTGCAACCGGAAATGCGAAGTCTTGTCATAGACAGAGTCGGCCTGGTTGCGAAGGCCTTCATAGTATGTGTCGGCATAGAAATTGTCAGGAGTATCGTAAGCCTGATAGATTCGTCGGAAGTTATCGAGCTTCAACGTATGAATGAAACTGGTTACTGGAACGTATTCGTTCTTCATCCACAACGTGTCCTCAGCAGCCAAAGTACCAGCATTCAGCAGACTGTCGGCCATGGCCTTTCCGGATACAGCAATGCGTTCACTGTCATTTTTCAACGTATCAGCAGGTTCCGCTCCGGCAATAGCCGCATCGTCCGGCCGTCCGGAATAGGTTTCAGTTTCTTCATACTCATCTTCATTGAAATCACGCCCTTCCCGTCTGGCCTTCTTTCCGGCCTCTTCCTTCCGCTTAAGCGCATCGTTCTCCTTTTGCGATTCCATGGCAAACTTGCGTGCCTCTATTTCCTCGGCAGACATCTTCACCTTCCTGTTGAACCCGACATTGTAGCGATGGGTAAGGAAAATATGCTGATTGTCATTACGGTTCCAGTTTTTCTGTAAAACGACAGGAATCTCATTGTTGGCATAATCGTCACTGAAACTTTCGGGATGTGTGATGAACCTGTCGTCCGTTATACCACCGTTTTCCGCTATTTTCTGATGATTAGTGGAAAACAGAAGATGGGCCTGATAACGGTCGCCCAGGTATGAGCCATACATGGTATAGTTGAAATGTGACGTACTCTGGTTCTGATAATATCCCCTGCCATAAATATAGTCAAACTTGAAACCTACGCCTAAACGCTTGCCGGCATTTACTCCGAACTTTGCCGTAAAATGATCCTCACCATTGGTACGGTTTCCTGCCGTATTATAGGTAATGTTCGTGAATGGTGACAACGTGTTGGTGAAATGGAAAGCACTTACAGGGGAAAGAAAGAAATCGTAAGGCTGTGTGAAAAAGAACTGGTCAGTTTCCGGACGGTCAATGAATATACGGTTGATTCTGGGTGAACCGAGATTGCCCAGCGTGTTGTATTCGCCACGCATTCCTGTGGTGAATATCGTATTCGGGAACATGTGGGAGAGGGTGTCTATCTGCGCACTCGTACGGTCACCGAACTTTTCATCTACAGTCCATACCTTTATTCCCTTGGGAATTTCCTTGTCGGTTCCCAAAGAGTCTGTACTGTTCATGGGATTGCGCTGCGACATGTTCCCGTCGGGCGTCATCTGGCTATACGGAGTCTGTGCCGACAATACTGCCGGTACACAGAAGAATATCAGTATCAGTCGAAAAAAACTGTTCATCAACGAAAAAAGCGTAAGCAACATTCAGCCATTTTAAAGACCATGGCCGAAAGGACTACAATAATTCCTATGGTGCGGTCAGAATAGATATACCATAAAACGCCGATGACCGCACCAATCATGAAGATGATGTTCAGTATATTCCTGATTTTGAAATACCGGTCGCGCTCCTTCGGTTTACGATGCCGGCGGATAATGCCATTGTTTTCGTTTTCCATTCCAAGCGATTATTTTAATGCCTGTCTTATGGCATCGAATATCTCGTCTTTCCTGTCAATGGTGCAGCGACGGAACTTGCCGACAGTTGCAAGCAGTTTCGTTCCCTTCTTATTGACAGCATACTGGTCAGTGATTACTTTCTCGGCTGTTTCCCTGAACCCCGAGTTGCGTCCTTCTTCATAATTATAACTGATGCGCTCCATGGTCAGATGCAGCTGTCCGTCCGTACATGTTGCAAGTATGGTATAGTCAAACTCCGTGCGGTCCAGAGAAATGAAATTCTCATGGAAAGCCAACCATTCACTGAATTTTGCGGCAATGATATGCTCATTCTTGTTGACAAGCACGATGCCGCTTTCTATCTGGTTTTCCCCGACAGCCATTTTCTCCAGGAAAGCATACATTATATCATATATCTGCACAGCATTTTTCCCGGGAGCCTCAACATCGAGCGTGAACACGACCTTTCCGTCCACCACAGGCACAATGCCAGGCTTGACATACTTTGCATCGCGTATTTCACGCTTGCTCATTCCCGTCTCCTCTGTACGGAGTGATTCAGCCTTTACCTCCTCCACACGTACGGGCTTCTCCGGTGCCGACCATCCATTGCTTCCCTCCACCACATTCACTCCTTGTGTCTGCCTGGCATTGCGCTTGGCTTCCTTAGCCTCCTCCTTCTGGCGTTTCCTTTCTTCTTTCAAGGCCTGTTTGGCTTCTTTTTCAGCTTTTTTTGCCTGTTCAAGCCGTTCAGCTGCAGTGAGCGGTCTGGTCCACTCGCTCTGTGCCCATCCCATTACAGGCATGAGCAGCATTACAAGGAAAAAAACTTCTTTCATAATGGTAAATTCATGTATTGATATTGCAAGAGTCAGAGATAACACTGCAAATTTAGTAAATTATACCTTCCGGGCATCCTGCACAAGGACATTTAACAGAAAAAACCCACTGCCGTTTTCCCCGTATGGAGGAATGAACACAGTGAGCACGTCATTAACATTTAATCTATAGAAGTCTGAAAAAATCTGTCATCTGATCCTGTCTGCTGCACGGACGAGCCTTTCATCTGCCATGATACCACTGCGAGCCATGACGGTCAGTATCCCGGCCACAACGGGCAGAGCTGCGGGTAAAGCCAAGCGGAAAGCCAGTTCCTGTGGCACAAGGAACAGCCCATAGACAGCATAGAGCACACACCAGCACACAAGCAGCAACACGCTGCGCACACACAGCCTGGCCTGCAGCATGCGGTTGTTGTACCTGAAGATAGCCCAGATGTCAATTACGCACGCCAGCATCAGCAATATGGCCAAGGGAAACACTGGGTATTCCACACTGGCCTTCGCGGCACTCACTACCGTGAAGTTCGTCATGCGTGCACTGCCCCCCATGCCCTGTGGCTCGAACGATCCGATGTTCATGGCGAGACATGCTGCAAGTGCCACGACGGCCAGCAGCAGGAACAAGGTCTGTTTGCGCTGAATCATTTATGCCTCGTCCTCATTGTTGTCCTTTGACGGGTCACGGTAGTAAACGTTGCCGTCGATAAACTCCTGTGTTGCCAGCAAGGTGGGCTTGGGCAGTTTCTCGTAATAGCGCGATATTTCTATTTGTTCGCGGTTCTCGAACACTTCCTCAAGCGAATCGTTATATGAAGCGAACTCAGCCAGCTTCTTGTTCAGGTCCTGCTTGATTTCCACAGAGATCTGGTTAGCTCTTTTCGAAATGATGGCCACGCTCTCATAGATGTTTTCGGTATCCTGGCACAAGTCCATGATGTTTCTCGTGACGGTGTTTACCGGAGCCTTTGATTTCTTGTAATCCATACTAAACTATATAATTGTCTTATCTAAATAAATTTGCATTCTCTCCTTTTTCCGTGTATTGCTTACACTTCTCAATGTATTTTTCAGCCAAGTGCTTGTACTTGGAATCGGGATATTCGTTGATGAATCCGTAGCATTCGTCCTCTGCATCCTGGAAACGGTCCATCAGTTTTTCGTCCACGCTTTGCTGGGCAAGTTCGAACTTGCTTCTCATCACAAGCACAGCAAACTTTTCCCTGAGATTGGTATAGGGATAGTCCTTGAGCGCGTTCTGCGCAGTGATGATGCACGCCTCATAGTTGTTGCCTCCGCTTCCGCAGTTGCCGAAATACTGCCCGAGGTCGTAGTAGAGCTGTGCGGAATAGAGTTCCTTCTGCACCAGCTTGTCCTGCAGTTCAAAGAGTTTGTCCTGTGCCTCTTCCTTGTACCTTGCCTCGGGATAGATGTCAAGGTACTCCTGAAGCGCGGCGATGGCTTCCACAGTCTGCGACTGGTCGAGCCTGGGCTCGGGCGTGCTCATGTAGAGGCTCTTGCCTACATAGAACTTCGACAGCTCGGAATATACACCTTTCGGATAGGTGGTATAGTATTTCTTGAACACCATGGCGGCTCCCTCATAGTCCTTGCTCATGTATTTGGCCATGGCATACATATAGAGGCACTCCTCGCCGTTGGATGTGCCTTTCTGCACCATGACAAGGTCCTGCAGCAGGTTGTCTGCACGCACATACTTGCCTTTGGCATAGCATTCCTTGGAATATTCGTATTTATAGCTGAGGTCGTCGGTCTTATAGACATTGTTGAATTCCTTGGCACAGGAACATAGCAACAAGACCAGTACGAGCGGACTTAACGCAACCAGTTTTCTCATAAAAAAGATTTTGAGCTGCAAAAGTACATATTATTCCGCTATTTGCAAAGCAAAGCTGTCATTTTTAGCAAAAAATAGCGATTGCAGCGGCCTTTACAGCCTTTTTTTGTTAATTTTGCGTTTCATCACGAAACGCACAGGGGTTATGGACTTCAAGCTCACATCCGACTACGAGCCTACCGGCGACCAGCCGCAAGCCATCAGCCAGCTCACCGAGGGCATCAGGCAGGGCGAGCACGCACAGGTGCTGCTCGGGGTCACCGGGTCGGGAAAGACATTCACCATGGCAAACGTCATTGCCAACATCGGGCGTCCCACGCTCATTCTCAGCCACAACAAGACACTCGCCGCACAGCTCTATGAGGAGATGCGCGGCTTTTTTCCGGACAACGCGGTGGAATACTACGTGTCCTACTATGACTATTACCAGCCCGAAGCCTATCTGCCCACCACCGACACCTACATCGAAAAGGATCTGGCCATCAACGAGGACATCGACAAGCTGAGGCTGGCGGCGGTCAGCGCACTGCTGTCCGGGCGCAAGGACGTGGTGGTGGTGTCATCGGTGTCGTGCATCTACGGCATGGGCGGCCCTACGGCCATGGCCAACAGCGTCATCAGCGTGCGCAGGGGGCAAAGACTCGACAGGAACGAGTTCCTCCGCCGACTGGTAGATGCCCTCTACGTGCGCAACGACCTCGAGCTGAAACGCGGTTTCTTCAGGGTGAAGGGCGACACGGTGGACATCTTCATGGCCTATAGCGACAACGTGCTGCGCATCTGCTGGTGGGATGATGAAATCGACTCCATAGAGGAGGTGGACAGCGTGACCTTCCACCGCATTGCGGCTTTTGAGGACTACCAGATCTACCCGGCCAACCTCTTTGTCACGTCCAAGGAACAGACCGACTGGGCCATACGGCAGATACAGGACGACCTGGTGCAGCAGATAGCCTACTTCAACGACCTGGGCGACAGCATCAAGGCACAGCGCATCAAGGAGCGCGTGGAGTACGACATGGAGATGATCAAGGAGCTGGGTCACTGCAGCGGCATAGAGAACTACTCGCGCTATTTCGACGGACGGGAGGCCGGACAGCGGCCCTACTGCCTGCTCGACTTCTTTCCCAAGGACTATCTGCTCATCATCGACGAGAGCCACGTCTCCGTACCACAAATCAGCGCCATGTTCGGAGGCGACAGGGCCAGGAAGCAGAACCTCGTGGAATACGGCTTCAGGCTGCCCGCCGCCTTCGACAACCGCCCGCTCCGCTTCGAGGAGTTCCAGGACATGGTGAACCAAGTCATCTACGTCTCGGCCACACCTGCCGACTTCGAGCTGAACGAGGCCGAGGGAGTGGTCGTGGAACAGATCATACGGCCCACCGGACTGCTGGACCCGGTCATCGAAGTGCGCCCGAACGAGAACCAGATTGACGACCTGCTGGCTGAAATACAAGAACGCAATGAACACAACGAACGCACGCTTGTGACCACACTCACCAAGCGCATGGCCGAGGAACTGACAGAGTATCTGCTCAACCACGGCATCAGGGCCAACTACATCCACAGCGACGTGGCCACACTGGACCGCGTGAAGATCATGAACGGCCTGCGCGCAGGAGAGTTCGACGTGCTCGTGGGGGTCAACCTGCTGCGCGAGGGGCTGGACTTGCCGGAAGTGTCGCTCGTGGCCATTCTCGACGCCGACAAGGAGGGATTCCTGCGCAGCCACAGGTCGCTCACGCAGACGGCCGGACGCGCGGCGAGGAATGTCAACGGAAAGGTCATCATGTATGCCGACACCGTGACCGAAAGCATGAGGCGCACCATCGACGAGACCGCACGCCGGAGAGCAATCCAGCTGAAATACAACGAGGAGCACCACATCACCCCGCAACAGATCGTGAAAGGCATCAAGGGAGCACTTGTGTCGGCCAAGCAGGAAAGCAAGCCCGCTGACAGCAGACAGCCCAAGACCTACAGGCCGTACATTGAACCGGACCAGTCGGCCTTTGCCGCCGACCCCATCATGAAGCACATGTCGAAGGAGCAAATCAGAAAGAGCATAGAGCACACCACGGAACTGATGAAACAGGCAGCCAAGGAACTCGACTTCATACAGGCGGCGCAATACCGCGACGAACTGTTGCGGCTGCAGACACTGCTTGAAGACTGACCCCACCTGCCCCAACCAGCACCCGGCCCGCCAGCCGGGTGTTTTCGTTGGCAACCATTGCTGAAAGAAGATGGCCCGGAGGAATCTCCATGTTTTTCAAAGTGTCAGTTTTTCGACCGATTTCGTGACACTTTGATTTTTCGACATTCCGAAAATGCAACCATTTTTGACCGATTTTCATGTTAACAAGTGTAAATTTCCGGTTTTTTGCACAAAACGGAAAAATTAGTTAAGTGTTAGGGGGGAAACACTTAACTGTTTCCAGAAAATTAGTTAACTGTTTTCGATCCGGCACTTAAGTGTTTTTGAGGAAAAACTTAACTGTTTCGGGGCAAAAACTCAGGTTTTCCAGCCTCAAAACCGTGATTTTCCGGCCAAAAGTGCGGAAAAAGGGGACTGAAAACTGCACAAATCGCGCGTTTTGTGCACGAATTTAACGGATTTTAGGTTAAAAATAAGCGTTTTTCATTAACACTTCGCACCCGCAAAAACTTATCCATTTGATTATCAATGGTTTACAAAACAGACCTCCGAAACCCGAAAAATCCGCTGGCGCGCAAAAATCTGATTTCACCTGATTCTTCAGAAAACGACCGAAAATCAAAGTGTAAGCAAAAATGTTAAAATTCTGACACTTTGATTTTCCCGCACATCCGTTTCTCCTGTCCACTGCTATTGGATTCGAGTGCAGATGTGCCAGCCCGAAAGCCAAGAATGGCAAATGAGTTATGGAATGGCACGCACGACAGCAATATTAACATTTTTTACATTTACAAAATCCCGGTCAACGCGTCTTCTAGACAGAGTTGCATCAGAATTTATGAACCAAGACGAATTTGAACACTTTGTCGCCAGCGTGCGTCCCAGACTCCATGCACTGTGCCTGCGCTTCCTGGCCCGCACAAACGGACAGGCTGATGCAGAAGACCTGGTACAGGAAACGCTGCTGAGAATGTGGACGCTCATGAAGGCAAAGCTCGTGGACAATCCGGAAGCCATGGCAATCAGGATGGCCAAGAACCTGTGCATAGACCACTACAGGCTCAGCAGCCGCAGACATACGCCTGTGCAGGGAGTACCCGAGGAACAGACAACCGGCAGCAATCCCGAGCAGGAACTGATGGCCAGGGAACTGAAGGAGCGCATAGACGCGGCCTTAGAGGAGCTGACGGAGGCACAACGGCGCATGGTCAGAATGAAAGGTGCCGGTATGGACAATGGTGAAATCGCCGTGGTCTGCAACACGTCCCGGGACTGCGTGAAATCCACGCTATGTGCTGCACGCAGGAAAATGATGAACAGACTGAAAGGAGGAAAAACATGAACGACATGAACAACAAGGCGACCAGGATGGGCTTAGTGGAACGCTACCTGGAAGCAGAAACTTCACCGGAAGAGGAAAGGCTGCTTGCCGGATTCTACAACTCGTGCAAGGCCGACGGGCTGAGCGAGGAGGAAAAGGCGGTGCGGCTGCTGATACTGGGCACGCACGGAGAAGACGCAGCGGCCACTCTGGAACCGTCGGCCGACAAGGAGCAGGAGTATGACCGCCTGATGAAGACACGCGCGGTGCTGTCTGTCAGATGGAAGACCGCAATCACAACGGCAGCCATAGGCCTGGCCGCAGCTGTCGCGCTGGCTCTGTTCCTGCCTGTCCAACCCCGGCCTGAGTCTTCCAGACCACAGTTTTCGGCCACTGTACCGGAAAAGACGTACCAACCGGCTGTGTCTGTACAGACACAACCTACAATCACCGAAGTGGCGGAAGGGAAGGCCACGACCATCCGGATGGAGAAACGGGAAAAGGCATGCCCGAAACGGGAATCCGCCGAACAGTCCGACAAGAACACACTGATCACCGACATCGGCCGCCTCTATCTCTGGGCAGGAGAGCTGTTTCCCGACTGCGAAAAGATCGAGATGGAGCGCAAAGGTGATGCCATGCTGCTCACCACCACACGGGCCGACGGTTCGCAACGCTTCTACATCATGACCGAAGACGCGACCGGAAAGCCGGGCATACAGATTACGGCACTTGCCGAAACAGACAGACAATCAACCTATTAACATAATTAAAAGACTATGAAGAAAAAGATCATCATCGCAGTGTGCGCACTCCTGATGTGTGCCACCACACCGGCATCAGTCAAGAACGACACAATCGACGTGTTCTACATCGACGGGGCAAGACAGGACCATTTCGACGGATTCCTGCTCGTGGGCAAGTCCGTAACCAACTACAATGTGGATTATGTCCTGGACAATGGACACACGATAGCCACGCACTCCATCACGACAGACAAGCCCAACCAGTATGCCGCCACAGTGAGCAAGGTTGTTGTGACAGACTCACTGATGAGCTACATGAGGATACAGGACGGGAAAGTGGCGGAAAAATGGGAACACAAGACCACTGATTCGCACCGGCCGGTACTCGTGCTCAACGGGAAAATGACAGACTACAATACCATTAATGAAATCTACAGCAAGGATATCAAGTCGGTCACAGTGATGAAAGCAGGCAGCGAAGCCGCCAAGCAGTTCGGTACAGATGCCGCCAGCCGGGGAGTGATTGTGATGGAGACAAAGGACAAGACAGAAAGCGATGACATCATCGTCATCGATGACACCGTTGTAGGACAGGAAATGCTCGATGCGCTCAACAAGGAACAGGTGGAAAGCATGACGGTGCTGAAAAAAGGGTCGCAGGCTGCCATGGACTATGCCAAAGGCAACAGGAACCTCAACGTTATCCTGGTCAGGACAAAAAAGCAGCAATAGCAGCCCCATGTGCTTGACACAACTCAAAGAAATGACAAAAAGACGCAAAAAGAGCTGAAAAGATGGCAATGTGGAAGAAAAATTGTAATTTTGCAGCCAATTCTATCAGTACACATTATATTTATACATCTTAAAGCAAGAAGACATGAAAGTAGCGATTGTTGGTGCAAGTGGCGCCGTGGGGCAGGAATTCCTGCGCATACTCGCCGAGCGTAATTTCCCCATTGACGAACTGGTGTTGTTTGGCTCTGAACGTTCCGCCGGCCGAAAATACAACTTCAAGGGCAAGGACTACGAGGTGAAACTGCTGCAGCACAACGATGACTTCAAGGATATAGACTATGCCTTCGTGTCGGCAGGTGGCGGCACCTCGAAAGACTTCGCTGAAACCATCACCAAGCATGGCTGCGTGATGATAGACAACTCAAGCGCGTTCCGCATGTGCGAAGACGTGCCCCTGGTTGTGCCCGAGTGCAATGCAGAAGACGCGCTGGTCCGCCCCAGAGGCATTATCGCCAACCCGAACTGCACCACCATCATGATGGTAGTAGTGCTCAAGCCCATCGAGCAGCTGAGCCATATCAAGCGCATCCACGTTTCAAGCTACCAGAGCGCAAGCGGTGCCGGTGCAGCAGCCATGCAGGAACTCCAGCAGCAATACAAGGAGCTGGTGGAGACGGGTGAAGCCAAGACCATCGCGAAGTTTCCCCATCAGCTGGCCTACAACGTCATTCCGCAAATCGACGTGATGACCGAAAACGACTATACCAAAGAGGAGATGAAGATGTTCAATGAGACGCGCAAGATCATGCACAGCGACATCCGCACAAGTGCCACATGCGTGCGCGTTTCCTCCCTCCGCTCACATTCTGAGTCTGTATGGATTGAAACGGAAGAGCCGCTCACCGTGGAGCAGGTGCGTGAAGCCCTGCGGAAAGCACCGGGCATCACCCTGAAAGACGAACCGCAGCAGTACATCTACCCCATGCCGCTGGAAAGTGCCGGCAAGGACGACGTGTATGTGGGCCGTGTGCGCAAGGACCTGGCCAACGACAACGGCATCACCCTGTGGCTCACGGGCGACCAGATACGCAAAGGCGCAGCACTCAACGCCGTACAGATAGCAGAATATCTGATAGCACACCAATAGCAGACAGCCTACCTGGCTGATACGAAAAGACCTCGCCGCTGGCCATCCTGATAAGGGATCCTGCCAGCGGCGAGGTCTTTTTGTACCGTGCGGTTAACCGGCTTCCGTGAGCCATCAGGCTATTTCACCGTCAGCTCCACAGTCTTTTCCGGCAGGCCTTCAGTGCTGATGGTGAGCGTGGCCTTTCCCTTTTTCACGCCCTCCACCACTACGACCAGCTGCCCATGGAAGAGTTTCATGGTCGGTGTGGTAAATGTCTCTACCGACGTGGCATCCCCATTGCATACGGCACGGAACCGCGCGGCTCCATCCACAGCGAAGCTCATCTGGTTATCAGCATCGGGACAGAGATTGCCATCCTTGTCGGTCAGGCTCACCGTGACAAACGCGAGGTCACCGTCCGGTGATATCTGTGTACGGTCAGGCTCAGCCTGTATGACCGCCGCTTTTCCGGCTGTCCTTATGACCGATGTCCCTGCTTCCTGTCCGTTCCCGTCATATACCACCACCTTGATTTCTCCCGGTTCATACTTCACATGGTTCCAGCGCAGACGATACCTGTCGAGAATACTGTCACAGAGTATCTTCTTCCACATGTCGTGTGCCAGCTGTGTGCAGTGGGTCTTTCTGATGCGTCCCTGGCTTTTCCCGTTCACGAACAGTTCTGCCTCCGGGAAATTGGTGTAGCAATATACCGGTGTCACTTCACCTTCCCTGCCCGGCCATGTCCAATGGGGCAGCAGATGTATTGTGTTGTCCTGCCTGTTCCACTGCGACCGGTAGAGATAGTAACGGTCCTTAGGCAGTCCGGCCAGGTCGCAGATGCCGAAATAGCTGGACCTGCTGGGCCAGTATTCATCATAGGGTGTAGGTTCTCCGAGATAGTCGAAACCCGTCCACACGAACTGTCCGATGTTCCATGGACGGTCATCGTTCATGAGGAAGTCGTCATCGGGCAAATTGCACCACCATCCGAACTCCGTGTCGTATGACGAGCACTGTCCGTCGGGATGTGTCTTGGTATAGCTGATTTCCACGGGAAACTTATACACACCGCGCGAGCTGAACGTTGAAGCCGTTTCCGATGAAAGCAGAAATCCCTGGGGCAGCTGCGTGATGTTGCTGTCGAACTTGTACAGACGATAGTTGAAGCCCGGTACGTCCATGGTCTGGGCCACCCCCGATGCCAGCGCGTCTTCAGCCCTGTCCATGCCCTGCGTCACCGGGCGTGTAGGGTCGAACCTGTGGCAGATGTCCTGCAGATGGCGCGAAATTTCCACGCCCTCTTCACTCCACTGCTCGGGAATCTCATTGCCTATGCTCCACATCACAATGCACGGATGATTGCGGTGGCACAGCAGAAGATTGGCCAGGTCGCGGTCAGACCATTCGTCAAAGAAGCGCGCATAACCATTCCTGCACTTCGGGTAACGCCACATGTCAAAGCTCTCCGCCATGACCATCATGCCCATGGAGTCGCACACCTCCATCTGCATGGTGGAAGGCATGTTGTGGGCAGTGCGGATGGCATCGCATCCCATATCCTTGAGTATGCGTATCTGACGGATGAGTGCGGCCTTGTTGACCGCCGCACCGATCGGTCCGAGGTCATGGTGAAGACACACCCCCTTGAACTTGCGCGTCTGTCCGTTGAGTCTGAAGCCGTGCTGTGCATCCACGCTCACCGTGCGTATGCCTATGCGCTGCACGGTCTCGTCGATAAGTTTGCGCCCCTGGCGCAGACGTGTGGTCAAGGTATATAGATACGGTGTTTCCGGAGACCAGAGATGGGGATGGTGCAACTGCAATGCCGACATGACCTTGCCGTCTTTCCCCACATCCAGCCTTTTGCCTCTGGCCACTTCCCGTCCGGCAGCATCCCTGAGCAGGAGCTCCACGCTCAGCCCTTCCGTCTGCCCGGCACAGACTGCCTGCGTGCAGATCTCGATTTCCGCCCTCAGCGAGTCGGCCTTCTGCGTGCGCACATAGCACTCCCAGGGGTCTATGTAGGTGCTGTTGGTCAGCACGAGTTTCACCGGCCTGTACAATCCGCCTCCGGGATACCACCTGCTGCTTTCCTCCACATTGTTCAGCCGTACCTCTATCCGGTTGTCGCCGGTATTGACAAACGGCGTGATATCTATGCGGAAGGCGTTGTATCCGTAAGCCCAGCGTCCGGCCTCCTTACCGTTGACGATTACCACTGGCTCACTCATGGCTCCGTCGAAGAGCAGTTCCGCCCTGCCGTAGTTCCCGGGTATGCGCAGCGTGGTCTTGTAGTAACCTTTTCCTATCCACGGCAACGCTCCCGTGCGTCCAGTTTTCTCTGTTTCTTCCGTCTCGCCGTTCTGCACGATAGCCACACACTGCATGTCATGCTTCTTGTCGAACGGACCGTCGATGGCCCAGTCGTGGGGTATCGTGACCTGTTTCCATGAAGTGCAGTCGCGCGAGAACTGCCAATCCTTCACCTCCACGGTGCGTCTGACCTGTGCACCGGCTGTTGCGGCGGCCATAAAGGCCAGTACCGCCAATGTCAAGTGTTTCATATTCGCTTTTTTATATTTCCCTTGTCCATGCCCGGAAGCCGGACTTCCCGGACAGATTGTCATTCGTTGATTACAGGAGTGAACATAAACATGGCCTGTGTGGGCTTTCCGGAGTTGTCGAACGCGCCCTTGTTATAGCCGTTCCATCCGCCGTAGCACTGCGGTTCCCAATAGAACACACCGAGACACTTGTCTATGGCTTCCGCACCATTCACCATTGCCTTCACGAAGTTGGCGGCATTGGGGTCATCCCACCTGATGCCTATCTCGCACACCATCACCTCCGTGCCGTAGGTCGAGGCCAGCGTCTTCACGTTGGCCAGACAGTCCTTGGCCTGCTGGCTCCAGTTGGTGGCATACCAGTTGTTGGAACTGTCCTCATCAGGATAGAGCGACATGCCTATCACGTCCCACTTCCCGCCGTTGGCCTTCAGCCCGTCGAAAATCCACTTGAATGTGTCTATCTTGTGTCCGTTCGACACGTGCACGATGACTTTGGCATCCGGATAGACCGTCTTCGAGGCATCATAGCCCGCCGTGGTCAGCGCGGCATAGTTGGCCATGCTCTTGTCGGCCTGACCGGTGGGCCACAGCATGCCGTTGTTGGTTTCATTGCCTACCTGCACCCAGCCTACATCCACATTCCTGTCCTTCAGGGCCTGCAGCACATCCTTGGTGTGTACAGCCACAGCCGACTTCATCTTGCTGATATCATAGCCCGACCATGCAGCCGGTATGCCTTGTTTTCCAGGATCGGCCCAGGTGTCGCTGTAGTGGAAGTCAACCATGACGCGCAGTCCCAGCTTATGGGCGCGCTCTGCCTTGGCCACCACATCGTCCTTGGCGTTCCATCCGCCTTCCGGATTCACCCATACGCGAAGACGTATGGCATTGATGCCCAGCGACTTGAGCAAAGCCATGCATTCTGTGGCATTGCCGTTCCGGTCGTAGAACTTCCTGCCCTGGCTTTCCATCTCCGTGAGCCAGCTCACGTCAGCCCCGCGTGCAAACACCGCCGTCTTCCCGTCCGGTCCGTCCGTATTGTCGCCGGGTCCTGTCTGCGGAGGATTCACGTCCTCGCCCGGTCCGTCTCCATCACTACCACCACATGCCGCCAAACCCATTGCGGCCACCAACAGGAACAGCAGTCCCCATTTGCCTGTACATTTCTTCATTGTCTTGATTTGTTTTTATCCGGTTAAAAATTATTCAGGTACTCACGACGGGGCTGTCCTTTATTCACTGACCATAGGCATTAACACAAGCATATCAACCCGTCTTCATCAGAAGACAACGCTCAAAAATCCGATTTATTGTCCGGAAAGCTGCAGCCTGTCCGATTTTCCACCCAGAAGTGGCAGGAATCCTGTGACAGAAACATTCATTTTCTTATTTTACAAAGTGTCAGTTTTTTAACAGTTTTACTTACACTTTGATTTTTCGTGGCATTCAAAAAAAGGTGGTTTTAAGCCGTTTTTCATGTTAATAAGTGCAAAAAGTCGGTTTTTTGCACAAAACGGAAAAATCAG
>JBJEHA010000077.1:0-35836 GCA_051875605.1 Prevotella sp. | reverse complement strand
GGGGAAATTGTGTAAATGGCTGTGTACAGGGGCAGTTTACAGACACTTATATTTCGTCGAACTCACGTTATTATAGGACCGGGCTGTGGCCCATGCAGGAAGCCCCGGAACTGAATGCCGCAACAATAGTTTTTTACGGGGCATTTCGGTTCCGGGGCTTTTCGGCAGGAAACAGTGTGCTGCTTCCTTTCTCAGTGGGGGAACGGTGTGTTATTTCTTCAGGCTCACCTTGAATGTGTATTGTCCGGGTGCGAGCAGATAGCTGATTTGCTGTCCGTTGGCATTGCGGCTGATGATGCCTTGCTTGCCTTTCACCACGGTGACGTTGCCTGTTGTACCGGATGGAAGCAGAAGGGTAGCTGTTGTGTTGGCAGGTACGGTTGCATTATAGGTATAGCCGTAGCGTGCGGCATCGGTTTCATCAGTCAGCTTGCGGTTGTCACTCTGCCATGCACTCTTGATGGTTCCGTACATGGACTTGAAGGAGGCACTGATATGGGTGAACTTCCCGCCCACTCGTGGTTGCAGGTAGAAGTGCTTGTATCCGGGATGTTGCTCATCGCGCTGTATTCCGGCACTGTACATCATCATCCAGTCCATCACGGCACCATAGGCATAGTGGTTGAAGGAGTTCATCTCTACCGGTCCGAATCCGTTTTTCAGTGTGTAGGAGTTCCAGCGTTCCCAGATGGTAGTTGCTCCCTGTACGACTGGGTATAGCCAGGAAGGATATTCTGTCTGCTGGAAGAGCTTGTAGGCGATGTCATCGTAGCCGTTCTCCGAAAGTACGATATTCAGGTAGGGTGTGCCTATGAATCCTGTGTTCAGGCAGAAATCGTTCTTCTTGACAAGTTCTGCAAGATGGGCTGCTGCTTTGGTGGCCATGGTCTTGTCGAGCATGTTCGTCTGCAGTGGCAGGATGTATGCGGTCTGGCTTTCTATACGCCGTGGTTCTGTGGTCTTCGGGCCTACTCCGAATGCGGCAGAGAATGAGTCTGTGTTTTTCGGACTGCCGGCTGGTGCCACCATGTAGCCTTCTTCATCGACATAGCGCTTGTTGAAGGCCTCCTTGATGTTTTCGTTCAGTTGGCGGTAGTGGGCTGCATCGTCTTCGTGTCCGAGGAGTGCGGCAATCTGTGCCATCATCTGTGCATCCCAGCCGGTGTAGCAGGTGTTTGTCAGGTCAGACTGTGTGCCGTAGAGGGCTACCCAGTCGCCATATCCGCCGATGGGCTGGATGAAGTCTTTTGCATTGGCTTCCACGAAGTCCATGTAGCGTTTCATGGAGGGATAGCTTTGTTCGAGAATCATGCGGTCGCCGTATTGCTGGTAGAGTTGCCAGGGAATGATGATGCCGGCTTCCGTCCATCCTCGTGCGCCATAGCCTATGCCTCCTCCTCCAGGCATTCCGGCCACAGACGGGCAATAGTCGCTGTAGTTGCCATTGGGACCTTGATTGTCTCTGAATGTATTGAGCCAACGGCGGAAAAGCGGTTCGGTGAGCCAATTATAGGTTGAAGTCCGTGAGAAGATCTGTGCGTCACCGGTCCATCCCAATCGTTCATCGCGTTGCGGACAGTCGGTGGGGATGGTGAGAAAGTTACTGCGTTGTCCCCAGAGAATGTTGCTGTAGAGCTGGTTGATGAGCGGGTCGGACGTATCATAATGGCTGTCAGGGCCTTGGGGCAGGGAGTTGAGTACCTTGATCTGTATGGATGCCAGGTCTGGACATTGTTCAAGGCCTTCAATCTGTACATAACGGAATCCGTGGAAGGTGAATCTTGGTTCAATCAGTTCGCCTGTCGCATCGCCGCGGAATGTATAGTGGTCGGTGGAAAGTGCACTGCGATAGTTGTCAAGGTACATGCGTCCTTTGTTCTGTTCATACATTTCTATGGTGTATGGCGGAACAGGTTCTGTCGGAATGGTTTCTGGCCAGCACATCTCCGCAAACCTGATGGTAATGGTCTGTCCGCGTTTGCCTTTAAGTGTAAAGTGAGGTACGCCCACAATATTCTGTCCCATGTCGAAGATATAGGTTCCGGGCGTGATTTCCTTAACCGTCTTTGCGGTGCAGACGGTGTCTTGTGCTACACTGCGTCCGATATAGGGTTGGAGCGTCACATTGTGGGGTAATGGATCATATACAGTGACCGGTTTCCATGTGTGGTCATCGAAATCCTTGGTCGCCCATCCAGGTACTTCTTTACGTGCATCGTAGTCTTCTCCGGTATAGATGGCGTTGGAAGTGACAGGCCCGTCATCATAGCATTTCCATGAAGGGTCGCTGACGATGGTTTCAGATGTGCCGTCTTCATATTCTATGACGAGTTTGGCCAACAGGGACAGCCGCATGCCATACTGGTTCTGCCAGTCGGTTGATGGGCCAACGTACCCGGTCCACCATCCTGTTCCGAGCATGGCACCTACGACATTGTCTCCTTGTTTCAGAAGTGGCGTGACATCATAGGTGTTGTACATGAAGCGGAACCTGTAGTCGGTCCATCCGGGGTTGAGGAAATCATCAGCTACACGCTGGCCGTTGAGATACATGTCGTAGATACCTCTGGCTGTGGCGTAAAGTCTTGCTTTGCTGATGGTTTTTGACAGCGCGAACTGCTTACGGAGCATGGGAGCTGATGTCCCTTCTCCGGGAAAGAAGGTTTGTGTCTGGCCGTTGAGGTCATAGGTTTTTCTGTCAGCATACAGCACATGCTTGTATAATCTGTCGCGGAGGACAAGATTGCTGAAAACGGCGTGCTGCCCTTCCGGCTGCATGAAGCCTATCTGGTAGATTCTGCAACGTTCGCGTGGATTCTTGAAATTCAGGATGAAGGGCGCACTGTTTCCGGTTTCGGCGTTTACCCGTTTCCCGTCAATACAGAGATAGGCATTGTATCGCTTGAATTCATCGGCACGTAGCGTGAGTGAAATGTGGTGACGATTATTGCCTTTCTCATTGAGGAACTGTTTCGAGTCTAAGACTACGGTTGTATCGGTAGTAGATACACCTTCTTCTATATGGCTGAAGACAATATGGGGATGACGGGAGAAGTCCAGTTCCATGGTGGCATGGTTCTGTTTGTCGGTATGGGCAAATACAAATACGCCTTTTTCGCTTCCTGGTTTCAGGCTGACATCGAAACCAATGACGGCATCACCCGCGTACGGGGAAAACGGGACTTTTGCCGAACCGATCCATTCGGCTGCACCCCATCCCAAGGACATGAGCGCTGTTTCAAAATAAGCTGTCCGGGAAAGGTGTCTTTTCCCTTTTTCATCGGTGATTTCCACTTGCCAGTAGTAGCGCGTACATGGTTCCAGGGGTTTGCCATTGTAGGCTATGCATACGGAGTTGCCTGATTTTACGGTACCTGTGTCATATACATAGATGCCATTTTGCAGATTCTCTTCCGATTCGGCCACAGTGATGCGGTAGGTTTTCTGTGCTGCGCCATAGGAATTTCCGGCTTCTAACCGCCAACTGAAAACGGGGTTTTCTTCAATGCCGAAAGGATTGTTCTCATAGTTGGTTCTTAGATCTTCTATGCTTCTTGCCCAAAGTGAGAGGGGTAGCATAGTACAGGCAGCCGTGAATACGGCTATAAACAAAGATTTTTTCATTTTACTTATGTGTGTGTTTTTTGTTATTGCTGGATATTGATGACATGGTGTCCTGCCTTTAGCCAACAGGCTGTTTTCCCGTGCCTGGCAATGGCGGGATCTGTCACGATGGCTTTTTGTTTGATGGGTTTTCCGTCTATGCTGATAGCGTTAGTTTTTGTAGAGGGGATATATACCAGTGCTTGTGTCTTTTCCGGTGCATCGACAGTCATGGTAAGCAGACCGTTCTTCTTCTCAAAGGAGGTCCCTATTGTCCCGGAAACAGTTGGGAATGTGAGTGAAGCCTTGTTGAGAACAACGTATTGTGGGTCGATGGAGAAGGTATGGTAAGCAGGTTGTATGGGATTGACTCCCATAAGGTATTGTGCGATAACAGTCAGTGGCCCTCCACTCCATGCGTGGTTGGTTGTTCCACCGCCAAACCCTCGTGGCCCGACATCCCATCCTTCAAACAAGGTGGGGTAGAAATCATTGTTCACCATATAGTTGAAGCGTTCTTCCATGCGTTTCATGGCATATTCTCCTTTCCCCATCTTGAAGAGTGCCTCAAATATATATTTTTCCATGTAAGGACTGGCGTGCTTTTTCTCCTGTAGTGTCCGGTATATGGCCTCGTATTTGCTTTCATCGGCAATGTCGGCAAGAACAGCCAGTGCCTGCACGCGGTCGTCCGTATCGTCTTTGTAGTCAGGGAAGCGATAGGCCTTTCCGTTCCAGCAGGTGTTGAATCCCTCTTTGACTCTTTCCGCCTTCTGCCTGAAATCCTTTGCTTCCTCCTGTTTGCCCAGCAGGTCGGCCATGTTTGCAGCTGCCTTAAGTGCGATGTTGTGCCATGCGGCGTACATCAGTCTTATGTCGCGGTTGTCGCCCCAGTCTCCCCAGTCCCATCCTCCGTGTCGTTCAGCAGTGAGTCCGTTAGGATCATGCTTCCAAACGTCGAGGTATTTCTTCACGTGTGGATAGACCTGTTCGATAAGGGCTTTGTCGGCAGTATTCATGTAGTAGGTCCAGAATCCGTATTGTCCGATGCTGGCTAGCATCTGTGCTGGCAGTTCACCTTCATAGTTCCCGGGTATGGGAGCGTAGATTATTCCGTCAGGTCTTTGCCAGTTGCACAGTTCCAGTATGCCTTTTCTCATGAGCTGGTGCACAGATGTGGAGTAGGTATAGAAACATTCCCCCATGAGCACTGTGGCATCACCCCACCATTGCGCTCTCTCTCGTTCAGGACAGTCGAAGTAGGTGTCGCGCATGTTCACATAGAGCGTGTTGAGCGCTTTTTCCCAGAAACGGTTGATGAATTCGTTGTCACAGGTGAAAGTTCCTTCTGCAGTGGTGTCATAACCGGTTTCCCGGTATGCCACCCTGTTGACATTGATGCCGTGAGGAACAGTGAGGATGATTTCCTCCCCATTCATCCATCCGAGAGACTCATAGGTTTGCTCTCCTTTGCGGGTCACGTATTCCGCTCTGATATTCACCTGTCCTGCGGCAAAGGAATGATTGGTCATGATGCCGATAGTCTGTCCGCCTTTATTGTCGGTCACATTGATGACGGGAGTCATCTGGAGGTCACCGGGTACCAATGCCACGACAGTGTCGCATCCATTGCCTTTTTTAATCTTGAATGCCACGTCTTTGACTCCATAGTCTTTGAACATTGGTATAGGCCGTTTTACCATTTCGCCCCACGGCTCTCCGTTCCATTCGCCTATTTCTGCAGAGGGCCTGAATGCGCTGCCGACGGGTGTGTCCTGCCAGTCTTTCAGCTCCTTGGCGGCATCGTAGCGTATGTTTGATTCCGGTAGTCTGTAGTTGGGGTCAGGCGGGGCCGTTATTCCGTATGCGGGATGGATGGTGCTTTTCCAGGTATTGTTAGTGTCGAACTCATCATTGTCAGCGTCTATGTACAGTCCGGATTTTCCGCTGCTCAGGTGCGAGAATCCGCTTTTCCCGAAATAGCACAGCAATACAGCGATGCGGTTCTGTCCTTTGCTCAGTGCGGGAGCCAGATCCACTTCGTCATAATAAGTCCCCGTAGGTGATGGGCCACGTTTCAGTCCGCCTTCGAATATGGTCAGCCTGCCGTTCACCCATAGCCAGTATTTGCTGTCTGCTGCAATTCTGGCCATGAGTTTTTTCGGTTTCTCCGTCATGTCAATGTCTTTTCTGAATGCAATCCACGTGTTTACTGCATTCACATTTCCATTGGCAGCCGTAATCCATTGGGCAGGTTTCACTTGCCGGGTCGCGTGTGCATTGAGTGCCATTGCTGTTCCGGCGATAATACAGAACATTCTGCGTAGTATCTTTTTCATAGTCATTAAGTTGTGTTTACCAATTTGTTTAGGGTCATATCGCCTCATGTGCAATACGTCGGTATTCTATTTGTCTGAGTCTGCATGGTCACTCCGGATTATACATTCAGTTCCACTACAGTCCCACTGCCGTGCCAACTGTCATCTCCGAAGCCGTTTGTGTCAGATGTATATGTTTATGACTGGTATTTTCAGTTATCAAATAAATATGTGCAAATGTAGTCTTTTATTCCAACATACGCAAACTATTGGTCTGCGCAGTTGCTGTTCCAAAGCCGATTTTATGGAATTATAACATTTCCTCAAAAACTTACCCCCCCCATCTGCTTGGATTTGTATTCGCTCGGAGTCATGCCGTATTGTTTCTTGAAGATGGATGAGAAATAGCTGAGCGTTCCGAATCCGGTCTTGAAAGCCACTTCCGACATGCTGTAGTCTCCTTTCACGATGAGCTTGGCTGCTGTTCTCAGCCGATAGAGCCTCACGTATTCATTGGGCGACAGTCCGGTCAGCCCCTTTATCTTGCGGTAGAAGGTGCTGATGCTGAAGTTCAGGTCGCTGGCCAGTTCTTCCATGGAGAGGTCGGAGTTGCTCATCTGCTTTTCCAGGATCATGTCCAGCTTCTCGAGCATTTTCTTGTCGTTGTCCTTCAGGTGTGCCAGCACATCGTCTTTTTCTTCGTCCGTTTTCTTCCGTGCTATGATGTGTCTCACGCGTCGCCTGTTGGCCAGCAAGCCTCTGAGCAGTGCCTTGAGATAGTCGGGGTTGAAAGGTTTGCCCACATACATGTCGGCTCCGCTGTCCATGCCCTCGATGTATTCGTCCACGTTGCTTTTGGCAGATAGCATTACCACGGGGATATGGCAGGTGCGGTCATCGTCTTTTATCTTCTCGCACAGTTCCATGCCGTTCATCTTCGGCATCATCACGTCCATGATGATGATGTCGGGTATCAGCTCTATGGTTTTCTTCCATCCTTCTTCACCGTCGAACACTTCTATGATGTTATAGTTGCTTCCGAGCAGTCCCGACAGGAATTGCTGTACTCCCGGCTCGTCTTCCACCACGAGTAGCGTGGGCTTGTCCACGTTGTCCTGTGTGTTGTCCGGTTTTTCCTCGATACGGTATTGCAGTGGCATTTCCAGTGGTTTCGTGTCGTCTGTCTCCATGAAGTCCTCCTTGCTGTATGCCTTTTCTGAAATGGGCAGACAGAAGACCCCTGTGAATCCGCCGTCCTGGTTGCGTTCGGCCTTGATGAGCCCCTTGTGCTTTTCCACCAGGCAGCGTGTGTAGTACAGTCCGATTCCGCTGCCGCCCACATGTGTCGTGTTCTGCCCTCTGTAGAAGCGGTCGAATACTTTTTCCTCCTCTTCAGGCGATATGCCCATGCCGTTGTCGGCCACCTCTATCACGGCATAGTCCGGGCTGTCCTTGGGCTGTTGGCCGAAGCGTGTGGCTATGTCTGCTGCGGTCTGCACGCTGAGTCTCACGTTTACCTTTCCTCCCTGTGGGGTATATTTGAAGGCGTTGGACAGCAGGTTCTGCAGTGTGGCTCCCAGCTTGTCCAGGTCCAGTGGCATGAGGAGCTGGTGCGCGTCGTGGATGAAGTCCACCTTCATCTGCTTTGTTGCATAGAGGAAGGAGAAGTGCTGCAGTATGCGCTGTGTGATGTCCACGATGTCCCTTCTGGCCAGTTTCAGGTGCAGTTTCTCGCTGTCGTGGTGGGAGAAGTAGAGGATTTCCTCCACCAGTTTCTTCAGTCGTTCCACGTTCGACCCGATGAGCGACAGGCATTCCATTGCCCTCGGGCTGAGGTGCTGTTGCTTGGCCAGTTCGCAATAGGGGCCGTAGATGAGCCCGAGCGGTGTCTTGAGCTCGTGTGAGATGTTCTCGAAGAATGTGATTTTCGATTGGTTCAGTTCCTGTTCGTGGGCGAGCATCTTCTCGGACATCTTGATTTTCTCCTGGCTCAGCTGCAGTTTCACGTAGAAGCGCAGCAGCAGGTTCCCTATCCATGCAGCTATGGCGATGTAGAGCAGTATGGCCCACCATGTGTTCCAGGGTGCCGACCGTATGGTGATGTCCATTTCTGCCTGGTGGCTGCTCCAGCATCCGGTATTGTCGGCCACCCTCACCTTGAGCTTGTACTGTCCGGGGGGCAGGTCCTTATAGCGTGCGGTGCGGTCGGTGGAGGGTGTGCTCCAGTCCTCGTCGTAGCCTTCCAGCTTGTAGCTGTATTGCAGGCTCCCGGCCTGCACGAACTCGAAGCCGACGAATGTCACGTTGAATGAGGTCTCCCTGTAGCTCAGCTGCAGTGCGGCGTCTGCTGGCAGGGACTGGTAAACGTTCTTGCTGGTGGTCAGGCTTTCTATGACCAGGGGAATGTTGCATTTCCGGTTTTCTATGCGTTGCGGATAGAAGGACGTGATGCCGTGGTTGCCCATGAAGTAGAGGCATCCGTTTTCTGCATATACTGCGCGTTCGTGGTACTGGTTGCCGTACTGTGTGTCTCTGGTGAAGAAATTCAGGAATGTTGTCCCTTCCAGTCTTGACAGTCCGTAGGACGTGCTCACCCACAGGGCGTGGCTTTCGGCGTCTTCTGCTATGCTCAGGATGTCGTTGCTGGGCAATCCGTGCTCCATGGTGTAGCGCGTGCTTTTCTTTGTCTGCGGGTCATAGCGCAGCAGTCCGTTGCCGTATGAACCTATCCAGATGTAGCCTTGGGAGTCCTCGAAGATGTAGATGACCTGTTCCATGAAGGACTTCATGTCCGGTGCCACTTCCTTGAGCAGCGGCCTGATGTGTCCTCTTGCATCGGCGAAGAACACTCCCTTACCGTAGTAGGAGAACAGGTATTCGCCCGCTTTCGTCTGCATGATGAATGTCACGTTGGCATCATCGGGCAGAAGGCGTGGGAAGGCACGTCTGAAGGCGCTTCCTCCCTTGGGCAGTTCCCATATCCCTCCGTGGCCGTTGGCGGCTATCCAGATGTTTCCCTGCCGGTCTTCCATGACATACCTGGACTGCTTCACGTTGTCGTAGATGGTTTTCAGGGAGGTGTTCCCGTTGCTGGTGTCATAGCAGTACACGTTTTCCCACGCCAGTGTCCAGAGCCGTCCCTGTGAGTCGTGCAGGCAGCAGGCCAGCGCGGTCTCCTCTCCCTTCTGCGGGATGTTGAGCAGGAGTGTCAGCTTGTCTGTGGCGCGCTGGTATTCGTACAGGCCGTCGTGCCTGGTTGATATCCAGTAGCGACCTTTCCCGTCGCCTGTCATGTAGGTCACGAAGTGGTTCTCGAATTTGCTGCCTATGTCCCAGTCGCTGTTGAACATGCGCCCTTCCCGTGGTATGAACACGTAGCCTTTTTCAAAGGTGCCCACCCAGATGTTCTGTGAGCGGTCCACCAGTACAGAGGTGACGCATCCTTTCCCCACCTGCTCGGCAATGTTCCTCTTGGAGAATGTCTGTTTGCGTGCCTGGTAGCGGTAGAGGTCCATCTTGCTGTCCAGGAAGTAGAGCTGGTGCCTGGCCGTGACATCCATGGCAATGATTGGGCTGTCGAGGGTCATGATGGTGCGCGTCACCTTGCGTGTGCGGCTGTCGATGAGCACGATGCGGTTGCCCATCTTCGCATAGAGCGTTCCGGCCAGCATGCTGCGGTAGATGCGTTCCACGTTGTCCATGTGGCCCACGATGCAGTCTTTTTCCGGGTCGAACACCTCCACGCCGCGGGCTGTGCAGAGCCACAGTTTCCCGCTGTCGTCGCAGCACATGTGCCCTATGCCTCTTTTCACCGTTTCCAGTCCGATGTCTATCAGCCGCTTGTTGGCCACGTCAACGCGCGAAAGATAGTGTCGTGTGCGGCTGCCTACATAGATGGTGCCGTCCTTTCCTGTGGTCATGCAGGAGATGTCGCGTATGGCAGTGGAGTCGTTCAGGGAGTAGAATATGCCGGTCTTGCGGTCCATGTAGCTCAGTCCCCTGCGTGTGACCATGAGCAGGTCGCCGTTGCCGGTGACTTCCAGCAGATGGACATTGTCGTCGTTGAGTGAGGTGGGTGATGCAGAGTGGAAATAATACACCGGTTTCTTGTAGGCATCGATCCTGTTCAGGCCTCTTGCCGTGCCCATCCAGATGTAGCCTGTGCTGTCCTGCACGATGTCCTGGACATGGAGGTTGGAGATGTCCATGCTCAGTGGCGACGACTGTAGGCCCTGTGCCTGTAGTGCGGTCATTATCAATAGGAGCAGTACGCGAAACAGATTAGGTTTCATAGGCGGTAATTCTTTCCCTGCGTTGTGTAGTCATCTGTATGTAGAGTTATTCAGGTATCTCGGCCTGTGCTGTCCGGTTCCTGCATTTTCCGGGGGCGTGGCCGTAGAGGGCTTCGGTGCAGTTGTTGAAAGAGTTTTCACATGGTTTTCATGCACCAAGCATCTGCAAATGTAGTGAAAAAATCCAAACCGACAATTTTTTTGACCGAAAAACTTGCCGGATGACATTACGATGGCATTTAGTTCACCCGAAGGCCCACCCTGACCATCCCCGGGGAGGGAACCGTAGCCTGAGGGCATTTTTGAGGTGAGAAAACAACAGTGACCGGAAAACAAAGTGTCAGAATTTTAACGGTTTTGCTTACACTTTGATTTTCCGTACATTTCCGAAGAATCGTGCAAGAGCGGATTTTTGCGCGCCAGCGGAAAATCGGGTCTCGGAGGCCTGTTTTGTAAACTGTTGATAATCAGTGGGATAAGTTTTTGTTGCCGCAAAGTGTTAATAAAACCTTCCTGATTTTAACCTAAAATGCGTTAAATTCGTGCACAAAATCGCTGATTTGTGCAGTTTCCAGCCCCCATTTTCCGCACTTTTGGCCGGAAAATCGCGGTTTTGAAGCCGAAAAACCTGAGTTTTTGCCCCAAAACAGTTAAGTTTTTCCTCAAAAACACTTAAGTGCCAGATCGAAAACAGTTAACTAATTTTCTGGAAACAGTTAAGTGTTTCCCCCCTAACACTTAACTGATTTTTCCGTTTTGTGCAAAAAACCGACAATTCACACTTATTAACATGAAAACCGGCTCAAAACCGCCTGTTTTTTAACGTCTCAAAAAATCAAAGTGTAAGCAAAAGTGTTAAAATTCTGACACTTTGATTTTCGGAAGCTGGGGGTGTGGGCATCCCGCCCGCACATTGCCAGACAGCCCAGTCAATGTCACCATGATGCTTTATTGTGGGACGGTGCGGGAAGTGCGGGCGGGACGCCCACACCCCCAGTGGCTGCGCCTGGACAGTCCTGCATGAAGTGGATGCCTGGCAGGTTTCCGATAAAACCCCTCTCAAGCAATCGTCCCCTCCCACCGGGAGGAGTCTGGGTGGGCTTTTGAGGCGTGTGGAAGCCGTTCCTGTCTTGCAGTGACATATCCTTGGGACTGACATTTTGTATAGTGGCATGTCTGTTTTTCAGCAATTTTCAGCATTTATCTTTACATTTTCACACTTTTTTGTTGAAAAATGCGCATTTTGAATGAATTTGGACATCTTTTGAATGATTTGCGAAAACCAGCATGATGTTGACCGATTTACGAAAACGAACGACCGAAAAAAATAACGCGCGATAGCATTAATAAGCTAATTTTGCAGCGTTGCTACTAAAAACCCATATTATGAAGACAAAAGAAATATACCAGAGCGAAAACACAATACCGTATTGGTGCAGTTCCTTGCCGGCTCATCATACTGAACGCGTGTCCGGCATCGAGAGCATACCCTGAACCGCCTGATACCCTGAAAGCACCTCGCCGGAATGCCTGCAAGACACATCCGGTGAAACGAGTACCCACCTTAAATTCTTATCATAAATCAGTATTATCAAAAACACATTTGAACTTTATTATGAAAACCTCGGTAACTACACCCGGAAGACACTGCACGAAGATGGATTCTTCGTGAGGGCACAGATGAAGCAAGACGACAACGTGCTTCCCATGACAACCGTCAGACAAGCAGAAAGCGTTCAAATTCATATTCAATCTAATATCTCTATAACTAATGAAATCTTTAATGACTAACAAACAACAGTTCGCATCCTGGGAACAGGCTTTCGCGCGTTTCCTCCGGCTGCCGGTCATGGCCTTGCTGCTGACCATGGTTTGCGGGGAACTCAGTGCGCAGACTATTTCCGTGAAAGGTGTCGTCAAGGATTCTCAGGGAGAACCCGTAATCGGCGCATCAGTAGTGCCGCAAGGCAACACAGCGGCAGGTACCATTACCGACATCAACGGTGACTTCACCGTGAAGGCTGGTGCCAAGGACACAATCGTAGTGACTTATATCGGCTTCAAGCCCTATAAGTTCGTAGGAAAACCCAACCATCTGCAGAATGTAGTGCTTGAAGACGAGGCTACCGCTGTGGAAGAAGTGGTGGTAGTGGCATACGGTACACAGAAGAAGGCCACCGTGACCGGTTCTGTGGCTGCTGCCGACCCCAAGGAACTGCGCAAGAGCGCGGCCGCCAACTTCGAGAACCAGCTCTCCGGACGCATCACGGGTCTGACCACCATGCAAAGCGGCGGTGGACAGCCGGGACGTGACGGAGGTACGATGTATCTGCGTGGTGTGGCCACAGTGAACGGTAATTCACCTCTTATATTAATAGACGGTGTTACCTATGACAACGTGAGCGGAAACGTGATCTCCGAAATCGACCCGAACGAGGTGGAAAGCGTATCCGTGCTCAAGGACGCATCGGCCACAGCCGTATTCGGTGTGCGCGGTGCCAACGGTGTCATCCTCATCAATACCCGCCGAGGCAAAGAGGGCAAGCCCAACCTGAGCATCAACTTCCAGCAGAGCTTCACTTCCTTCAGCCGTACCGATGAGCGCATCCACTCGTGGGAATACATGGAGCTGAAAAACGAGGCTTTGAGAAACGACGGAATGGAACCGCAGTATTCCGACGAGCTTATCGCGAAGTTCCGCAACCCGCTGGCCAACCTCGACAGGAATGACCCTGACTATGCCGCCAAGGCAGCTGCCCTCAGGTATATGTATTGCGACCACGACTGGCTCAGCGAGACCTTCAAGAGCGCGACGCCGCAGACCAAGATCAATGCCAACGTTTCGGGCGGTACGGACCAGTTCAAGTATTTCATGAACGTGGGCTACATACACCAGGGAGGTAACCTCAAGACCGAAAGCAAGGACCAGCTCGGCTATGACTCCTCTTCATGGATGGACCGCTGGAACTTCCGCGCCAACATGGACTACCAGGTGACACGAGACCTCAAGGCCGGGCTGAACCTGGGCTCAAGCATCCAGACCACAAACATGCCTTCTGCCGATGTGCTTTATGGCGGCGACGAGAACTGGATGATGTCCGACCTCTTCTACAACGCGCAGATCCTGCTGCCCATGCAGCCGGGTCCAGTGACACTCGCCGGCTATGGCGTGCCTTCCGGTGCCCATGTGCAGCCGCCTGTCATGGACCGTTCGCCGTTTGAGGTGATGAACCGCTACGGTTTCCGCCAGCGCACGGATATCGACTTCACCGGACAGTTCACGCTCGACCTTGACCTCAGCCGCTACGTAACCAAGGGCCTGAGCATCAAGGGACAGGTGAACTACCACAACTCCGGCCGCCGCGTGCGTGACGGACGCAAGCGTGAAGCCACCTATACCGTACTCTGCGACTACGAGAACGACACGTTCAGCTATACCATCAACAACCCGAACCCGGAGGCATTGAGAATCAACACGAGCACATCCTCGCTGTTCAACATCAATGCACAGGCATCAATCAACTACAACCGCACATTCGCCAAGAAGCACGCCGTGACAGGTATGTTCCTCGCACAGCGCGACTACTGGAACAGCAATGAGGCTGAAATCCCCTACAACGTGATCGGCTTCTGCGGACGCGCAACATACGCCTTCGATGACCGTTACCTGGCCGAGGTGAACGTGGGCTACAACGGTTCGGAGCAGTTCGCACCGGACAAGCGTTTCGGTTTCTTCCCCGCTTTCTCGCTCGGATGGATCGTCAGCAACGAGAAATTCATGAAAGACCTCACATGGCTCGACAACCTGAAACTGCGCTACTCCAACGGTACTGTAGGTAATGACAAGCTCGGCACGTCGCGCTTCCTCTATCAGAGCAATATCCAGACATCAGGCACATCCTACGTAGGCGGTCTGGGCACATCGGCCATCCGCAGCATCACGCAGGGTCTGCTCGGCAACTCACAGATCACATGGGAAAAAGCCCACAAGCAGAATTTCGGTGTGGATGTGAAAGTGCTCGACTGCCTGTCGCTGAGCGTGGACGTGTTCAATGAGAAGAGAAGGGACATCCTCATCTCCCGCCACACCATCCCGGCTTTCCAGGGCGTATCGCTCTCCAACTTGCCGAAGGTGAACATGGGCCGCATGAAGAACCACGGCTTCGAGGTTGAATTAGGCTTCGAGAAAGACCTCACCAAGGACCTGCACATGTCGTTCAAGGGCAACTTCGCCACCAATGACAACCGTGTGACCTTCTATGACGAGGCACAGCGTACGGAAGACTATGTACACCGCTATCGCACACAGGGCTACAGGTACGGACAGTGCTGGGGCTACAAGATCGACTACTCCAAGAACGGCGGTTACTATGTATCGCAAGAGGACATTGATGCCGATGGCCTGAAGTATTCGTTCGGAACGCCACGTCCCGGTGACTTCCGCTACATGGACCTCAACGGCGATGGTACCATCGACTCCAAGGACCAGGTGCCCATCAAGTATTCTTCTATCCCGGGCATCACCTATGGTTTCAATATCGGCTTCTCCTACAAGGGTTTCGACTTCTCCTGCCTCTTCTCCGGACTCGGACGCTACTCCAAGAGCTACAGCGGACAGGGCGTGTATGAGAACGTCAAGCACGGCTACTATTTCAACTACCAGCGCACGGCATGGACTCCCGAAAGGTGGGCCAACGGCGAGAAGATCACTTATCCCGCCCTTACCACAAAGGGCAGCTCCATCAGCCAGCAGCCCAATGACTTCTTCATACAGGACCGCTCGTTCCTGCGCCTGAAGAACATCGAACTGGGCTACACGCTGCCCAAGCAATGGCTCGCCTTTGCCGGTGTGAAGAGCTGTCACCTCTATGTGAGCGGCATGAACCTCTTCTGCTGGGATCACCTGAAGACGGACCACCTCGACCCGGAACAGGACAATCCTTACGGATATCCTATTACCAAGATGGTGAGCTTCGGATGTAATGTTAACTTTTAAATGATCAGACACAATGAAAAAGACCAATAAGATATTCGCCGCGCTGCTCGTGACACTGCCTCTGGCATTCACTTCATGCAGCGATGTGCTCGACCAGGCACCCGACGGAAAGATGGATCTGTCAGAGGTTTGGGTGGACAACGACAAGGTCGGTGCCTATCTGAATACCTGCTACAAGAACTTCCAGATGCACAATGACCAATATTTCTTCTGGACACGCATGCCGGTGAGCTGCTGCGATGAAGCATGGGACGGTGACGACCTTGACGTGAACTGGGCTGCACCGGCACTCTACTACGCAGGAAAGGCTTCCGCCTCTTCACATCCGTTCTGGAATGTAGGCGGACAAAGCAACAACAACCACTGGAACGCATTCTTCGAGTCTATACACGACTGCAACTACTTCCTCGAGCACATCGACGAGGCTACGGTGAACAGCGAGAGCGACCGCAACCGCTGGAGAGCTGAGGCTCATCTGCTCCGTGCATATTATTACACCGAACTGGCACGCGACTTCGGTTGCGGTATGCCCCTCATGGAACGTTCCTATACTTACACCGATGATTTCTCCGGTGTGAAGAAGGCTTCGTTCAAGGAAACGGTGGACTTCATCATCAAGGACTGCGACGAGGCACTGAAGTGTGCTGACCTGCCATGGCGCATCACCACCGGATCGGAAGCCGGACGTCTGCCCAAGGCACTGGCTTACGCGCTCAAGTCACGCATGTCGGTCTATGCCGCAAGTCCGCTCTACAATGATGGACAGAACTATTGGGAATGGGCTTATCAGCAGAACAAGGAGGCTTATGAAGGACTCAAGAAGCAGGGCTATCAGCTCTACAACAAGTGCTACGACGAGGCAACTTTCTGCGACAAGAACTTTGCCGACCTCACGATGCCCCAGTTCTATACGAACGAGGCTGACTATGAAACAGCCGTGAAGGTGTGTGGCATGCTGTCGGAATACTTCTGGAATCCCATGGAGTACAGCGACAACCCCAAGGACAAGGAAACCATTTTCCAGAGCAGAGGCGGTGGCGGTAACTGCGGCGTGGAAGGCGTGGGCTGCTACAACAACTACAAGATGGGTGTGTGCCCGTCACAGGAAGTGGTTGACTGCTTCGAGACCCTTGACGTGGATGGCAAGAAGGGCGGCACGCCGCTCAACCTGACCAAGCGTTACAATGACGAGAAGCATGAAAACCCGAACCTGAATACGGCTAACGAAACCTATAGTGAGCAGAATCCTTACATGAACCGCGACCCGCGCTTCTATATGAGCGTATATTTCAATGGTTCGAGGCGCTATTGCTACTGGCCGTTTGAGGAGACTCCTGACTGCTATGAAAACTATCCTGGCGCACGCAACATACGCCGTCACCGCTGGGTGATGACCTATGATGGAGAACCGCGCACAGGCCGCCAGTCCTCCGGACGCATGAATACCCGTACAGGATACTACATCCGCAAGTTCTCTCATCCGCATGATGGACTTGACTGGGGAGCAGGACGCGCCAACTTCAAGGAGTACAGGTTTGCAGAAGTCATACTCAACTATGCTGAAGCCGCTGCCAATGCCGGACATGAAGCTGAGGCACGTCAGTTGTTGAATGAGGTTCGCGCACGTGTACAGATGCCCGAGGTGCCCGCTACACTCAGCGGAGCAGAACTCGTGAACCGCATCATCAACGAACGCCGCGTGGAACTGGCCTTTGAAGAGGCACGCTACTTTGACGTCCGCCGTCTGCACAAACCCACGGAAGACCTTTCCGACACAGACAAGTGGGTAACGGCAATCCATATCACACGCAATACCGACGGCTCGTTCGTCTATAAGCGTGGACAGGTGAACGGAACCCCGCGTCTGTGCTATGAGAACAAGTGGCTCAAGACCGCCATACCTTTGGATGAGGTGAACCGCATGATCGCCATATCCGGAGAAGACTGGCAGAACCCGGGTTGGTAATAAAGTTTCATCTTGAAAAACTATAATAGAATGAAAAACAAGAAATTTATATATGCACTTGTGCTCATGGCCGGTTCGGTATGCACCATGTCGGCTCAAGGCATAAATGTGACAGGTAAGGTGACCGACGCGCAAGGCGAACCGCTGCCAGGCGTGATGATTACCTCTGAGGACGGCATCGCCCTCGGTCTGACAAATGAGGCCGGTGCGTTCAACGTGAAAAACAAGGCCGATAATGGAAGTCTCAGGTTCCGGCTCCTCGGTTACAAGAATGTTGAGGTGGCTCCGAAGGAAAATCTCAATGTGGAAATGGATCTGGATGTGAGCTGTACGGATGAGGTCATTGACCTTGGCTATACGAAAGAGAACAAGGTAACGTTCTCTGGTTCAGCAGCTACTATTGACGGTGAACGGCTTAACAAGCAGCCCAAACTGAAAATCATAGGTAACTTCTCGGGAAACCTCGCAGGACTTACCACCACGGAGACTGCACGAGAACTGTTTGCTGAAAGCTATAACATGAAGGTGCGCGGTAATTCCGACTGGCACGGGAACAAGCCGCTCGTTGTGGTTGACGGTCTGCCTTGTGTAGATGGTTCAATCGCCACTTATTATGAAATGCTGACCGCGGACGAGGTGGAATCAGTCAGTGTGCTCAAGGATGCTGCTTCGCAGGCTCTTTACGGTACACAGGGCACCAACGGCGTTATTGTCATCACTACAAAGCGCGGAGCACCGGGTAAGTTGCAGGTGAAGGGTTCTTTTGATGAGGGAATCCATCAGATATCCCAGACTCCTACGTTCACCAACTCTTGGGAATACGCCACCCTCCGCAATGAGGCAGCTTTCAACGACGGACTGGGAAAGAACTATTTCTACAGCGACGAGCAGATTGCCAACTATAAGGCTGGCGCGGACAAATATCTTTACCCGAACACCAACTGGTACAGCATGCTGTTCCGCAAGTTCCAGCATACACAGAAGGTAGGCGTAAGTGCACGTGGAGGTACGGATCGTGTGAGGTTCTTCTCCAATGTGAACTTTGCCCATGTAGGAGGCGCTTATCATACGGAAAGCAATGAGGGACTGAAGGGCAGCCAGAAGTACGACCGCAACAATGCACGTTTCTTCTTCAACTTCCGTTCAAATCTTGATGTAGATATTACAGAGAATGTTTCAGCTTACCTGAACATCGCTGCCAATATTACCAAGACCCACCAGCCCGGTATCAACAACATGGTGCAGAGCATCTACCAGATGACTCAGGCTATGCCTTCAACAGTCTATGGTCCGCTTACACCGGAAATAGAAGGTGCTGAATATGAACCGGACCAGGTTATCGTGACTGAGCGCAACGACAACAGCCCGTATGCTGAGGTGAACCGGCGTGGTTACTCCAACAACACGCTGACCAATGTCTATGCAAACTTCGGCCTGAAGGTTGACCTCGGATTCCTTACACAGGGATTGAGCCTGGTGGGTGATGTGGCATACAAAGGCTATACTGATACGAATACGCATGTTTCCAAGAATTATCGTCGCTACATGATAGACACCAATTCAGAGGAACTGAACTGGATTCGCAAGGGTACTATAGACAATACGAACCTGGTGTATGGTAAGGGCCAGAACGAATGGTACGACCTGTCATATCGTGGACATATTGATTATGCACGCAATTTCGGCCAGCACCATGTTAAGGGTATGGCATACGCACTCTACCAGTGCTATGAAGCTTCTGCAGTGTTCCCCTACAAACGCGTCACAGCTGGTATTGATGCCAACTACGACTTTGACAACCGCTATGCTTTGCGTCTTGTCATGGGTTACGGCGGTAGCGACAAGCACCATGCAGACAGCCGTTGGGTCACCACTCCTGCCGTTTCAGCAGCATGGATCGCTTCCAACGAAGCATTCCTGAAGGATTTCAAGCCGTTGAGTTTTGCAAAACTGCGTGTTGCCTATGGTAAGACAGCTGATGACCGTAATGGTCTGGCGCGTTATGCCTATGACGACTATGTAACCATTGCACAGGGCGGTCCAATCGGATACCTTCAGTATCTCACACAAGAGAAGAGCTATGGTAACAAGGACCTCAAGCCTGAGACATCCAAGAAGTTCAACGTAGGTATTGACCTTGGTTTCTTCAATTGGGTGAACCTTACTGTTGATGTGTTCAAGGAGAAAATCAGTGATGCTGTCATCAGTTCAACCACTATGATTCCTGCATTCCAGGGTATTCCTCTGAGCGCATATCCCCAGACCAATTCCGGTAGTTTTGAGAACAAAGGTTATGAGATCCAGCTTTCAGTAGGTCATGCCTTCAACAATGGCTTCTCGTTCAATGTCGGCGGCTTTGTTGCCTACAACAAGAACAAGGTTGTGAACTATGGTGAGACACCCAAGGACGATGACTATGCTTACCGCTATCGTACACAGGGCTATTCTGTAGGAACACAGTGGGGTCTGATTGTTGACAAGAGCAATGGAAACGGTTTCTTCAATTTCCAGGAGGAAATCGACAATGGCCCGAAATATGAATTCGGAACACCGCGTCTTGGTGACCTGAAGTACAAGGACCTTAATGAAGACGGCGTCATCAACGATAAGGATATGGCTCCTATCACAAAGGGTTCACTGCCTAACTACACATGGGGATTCAACGGACAGTTCCAGTACAAGAACTGGGACCTGAGTTTCCTGTTCGACGCTATCGGCAGCTACTCTTATTGCTATTCGGGCATCGGAGTGTATGAAACGTCATACGACGGTGTCTATGGGTCACTCCATCGCAACGCGTGGACACAGGAACGCTGGAATGAAGGCCAGAAGATCACTTATCCGGCACTTTCCACCCAGGCTACTACCAACCACCGTGCCAGCGACTTCTTCGTAGAAGACTGCTCCTACTTCAAGCTCAAGAACCTGGAAATCGGTTACACGCTTCCCGCAGCCTGCACAAAGGGTATAGGCATCAGCAAACTGCGCTTCGTGCTTCAGGGTCAGAACCTTTTCAGTATCGACAACATGAAGTCGGATGATTTCGGGCCGGAGAACTCTTACAACACACTGGCTCCGTATCGTTCATACAGCATTGGTGTCAGAGCTACGTTTTAATTGACATGAACCACTTAAAAAGACTGTAGAAATGAATAAATACATAAAATTGTTCATTGTGTCGATCGGTTTGGTATCGATGTATTCCTGCAACGACACCATTGATCTTGACACGGACGGCCATACCAACTCGGATGAGATATGGACAGACCGCAACAATACGCGCGGCTACCTGAACAACTGTTACCAGCACCGCATTGGTGGATATCTTTCCACGGAGGGATTTACAGATCTCGCGACAAGTGTCGAGAAGAACACTGTCGGCTCGTCATACGCACGTTGGTACAACGATGACTTCTCTGTGAATGACTTCTATGCTTATAACATGGAGGGCAACCTGTGGAGCAACTTCTTTGAAGGTATCCGCAAGTGCAATGTCTTCCTTGAGCATGTTGACGGTGCCACCGGTGACGAGACACAGGAAGAGAAGGATGGCTGGAAGGCTCAGGCACTCACGCTTCGCGCTTACTATTACCTTGAGCTCATGAAGCGTTTCGGACAGGTGCCCCTGCTTCTGAAGGATATGGGTAAAGGCGCTGATTACAGTGGCGTGAAGAAGGCTACGGTTGGCGAAATAGCCCAGCAGATCATTGCTGACTGTGAGGCTGCGTTGGCCATGCCCGACACGCAGGAAGGCTTCTCCTGGAATCTCCAGGACAACCAGAACGGCATGATGACCCGTGGTGTCTGCTATGCACTTGAGGCAGAAGCCATCACTTATGCCAAGAGCCCGCTTTTCGAGGACGGTACATTCACATGGGACTATGCCGTGCAGGTTACGGGAAATGCGCTGAACCAGTTGCTCAGCCATGGCTATGAGTTGTGGACAACAGTCAGCCCCAACCACATCAATGAGTACGATTCCTATTTTGCACAGACCCCTTATGACAAGCGCGCGGTTGACAAGGAGACCATCTATGCCACCAACGGCCAGTTCAACTTGTCGCTGAGCAATGGCCTGCCGTTTGTTGACGGCCAGAGCAGTGCAGGCCTGTGTCCCAACCAGGAACTCATCGACTGTTATGACATGAAGGACGGAACAGAGGCTGTCATCGGCTACAAGGATGCCCAGCATCTTCAGATCAACGCCGGTGCTACCTACAATGACAACGACCCATACAGCAACCGTGACCCGCGTCTTGCAGCAACGGTATGGTTCAATGGCTCTACGCAGCTTCCCGGTGGCCAAGGGGTGGAAATCCAGACCTACGACGGTGGAAATGCCACACTTAACACTTCCGGCGAAGGCCTGAAGTACACCGTGACCGGCTATTACATGCACAAGTACATCGACGGACGTTCCAACAAGTCTGTCAACTATGATGGCTACATCCGCACCAAGCGTCTGGCAGACATCTACTTCCTGTTTGCCGAGTGTGCCTATCAGGCTTCTTCTGCCGACAACCAGTACTCCTTCGGCAACTTGAAGATTTCTGCCAAACAGGCCATTGACAAGGTGCGTGCACGTGTGGGAATGCCCGCGTTGCCCAACGGAATGGACAAATCCACTTTTGAGAGAAGGTTGCGCAAGGAGCGTGCTGTGGAGTTTGCTTTCGAGGGCAAGCGCCAGTTCGACCTGCGTCGCTGGAAATCCCTGTCATCGTACAAGGTCGTTACCGGTATGAAGGCCGTGAAGAACGGTACAGCCATCAAGTATGAGCGTTTCGTGGTCGATGCGCGCAAGAACACCGACGACAAGTACCTGCTCTTCCCGCTCGACAATGCCGAGGCCACCAAAATGGAAACCATCACGGGCAATAACTGGCAGAACCCAGGCTGGTAATTGGATGGAAATGTAATCAAAGATTCTCAAGCCGGGTGGCTGTAACCACACCGCCCGGCAGGATCCTAACACCAAAACAAAAGTAAAAATGAAAAGATACTATTATATTTTTGCAATGGTCTGCTCGTTGTGCCTTGCTGCCTGCAGCGATGACGACGAAACCAAGGACGGGCCTATCGATCCGGTAACGGAGGCCAAGGCCGAACCGTTTGTAGGCTCTGTTATACTGAAGTTCAAGGCTCCCCAGAGTGAGAACTATTACTATACGCTTGTTACATACAAGGACTCTGAAGGCAATGTGAAGCACGTCAAGATCGGCAAGGATGCGCTCAACACGTCAACCGGTCTCATGGAATCGGCTGTCACGGGATTCACCGACACACAGGACCACTCGTTCGACCTGCAGGCCTGCACAGCCCACGGTTCACGCTCTTCTGTCGTTACGGTAAACGCCGCACCTCAGGAAAAGAGTGCTGCCAAGGACTATGTCATTTCCTCTGTTACAGCCGAGCCTGGAGAGAACTCCGCAATCATCTCGTGGACCAACATCACCGGTGTGCCGGTCAATCTGAACATCACCTACCTCCATCCGACGACGGGCCAGCCGGTCACCTTGACCAAGGATGCCTCTACCGCCGGAAGGGCTGAGATTGAAATCCTCGTGACCACAGAGATTTCCGTCCAGGCTGTCAATGTGGATGGCGGTGCAAAGAGCGAGGTGAGGAAGTTCACCGTCACTCCGAAACCCTGTCCCTATGATGTCATCGACCCGAACACTGAGTACATCACGTTCACCATGTCGTGCAACCAGATGGCATGGGTTCCCGATCCTGATTCACCCGGCAATCCTTACGCCTACTTCATCATCACCACTGGCGGCGACCCGTTCTGCCCCATCAACGGTCTCCAGGCGCCTGTAGCAGGCACCAAGCTCGTGATGCGCTATAAGGCCAGCAAGGAGTTCAAGCTCGAGCTCTTCTGGTGTGACAAGGGTGGCGGCGCAGCCGGCGGACGCTCTACCAACGTAATGGTGCCGAAGGCCGACAGCTGGACTACCTTCATCTACGACTATGCCGAGGCTATGGCCCAGCACAACTGGAAGGGCAATGCCGGTGACTTCTTCCGCATGGACTGGGGTACAGAGGCTGCGCTCGAGATACATGTGAAGAACATCCACTTCGAATAACAGGGTGGTCATTTTGAGTTTTTTATATATAAGTAATCGCTAACCGTCTGCTCCCCCGGGTATGCCTGGGGGCAGACACCACAGAAACATTATGACGGACATGAGATTTTTCGATAGGTTTATAGGTAGCATCCTCATGTTTGTCTTGCTGGTCGTTCCGTGTGGAACGGCCAGTTCTCAAACAGACATCTTTGCCGACACATGGGTGGGCACGGATGCTTTGGGACGGCAGATGCCTACATCCGATGAGGTGGGCACTACGAAGACCGACAAGGAACGCACGGTGGGTATATTCTACATCACCTGGCACGATGAAGGCAAGTACAATGTCGGCACACCCTACAAGGCCGACGTGACCAAGGTGCTCGATGCCGACCCCAACGCGCGGCTCGACAACAACAACAAGGAGTGGACCATCGGCTCCTACCACTGGGGAGAACCGGAAATGGGCTATTTCCTCAGCCAGGACGAATGGGTTGTGCGCAAGGACATGTCCATGCTGGCCGATGCAGGGGTCGATGTCATCATACTCGATGTCACCAACGCCGTGCTCTACTGGGACGAGTGGGACGTGCTGTTCCGCACCATGCGCCAGATGAAAGCCGAGGGAAACAAAGTGCCAAAGTTCTGTTTCTGGGCATTCAACGGCAATGTCATCACCGTTGTGCAGAAACTCTACGAAGGGGTGTATAAGCAGAACAAGTACCGCGACCTCTGGTTCTACTGGGACGGGAAGCCGCTCCTGCTCTACAACGGCACACCCGATGCGGGCGACGCCAACGGCGGTTCCGTGAAGCACAAGAACCCCAACTATGAGCCGGAGGCACTGACCGACGTGCAGCATCCGCACTACGGCGACCCCGACTACACCAATGAGTATTACACCGACTACACGCAGGAGGTGAAGGACTTCTTCACGCTGCGCACCATGTGGTGGGGCTATTATAAGTGGAAGGGACAGCGGTTCGTGGGAACCGAGGACAACTGGTCGTTCGGACTTGACCTCGGCGACAGGAGCGTGGCTGAACTGGATCCCATAAAGCTCATCTCCACACACAGCGGCCGGCTGGAAGAGGCTGCCGTGACACCGGCACAGCACCCCATGTCCATGGTCGGGAAATGCTGGTCCAGGCAGAACGGCGAACCCGCGCTCGACATCAAGGACATGCCGGCAAAGGCATACGTGCCCTGGCTGGGCAAGGAAGTGGAAAATCCCGTGGCCTATGGCATCTACTTCCAGGAGCGTTGGGACGAGGCACTTAAGGGCGACCCCGATTTCCTCTACCTCAACGACTGGAACGAGTGGACCGCAGGAAAGTACACTTCGGGCAAGGACCCGGGAGGCAATCCGGGCGGGCCGGTCGAGTTCCTCGGCCGCAAGAATCCCTTCTACTTCGTTGACCAGTACAATGCGGAGTTCAACCGCACCATCTCGCCCATGAAAGGCGGATACACCGACAACTACTACATGCAGATGGCGCAGAACATACGCCGCTACAAAGGGGTGAGACCCATACCGCAGAACAGCGGAGTGGCAACGGTGAGCATAGACGGCCGTTTCGGCGAATGGGAGAACCTGGGCGTGGAATACCGCGATACCAAGGGCGATGTGGCCCACCGCGACCACAACGGCTACGGCGGACTGCACTATACCGACAATTCCGGACGGAACGACATCCTCCTCTCCAAGGTGGCATTCGATGCGGCCAACGCCTACTTCTATGTGCAGACGGCCGATGACCTGACACCTTGCACAGGGCCCAACTGGATGCTGCTCTTCATCGATGCCGACCGCAATTCCGCCACCGGATGGCACGGCTACGACTATGTCATCAACCGGCAGGTCAATCCGCAGGGCACCACCACAGTCATGAAATACACGGGAAGGAAGTGGAAGAAGGTGGCCGAAGTGCCTTTCCGCACAGCCGGAAACCAGCTGGAGCTTTCCGTTCCGCGCAAGCTGCTGGGATGGACAGCCGACAGCCTGACCTTCGACTTCAAGTGGGCCGACAATCCGGCCGACCTCAAGGATCCCATCAGCCTGTGCACGCATGGCGACACTGCGCCCAACAGGCGTTTCAACTACCGTTGCATCTGGAACAAATAATCAATCACCATAAGTTATCATAACCGCTTCAAGACCTAAGAAAACACACACCAACCGAACCGGCCTTGCCGTCATGCTGCAATTGCAGGATGCCGTGCAGGGCCGGTTCCTGTTTGCATGTGCCGGACGTTCCCCTCTGCCCCTGTCCGGTCGTGCTCCGGGAAGCGTGAAGGGCAAAGTCGGAAACACTGCGCTGGAAACTTCGGAAAACCTCACTATAAAGCAGGAAAGAGCAAACTGCAATCTGTAGTTCACGCCGTGAACACTATATTCCACGGCGTGAACACTATATTTCACGGCGTGAACACTATATTTCACGTCGTGAACTACAGATGGGACTTCAGTCTTCGGAAGTTGTCAGTTTGCTTCTTCGAAGTTTCCAGCGCAGTGTTCCCGACTTTGCCTTCCACGCTTCCCGTTGAAGGGGAAGGACGGTACCGGAAGCGCGCTTACGCCGGGGTTTCGGACTAGCTCATGCAGGTGGCACAGGATGCCGCAGGAAATGCGGCAGGAAACTGTGCAGTTGAAAATATTTTTTGCAAAAATTTGTTTCAAATAATAATTTTTAATAATTTTGCCCTCGGCTTCATTGCAGCAAAGGCTTCTGCCGCCTGACCGGATGCGTCCGTAAAGCCGGGGGAGCAGGCTGCTGCATCCACGCCGATATGTGCCCGGGCCGTCACTGGCGGAGCGGCGCAGGAGGCTGGGCGTATGTGGAGCCGCTATTTTAGGGAAGGCGTTTATCATGCGCTTTGTTTACTGACACTCTGAAATCTGGCAGTTTCAAGGTCCAGTCACGGGACAAGGCAACGGTAGATGCCCATGGGGTGATTTACAGGATTCCTATACATTGCCGTGCCACCGTTGTATGCATGCCGTTGTTCCATGTATATGCAGCCGGTGGTTGCCGTCAATGCGGGAGTCTTCATATAATCATCGGCGTGGGTTTCTGCGTTGCTCGTTCTTGACTGGATGGGCAAATGCCAGAGCCTCAGAGTGTGGAACGAGTGACAGGGTCAGACTCTCCACGCTTTTTTCGATTTAGCTCCAGAAGTCTTAACTATTTATTAATGTTCCGGTCTCGGAGAGCCAACGGGAAAAACCAAATACAATAATGAAAAAAGTATCATTAGTGTTGTTCGGACTCATCCTTGGCGGATGGTCAACATTCTGCAATGCGCAAAACAAGTTCACCGTATGGTATGGCGCAAATGTATCCAACATCAAGTTCGACGAGGGAAGTGCCGATTCTGAACTGAAGGCATTGAACGTCGGTGTGGACTACACTTCTCCCATCAACGACATCTTCGACTGGACGGGCGGCGTTTCCTATGTCACCAAGGGATGCAAGGAGTGGGATCCCGGATTCCTGCAGTTCGACGTCAACGCCACATGGAATTTCGTGAAGACCGACGACATCAAGGTAGGCGTGCTCACTGGTCCTTATGCTGACCTCATGATTGCCAAGGACGATGCCGAGGAGGTGAAGACGTTCAGCATGGGATGGCAAGGCGGTGTGAAGGCCAGCTACAAGGATGTATCGCTGAAGGTGGGCTATGAGTATGGCCTGACCGACCTGTTCGATGGTGGCAAGAGCAAGCAGAGCGGCGTATATGTCCGCTTAGGCTACAGCTTCTGAGACTCCATCCTGTAAAAAATTGACAGGAGCAGGTACGGTCTGCGTGTTCCAGGCGTGACGCTGTCTGCAGTAATTGTCCCCAAACCGGTGCAGACATCAAGGTCATGAAAGCCGCCTGTGCACGCGTCTGCCTGCTCCTTTTCTTTATGATTCTAACAAAAACAAAAACGAAACAATGAAAATCTTTTCAGAATCAACCTGATGGCCATGATGGCTGTCTGTGCAATCACACTCTCTTCCTGCAGCAGTGACGATGACGACAACGGCAACGGAGGTGCACCCTCTGGCAACGGAAGCGCACTGGTGACAGAGGCAAAGGTACTGCTTGATTACATTTCCTGCAAAGAGGACAACTATGATGAATTTGTCATGTTCAAGTACAAGTATGATGAGCAGTTCCGCCCTTACTTCTGTACAGAACTTGACGACTATGATGACATTTTCTATATTGACTACAAGGCCGGGAAATTATATTTTTACGATGAAGATTATGAGAACCAGCCGTTCTCTATTTCATTCAACAGCAAGGGATATATCACAAAAGTCAGCGGCAACTATAGTATTGAGGACGGCGAATACGGTGCAGAAAGCGGGTCTGTTACACATAGCCTCAGCTATGATGCCAATGGACAGTTGGTGGCCATGGAGTCTGTTTACAATGAGAAATATACAGAGAACGGCATCGTCCACACAGACAAGGATGTCAATAAAGCTACAGTCACCTGGAAAGATGGCAACATGATGAAGTGGGAGTCAATCCATACGTATGAATATAAAGGTGGGGAGCGTGTATATACTGGTACAGATAAAAGTTCTGTCAGCTTTACTTATGGCATTAAGCCCAATAAATACAGGCAGTATCCGGGATGGGTGTGCGATGACGATATGGGCTTCTTCGGAGCCGGCCTGGTCGGTGTAGGACCGAAGATGCTTCCGCAGACAATAACGGAATACATTTCGGAGGCGTATGATGGTGAAACCTATGAAGATGAAGATAGCTATACAGGTACTTTCACTCTCAACGAGGACGGGACAATCAACACCGAAAAGTGGACTGACAACGAGACTGCTGGAAGAATCGACCAATACATGTTCCACTACAAGCCTGTAAGTGCCGCTTCTTCAGCCAAGGCCAATGTGGCTCCGGCTCCGCTCACTCGGAGTTCAGCCCGTTCCAAGGTCGAGCGCATCCGCAAGGCACTGGGCGCAAGGCTGTTCATGCCGCACCGGAAATCAAACAGATAAACAGACATAAATACGCAAAATCATGAAGCAATACAAACTGTTCAGCATCATCATGATGCTTATGTTGGGCATGTCGTCCGTGTCATGCAGCAGCGATGATGATGAGAACGAGGATGTTATTGTGAATGAGAATGATGGCGGAGACGAAGGTTCACGGTCGAGCTATGACTATAGCCAGATGATTGGCCATTGTACCTTCTGACTTGACGGAAGACATCCGTTAAGGGTCATCGAAAAAGTGGAGAGGGTGAGGTTCATGGCAGGACTTCACCCTCTCTCTTTCTGTGTGCTGTGTGGCTGTCATTCCGTAGCATCGCAGATGCCGCGCAGGTAGCCTATGCTCTCGGCCACACCGGGGTGCGGGTCGGCCGCGTTCTTCTCGAACTCCAGCGACAGCTTGCCCTTGTAGCCCACTTTCCGCAGTGTCTTGATGATGGGCCTGAAGTCTATCACTCCTCGCCCCATTTCCCATGTCTGCCCGGCTTTGGAGGGCGCGGTCTCGTCCTTGATGTGTATGTCGTAGATCCATTCATGGTATCGCTTGATGTCCTTCACGATGTCTTCACCCATGCGCACGCTGTGTCCGAGGTCCATGCAGCACCCCACGCCGAGCTTGGGGTCTTTCACCAGTTCCACCACCTTGCTGATGTTGGGGAAGGGTGCTCCGTCGGGTCCGTGGGTGTGTATGGCCACGCGTATGCCGGTCTGTTCCACTTTCCTGATGGTGTAGTCCAGCAGTTCGTACTTAGGCACGCCGATGAACATGGTGGAGCCGTAGCGTGCGGCATAGTCGAAGGCCCTGTCCACCTCGGCCTCGCTGTTCATGTAGATGGGCCCAAGGATGTAGCCCTCCACGCCATGCTTTGCGCAGAGCTTCTTGAAGCGTTCCATTTCCTCCTTGGTGGAGTTGAGCGGCAGCCAGAAGTCTTTCACGGAAAGGTACTTCACGCCCATGCTCTGCAGGTAGGCCAGCGTCTGCTCGATACTGAACTGGCGGTAGGTGAACCCTGCAACACCGATCTGGAAGTCGTCTGAGCCGCGTTTGCCCTCTATGAGCTGTGCCTGGACGGCGGTGAAGAACATGCACGTGAGCAGTGCGGTGGCCAGCAGTCGGCCCGGCAGCCCTGCTGTCTTGTGGCCGGTGGCCGTCAGCACGGCCGCTGTGGTCTGTGGTTCCCGGATTCCGTGGTCTGGGAATCCTGAAAGTCTGTTTTTCATATCTTTGTCTTTATATGGTATATGTAGTGCAAATTTATACAAGATCCGTGGAAAACATTCCGGGAGGACGGGAAAAAGTGCGGTTTTGCCGTAAACGGAAGGGAGAACCGGAAGGATTGAACATTGTTTTTGTAAATAATGTTAAAATATTAATACCTTGCATTGCAATGTACCAAACATTGCATATCTTTGCTGCCGAATCACCAAAACATCTGTTAAATGGCAAATGTAGAAAACACGAAATCGCAAATGAGGAAGGGCATGCTCGAGTATTGCATACTCCTCCTGTTGAGGTACCGTCCGTCCTATGCCAACGATATCATCGTGAGGCTGAAGGAGGCGGAAATGATCGTCGTGGAGGGTACGCTCTATCCGCTGCTCAACCGCCTGAAGAAAGACGGGCTGCTCAAGTATGAGTGGCAGGAAAGCACCCAGGGCCCGCCACGAAAATACTATGCGCTGACCGGGGAAGGCGAGGATGCACTGAGCCAGCTCGATGCCAGCTGGAATGAGCTGGCCACTACGGTGAGCATACTGCAAGAGAAATTCAACGATGATGACAGGACACCCATTAATAACTAAAACACGATTATGAAAAAGAATATATCCATCAACATCTTCGGCACTATCTATGCCATTGACGAAGATGCTTACCAGCTGCTTGAGAACTATCTGCAGAACATGAAGAACTACTTCAGGAGTCAGGAAGGCGGCGACGAGATAGCCGACGACATAGAGCACCGCGTGGCCGAACTGCTTTGGCAGCGTAGGCAGCAGGGCATGGAGGCGGTGAACATAGAGACCGTGAAAGAAATCATCGACAAGATAGGCAATCCCTCGGACATCGATGATGAGGCCTCTGCACACGGGGACCAGGCAGCACAGTCCAGTTGTGACGATGACGGGAAGGAAACCGCAGAGGAGCCGGAGACGACTTTTTTCGGACGCATGAGGACACACATGCGTGAACACAGGCTCTACCGCAATGGGAAGGACAAGATGCTGGGCGGCGTGTGCTCCGGATTGGCCGAATATGCTGGCGTGGGCGATGTGGTGTTCTGGAGGCTCGGCACATTGTTGCTGGCGGTCTTCTTCACCTCGGTGAACGTATGGTGTCTGCCCAGCTTCATCTCCTGGCTCATTCCTCTGCTTTACCTGGCCCTGTGGGTCATCGTTCCAGAGGCCACGACACCGGCCGACAGGCTGCGCATGAAAGGCAGGGAGGTGACACCGGAGAGCCTGAAGGAGCAAATCGTGAACGACTCCGAACTGCAGTCCGGTGAGTGCACAGTGCGCAGCAACAGGAAATCGTCGGGCTGCCTGAAATTCATCTTCATGGCCTTTCTCTTCCTGCTGCTCTTCCCTCTGGTCTCTGTCCTGCTCTTCGTCATGGTGGCACTGGTGACCTTGTTCTCGATAGGTGTGGGTCTGACGGCACTCCCCTTTGCCATGATACCTGGAGAGGCTTGGATGGTGAACCTGATAGGCCATAATACCGGACTGGTCTGGATGGGTCTGCTGGCTGCGGTGTTCACGGTAGGACTGCCCGTCTATGCCATTGTGCGCTACATGAGGCACACCGCTACGCCGCTCTCTAACAGTGTGAGGCTCACGCTCGTGCTGACTTGGATAATATCGTTTGTCGTGCTGCTCGCCACCCTGGGCACTGCCATTGGGAAAGCGAACTACGAATACAAGAAGGAGCGTGAGGTCGCCTGCCAGCGCAATGGCATCGTGCTGGACAGTGAGCAGGAATGGGATGCGCTTGATGCACAGGGATGGACACTGAACATCATGGACAACGTGAGGGGGCACATCATGGACTACAAGAAGCCTTATGGCGGACTTCCCGACCGCTATATCAGCATAGACAGGGTAGATGCATCGAAGCCAGTAAGCATCAATATGAGCCGCCGGGAAATGCTCGATGAGGGCAGCTATGTACTGGAGACACTGGGCAAGGCTAATGGGCGTGAGGCACGGGTCAGGGTGATAAACGCTGCAGACAGTACAGAACTGGCAGTGCTGGATCTCAGTACCAGGGGAAAAAGACTGTCGGACATGGACTGGCAGACTGCCACGACGTTGCCCATATTCATCAGTCCCGACAGCGCAGGGTGGGAGGCTTACTCACAGGACACGGACCTGGCCTACAACGTATCCCATCCCTTCCGTCATAAGTCCGGTGAGGTGGTGGTCATCATAGACATCAACAAGGCCTACCTCTCACATTGCCAGGTGGGGCAGGTACAGTTGCGCAAGATAGACGAGTGAACGGAGGTCGTTTCTCTCCATTATGATTACAGAAATCGTTAGACTGATTTAGTTGGACGGAGGCATCCATACCGGTGAAGGAATGCGATGCCTCCGTTTCCAGACTCCCGTCCCCTCTCTGGCTCTCGGGTATTTATTTTCACAAAATCTATCTCCACTGATTATCTGCTGAACGAGAGAACGTTCTCAATAAAAAAGATAGTGATAAAAACATCACCACTCTAAACGAGTGGTGACGAAAAGTTTTTAACCAGGCAGTAGTGCAGCAGCGTTCAATGTCCATAGCACTTCTGCCAAATTGGCGTTAACCTTCATTTCGAGTTTGAATTTCTTCATGACATTGGAAGTTTTAAGTTAGTAACGCCTAGTAGTAGGAATACTCATGACGACCGTCTTCCGATATTCGTTTATCTGCTTCCAGTGCATTCAGATGGTCATAGAACCCTAACTATATATTTCACGGTAAATACATGCTAAAATCATAAATGCCATAATGGCATTCTACAAATCACAGTATAGAAATAGAATATGCATAAGAAATAATATATGGAGCAAGATATGCTTATTCGAATTCAGAAATAATACCACTAATTATTCGTCTAACGCAATCTTTTGGTGATTTGTCATTATTTCCTTTATAAGGATAAAACAAACTTAATTTATTCATTACATCTTCATTTGTAATTATACGTTTTAAAAACGGAACCCATTTCTTCTCATGACATATCCCATAAGTGAATAAACGCTCTCTAAAAAAAACACTATCACTACCATATTCATATGATGTTGAATCTAATGAAAGTTTATCCCATCTTGCATGTGCAAGATACGCAAACTTTAACATGCTGTCAAAGTATCCATTCTTTTGTCGAGAGTAAATAGGGTTTTTCATAAGCTGCTCGTACTTTTCAAATTCGCCATTGAGTAAATATAATGTCACTAAATTAGTCATTCCGGGCAAAATCTTCGGACTAAAATATTGTTCATTTCCATAAGAATTTTTACCGAAATGTGCATGACCATTTTCTTGCTCTAGTTTCTTTATATAATTTGACAGGACTTTATTATCATGTGCAGAGAGTTGAGCCACATTCTCAGCAACGATGTCAAAATATGAATATTTTCCTGTTGTAAGAACTGTATATACTTCATTAACAGCTTTATAAGGAGGGTTATAAAGCACAATGCTTTTTATCAATAAATCATAATCACTATTAATAGCAATTAGATCTACTGGATAATATCCAATTTCGGTATAAAGACTAAAGAAATCAATTTGAAAATTAATAATAAGTTCACGAAAATGAGGGTATAATTTCTCAAGCGTTATTTGATTATATTTAGATTTAAGCTTTTTAAGTTCATTGTCAAGCTCATGTTGAGTACTACTTATAATCTGTAGGATATTTTGATATTCTTTCTTTGAGTTTGATAATAAAGAATCTATTTTATACGGTTGCGACGTCGTGGATTCTTGAAATAAAAATATTTTTTGGGCATCATTTAATAAATCAATTAATTCTGAAATGCTTATGATGGTTTCACAGTTTTCCTCGGTTATATACACTCCCCAATCTTGGTCCTCCTCTTTTTTATCGCGATATCTAGATAAAAAGGTTTCAATTATTGAACATCATTTTAATGGTAGCTTAGAATCTTCTGTACTAGCTGTAAGGGTGTATGTCGTATAATCAACCCAAGAAGTTACCCATCCATTACTAGAACGATGTCCACCTTTAACCATCGTTCCTGTATTACACTTAAAATTCAGATAAATTATTTCCATGTAATTTTCATGTATTAAAATCTATAACATCTTATTTATCCGTTTTCTCAGGCTGACTCATTAATTCTTCGAACGAAACGGTTTTTCCGTATATCATATGTAAACGCATATTTTCCATAATCAGTTTTCTGCAATTCTGTAATTGTTCTGCTTTCATGTGGTAAAGGTACGCAATATGTCCGATATTGCATGGGACACCAACCGAGATTTTCTGTTGTCCCGGAATCTCCGCTAGTCCATTATATTACGCCGGTGGGGGAAATCCGCTGAGCCGAAATGTGGGGAAATTTCAACCAAAAGAAAAAGCCAAGTATTGAATTGTCAATTACTTAGCTTTTTCTTCGTACCCCCTGACGTTCTTTTCTCGAACCAATTCTTAGAGGATTTAGATAAACTTTGGGAACTAAGGCAATGGATACCCGACCCGACAAAACCGATATTACCTCCAAATCTTGCTAAAAGATTGTAAAGTCATTCAGACATAAGCCTTTCAGAAACTTTTTCCCAAGTCATTCCTCCTCCCTTCCCCAAGGGAGGGGGTGTTTCGGCAATTTATGTATCCGCTTACTCATTGTGGGAATGTACTCAAAATGCCATAAAAATACGGTGTCCTGTGTGTCTCTCTAAAAAAAAATCGATAATTATATTTGACTTTTTCACTTTGCAAGCCTACTCATTATCAAAAGGGGAAAATGTAGCCTCAAGGGAACACAAGACTACATTTGACATATTAGAAAATAAAAGAATTATACGATGACAAATGAAATTTATCACATTAGACCGAATTAAGATAAAGGCTAACAATAAATATCTATTAGACAAACAAATTAAATTTAACAAGGACTACGACCATCGTAGTGGAACACTCAAGGGGGAGTATTATTCATCAAAGGGAGATGTGGATATTCCTTATAACTTATTCATAGCAACGAGCATGCTCAAGCAGACACTTACATTAGAGTTTTCAAGTAAGATTCTGAAAGAGGATTATCCCAAGTTGATTTCAAAGGAAACAATCGGGGATTGTTTAGAGAGGATAAACCAATTAGGCATCTGCCAAATAGACACACAGGGGATTTTACAGACGGGGTGCATTACCTCAATGGACGTAACTACAGATGTCGATTTAGACCTTACACCCCAAGTATTAGACACGCTCAACGAGAGAGTCGGCAATTACAGACGCTACAAGTGGGAACATTACGAAAACGAGGGCATCGTATTTTCAAGGGATGTAAAGTCAAGGGATTGCAAAGAAACACTAATACTATATAATAAAGGTAGGGAACTTCAACGAAACGATAACCAAGCATTTCTCAACACCTTAACCAACAAGTATCAAGTATTAGACTATTTCAACGGAAAAACACGTTTTGAGTTGTCGCTTGATACGCCCAAAAAGATTAAACATTACACAGAGGTCGAGGACACTTATATTATGGACGTGCTTAACACGAAAGCCAATCCCTTACTTAAAGTCTTTAATTCCGTTTTTGGCAATGTTGAGGCTTGCACACCTTTCAAGCCACAAGACTATGACACCTTAACGATGGATTTACTCTTGGCCCAGTATCACAACGACCTTAAGCAGATAGAGCAAACTTTAAGAGGGGTGTTCAAATCCCGCAGTGGACTGACCAAGCGCATGGATAAGATACAAGGGTATTTGGAGGGAAAGCGAGCCTCAACAGATAAGCAAATGAACACACTACAAGATATAAGGGATTTACTCTCATAATGTATCAATACTTGATTCGTATCATTTTAATCTTTTGGAACGCTCTTGATACAAGGGAAAGGTGTGTCAATGTAATATAAAAGGTTAATTTGAGTCGGTTTTGAAAATTCAAGTAGTCGCAAATCAAGAAAATTGGCATCGAAAGTCAAGTTTGTTCCAGTTACTTGATGGACTTAAAGAAATTATGATTACCTTTGCATTGTCATATTGCCAAAATAGGCTTTTTGACAGACATATTAGATAGCGCATTTTCGCTTTTCTGTACATGTGAACTTGGACACTTCACTAAGTAGGCATAAGCCTATATTGCTACATCAGAAAGTGGGAAACGCTCTCTTGGTGTGTAATCGTATCTTATGCGATATACTGCCAAGCGGAGTAATCTTTCCTATTCTGTGTAGCAAGGGAGTCCAAGCCCAACATGGCAGTATAGGCAAATGGTGACTCCGCTTTTCTTATATGCCTACCAAACGTAATAACAACCAGCATCGCAGGGTCACAGATGCCTAAAAACGGATCAGTAGCAAAAAGGTGTGGTTATAAATAAAAATGTTACCTTTGCAGACGT